>CAVUKP010000023.1:0-114285 GCA_963742135.1 uncultured Thermoleophilia bacterium | reverse complement strand
TGTGGCCTGTACTTGGTTAGAGGTTGCGGTCTTGCTTCATCTGCCCGCAGCAGGTCTACGAGGCGCTGGCGAGCGGCATTACCACGTTCATTGGCGGGGGAACGGGTCCGGCGACAGGCACCAACGCCACCACTTGTACACCCGGCGCGCGGCACATCGAGCTGATGCTGCAGGCAACCGACACGCTGCCGATGAACTTTCGGTTTCCTCGGCAAGGGGAACTCGTCACGGCCCGAGGGGCTGACCGAGCAAATCACCGGCGGCGCGATCGGCTTGAAACTGCACGAAGACTGGGGCTCGACGCCTGCGGCGATCGACGCCTGCCTCGCCATCGCCGATCGTTACGACGTCCAGGTGGCGATTCACACCGACACCCTCAATGAATCGGGCTATGTCGACGACTCGATTGCGGCGTTCAAGGGAAGAACGATTCACACCTATCACACGGAAGGCGCAGGCGGAGGCCACGCGCCAGACATCATCAAGGTGTGCGGCGACGCGAACGTGCTGCCGAGCTCGACCAATCCCACGCGGCCCTACACGGTCAACACCCTCGACGAGCACCTCGACATGCTCATGGTGTGCCACCATCTCGACAAGAACATCCCGGAAGACGTGGCGTTCGCCGAGAGCCGGATCCGTGGCGAAACGATAGCCGCGGAAGACGTCCTGCACGATCTGGGCGCGATCAGCATGATGTCGAGCGACAGCCAGGCGATGGGACGGGTTGGCGAGGTCGATCACGCGGACCTGGCAGACGGCGCACAAGATGCGTGCGGAGCGAGGTCGCCTGCCCGGCGAGCGCGCGGACTCCGACAACCTGCGCATCCGGCGCTACATTGCGAAGTACACGGATCAATCCCGCCATCACCCACGGGATCGGCCACGAGGTCGGGTCGGTGGAGGTCGGGAAGATCGCCGATCTCGTGCTGTGGAAGCCGGCGTTCTTCGGCGCCAAACCCGAGCTGGTGCTGAAGGGAGGCTTCATCGCGTGGGCGCAGATGGGCGACGCGAACGCGTCGATTCCGACGCCGCAGCCGCTCATCATGCGCCCGATGTTCGGCGCGTATGGCCGCGCCACCGCGGCGACGTCACTGGCCTTCGTCTCACAGGCCAGCCTGGACTCGGGCTCGGTGCAGCGTTACGGTTTGAACAAGCCGCTTGCGGCGGTGCGCGGCTGTCGCGGCGTCTCCAAGCGTGACATGAAGCTGAACGACGCGCTGCCGGCGATTACCGTCGATCCGGAGACGTATGTGGTGACCGCGGACGGTCAACCGCTGCGCTCGCAGCCCGCGGACGTGCTGCCGCTGGCGCAGCGATACTTTCTGTTCTGATGACCGATCTCCTGGCCTGGCAGCTCGCCGACTCCGCCTTTCCGACCGGCGGTTTCGCACATTCGGGCGGCCTCGAAGCCGCCTGGCAGAGCGGCGAGATTCCGAATCCTGCCGCGCTCGAGGCCTTCGCCGTTGCGGTTCTGGAGCAGAACGGCTGCGGCATGCTCCCGCTGCTGAATGCCGCCTATCGCGATCCGTCGAGGTTCGACGTGCTCGATCACCTGGCGGACGTGTTCCTGACCAACCCGGTGGCAAACCGCGCGAGCCGTGTGCAGGGGCGGGCGCTCGCGGCCACGGCGGCGCGGATCTGGCCGAGCGGCCCGGTCGACGCCGTTGCCGTGCGCGTCGATGCCGGCCTCGGCCACCAGGGGCCGGTGATGGGCGTGGTGTTCGCCGCGTTGGAGCTGCCACTCGACCGTGGCCCGGCAGGTGTGCCTGTATACGGCGGTGCGGGGCGTGCTGGCGGCCGCCGTGAAGCTCGGAATTGCCGGCAGCTACGAGTCGCAGCGGATCCAGCACGCGGCTCATCCCGGCAATCGCCGCGGTCGCGGATCGCGCGCGTGACTTCGATGAGAGCCATCTCGCGCAGACCGCACCGGTCGTCGACCTGCTGCAGGCGGCACACGATCGCTTGTACTCACGTCTCTTCCAGTCCTGAAGGAGCCCGACGTGCCTCGCCCCCGGTTTCATCACCATCCTGTCGACCAACTGGACGAAGCTGAGTTCCCCGAGGGTGCCGGCTCCTTCAGCGAACGGGCCGGCGCCGCTGCGGCGCGACTATCGGCGACGGGCCTTCACCGTGGGAATTGGCGGCCCGGTTGGCAGCGGCAAGACCGCGCTGCTGCTGACGCTCTGCCGCCGGCTCCGCGATCGCCACGACATCGCGGTCGTCACCAACGACATCTTCACGAAGGAAGACGCGGAGTTCCTGGTCCGGAACGAAGCGCTGGCGCCGGATCGCATCGCCGCGGTCGAGACCGGCGGCTGCCCGCACACCGCCGTGCGCGACGACATCAGCCAGAACCTCGAAGCGCTCCATCGCCTGATGCGACGCTTTCATCCCGAGCTGCTCTTCGTCGAAAGCGGGGGCGACAACCTCGCGGCGCAGTTCAGCCGCGACCTCGCGGATTTCACCATCTATGTGATCGATGTGTCAGGCGGCGACAAGATCCCGCGCAAGGGCGGGCCGGGGATCACCCAGTCGGATCTGCTGATCATCAACAAGACCGATCTCGCCCCGCTGGTCGGCGCCGATCTCGGCGTCATGGAACGCGACGCGCGAAAGATGCGCGGCGACGGGCCGTTCCTGTTCACGCAGGTGACTCACAACGTCGGGGTCGATGGGGTGATCGAGCTTCTGCTGAAAGCCTGGAGAGCGGCGTTGATGCAATGATTCTTGTCAACTCCCAACTCCCAACTTCCAACTCCCAAGGAGAGTCGGTTGAAGCATTGGGGTGAAGGCGGCACAACCAGCTTGTTCGCGCCCTTTCACCCGGATGCTTCGAGCGACTCTCCTTGGGAGTTGGTAGTTGGAAGTTGGGAGTTGACAAGAATCGACCTATGCCCGGTTCCCCCGCCCTCCCCTCACTCCTATCGTCTTCCTGCGGGAAGCGCCGGCATGTCCTGACGTCGGTAAGCGCGAAGTGCCGGTGTGCCGCCGGCGATTGCGGCGGTGGCGGCGAGGCAGCCGAGGCCGCCGGTCACGACCGAAATCGACCGGGCCCAGCCAGTTCGCCACGAGTCCTGCCTCGAGCTCGCCGAGTTGCGGGCCGCCGATGAAGAACACCATGTTCACGCCGATCATCCGGCCGCGCAGCCGGTCGGGCGTCTCGAGCTGCCGAATCAGGTTGCGGAACGTGGTGCTGACCGTGTCCGCGGCGCCGGTTGCCGCGAGGCAGACAAAACTGATCCAGAACCCGCGTGAGAGACCGAACCCGACCGTCGCGAGCCCGTAGACGGCGACCGCGCCGATCAGCACTTCGCCGCGACGCTCGATCCAGTCCACGACCCGGACCATGATCGCGCTCGTGAGCAGCGCGCCGGCGGCGGGAGCCGCGTACAGCCAGCCGTAGCCGCGAGCGCCGACGTGCAGGATGTCCTGCGCAAAGATCGGCAGCAGCGCGGTCGCCGACGAGAAGAACGTCGCAAAGAAATCCAGCAGCATCGTCGAGCGGATCAGCGGGGCACGGAAGACGAACTTCAGTCCTTCGAGTGCGGCGGCGACGCTGAAATTGCCGCGGTCTTCCGGGGCGGTCTCGTCGCTGCGCGGAGGATCCATGGCCAGCAGCGCGCCGATCACGAACAGGAACGAGACCGCGTTCACCGCGTACACCCAGCCCACGCCGCGCGTCGCCAGCACCAGCCCGCCGATCGCCGGTCCGGCCACCGACGCGGTCTGCAGCATGATGCTGTTCAACGTGATGGCATTCGGCAGGTGCTCGCGGGGCACGAGGTTCGGCGTGAGCGCCTGGCGAGCGGGAAGGTCGAAGGCGCCGGCCGCGGCGCTGACCGCGGTGAGCAGATAGATCGGCCACACGGCGGTGAGCCCGCGGAAGGTGAGCAGCGCCAGCACCGCGGCGAGGATCGCCATGATGGCCTGCGTCATCAGCATCAGCTTGCGGCGGTCGAACGCATCGGCCGCCACGCCGCTGATGAGCGAGAACAGGATTACGGGGACGATGCGAACCAGGCCGACCAGTCCGAGGGCGATCGCGCGCCGATCGGCGGGCACGAGCACCGACACGTGCCAGAGCACCGCCGCGGACTGCATGAAGGTGCCCGAGAACGAGACCAGAAGCCGATCCAGAGCAGGCGGAAGTTGCGATGACGGAGGGCGATCAGCATGGGGAGCAATGGACGAACAGCGTACGCCCCCACGCTTGACGGTCCGCTGCGCGGGTCACGACGACACGACGAGACGACGACACGACGAACTTACATTACTAAGACGCCGGCTCCTGGTCCTCTGCGTCCCCGGTGGGGCATGTAGAATGACGCGCTGCTGAACCGAGCGGCAAAGAGCCGCTCAAGCGGCCGCCCGAGCGAAGCGAGGGCTGGCAGCCGCGGGGGTGGCCGCTCCGCGGGACGGCGCCTAAGGGGCCCCGCCAACAACAAAAGAAAAGAAGACACAGTCGTGCGCCTCGGCCTTGCTGCTGTTGCTTGCTCTCCGACCAACGCCTCCGCGCAGGACGCGCCCGCGCTCACGCCGCGGTCGCTCGAGGCGGCGCTGGCGGCCAAGCCGCAGGGCGCCGAAGCCGACAAGCTGGCCGAGCGGATACGCGCCTGGTTTGGCGCGGACGCGCTGCTGAAGGGATCCGCCGCGCCAAAGATCGACGAGCTCATGGTGGCGTGGGCCGTCGAGCTGCCGCCGCCGGCCGCCGGATGCGCCGCCGGCGCGCGTCGTGTCGGACGCCGTGCACTTCACGATGCCGCTCACCCGGGTCGGCAGCGGCGGCCTGTACGCGGGCGTCGCAACGCTGTCGCACGGTGAGGCGTTTACGTGGCATTTCGAAGCCGGCGATCGGCGTCTGGGCGGGGGTCAGCTCGAGGCCTACGAGACGCACCCCGACAGCCGCGAGAAGCCAGGCGTGCCGAAAGGCACGCTGAAACAGATGCCCGCCTGGGACAGCAAGATCTTCGCGGGCACGAAGCGTGACTGGTGGGTCTATGTGCCGGCCCAGTACCGCGCCGAGAATCCGGCGGCTGTGATGGTGTTCCAGGACGGCGCCGGCTATCGTGAGTTCGTTCCCACCGTGTTCGACAACCTGATTGCGCAGGGTGACATGCCGGTCACCGTCGGCATCTTCATTCAGCCCGGGCTGTTCGAGGGCGGACGAGCCAACCGCAGCTTCGAATACGACACGCTGTCCGATCAATATGCCCGCTTCCTGCTCGAGGAGATCCTGCCCGAGGTGGAGAAGAGCGTGAAGCTGCGCCACGACGCCGCCAGCCGCGCGATTGCCGGCGCGAGCAGCGGCGGCATCTGCGCCTTCACGGTCGCCTGGGAGCGCCCGAACGAGTTCAGCAAGGTGGTCTCCTGGATCGGCAGCTTCACGAACATCGCGAGCGGCAAGACCGTGCGCGAGGGCGGACACAACTACGAAGCCATGATCCGCAAGACGCCGAAAAAACCGATTCGCGTCTTCCTTCAGGACGGCGCCAACGATCTCGACAACGCCAACGGCAACTGGCCGCTCGCCAACCAGACCCTGGCCAGGTCGCTGGCCTACGCGAAGTACGACTACCGCTTCGAGTACGGCCACGGCTTCCACAGCAACCGCCACGGCCGGGCCCTGCTGCCCGACACCCTGCGGTGGCTGTGGAGGGACTACCCGAAGGCGCCGGCGGCCGGCAGTCAGTAGCGCAGAGAGACCCACGTGGACGACAGCCACCCGCCACAAACATTTACAAGGAGGATAGGAGTTCCAGGAGGAACGCTCTCCTGGGAGCGGCTGCCGCCGAACTCTACGCTTTGAACCGCCTGACGTCGACCCCGTACCTCCGCACCTTGTAGTTGAAGATCCGCTCGGTCGTGCCGAGCAGTCTGGCCGCGCGCGCACAGCTGCCGCGGCTGGTCTTGAGCGCGTCCTGCAGCAGATCGCGCTCGAAGGCTTCGACGCTTTCGGCCAGCGACTGGCGGGCCACCGTGTCGGAGGCCTCGGCCGTCTGCAGCGTCGGCGGCAGGTGGTGCCCGTGAATCACGCCGCCGTCGCAGACCAGGACGGCGCGCTCGATCGTGTTCTCCAGCTCGCGGACGTTGCCCGGCCAGTGGTAGCTGGTGAGCATGTCGATCGCGGGCGTCGAGATGCGGCGGATGGCCTTGCCCTGCTCCCGCGAGTACTTCTCGAGGAAGTGATCGGCGAGCAGCATGATGTCGGGCTTCGCGCTCGCGCAGCGGCGGCAGGCGAAGATCGTGAAGACCGTTGAGCCGGTAGAACAGGTCCTCCCGGAATTCCCTTCTTCCATCAACTCCTCGAGCGGGCGGTGGGTGGCGGCAATCAGCCGGACGTTGATGCGGATCGACGAGGTGCCGCCGAGGCGCTCGATCTCGCGCTCCTGGAGCACCCGCAGCAGCTTCACCTGGGTGGACGGGCTGATGTCGCCGATCTCGTCGAGGAAGAGCGTCCCGCCCTCGGCCAGCTCGAAGCGCCCCTTCTTCGCGCCCTGCGCGCCGGTGAACGCGCCCTTCTCGTAACCGAACAGCTCGGATTCGATCAGTGACTCCGGCAGCGCGGCGCAGCTGACCTTGATGAACGGCTTCTTGGCGCGCGGCGAGTTGTAGTGGATCGCGTGCGCGATCATTTCCTTGCCGGTGCCCGACTCGCCGCGGATCAGCACCGTGGTGTTGGTCCTGGCCACCTGCGCGACCTGCTCGTAGACCTGCTGGATCGAGGCGCTGTTGCCGATGATGCTGCGGAATGCGTATTTGTCGCGCAGCTCGTCGCGCAGGTGCTCGTTCTCTTCCGCGAGACGGCTGCGATCGGCCTCGACGCTCCGCCGCAGCTTCAATGCCTGCGCGATCATGGAAGCCACGACGCGATAGAACTCGAGCGAGCGCTGATAGTCGCGATCCTGCTTGAACGTCAGCACCACTTCCAGGCTGCCGCCCGGCCGTCGCCCGACCGCAATCGGCACCGCGATGTAGGTGAGCTCGCGCCCGCGGGCGCGATCGCCAGCCGCCGACGCCAGCCCCGGCTCCTGGCTGACGCGCGGGACGACCACCGGCTTGCCGGTATCGATCACGCGCTCGGTGATGCCGTCGCCGGGACGGGTGCGCGCCCGCTGCACCGCGAGCCGGGTCCCGACCGTGGCATCCGCGTGCAGCTCGCGCGTTTCCGGATCGAGGATGAACACCGTGCCGCCGACCACCTGGTGGCGGCGTTCCAGCAGATCGAGAACCGACTGGAGAGCGGCCTTGAGATTCAGAACGCCGGAGAGCGCCTGACTGACTTCGAGCAGCGTGGAAAGCCTGCGGATCTCGTTGGTATGGTCACGGGTGGTACCGACGCTCGTGTTGGACATTTTTACGAATCTTACACGATTGTCGGAACGGGAGGAAAGACGGATCAACTCCCAACCTCCAACTCCCAACTCCCAAGGAGAGCCGATCGACACACCTGGGTGAAAGGCGGAACAACCAGCTTGTTCACGCGCCTTTCACCCAGGTGTGTCGAACGACTCTCCTTGGGAGTTGGGAGTTGGGAGTTGGGACTTGACGGCGAAGCTTACGTCGTCATGCCGTCCGGCCTGACCGTGACCGGATCGAGGAACGGCATCATCGCGCGGAGCTTGACGCCGACCTGTTCGAGCACCTGGGTCTGCTCCCTGGCGCGCGTCTCGCTGAAGCGCGGGCGGCCCTGTTCGTTCTCGGCGATCCAGGCTCTGGCGAAGCTGCCGTCCTGGATGTCCTTGAGGATCTGGCGCATGGTCTGGCGGGTCTGCTCGGTGACGATCTTCGGGCCGGCGCTGTAGTCGCCGTACTCGGCGGTGTCGCTGACCGAGTAGCGCATGTAGTTGAGGCCGCCGCGGTACATCAGATCGACGATCAGCTTCAGCTCGTGCAGGCACTCGAAGTAGGCGATCTCCGGTTGATAGCCGGCCTCGACCAGGGTTTCGAAGCCCGCCTTCACGAGCGCGCTGACGCCGCCACAGAGCACGGTCTGTTCGCCGAAGAGGTCGGTCTCGGTCTCTTCGGCAAAGGTCGTCTCGATGACGCCGGCGCGGGTCACGCCAATCCCCTTGCCGTACGAGAGCGCGAGGGCGCGCGCTTTGCCGGTCGCGTCCTGGTGCACCGCCACCAGTGCCGGGGTGCCGCCGCCTTCGACGTTGTACAGCTTCACGGACGCGATGGCCGGGGGACTTGGGCGCGATCATCGTCACGTCGATGTCCTTCGCGGGCACGATGGTCCCGAAGCGGATGCTGAAGCCGTGCGCCAGCATCAGCATCTTGCCTGCGGCCAGGTGCGGGGCGATCTCGCGGTTGTAAAGGCCGCCGGCAAGGTGATCGGGCACCAGCACCATGACCACGTCCGCCCATTTCGACACCGCCGCGACCGTGTCGACGGTCAGGCCCGCGGCCACTGCCTTGGCGCGCGAGCGGCTCGTCTCGGGCAGCCCCACCCGCACGTCCACGCCGCTGTCTTTGAGGTTCAAGGAGTGCGCGTGACCCTGCGACCCGTAGCCGACCACCGCCACTTTCTTCGCGCGAATCAGCGAGAGATCCGCGTCCTTGTCGTAGAACATCTTTGCCGGTTCAGACATTTCAGTGAGCCTCGGTGAGTAATCGCGAAGGATCGAAAGACTCCACAGGAGGGCAAGAGCTCAGGAGATTCTCTTTTGTTTCCAAAAACAGAACCTCCTGAACTCCATCCTCCTGTTATTGCTCTTTGGAGCGAAGCGCTGTAGCCGCGCTTCACGATGTCGTGCGCCGCAACCTGCGTGATGTCGCGGCCCTGGAACCTGATCGAGCCCTGCCGCGGCCGGTTCAGGCCGTTGATCGAGCGCAGCGTGGTCGTCTTGCCCGCGCCGTTCGCGCCCAGGAGCGTCACGATCTCGCCCTCGCGGACGTCGAGCGAGATTCCCTTCAGCGCGTGGATCGAGCCGTAGTAGGTGTGGACGTCGTTGAGCTCGAGGACGGGCCCGCCGGACGCGGTGCCCTCGACCGCCGCGGCTGCCGCGCTCACGAGAGCCCCTGCCTGCGCATGTCCTCGACGGCCGCCTTGCCGAGATACGCCTCGATCACGCGCTCGTTCTGCTGAACCTCGCGCGGCGAGCCCTCGGCGATCTTCTCGCCGTAGTCGAGGACCGACACGCGGTCCGAGATGCCCATCACGACGCGCATGTCGTGCTCGATCATCAGCACGGTCAGGCCCTGCTCCTCGCGCAGAAGGCGCGACGAACGCGGTGAAGTCGGCCGACTCCTGCGGATTCATTCCCGCCGTCGGCTCGTCCAGGAGGAGGAGCTTCGGCTCCGTCGCGAGTGCCCGCGCGACCTCGAGCCGCCGCTGATCGCCGTACGGGAGGTTCCGGGCAAGCCCGTCCTCGTGCCGGCGGAGACCGGCGAAGCGGAGGTACTCGCGTGCGCGGTCACGCGACTCGGCCTCCTCGCGCTTCACGCCGCGGGTGCGCAGGATCGACGTGAACAGGTTCGCGTGCATCCGGCAGTGCATGCCGACGAGGACGTTCTCGAGCGCGGTCATGTTCTGGAAGAGGCGGATGTTCTGGAACGTGCGCCCGACGCCGCGCGTGGTGATCGCGTGCGGCGGCTTGCCCGTGACGTCCTCGCCGAGGAAGGTGACGGTGCCGCCCGAGCGGCTTGTAGACGCCCGTCAGCATGTTGAAGAACGTCGTCTTCCCGGCTCCGTTCGGCCCGATCAGCGAGACGACCTTGCCCTCCGGGACGGTGAAGTCGACGTCGTTGACCGCGACGAGGCCGCCGAACTCCTTCCGCAGCGCCTGCGCCTCGAGGACGTTGCCGTTCGCCGCCATCAGGCGCCCGTCGTGTCGTAGAGCGGCTCGTCGTGCACGCCCTCGTGGAACTCCATCGCCCGCCGCCGCGACGGGAGCAGCCCCTCGGGCCGGAACAGCATCACGATCAGGATGATCGCGCCGTAGATCCCCGACGCGTACAGCGGCACGTCGATCGGCAGCGTGATCACCTGGAGGACGCCGAAGAGGAGGAGCCCGAGTACGGCCAGCACCCCGAGCGCAACCCGTACGAGCAGCTCCTCGACGACGATCACCGCCCAGAGGCAGACGCCGATGAGGACGGCCGCGACGATGATGTTGAACGAGGTCTCGCTGATGTTCTCGTTCAGCCACGAGCCGATGTTCGCCAGGCCCTCGCGGTCGAGGTACGAGAGGAACGCGGCCCCGACGATCACGCCCCAGACGTTCCCCATCCCGCCGAGGATGACCATGCAGAGGATGAACACGGAGATGTTGAAGTAGAAGTCGCCGGGGAAGGTCGCGCTCTTGAAGCTCGCGTAGTAGCCGCCCGCGACGCCGCCGAAGAACGCCCCTGTGGCGTAGGCCCACGTCTTCGTGCGCATGAGCGGAATACCCATCGCGGCCGCCGCGGTCTCGTCCTCGCGGATTGCGACCCAGGCGCGGCCGAGGCGCGAGTCGCGGAGCCGGAGCGAGCAGAAGACGGTGATCAGGAGGAGCACGACGGCGGTCCAGTAGAAGACGTCGCTCGACTGGACCTGGTGGCTGAACAGCTCGCGGTCGCAGCACTGGAGGTAGTTCGCGGGCAGCACTCCTCCCGTTGACGTCCGACAGCCCGTTCCCCCAGCCGGGCGCGTCGATCGGCGTGATCCCGTTCGGGCCGTTCGTGAGGTTGAAGCCGCTTCCGAAGAGGTTGTCGCCGTTCCGCGCGACGACGTAGACGATCTCGCCGAAGCCGAGGGTGACGATGGCGAGGTAGTCCCCGCGCAGCCGGAGCGTCGGCAGGCCGATGAGGATCCCGGCCGTCGCCGTGACGATGCCGGCGAGGAGGAGCAGGATCCAGACCGAGACGTGGAACCCCGCCAGCTTCGAGTCGACGCCGACGGCGCCGAAGTGCCACCGGTGCTTCGAGAACTGGAGCGACGCGAACCAGGCGACGGTGTACGCGCCCGTGGCGTAGAAGGCGACGTAGCCGAGGTCGAGGAGGCCGGCGTAGCCGACGACGATGTTGAGGCCGACGGCCATGATGATGAAGACGAGCATCGCGACCGCCGTCGACACGTCGGGGAACGGCCCGAAGATCGGCATCCCGAACATCCGCTCGAGATAGAACGGGTAGAGGATCACCGCGACGAGCGCGAGCACCGGGAGCAGCCAGCGCCGGATTCGCAGCGGCACCCACGAGACGGCGAACGCGATCGCGAAGATCACCGGGAGCGACCACCGCGTCTTGTCCGCGGCGGCGAGGATCGCCGTGACGACGACGATCGCCGCCTCGACGCGCCGCGCGCCACGGAAGCGGCGGGAGCCGCGGCAGCCACAGCAGCGCGAAGACGATCGCAGCGGCAACGCCGAGCGACGTGTCGGGGACGGCGAGCAGGAGCGCGAGCAAGACCTCGGCGCCGACGACGACCGCGGCCCGCCGGCTCTCGGGCAGGTCGCGCCACCGTGCACGCAGCCGGTTCGCGGTGCCGATCGCCTCCGTCGGCGGCTCGCCGCGCGTCGTCGACGTGCGTCGGCTGCTGCGGAGGCGCTTCCGACACGGCTATCCGCCCTCGGGCGTCCGCTCGCCGAGGAGGCCCTCGGGGCGGAAGACGAGGATCAGGATCAGGATCGAGAACACGATCGCCTGCGTCCAGTCGGACCCGGGCGTATGCCACTCGAGGCCCTCGTTGAAGGCCTGGATGAGGCCGATCAGGACCGCGCCGAGGACTGCGCCGGGAAGGTTCCCGATCCCGCCGAGCACCGCCGACGGTGAACGCGATCAGGCCGAGCTGGAAGCCCTGGTCGAAGCGCACCGTCGTCACGTACAGGGCGTAGATCAGACCGGCCGCGCCGGCGAGCGACCCGGCGATCAGGAACGTGAACGAGATCGTCCGGTTGACGTTGATGCCCATGATCGCGCTGGCGTCGCGGTCCTGCGCGGTCGCGCGCATCGCCTTCCCCTGCCGCGTCCGCTGGACGAGCCAGAGCAGCGCGAGCAGCACCGGCACCGTGAGCAGGACGACGATGAACTTGTTCCAGTCGTAGGAGACGCCGCCGATCGTGAACACCTCGCCCTTCGGGAGGACGTCCGGCACGGTGACGTAGTTCGGGCCCTTCCACGCGAGCGCGACGTTCTGGAGGATGAAGCTCATCCCGATCGCCGTGATCAGCGGCGCAAGCCGCGGCGCGTTCCGGAGCGGCCGGTACGCGACGAACTCGATCGTCGCGTTGAGGAGCCCGCAGAAGGCCATCGAGATCGCGCCGATCAGAAGGACGAGCGGCCACAGCGACGCGCTCGCCTGCCTCGAGGCTCCAGTTCGTGGCGAGCGTGGCGGTGATCATCCCGCCGAGCATGAAGACGTCGCCGTGCGCGAAGTTGATCAGCTCGAGGATGCCGTAGACGAGCGTGTAGCCGAGCGCGACGAGCGCGTACACGCAGCCCGTCGTGATCCCGATCAGGAAGATCTCGACGAAGTCCGCCGGCGTCTTGACGAAGTTCACCGCGAGCCAGAACAGGAGCAACGCGACGAAGACGAGGCCGATCACGCTCGCTCCGCCGGGACGCCGGCCGAGGAAGGGCGAACGGGCGGAGCTGAGGCTTCGGTCGTCAAGGGGGGTCGCGGGAGCGGCTCGTCGCCGCTCCCGCGAATCTACTGCGTGCGAAGCGTTTCTCCTACGCCGCCTTGACCAGGGTCGGTCGGCGGCGTGATGACCTTGAACTCGGTGCTCTTCCCGCCCTTGATCTTGTAGATCGTGACCGGGTTCGACGTCGTGTCGCCGTTCGCGTCGATCTTGAACGTGCCGAGGATGCCGTTCTTGATGTCCGTGTTGAACACCTCCTCGGCCGATCGACGCCCGCGTCCCGTCCGACCGCTCGATCGCGTCGAGCAGCACCTCGGCCGCCTGCGCCGCGTAGACCGAGTACGGATCCGGCGTCCTTCCCGCCGTTCTCGGCGCTGAAGTCCGTCACGAACGTCTTCCCGGCGCCCGTCAGCTGCGAGTTCGGGAGGCCGGCGACGCTGACGGTCATGCCCTCGGCGTCGGTGCCGGCGCCCTCGACCACGGCCGAGATCGGCGTGAACCCGTCGGGCGCCATGATCGTGACGTTCGTTGCCCAGGGTCGCGCGGAGGTCCTTGACGAGCTTCCCGCCGTTCTCGCAGATCAGGCCGCCGAGGAAGACGCCGTCGGCGCCGCTCGACCTGATCTTGGTCGCGAGCGCTTCGTAGGACGACGCCTTGCCGTCCCAGGCGGTGAAGCCGGCGACGGCGACCCCCTGCTTGCCGAGCGCGTTCCGGAAGTTCGTTGCGACGCCCTGACCGTACGCCTCCTTGTCGTTCAGGATGTACACCTTCTTGAGGCCGAGCTGCTTCGCGAGGATCGCGTCGGCCGCGCCCTGGAAGTCGTCGGCCGCGACGACGCGGGCGTAGCTCTTCTTCCCCGTCGGCTGGTACTTCTCAGGCTCGCCGGCCGCCGTTCCCGGGCCGCCGTGCGTGAGGCCGACGTACGTGTTCGCGGGGCTGACCATCGCGACCGGCCCGTTCTGGGCCCGGTTCAGGATCGGAGCGATGATCTCGGCACAACCGGAGTTGAACGTTCCGATCACGCCGATCACATCCTCGTTCCTGCGCGTACGAGTTCGCGTTCGCCGAGCACTTGCCCGAGTCCCACTTACCGGCCTGAGCCGTCGAGTCGTCGCAGGACTGGTAGGCGATGCTCTGGTCGCCGGCCTTGAAGTTCCGTCTGCTTGAGGACGAACTTGATCGCCTTCGTCATCTCGATCGTCTGCGTCCGGCCGGCGCCCTGGAGCGGCAGGTCGGAGGCGATCAGGAAGTCGGGATCGCCGTCGCCCTCGTAGTAGACGGCGCTGCAGGAAGACGCCGGAAGCGCCTCCACGGCCGACGCGTTCCCGCCGCCCCCGCCGCTGCTGGTCTCGGTTGTCGTCGTCCCTTCGCTCTCGTCGTCGCTGCCGCCGCACCCTGCCGCCGTCAGTGCGAGCACTGCGACGAGCAACGCGAGCGCCGCCACTCCTGCGCGTGACCTCACAGAAATCCGTCCTCCTCTGTTGCTGACGGTCGCGGAAGTATCTGCTCCGCGCCACGTGGTTTCAACTGAGTACCGACCGGCGGCGGGCGCGAGGCGCGGCGGCTCCCGGATACGATGGGCGCGCGGGCCGGAGTGGCGGAATTGGCAGACGCGCCGGACTCAAAATCCGGTGTCCTCGCGGGCGTGTGGGTTCGAGCCCCACCTCCGGCATCCCACGAGCGCCTGCTAGCCGTGTCGTTCCGCGGCGGCGGGCGCTTCCAGACCCTCAGGGAGAAGCCGCAACGGATCGGCGGCCGCCTCGCGACCGCAGCGCCCGCTCGACTAGCGAACGATCTTGAGGTCGCGCGTGTCGACGTTCTCGGCGTGGCCGTCGGCGTCGGTCACGCGATAGCTGGGCTGCGGCCTCGTCTCGCTCGCCGCGCGACCGGCACGGGGCGGCGCGCCGGATCAGGTGCAGGTTGCGGTGGACCCGTCGACCGCAGACAATGGCGCCATGTGGCTCTGGATCATCTTGATCGTCGCGATCATCGCGCTGCCGATCATCGCGCTCGTCGTGCGGATGCGGCGCGGCGAGGAGTCGGTCGCCGGTGGGTCGATGGGCGATCAGATGCGCGACAGCGCCCGCGGCCGCGACAGACCGCTCGGCGCGCGCGCAGCTCTCGGCCCGCTCCGCGGCGAACTCCGGCTGCGGGCGCGAGGACGCGAACGACACGGCGCCGCGACGGCGCTCCTGCATGATCGCGCGGCCGTGCTCGTCCTCGGCGGCATCCTCGCGGCGGCGATCGCGCTCCTCGCCGGCACGTCGGGCTTCGGCTTCGGCCTGCTCGCGACGCCGACCCTCCTCCTCGTCGGCTTCTCGCTGCCGTTCGTCGTCACCGTGAACCTGCTGATCTCGCTCGCGACGCGCGTGTCCGTCGCCTACCGGCTCCGCCACGCGATCGACACCCGGCGCGTCGCGCTCCTCGTCGGCGGCGCGGCGCCGGGGCTCTGGGTCGGGAGCCGGACGCTCGAGGCCGTGGACGAGCACGCGGTGAAGCTCCTCGTCGGGGTCGTCGTCATGGCCGCGGCGGCGGCGCTGGCGTACGGCGGACCGCCACCCCCCGCGCGAGCACGGCCGGGCGGCGCCGGCGGTGGCCGGCTTCCTCGGCGGCCTCCTCGGGACGTCGACGTCGCTGATCGGCGTCCCGCCGGCGCTGATGCTCTCGCGGCGCCGCGCCGTCGGCCGCGAGCTTCTTCGCCGACCTCGCCGTCTACTTCATCGCCGCGGCCGCGATCGGCCTCGTCGTCCTCGCCGTCTCCGGCCACTTCGACGGCGACGCGGCGCGCGCCTTCGTCGTACTGGCTCCCGGGCGTGCTCGTGGCGAACGTCGCGGGAACGACTCTCGGGCTCCGCATCCCCGCCGAGGCCGCTCCGCTGGGTGACGCTCGGTCTCGCGTTCGCGGCGGGCGCCGTCACCGCCGCTACCGCGTGAGGCGTCGGCTCTAGACTCGGCGCCATGCGGATCGGCATCCTCACCGGCGGCGGCGACGTGCCCGGGCTCAACCCGTGCATCAAGGCGGTCGTCAACCGCGTCGCCGGCGAGGGGCACGAGGTCGTCGGCCTCCGCCGCGGCTGGGCGGCGCTCCTCGAGTACGACCCCGACCGGCCGGAGACCGCTCGGAGTGGTTCGTGCCGCTCGACCCGACCGCCGTCCGGACGATCGACCGCACCGGCGGCACGGTCCTCCACACCTCGCGCACGAACCCGGGCCGCGTCGCGGCGAAGGACGTGCCGGAGTTCCTCGCCGGCCGCAAGGACGGCGACGGCCCGTACGACTTCACCGACCACGCGCTGCGCGTGCTCGAGTCGCAGGGGATCGACGCGCTGATCCCGATCGGCGGCGACGACACGCTCTCGTACGGGCTGCGGCTGCACGACGAGGGCGTCCGCGTGATCGCGATCCCGAAGACGATGGACAACGACGTCCACGGCACCGACTACTGCATCGGCTTCTCGACCGCGGTCACGCGCGGCGTCCAGTTCATCCACAACCTGCGCACTTCGACGGGCTCGCACGAGCGGATCGCCGTCGTCGAGCTGTTCGGCCGCTACAGCGGCGAGACGTCGCTCATCACCGCGTACCTCGCCGGCGTCGACCGCGCGCTCATCTCGGAGGTGCCGTTCGACATCGACCGCCTCGCCGAGCTCGTGATGGCAGACAAGCGCGCGAACCCGTCGAACTACGCGATCGTGACGATCTCCGAGGGCGCGACCATCGCCGGCGGCGAGATGATGCTGCGCGGCGAGGAGGACGCCTACGGCCACCGCAAGCTCGGCGGCATCGGCGAGCTCGACCGGCGCGCTGCTCACCGAGAGGACCGGCGAGGGGATCGTCTACCAGCAGCTCGCCTACCTGATGCGCTCCGGCAGCCCCGACTCGCTCGACCTGATGGTCGCGACGAACTACGCCGTGATGGCCGCCGACCTCGCGCTCGAGGGCGCGTCCGGCCGGATGGTCGCGCTGCGCGGCGGCACCTACACGCACGTGCCGGTGCGATCACCCGGCAGGGCGTGAAGCGCGTCGACGTCGACGAGCTCTACGACGCCGACCAGTACCGGCCGAAGGTGCGCCACGTCACCGGCAAGCCGATGTTCCTCTACTAGCGCGTGGACGTCGTCGGGATCCTCACGGCCGGAGGCGACTCCCCCGGCCTGAACGCCGTCATCCGCGGCGCCGTCTCGCGCGCACGCGCGCACGGGATCGACGTCGTCGGGATCCTGAACGGCTGGGACGGCCTGATGGACGGCGACACGCGGCCGCTCGACCGCGACGCCGTCCGCGGGATCCTCCAGCGCGGCGGCACGATCCTCGGCACGTCGCGCCGCGACCCGTACGTCCACGGAGCGGGCTGGGAGAGCGTGCGCGGGACGATCGAGCGCAACGGGATCGAGGCGCTGATCGTGATCGGCGGCGACGGGACGCTCGCGACCGCGCTCAAGCTCCACGACGAGAGCGGCCTGCCCGTGGTCGGCGTCCCGAAGACGATCGACAACGACATCCCGTCGACCGACCAGACGTTCGGCTTCGACACGGCCGTGCAGACCGCGACCGACGCGATCGACCGCCTCTCGACGACGGCCGAGGCGCACAACCGGATCATGATCGTCGAGGTGATGGGCCGGACGAAGGGCTGGATCGCCCTCTGGTCCGGGATCGCCGCCGGCGCCGACGCGATCCTGATCCCGGAGATCCCGTACGACCTCGACGAGGTCGAGCGGACGCTCCGCACGCGGCACCGGCACGGGAAGACGTACTCGATCGTCGTCGTCGCCGAGGGTGTCGAGCCGCCGACGGAGGGCGTCGTCGAGCGCGCGCTCGACGCGTTCGGCTTCGAGCGCCTCGGCGGCGTCGGCTACGCGATCGGCGCCGAGCTCGAGCGCCGCACCGGCTTCGAGACGCGCGTCACCGTGCTCGGGCACCTCCAGCGCGGCGGCACGCCGACGGCCTACGACCGGGTGCTCGCGACGCGGTTCGGCGTCGCGGCCGCGGACGCCGCCGCCGCAGGGCGCTTCGGCACGATGGTCGCGCTGCGCGGCACGCGGATGGAGCTCGTGCCGCTCGCGGAGGCGTGCGCGTCGGTGCGCGGGGTCGACCCGGCGGTGTACGACGTCGCGCGCACCTTCTTCGGCTAGCGCCGGCGTCGCCGTCGCCGCGCCGGTATAACCGACGGATGCTCGAGCACGCGCCACTCGTCGTCGCTGATGGCCCTGCCTCCAGGGCCTCTCGGCGTGCTCTAGCTTCGACCGTCGATCGACCGGCCCCACGCAACGGGGCCGGCCGCTCATCGTGACGGCCCCGCGGGGCCAGGAGGGAGTCCACGATGAGCAACGACGTGCTCTACGTCACGACCGCGATCCCGTACGTGAACGGCGACCCGCACGTCGGGCACGCCCTCGAGCTCGTGCAGGCCGACGTCCTGGCGCGCCACCGCCGCCTGCGCGGCGGACGACGTCCGGTTCCTGACCGGAACCGACGACAACGCGCTCAAGAACGTCGAGGCCGCGCTGCGCCGCCGGAGTGCCCGTCGGCGGAGTTCGTGGCGGAGAAGGCGCAGCGGTTCGCCGACCTCGCCGAGTCGCTGCAGCGTGTCGAACGACGACTTCATCCGGACGAGCTCCGATCCGCGCCACCGGCCCGGCGTCGAGCGGCTCTGGCGCGCCTGCGACGCCGCCGGCGACCTCTACCGCCGCGACTACGAGGGCCTCTACTGCCGGGCTGCGAGGCGTTCGTCCTGGCCGACGACCTGCGTCGGCGGATGCTGCCCCGAGCACCGGAGGCCGCCGGAGCGGATCGTCGAGCGCAACTGGTTCTTCCGCCTCTCGCGCTACGAGGAGCGCTGCTCGACGCTGATCGAGAGCGGGCGTCTCCGGGTCGAGCCGGAGCACCGCCGGAACGAGGTGCTCGCGTTCGTCGGGAGCGGCCTCGCGCGACGTCAGCGTCTCGCGCCCGCGCGAGCGGGCGCGCGGCTGGGGCATCCCGGTGCCCGGCGACCCGTCGCAGGTCGATCTACGTCTGGTTCGACGCGCTCGCGAACTACGTCACCGCGCTCGGGTTCGGCTCCGACGGCGCCGCCTACCGTCGCTGGTGGGTCGAGAGCGACGAGCGGCTGCACGTGATCGGCAAGGGGATCGTCCGCTTCCACGCCGTCTCCTGGCCGGCGATCCTCCTCTCGGCGGGCGAGCCGCTGCCGACGACGATCTTCGTGCACGACTACCTGACGGTCGCGGGCGAGAAGCTCTCGAAGTCGCGCGGCGCCGCGCTCGACCCGGCGCGCGATCGTCGAGCGCTACGGCGCCGACGCCGTCCGCTGGTGCCTCCTGCGCGACGGGCCGCGCACCGGCGACGCCGACTTCCGCGAGGAGCTCGTCGCCGCCCGCGCGAACGAGCTCGCCGACGGGCTCGGCAACCTCGTCAACCGGACGATCGCGCTCGTCGGGCGCGACCTGCCGCGGGGCCGGCGCGAACGGCGCCGCGCCGCCGCCGAGGCCGCTCGACTCCGCGCGCTGCGCGCCGCGAGCTGCCGTCGGCGATCGACGACGCGCTCGGCGCGTTCGACTTCCGCGCGGCGACGACGGCGTTGTGGGACGTCGTCGCCGAGGCGAACCGCTTCGTCTCCGCGACGCAGCCGTGGAAGCTGGCGAAGCGCGGCGCGAGCGGGCGACGCCGGTGCGGCGGCGCGGCTGGACGCCGTCCTGGCGCGTGCTCCTCGACGCGTGCGCCGTCGTGGCGCGCGAGCTGCGGCCGTTCCTGCCGGTCGCCGCAGACCGGATCGAGCTTGCGCTCGGCGGAACGCGACGTGGGGCGGGGCCGGACGCTGTTCCGAAGGTCGAGGCCGTCGCCGGCTAGAGCGCCTACTCGGTCAGAAGCGCGTCGGTCGGCGCGTAGTCGTCGGTGAGCGTCGGGACGTCGTTCGTCGGGACGCTCGTCGACGCGGCGCGCGATCACGCGGCGGAGGTCCGGCGAGGTCGGGTGCGCGCGGCGGACGTCGCGCCAGCGCGCCGCGAGCGCCTCGCGCTCGGGCGCGGCGCCGGTCGACGCGACGAGGATGACGTTCGCGGTCGCGAACGCGTCGTCGCCGCGGCGAGAAGACCGGGTGCAGCGACGACGGTCGGGAAGACCTCGCGGTAGGTGCGGACGAACGAGCGCAGGAGCTTCGAGCCGTCGCCGCGCACGGCGCCGATCACGTTCGCGACGACGACGCCGCCGGGCTTCAGCCGCGCGCGCACGGTCTCGAGGAACTCGCGCGTCGTCAGGTGGAACGGGATCGCGTCGGCGTAGTAGGCGTCGACCGCGATCACGTCGTAGCGCCGGTCGTGCCGCTCGAGGTACCGGCGGCCGTCGTCGACCGTGACCGGGATCGAGCGCGGGAACGCGAACCACTTGCGCGCGACGTCGACGACCTCCGGGTCGATCTCGACGACCCGCATCCGCACCTCCGGGAAGTCGCGGTGGATCCGCTTCGGCGACGAGCCGCCGCCGAGGCCGACGAAGAGCAGGTCGCGCGTCGAGGGTCGTACCCGAGCGCGACGGCGAAGTCGTTCGTGTACGGGAAGTACGCGTCGTACGGCCGCGCGATCCGCATCGCGCTCTGGAACGAGTTGTCGAAGCGGAGGTAGCGGACGCCGTTCGACTCGACGACGAGGAGGTGGTGGTAGCGCGTGTCGCGCCGGTCGCGGAGCTTGAAGCCGGACAGCATCGCCTCGGGCGCGTTGCGCAGCAGGTCGCCGCCGCGTGCGGTAGAGCGGCGAGTAGTTGCGAAGCGACGACGCGGAGACGCGTGCCGCCTGTCCGGCGCCGAGCGAGAGCGCGCCGGCGATCGCGACGCGCGGCGAGCCCTGCGCCGCGGCCGCGAGGACGAGCGCGCCGTCGGTCAGCGCGAGCGGGAGCGCGGCGAGGAGCAGCGTCGCCGCGCCGACGGCGATCAGCTGGTCGACGCCGAGCTCGCGGGACGAGCCAGAACGCGGTCGCGAACGTGCCGGCGATCGAGCCGGCGGTCGAGATCGCGAACAGCCGCCCCGCGGTGCGTCCCGACCGCGTCGAGCTCGCGCGACGCGATCCGGACGGCGATCGGCGTCACCATCGCGAGCACGACGCTCGGCGGCCCGAAGAGGATGACCGACGCGACGAGCGGGTTCGCGCGCGGGCCGGGGTCCCAGCCGCTCGACGAGGTCGAGCACCCGCTCGTCGACGAGCGGCACGGCGAGCACGAGCGAGCCCCCGAGGAAGACGACGCCGACGAGCAGCCGCGGCGACGGGATCCGGTCGGCGAGGACGCCGCCCGCCCAGTAGCCGATCGAGAGCCCGGTCAGGACGACGCCGATCAGCGCGCCCCAGACGAAGAGCGAGTTGCCGAACGCCGGCGCGAGGACGCGGCTCGCGGCGAGCTCGAGGCCGAGCAGGACGGCGCCGGAGACGAAGGTCGTGAACGCCAGCGCCGCCCCGCGCGCAGTCACCCGGCCCATCCTACGCAGGCCGCGCGCGTGCTCGCGACACGTCGTCACAAGCGGCGGGCGTCACACCTCCGCGAGCGGGAACGAGCGGTGCCGGCGCGGCGGGACGAGGAAGTTCTGGCGGTGCGTCGTCGAGAGCACGGCGTTGAAGCCCTGGCCGCGCGCGCGCGGCGGGAACGGGATCTTGCCGCCCGGGCAGCACGCCGTCCATCGCGAGGCGGTTGCGGTGGAAGTCGTCGCTCGACGGGTTGAAGACGACGAAGTGGACGCCGGCGGACGGCGCCTCGCCGACCTCGTGCCGCTGCCGGCGACCACGCGAACGGGTTGTCGAGCGTGTTGAAGTCGGCGCGGATCGGGATCGCGGTCCCCTTCGCGTACACGGTCCCGTCGGCGCCGACGACGTCGTGCGCGAGCCGCGACGTCGTCTGGATCGAGGCGCTGTGGCCGATCCGGCCGGAGGCGCGGAAGTCGCCGCGAACGGTGCGGCGGTCCGAGACGTCCTCCGGCCCCTGACGCACGGTCTGCGTGCCCGTCGCGCACCTTCGAGGTTCGGCCGGAACGCCGTGTCGACGCGCTCGCGGAAGTCGAAGTTCAGGTACCACGCCTCGACGTCCTCGACGATGTGCGAGACGTGCATGTGCGTGCCCCGCCGGAAGTAGTCGCTGCCGCGCAGGTCGACGTAGCCGAGCGTCTCGAGATTCGCGATCGCGCCGGGCCGATCCCCGACCGCTGCGTCGAGGTGAAGCCGAGGAAGAGCTCGGCCGTGTCCGGGATCAGGTCGGCGCCCTTGATCCCGGCCGCGACCGCCATCCGCTTCGGGAGCGAGCGGCCGCCGTCGAAGCCGCCGCCCGCGAACCCGCGCCGGATCGACGTCACGTCGAGCGACGACCGTCGCGCGGAGCCGGTCGATCGCGTCGTCGACGTGCTCGAGCGAGTCCGAGCGCAGCAGGATCGCCGACGTCGTTTCGCTCGAGCACCGTGTCGGCGGGTCGCTCGGGAAGCGGAGCGAGTCGACGAGCGCGCGGCTTGCCCGGCGCGGCGGTCCCACGGGCGGTGTCGCGCCCACGCGGCCGGGACGAGCCGCTCGAAGTACGGCAGCCCCCACGCGACCGTGACGCCGAGGCCGGCGGGCGACGGGCGCGTAGTCGCGCGTCGAGCGTCCGCGAGCGCGCGCTCGAGCGTCCGCTGCGCGTCGCGCGAGGTCGCGGCCGTCGACGGCGGACGCGCGCGGTCACGATCTCGTGGTGGAGCGGCGGCACGAGCACCTCCACCCCTTCGTGGTCCACGACGCGCACGCCGTCGAGCAGGTGCTGCTCCGGCGTGCAGCTGCGCCGCGTCGGCGCGCGCCGGCGACTCGCCCGCGAGCCGGTCGACGAGCTCGTAGAGCCCGGCCGCGCCGGCCGCGCCGGCTGCGGCGCCCGACGAGCACCTGCCGGCGCGTCAGCTTCATCTCACGACGACGGGCTCGACCAGGACGAGCGATCGCAGCTCGCGCTTCAGGTACGCGACGACCTTGCGGTAGGTGAGCGGCGGCGCGACGTGCTCGCGAGACGCGTGTACAGCGAGCCGCGGTGCGCCACGCGAGCAGGACGTGCCACTGGTCGGCGTCCTGGTTGACCGTGTAGAGCGTCGCCGCGATGCCGTTCGCGCGCACGGTGCCGCGGGGGTCGCTGAAGCACGGGATCTTCCGCTTATCCTTGCCGCCGCGGCGTGCACGAGCGGGATCGTCGTCCGTCCCGGGGTAGCCGCGCAGGTTGACGTGCAGCTCGCCGCCGGCGGCGCCGGGCCCGGTCTCCTGCCAGACGAAGCTGACGAGGTAGCTGCGGTCGGGGTCGACCGAGTCGATGTTGTTCCAGCGGCCGTCGATCTGCGGGACGAGCGGGTCGGGGAGCCAGGTCGGGCAGTAGACGCGGCGCATCGATCCGGTCGGCGAGCCGCTGCCAGCCCGGCGCGGTACGCGCACGTCTTCTTCGCGCCGGCGGCCCGCCGGCGGCCTGCGACGGCGCTGCCGAGCGGCCCGCCGCGCAGGCCGCACGCGAGCAGCGCGAGCGCCAGCCGACGCGAGAGCGACGACGAGACCCGGCCGTCTCACCGCGAGCCATGGTAGACGCGACCTCTCCGGCGGCTCGCCCGCGGCCGGGCGGAGGTCTACACGTCGGGCAGCTGCTCGCCGACGAGCTCGCCGATGTGGCCGCGGCGGGACGAGCACGGCGTCCATTCCCGCGCGCTCGAGCGCGAGCACCTCGTCGCGCGACGACACGTCGACGTGCGCGATCGCGAGCTTGCCGGCGGGGACGTCGGGGAGCAGCTCGAGCACGAGGTCGACGGGTCCTCGTCGGCGTCGTCCTCCGGCGCCGCGAGCAGGAAGATCTCCGGGTCGAGCTCCTCGAGCGCGCGCTCGAGCTCCTCCTCGTCCCGCACCGTCACGACGTGCTCGACGTCGACGTCGGCGGCACGTCGTCGTCGGCGCCGATCGCCTGCGCGTCGGCGTCGACGGGTCGCCGCCGCCGATCCAGAGGAGCGGCAGCGACGTGGCGTCGCGGATGCCGTCGATCGCGCGGTCGACGGCGAGCGCCTTCGCGCCCTGCGTCTCGGCTGCGCGCGCGGCCTCGGCGTCTGCGACGCGGACGATGATCGCGATGCCGTCCCCCTCGGAGATCCGCTGGCTCAGACGTCGCGCCGGTCACGCGCGCAAAGCCTACGATCGCGGAGCGGAGTCGTCCGCGACGTCGATCAGCATCGAGTCGTAGGCGGGCTCCCAGCCGTCGCGCGCGCCGAGCCGGAGCAGGTCGTCGTGCGACAGCCCGTCCATGTGCTCGACGTGCGCGAGGACGGTCCGCCGCGCGCCGAGAGCGCGCGGACGATCTCGAGCGTCTCCGGGTAGGTCGCCTCGACGCGCAGCACGCCGATGGTCCGGGTGGATCGTCCGCTCGCCCGTGAGCGGGTGGTGCTCGAAGATGCCGACGGGGCAGGTACGCGAGGTCGAGCGGCCCGAGGTCGGGCGGCGTCCACCCGTTGAGCTCGTCCATCGCGATCAGCGCGCGGGCACCGTCCTCCTCGAACAGGAACGCGTAGACGTAGTCCTCGGCGAGCCGGATCGGCGTGATGCGCGTCGCCGCCGAGCTCGATCGACTCGCCGTCGGACACGATCTCGACGCGCGGACGACGCGGAGGTGCTCCAGGAACGCGAAGTGCTCGCGCGATCCCGAGGTACGCGTCGAAGTCCCGCGCGACCTGCTCGGGCAGGTAGACGGGCGTGCAGCGGGCTCGCTTCTCCTCCGGCGGCCACGCGCGGAAGTCGAACCCGGCCTCCCACACGCGGCGGCCGGCGGTGTGGTCGGGGTGCCAGTGCGAGTAGAGGCCGGCCGCGACGCGTGTCGGATCGACGAGAAGGCGAGCTGCGAGCGCGACTCCTCGGGCGTGTCGATCAGGACGTCGGGGCCGTGGACGAAGACGCTCGGGCCGGTGCGCGCGTTCGGCGGCCCGTGCTCGCGCGCGTCGGCGCAGACGCTGGCAGCCGCAGAACGGCCGCGGCGTCGCGATCGCGCCGCCCGAGCCGAGGACCTCGATCCTCACGCCGCGGCTCAGGCCGGCCACTGCGGGCGGCGCTGCGCGATCGGCTCGAGGCGCGCCCAGTCGTCGCGGGCCGGCGCGAAGGCCTCGACGACGGTCGCGCCGGCCGGCCCGTCCGCACGTCGTGAGGAGTGTGCGACGGGATCCGCCACGTGCCGCCCTCGACGAGCTCGCGCTCCTCGTCGCCGATCCGGAACGTCAGCGATCCGCGGAGCAGGATCCCGATCTGCTCGTTCTCGTGCGCGTGCTCCGGCACGGCGACGCTCGGGTCGAGCTCGATCAGCGCGAGCGTCGCGCGCCCGCCGTCGACCCTCCAGCCGGCGACGCCGCCCCAGATCTCGAGCGGGTCGCTCGCGTGGAAGTCGCCGAAGACGCTCACGCGTCGAAACCTGACTCGCTGCGGCCGCGCCGCTAGACGCCGATCGGGTGCCAGACGGTCTTCAGCTCGAGGAACGCCGAGATCTCGTACAGCGTCTGCGTGTCGGGTCGGCCGAGGACGACGCGCTTCACGTTCTCGGCCGCCGCGCGCTCGAGGTCGGCGCGGAGGCCGTCGGCGCCCGTGAGGTCGATCGCGTTCACGTCCATGTGCGCCGCGAGCCACGGCGCGACCTCGGCGCGGTAGCCGGTCAGGATGTTGACGACGCCGCCGGGGACGTCGGACGTGGCGAGCGCCTCGGCGAGCTCGATCGCCGCGAGCGGCGCGTCTCGGACGCGAGCGCGACGACGGCGTTCCCGCCGATGAGCGCCGGCGCGATCCGCGAGACGAGCCCGAGCAGCGGCGGCTCCTCGGGCGCGACGACGCCGACGACGCCGGTCGGCTCCGGGATCGTGAAGTTGAAGTACGGCCCGGCGACCGGCGTTCGCCGAGCCGAGCACCTGCGCGAGCTTGTCGGCGAAGCCCGCGTACCAGACCCAGCGGTCGATCGCGCGCTCGACCTCCTCCCTGCCGGTGCAGAGCTCGGCGAACTCGGCCGGCGCGCGCCTCCATCATCTCCGCGATCCGGTAGAGCACCTGGCCGCGGTTGTACGCGGTCAGCGCTCGCCCACTTCGGCTGGCCGCCGCGCGCCGCGACGACCGCGTCGCGCAGGTCCTTGCGCGACGCGCGCGCGACGTTCTGGCCCTGCGCCTCGTACGTGCGGCCGCTCGCGCGCGGGAACGCGCCGCCGACGAAGAGCTTGTACGTCTTCCTGACCGGCAGCCGGCCAGCCACCTTCTCGGCGAACCGCGCGAGCGTGAAGCCGGCGCCGAGAGCCTTGCGATCGCGACGACCGAGATCGCGACCATGAAGGCGCAGCGCCAGCCGAGCGGTCATCCGCCGAAGGTCTCCGCGCCGTCGAAGGCGAGGTACGGCTCGAGCCCGTGCAGGCCGCCCTCGCGGCCGAAGCCGCTCTCCTTGTAGCCGCCGAACGGGCTCGCCGGGTCGAAGCGGTTGTACGTGTTCGCCCAGACGACGCCGGCACGCAGCCGCTCGGCCATCCAGAGGATCCGCGAGCCCTTCTCCGTCCAGACGCCGGCGCTGAGGCCGTACGGCGTGTTGTTCGCCTTCTCGACCGCCTCGTCGGGCGTGCGGAACGTGAGCACGCTGAGCACCGGGCCGAAGATCTCCTCCTGCGCGATCCGGTAGCTCTGCGCGACGTTCGTGAACACCGTCGGCGCGAACCAGTAGCCCTTCTCCGGCAGGCGGCACGGCGGCTGGTAGATCTCGGCGCCCTCGTCCGTGCCCGGCGGCGACGAGCTCCTCGATCTTCTCGAGCTGCATGCGCGAGTTGATCGCGCCGACGTCGGTGTTCTTGTCGAGCGGGTCGCCGACGCGCAGCGTCGCCATCCGGCGCTTCAGCTTGTCGATCACCGGCTCGTAGATCGACTCCTGGACGAACAGCCGCGAGCCGGCGCAGCAGACGTGGCCCTGGTTGAAGTAGATGCCGTTGACGATCCCCTCGACCGCCTGGTCGAGCGCGGCGTCGTCGAAGATGATGTTCGCGGCCTTGCCGCCGAGCTCGAGCGTGAGCTTCTTCCCGGTGCCGGCGAGGCGCCGCTGGATCGCCTTGCCGACCTCGGTCGACCCGGTGAACGCGATCTTGTCGACCTCGGCGTCGACGAGCGCGGCGCCGGCGCGGCCGTCGCCGGTGACGATGTTGACGACGCCCGGCGGCAGCTCGGCCTGGCGGACGACGTCGCAGAAGAGGAGCGCCGTGAGCGGCGTCGTCTCGGCCGGCTTCAGCACGACCGTGTTGCCGCCGGCGAGCGCCGGCGCGATCTTCCACGCGAGCATCAGGAGCGGGAAGTTCCACGGGATGATCTGGCCCGCGACGCCGAGCGGCCGCGGGCGACGGTTCGGGAACGCGTACTCGAGCTTGTCGGCCCAGCCCGCGTAGTAGAAGAAGTGCGCGGCCGCGAGCGGCAGGTCGACGTCGCGGGTCTCCTTGATCGGCTTGCCGCCGTTCAGCGACTCGAGCACCGCGAACTCGCGCGAGCGCTCCGGCGAGGATGCGCGCGATCCGGAAGAGGTACTTCGCGCGCTCGGATCCCGGAAGCTTCGCCCACGCCTCCGACGCGTCGCGGGCGGCGTCGACCGCGAGCCGCACGTCCTCCTCGCCCGGCCTGCGCGACCTCCGCCAGCGGCTCCTCGTCGCGCGGCGCGACGCGTCGCGAACGTCTCGCCCGACCGCGGCTCGACCCACTCGCCGCCGATGAAGAGCCCGTAGCTCTCCTCGAGCCTGACGATGTCGTGCGACTCGGGCGCCGGCGCGTACGTCCACTCGGCCGGGACGAGCGAGCGCCTCGCGCCGGCGGTCGATCTCACCCATCGTGCTGCACCTGGTCGAGCGTGTGCGCGTCGACGTTCTGGATCATCTCCGCCCATCCCGGACGACGTGCCGGCGGAAGATCTCGGAGGAACGAAATCGCGCTCGCGACGTCGACGTCCTCCCACGGCGCGAAGCTGACGAACACGTTCGCCGGTCGTGGTCGCGCAGGAGCGTCGGCGGTCGCCGCATCCGGATGTCGGCTGCCACCTCGCCGTGCCATCTTCCGCCAGGCGGCGACGAAGTCCTCCTCGCGCCCCGGCGCACCGTCCACACCGTGTGCGTCCAGACGTCGGCCATCGTCAGTCGTTCGTGAAGTAGTCCTTCGACTGGTACGCGCCCGTCTTCTCCTTGCGGAGCTGCATCAGGATGTCGTTGACGAGCGAGCGACGCGCCGATCCGGTAGAGGTCGGGCGTCAGCCACTCCGGCCCGAGCGTCTCGTGCACCTGGACGAGGTACTGGATCGCGTTCTTCGACGTCGCGGATGCCGCCGGCGGGCTTCATCCCGACGCGGCGGCCGGTCTCCTCGTACACGTCGCGGATCGCCTCGAGCATCACGAGGTGCACGGGCAGCGTCGCCGCGCCCGGGAGCTTGCCGGTCGACGTCTTGATGAAGTCGCCGCCGGCGGCCATCGCGAGCAGCGACGCGCGGCGGACGTTGTCGTACGTCCCGAGCTCCGCCACCTCGAGGATCACCTTCAGGTGCGCGCGGCCGCACGCCTCCTTGACGCGCACGATCTCGTCGTAGACCTGCGCGTAGCGGCCCGAGAGGAACGCGCCGCGGTCGATCACCATGTCGATCTCGTCGGCGCCGAGCGCGACCGCGTCCTCGACGTCGCGCAGCTTCACGTCGAGCGGCGCCTGGCCCGACGGGAAAGACGGTCGCGACGGACGCGACCTTGACGCCGCTCCCGTCGCAGCCGCTCGCGTCGCGACCGAGACCAGGTTCGGGTAGACGCAGACGGCGGCGACCGACGGGACGTCCCGGATCGGACGGGTCGGGCCGCATCGCCTTCGAGCAGAGCGCCGCGACCTTGCCCGGCGTGTCCTGGCCCTCGAGCGTCGTCAGGTCGCAGCAGCGGATGGCGAGCTCGAGCGCCCAGACCTTCGCCTCCTTCTTGATGCTGCGCTTCGCGAGGTCGGCCGCGCGACCCTCGACCGCGACCTGGTCGATCGCGCCGATCCGCGGCAGCCGCTGCTTGAGCGGAAGCTCGAACCCGGCCGGGAGCGCGGGCGCCTGCGCCATCGGCGGGAGTGTAGATGCGGTACCGCCCCGGCCGCGGTCGCCGGGCCGGGATCGGGAGCGTCGGCAGCGGGCGGCGGCCGCGACCCTCGGCGGGTGCTGGACGGCGACGGCGGTCGCGCCTGGGCACGCGCGTCGCCGAGCCGCCCGAGCTGCCGACGGCTGCGCCGCGCGAGCTGCCCAGGGCTGCCGCACCGGCCGACGCGGAGCGCGGAGGCGCGCGAGTTGCCGACGGCAGCCGCGGCGCGCCGGCCGCCGCGGGAGCCGTGAAGCCGTCGCGCACGGATCTGCCGCGCCTGGAAGCCTCGGCCTGCGTCGCGCCGGTGGCGGCTGCGCTGTGGACGACTCGTCACGCAAACGTCACGGAGGACGACTGGCGCCCGCGGAGCTCGAGCGGCGACAATCCCGGTGGGCGGTGGGTGGTCAGCTCCCCACCCTGGGTGGGGTTATGGAACGTCGGCGCGTGTCATTGCGTGACGACGGGGGTGGCGGGAACGGCTCGCCCGTGAACGAGACGCGCGCCGACAGCTGGACGCACCTCAACGAGCTTCTGTTCGCGGATTCGTGGCACGACCGGCTTCGCCGCCACAGGTCCGACTTCGTCTTCCGCGGCGAGGGGTCGCGCGCCGCGAACCTCGAGACGAGCCTCCAGCGGCTCGGCGGCGAGTACGGCGACGTCGAGGCGCACCTGCTCAGCAACTTCCGCAAGTACGCGCAGCGGTCGGACGTCCCGGCCGACACGCTCTGGCACTGGGTCGCGCTCGCGAAGCATCACGGCCTCCCGACGCGGCTCCTCGACTGGACCTACTCGCCGTACGTCGCGCTCCACTTCGCCACCGCGAGCAGCGTCGCGCTTCCGCGAGGACGGCGCGATCTGGATGGTCGACTTCGTGCAGACGAACGCGCTCCTTCCGCGGACGCTGCGCGACGCGCTCGAGCTCGAGGGCATGAACGCGATGTCGGCCGACCTGCTCGAGCGGCACGCGCCGACCCTCGGCGACTTCGACCGGCTCGGCGAGGACTTCGTCGTCTTCTTCGAGCCGCCCGCGCTCGACGACCGGATCGTCAACCAGTACGCGCTCTTCTCGCTCATGCCGAGCGCGCACGCGCGCCTCGACGAGTGGCTCGAGCGGCACGCCCACCTCGCGCGGCGGATCGTCATCCCGGCGGAGCTCAAGTGGGAGGCCCGCGACAAGCTCGACCAGGCGAACATCACCGAGCGCGTTCTCTTCCCCGGCCTCGACGGGATCGCGACCTGGCTCGAGCGCTACTTCTCGCCGCGCGCCTGATCCTGGCCTTACAGCCCGAGCCGCTCGAGCATCGTCTCGTTGCGACGCCACTTCGGGCTCGCCTTCACCTGGAGCTGCAGGAAGATCTCGTGACCGAGCAGCTTCTCGATCCCGGGACGCGCCCAGCGGCCGATCTCGCGCACCATCGAGCCGCCCTTGCCGATCAGGATCTGCTTCTGGCTCTCCGTCTCGGTGTAGATCCGGACGTGGACGCGGCGGTCGTCGATCTCGACGACCTCGGCCGTGACCGCGTGCGGCACCTCCTCACGCGTGAGCCGCAGCGCCTGCTCGCGCACGAGCTCCGCGATCCGCGCCTCGACCGGCATGTCGGTCACCTCGCTCCGGCCGGGTAGTAGTAGCGGCCCCTCCGGGAGGAGCGACACGAGGTCGTCGCGCAGCTCGCCGATCCCGTCGCCGGTGCGCGCGCTCACCGGGTGCAGCGCGTGGAAGTCGCCGAGCGTCGCCGCGACCTTCATCTGCGTCGCGATGTGGCCGGCCTTCAGGCGGTCGACCTTGTTCAGCACGATCACGACCGGGACGCCGAGCGCGAACACGCGGCGCGCGACGTAGCGGTCGCCGGCGCCGATCCGCTCGCGCGCGTTGACGACGAGGAGCACGCCGTCGACGTCGTCGGCGATCGTCTCCTCGACGCGGTCCTGCATCCTGCTTCGGTCAGCGCGTCGATCGGCCGCTGCCAACCGGGGAGGTCGACGAGCACGAGCTGCGCGTCGTCGCGCGTGTAGACGCCGCGGATGCGGTGCCGCGTCGTGTGCGGGACGCGCGAGACGATCGCGACCTTCTCGCCGACGAGCGCGTTCACGAGCGTCGACTTGCCGACGTTCGGCCGGCCGGCGACGGCGACGAAGCCCGACCGCACCCCTAGAAGTCCCAGGTGTCGGGGAGCAGCTCGGCGGGCGTGGCGACCCTGATCTCGCCGTCGGCGCCGCGATAGGCGACCTCGCCGATCCGGAACTCGTGCAGCCACTGCCGGCAGCCGCCGCACGGCGACGCGGTGATCCCGATCGCCGCGAGGTCGCCCGGGCGGTAGCCCGCCGTGACCGCCGCCACGATCGCCGTCCGCTCGGCGCAAACGCCGAGCGGGTAGGCGGCGTTCTCGACGTTCACGCCCTCGAACTCGCGGCCGTCGGTCGTTCGGACGATCGCGCCGACGTTGTAGTTCGAGTACGGCGCGTACGCCCTCGCCGCGACCTCCTCCGCGCGCTCGACGAGCTCGCGCGCCGTCACGACGAGAAGAGCTGGAAGAGGACGAGGGTCGTCAGCGAGCCGACGAGCGCGCCGTAGGTCACCTCGAGCGTCGAGTGCACGCCGGACTCGACACGCGTCTGTGCCACGAGCAGCGCCATGATGAACGTCAGCGTCGAGATCAGGAAGCGGTGCTCGTGGTCGTTCAGCACGTAGGTCGCGGCCATCCAGCCCGCGAAGGCGACCGCCGCGTGACCCGACGGGACGCCGCCGCGAAGCGGCGTTCCGCGGCCCGTCCACGCCTTGGTCGCGAGGACGGCGAACACCGTCAGGACGAGCGCGACGAGCGTCAGCTGCGCCGGCGCTTCGCGCAGCCGGTCGAGGAGCTGCGACGACCGGTCGGCGGCCTTGTCCCGCGAACACGAGGTAGCCGACCGCGACGGCGTTGACCGCCGCGATCAGCACGGCGCCGGCGGCGATGTCCTTCGCGAGCTTCGCCATCGGGTCGAACGACGTCGTCGCGACGTCGATCGCGCCCTCGATCGCCGAGTTGATCATCTCCGCGATCAGGACGAACGTGATCGAGATCAGGAGCGCGATCAGCTCGATCTTCGTCACGTCGACGAGCAGCGCCGCGATCAGCACGGCGGCGGCGATCACGAAGTGGATCCGCATGTTCCGCTGCGTGCGGAGCACGTGGATGATCCCCTCGAACGCGTAGTTGAACGAGTCGATGACGGTCGGCGGCCGCCAGCTGGAGCTCCGACGCCGGCTCCCGCGCCCGCGCGGCCTCGCCGCGTCACCGCAGACAGCTCCCGCTCGCGGCCGTCCCATCTCTCGCCGTGGTCGTAGCCGAGCAGGTGCAGCAGGCCGTGCGCGAGCGGCCAGCGCCACTCGTCGCCGACGACCTCCGGGCAGAGAACGACGTCGCCGAGCGCGCGCGGCACGCCCTCCGGCAGCTCGTCGCGGCCGTCGATCGGGAACGAGAGCACATCGGTCGGCTCGTCGATCCCGAGGTGGTCGCGCTTCAGCGCCGCATCTCGTCGTGCTCCGACGAACGCGATCCCGAGCTCGCCGTCGGCGACCGCCTCCGCCGCGAGCACGCGCCGCGCGAGCGCGACCGCGGCCGGCTCGTCGACCGCGACGCCGCTTCGGTTCTCGACCTCGACGGCGATCATGCGCGGCCGGTGCCGCTGTCGTCGGCGTGCTGCTTGTACGCCTCGACGATCCGCTGCACGAGCTTGTGGCGCACGACGTCCTGGTGACCGAACCGCACGAACGCGATGTCCTGGACGTCACTGAGGATGTCCTGCACGTGGATCAGCCCCGACCGCTGGTCGCGCGGCAGGTCGATCTGCGTCACGTCGCCGGTGACGACGACCTTCGAGCCGAACCCGAGCCGCGTCAGGAACATCTGCATCTGCTCCGGCGAGGTGTTCTGCGCCTCGTCGAGGATGATGAAGCTGTCGTTGAGCGTCCGGCCGCGCATGAACGCGAGCGGCGCGACCTCGATCGTGCCGCGCTCCATCAGGTTCGTGGCCTTGTCGGGATCCATCATGTCGTAGAGCGCGTCGAAGAGCGGGCGCAGGTACGGATCGACCTTCGCGAGCAGGTCGCCCGGCAGGAAGCCGAGCCGCTCGCCGGCCTCGACCGCGGGCCGCGTCAGGATGATCCGGGCAACCTGCCGTTCGTGCAGCGCGGCCACCGCGAGCGCCATCGCGAGATACGTCTTGCCGGTTCCGGCCGGGCCGATCCCGAACGTGATCGTCGAGCGCCGGATCGAGTCGACGTAACGCTTCTGCGTGACCGTCTTCGGCGCGATCTTCTTGCCACGGTGGCGCCAGACGACCGCGTCGAAGACCGTCGCGCACGTCCTCCTCGGCCTCGAGCGCGCCGAGAACGGCGTCGACGGTGTGCGACCCGATCTGGTGCCCACCCTCCACAAGCTCGACGAGCTCGTCGATCACCTCACGCGCCTCCGCGATCTGAGCGTCGTCGCCCTCGAGCGTGAGCTGGTTCCCGCGCAGGCGGATCGTGCAGTCCAGCCGGTCGCGCAGCGCGTCGAGCACGCCGTCGCCCATTCCTGCCAGTTCGACCGCGACTGCGTTCGTGACATCGAGGGTCTGTTGCATCGGCCTCAGTGTAGGCACGCACTCGGCACGCAAACGTCACGCTTCCGTGACGGACACGGCGCACGTTGGCCGGTACCGTGAACGCAGGGGGTTTCAGACCCCTTGGGGGCACGTCGGGGCCTTGCCGGAGGGCGAGGCCATGGAGGTGCTCAGCGTCGGCGGGCGCGCGCGGACTAGAGACGTACCTCGAACTCACCGACGGCCGCCGCGACCCGCCGAGGTTCGCGAGCAGCGACTCCACGCCGTCGGGGCCGCCGAGGCCGTGGTCGGCGCCTTCGAGCTCGAGCACGTCCTCCGACACGCGTCGCGCGACTCCGCCGTCCCACGAAGGATCGGCGGTGCCGCCGACGAGGAGGGCCGGCGCCGTCCGCCGCTCGAGCGCCGCGAGACACTCCTGGGTCGCCCAGGAGCGGCGTCAGCCACACGCCCGGCAGCGACCGCTCGGCGGCGAGCGCGGCCGCGCGCGTCGACAGCGACTTCGCGACGATCAGGAGCTTGTCGGCCCGGCCGGCGGCCGCGAGCGCAGCCTCGGCCCGGGCTCGAACCCATGCCGTGGCGTCGACCGATCGGTCGAGGAACTCGTCCCAGACCTGGATCGGCGCCCCAACCGCGATCGAGGAGCGCGTAGATCGGCGCCGCGACGCCCGGCATTCCCGCGAGCAGCGCTCCCGGGAGGACGATCGCGACCCTCCGCGCGCCCGGCGCCCACCGGTAACCCCGGCAGACGCCGAGGTCCACCGGCTCGATCGTCACGCGAGCTTCTCGCGCACCAGCTGGCCGACCGCCGAGCCGTCCGCGCGCCCGGCGATCTGTGGCATCACGTCGGCCATCACGCGACCCATGTCGCGCAGGCTCGTCGCACCGTTCTCGGCGATCGCGTCGTCGACGATCTGCTCCAGGTCGTCCTCCGAGAGCGGTTCCGGCATGAACTCCTCGAGGACGGCGAGCTCGGCCTCCTCGGACGCTGCCTGCTCCTCGCGACCCGCCGCACGGAAGGCCTCGGCCGCCTCGCGCCGCTTCTTCCGCTCGCGCTGGAGCACCTGGAGCTCCTCGTCGCCCGAAAGCGGACGCTGCAGCTCCTTCTCCGCCGACTTCAGGCTCGACAGGATCAGCCGGAGCGCATCGCGGCGCTCCGCGTCGCGCGCGAGCATCGCCTGCTTCACCTCGTCCTCGAGTGTGTGAATGAGCGTCACGAGCTCCTCGCCGCCAGCTCCGACGGGACGTCCTCGGCACTCGGCGCGTCGCCGAGCACGTGCCAGTGCAGGTGAAAGACGGTCTGGCCGGCCCCCGGCCCGACGTTCACGAGCACGCGGTAGTCCTCGAGCCCGCGCCTCTGCGCCGCGTCGGCCACGAACCCGAGCATCCGCTTCGACTCCTCCGCCGAGAACAAACCGACGTCCCGGAACGTGTCGACGTGCCGCTCCGGGATCACCAGCAGGTGAACCGGCGCGCGCGGGCTGATGGTCGTTGACGGCGACGAAGCCGTCGGCTCGGGCGACGTGATCCCCGTCGCGCGCGAGCGGCAGAAGACGCAGTCCTCAGGCGGCGCGGCCAAGAATCCCCTCCTCGGTCACGGCTTCGGCGCGCACCGGCACGACGAGCGCCCACCGGCGCGTCGACGAGGAACGGCGTGTAGTCGTCGCCGTACCCTCGACCGGGCCGGTCGACGAGGACGACGTCGTCGCTTCCGACCTTCGCGTGCCACCGCCGGACCTGAAGCTCGTGGCTGAGCGCACGCAGACGCGCGCCGCGCTCCTTCTTGACGCGGGGCGGGACTGCGTCGTCGGCGGCGGTCGCCGTCCCCGGGCGCGGCGAGTACGGGAAGACGTGCACCTTCGTGAGCCCGGCGCGCTCGACCGTCCGCAGCGTGCGGTCGAACGCATCGTCGGTCCTCGGTGGGGAACCCGACGATCACGTCGCTCGTGAGGTTGTAGCTCGGCCGCGAGCGGCTCGAGCCGCCGGAGATAGGTCGACGACCGTATAGCGGCGCCCCATCGCGTGGAGAACGCCGTCGTCGCCGGACTGCAACGGGACGTGAAGGTGGCGCGAAACCGTCGGCGTCTCGCGCAGCGCCGCGATCAGCTTCGCGTCGACGTGGTTGATCTCGATCGAGCTCAGACGCAGGCGCTCGAGGCCCGGCGTGGCACCTGCCGCACGCACGAGCGTCGCGAGCGTGTGGCCGTCGTGCTCGGTCGCGGAAGCACCCGAGGTTGATGCCCGTGAGGACGACCTCGCGGTGGCCCTGCGCGACGCGTTTGCGGATCTCGGCGAGGACGGCGTCGGCGCTACGGCTCCGCGACGCGCCGCGCACGAGCGGGATCACGCAGAACGCGCACGAGAACGAACAGCCGTCCTGGATCTTCACGAACGCGCGCACACGGTCGAGTCGCGCCTCGTCGTTGACGCACGCGACGGCTCCGACGTCGCCGGCGACGAAGCGCGCCGTGTCCTCCGCCGGCCGCGCGACGACGACCACGTTCGACGGCAGCCCGGCGAACGCGTCGGTGCCGAGGTTGGCGCCGCAACCGGTCACGTACACGCGCGCGTGTCGACGCGCCGCGCGTGCGGCCGCCTTTCGGCTCTTCGCGACGGCCTCGTTCGTGACGCAGCACGTGCTCAGCACCGCGACGTCGGCGGACGCCCGTCCGCGTCTCGTCGTGGCCGTCGGCGACCAGCCGCTCGCGGATCTCCTGCGCATCCGCGTGGGAGACCTTGCAACCGAGGAAGTCGACCGAGAAGGAGGCCATCGCCGTGATCGTACTTCGGCGCGACCGGCGCAGTCACGCACCTACGCCGGTGCCGCGGAGGTCAGGCGGGGCGCCGAGCGGCGACGGCCTCGAGGCGGTCGCGGAGGTCGGTGACCTCGGGCGCCGAGGTCGTCGAGCCGCGGCAGCGCCGCCAGCGACTCGAGGCCGAAGACGCGCTCGAAGAGCGGCGTCGTGCGGTAGAGAACGGCGCCGAGCTCGTGCTCGCGTCCCGCCTCGGCGACGAGGCCGCGCTCGGCGAGGCCCGCGACGACGCCGTCGACGTTGACGCCCCGGATGCGGGCGATGTCGGGGCGGGAGCACGGGCCGAGGTAGGCGATGATCGCGAGCGTCTCGAGCGCCGCGCTCGAGAGACCGCGATCGACCGGCCGGTCGAACAGGCGCGCGCATGCGTCCGCCGCTTCGCGCGCGGCGCGGAACGCGAAGCCGCCGGCGACCCGCTCGAGGACGATGCCGCTCCGGCCCTCGCGGTAGCGGTCGGACAGGAGCGCGAGAGCCGTCTCGACGCGCTCCGCGTCGTCCTCGGTCGCGGCGACGAGGTCGTCGACGGCGAGCGGCTGCGACGCGACGACGAGCAGCCCCTCGATCGTCCGGGCGAGGCCGTCGACGGGGCTGTCGCGTACGACTAGGCGGAGCGGACGGTCCACGACAGGCTCCTTTCGGCGTCGGCGCGCGAAATCCTCATCGGCGCGAACGGCGCCGCCTGCGCGATCGCGATCTCGTCCTGCTTGCGCAGCTCGAGCACGGCGAGGAAGGCGACCGCGACCTCGATCCGCGAGAGCCCCGCGACCTCGCGATCGAAGTCGAACCGGATCGCGTCGTCGCAGCAGCGTGCGCCAGCGGTCGACGAACTGCGCGACGGGCGGGAAGCGCAACGCCATGTGCGACGGTCGACGGCGTCGGCGGCTCGGCGGCGAGCGCGCGCAGCGCCGACGCGAGCCGCTCCGCGCTCTGCGGACGCGAGCTGCGGCTCCGGCCGAGCGGGCGCGAGCGGTGCCGGCCCCGTGCGGAAGTAGAAGTCGCACGCTCTCCCAGCCGCTCGAGGAGCCACGCGGCGGCCTCCTTCGCGCTGCGGTACTCCGCGAGGCGGCGCGCGAGCTCCTCCGCCGCGACCTCCGGCTCGAGCTCGGCCAGCTCGGCGTCCTCCTCCGGGAAGAGGCCGCGCGCCTTCAGCTCGAGGAGCGCCGAGATCAGGACGAGGAACTCGCCGCACGCGTCGAGGTCGAGCTCGTCGCGCTCCGCGAGGCGCTCGACGAACGCGGTGCACGACCGCCGCCAGGTCGACGTCGCGGAGCGCGATCTCCTCGCGCAGGACGAGCGTCAGGAGGAGGTCGAACGGACCCTCGAACGCGTCGAGATCGAGGTCGAGCTCGCGAACGGCGCGGCACGGGCGGACCCTAGCCGCGCTACCGGACGCGGCCCGCGCGGGATCGCCATCTTCGGCCCGCTCCCGGTGCGCCGCGGGCGCGTCGGTGCGCGCCTCTCGCGATCGGCGGCGCGGCCGAAGGAACTGCCACCAGATGAAGAACGCGGTCGACACGAGAAGACGACGACGGAGACCCAGGCGTTCAGGCGCAGCGGCCCGAGCTCGTGGGCCGGGTCGATCCGCAGCAGCTCCTCGAAGAAGCGGCCGAAGCAGTAGTACGAGACGTAGAGCGCGAACAGCGCGGGCGGGCGGAACCGGTAACGGCGTCGAGCAACAGCAGCAGGCCGACGCCGGCCAGATCCCACACGAGCTCGTACAGGAACGTCGGGTGGTAGGTGGCGCTCGTCGATCCGGTCGAGCGGCCGGTGCTCGGGATCGATCTTCGAGCGCCCACGGCAGGTCGGTCGGCTTGCCGAAGAGCTCCTGGTTCCACCAGTTCCCGATCCGGCCGATGCCCTGGGCGAGCAGGAGGCCCGGTGCGACCGCGTCCATGAACGCGAGCACGCTCTCGCCGGCGCGGTGGACGACGATCGCGCCGACGAGGCAGCCGAGGAGGATCCCGCCCCAGACGCCGAGGCCGCCCTCCCAGACCGCGAAGATCCCGCGCCACTTGGGATCGGGCACCTCGCTCCACGAGGTGATGTCGTGGTAGAGCCGGGCGCCGACGACGCCGGCCGCGACGCCCCAGACCGCGACGCGCAGGACGAGATCCCAGTCGCCTCCGCGACGCGTCCAGCGGAGGCCGGTCAGGAGGATGCACGCGACGATCGCGAGCAGGAGCATCAGCCCGTACATGTGGATCGTCAGCGGGCCGAGGTCGAGCGTGCCCGTGCTCGGGGAGGGGATCGAGGCGAGGACCGCAGGCACGAGCAGCAATTCTGCCCGCGCCGCGGTCTGCCTGCTTTCGGCTTCGAGGGCGAGACTCGCTAGAGCAGGATGCGGAACGCCGTCTCCGGCGGGCAACCCTGCTCCACGAGGTCGACGGCGAGATGCAGGTCGACGTCGGTGCGCGAGGCCAGCGCGGCGGCGGCCTCCGGCGGGTAGCCCGCCCGCTCGAGCGCCTCGGCACGCCAGCGCGCAACGCGCTCGTGCTCCGGCTCGCGGATCGGTATCTCTGTGGCGGGCATCAGGTCGTGTTGTCCTCAGTCATCACTTCGGTCAAACGGGCAAAACGGATTAGCCCATCCATCGGGCGCCAGGTTTTACGGGTTCTTAACGAGAAACGCCAGAGCCGCTCACAAACCACGCCCGCGCGGCCCGTCGGTGCGCGCGCCGGCGGTCGAGCGCCGCCGTGTCAACGAGGCGACCCGACTGTCAATCGCTCCACCAGCTCTGGACGATCTCGGCGTCGTTCTCCTCTCCGAGCGGTGCGCCGATCGCGAGCAGCTCGACGCCGTCGGGGCCGGCCTCGAACGCGCGCATCGCGTTCGGCGCGATGCGAACCGCGTCCCACGGGCCGACGTCGATCGTGTCGTCGCCGATCCTGAGGCGGCCGGCGCCGCCGAGGACACGTAGATCTCCTCCTGACGGGCGTGCCGATGGCCGAACGGGATGCGGACGCCCGGTGCGACGCGCTGGTAGCTGATCGCGACCTGCTCCACTCAAGCGCCTTGCGCGCGAACCTCGCCTCGAGGTTCGGCGAGCGGCCGAAACGCGCCGCGGCATCCTCGACCTCCTTCAGATTCGTGACCGTGTAGTCGCTCATGGCGACCGATCTAGAGGCTTGATGCGGATTAGACGCCCCGTCGGGCGGTTCGACGTCCGCAGCGCGGGCCGGCGGCCTGCGCAAAGCGCGTCAGGCGACCGCGGCCTCGCCTAGCAGCATCTTGACCTCGGCGTAGAAGTCTGCGACCGGTCGCACGCGGAACTGCGGCCCGAACGCGTAGACGCGCGGGCCCTGCGACGTGAGGCAGTCGACGTAGACGGGGCTCTCGCCCGGGAAGTCGCGGATCAGGGCGGCGAGCTCGCGGATCGTCCCGGGCCGCGCCTTCATCGCGTCGATCCGCAGCCGAACCTCGCGCCGCTCGGCGACGGCCTCGAACGCCGCGACGTCGATCGCGATCAGCTTCGTCTCGCCCTCCTTGTGGTCGACGCGGCCCTTCACGACGAGGATCCGGTCGACGCCAGAAGCTCGCGCGCCTGTGCGTAGGTCGTGTTGAAGACGACGCACTCGGTGCCGCCGGTGACGTCGTCGAGGCGCATGAACACCATCGGGTCGCCCTTCTTCGTCGTCATGTGCTTGAGGCCGCTGACGATCCCGCCGACGGTCACGACCTCGCCGTCGCGCCGGCGCTCCAGCTCCGCGATCGTCGCGTCGGTCTTCCGACGGAGCTGGTCACGGATCGCCGACAGCGGATGCTCGGAGACGTACAGGCCGAGCGTCTCCTTCTCGAGGCGGAGCAGCTCGTTCTTGTCGAACTCGTCCTGCGGGGTCGGCGGGTGGTGCTTCGGCGCGTCGTCCGCGGGCGGCCCGAGGTCGAAGATCGATCCCTGGCCGGCGAGCCGGTCGGCCTGCTGCTTCTGGCCCCACGAGAGCGCCTGCTCGAGCACCGCGAGCGAGCCCATGCGAGGGCCGGGAATCGCTCCGCACTTGACGAGCGCCTCGAGGACGCGCTTGTTCGCGACGGACGGGTCGACCCGCTCGGTGAAATCCCAGATCGACTCGAACGGCCCCTCCTCGCGCGCGGCGATGATCTGGCGGCACGCGATCTCGCCGACGCCCTTCACGGCGTTCAGCCCGAACCGGATCTTGCCCTCGACGACGGCGAAGTCGACCTGCGACACGTTCACGTCGGGCGGCAGGACCTCGATCCCGAGCTCGTGGCAGGCGTTGACGTAGAACGGCACGCGGTCCTTCGTGTTCATGACGGAGCTGATCAGCGCCGCCATGTACTCGCAGGGATGGTTGGCGCGCAGCCACGCCGTGCGGTAGGCGATCAGCGCGTAGCACGCCGCGTGCGACTTGTTGAACGAGTAGTCCTGCGACTTCTCGATGTCGTCCCAGAGCTGGCGCGCGACCTGCTCCGACGTCTCGTTCGCGATGCAGCCCTCGAGGAACTTGTCCTCGAGCGACGCCATCAGGGCGTGGATCTTCTTGCCGATCGCCTTCCGCAGATCGTCCGCCTCCGCCGGCGAGAAACCCGCGATCCGCTTGGCGATCTCCATCGACTGCTCCTGGTAGATGGAGATCCCGTACGTCGAGCCGGTGATCGGCTCGAGCCGCGGTCGAGGAACGCGACGCGTTCGCGGCCGGCCTTCCGTGCCGCGTAGTTCGGGATGTACTGCATCGGCCCCGGCCGGTAGAGCGCGACGAGCGCGATCAGGTCCTCGAACTCCGTCGGCTTGACCTGCCGCAGCGCCTCGCGCATCCCCGACGACTCGAACTGGAAGACGCCGGTCGCCTCGCCGCGGGCGAGCATCTCGTACGTCCTCCGGTCGTCCATCGGGATCGCGGTGATGTCGAGGCCGCCGCCGACGAGCGCGCAGGCCTTGTCGATGACGTCGAGGTTCCGCAGCCCGAGGAAGTCCATCTTGAGCAGGCCGAGCGCCTCGACGTCGCCCATGTTGAACTGCGTGACGATCTCCTGGTCGGCGCCCTTCTGCTGGAGCGGGACGACGTCGATCAGCGGCTCGGCGCCGATCACGACGCCCGGCCGCGTGGATCGAGTCGGCGCGCGTCAGGCCTTCGAGCGGCCGCGCGAGCTCGACGATCTCCTTCGCGACCGGGTCGGAGTCGACGGCGCGCCGGAGCTCCGACCCCGACTTCGGAGACAGTCGTCGAGCGTCTGTCCGGGGCCTTCCGGGATCAGCTTCGCGATCTTGTCGACGACGCCGTACGGGACCTCGAGGACGCGGCCCGCGTCTCGGACCGCGGCGCGCGCGGCCATCGTCGAGAAGGTGATGATCTGCGCGACGCGGTCGCGGCCGTACTTGTCGGCGACGTAGTTGATGACGCGCTCCCGGCCCTCGACGGCGAAGTCGATGTCGATGTCGGGCATCGACTTCCGGCCGGGGTTGAGGAAGCGCTCGAAGAGCAGCTCGTAGCGGATCGGGTCGAGATCGGTGATCTCGAGGCAGTAGGCCACGAGCGACCCGGCGGCCGACCCGCGGCCCGGGCCGACGCCGATGCCGTTTCTGCCTGGCGAACGCCATGAAGTCCCACACGATCAGGAAGTAGTCGGCGAACCCCATCTCGCGGATCGTCTTGAGCTCGAACCGAAGCCGGTCCTGGAGCTCCGGCGTCACGGCGTCGTACCGCTTCGTCGAGCCCGTGCTCGCAGAGCTCGACCAGATACTCGAACGCGTCGCGGTCGTTCGGCGTCGGGAACCGGGGCAGAAGGATCTGCCCGAGCTGCGAGCTCGACGTTGCACCGCTCGGCGACCTCGAGCGTCCGCCGGAGCGCCGCGTCGTGCCCGGGGAAGTCCTCCGCCATCTCGGCGGGGCTCTTGAAGTAGAAGTGGTCGGTCTCGAACTTCCAGTGGTTCGGGTTCTTGAGGCTGTCGCCGGACTGGATGCACAGCAGCGCCTCGTGCGCGCGCGCGTCCTCGTGCCGGAGGTAGTGGACGTCGCCCGTCGCCACGACCGGCATCCCGACCTCACCGGCGAGCTTCGTGAGCTGCGGGTTGATCCGCGCCTGGACGTCGAGGTGCGCGTTCTGGAGCTCGACGTAGACGCCGTCGCGCCCGAAGATCCCGTTCAGCCGGTCGAGCTCCGCGCGCGCGTCGCTCTCGCGATTTTCCTCGAGCGCCTTGCAGACCCGTCCGCTCAGACACCCGGAGAGCGCGATCAGCCCGGCGCTGTGGGTCGAGAGCAGGTCCCAGTCGACGCGGGGCTTGTAGTAGTACCCCTCGAGGTAGCCGAGGCTCGAGAGCCGGATCAGGTTGGCGTACCCGATGTTGTCGGCCGCGAGCAGCGTCAGGTGGGCGTACCCCTTCTGCTGGACGCGCCGGTCGTCCGCGACGTAGACCTCGCAGCCGATGATCGGCTTGACGCCTGTTCCCTTCGTCGCCTTCCACAGCTGGACGGCTCCCGGCCATGCTGCCGTGGTCGGTGAGCGTGACGGCCGGCATCTCGAACTCGGCGGCGCGCGTGACGAGGTCGGGAACCCGGCAGGCGCCGTCGAGGATCGAGTACTCGGAGTGGACGTGGAGGTGAACGAAGGGCGGCGGAGCCATCGGCCGGGACAGTCTACGGCGGCCTCCTGACGGCCCCCGGAGCGCGGCTCGTCACGTCATCTGAAGCCCGTGAGGCACCCTCCCTCCCACCTCCGCGAAGCGGCGAGCCGCACGCCTCGACAGACGTCGTCCGGCACCTCTTCGACGACCTCGTCGAGCCGGTCTCGAGCGCGTCCCAGGCGACGTCGAAGGCGAAGCGACTCGAGATCGCCCGCGCGATCCAGGCGTCGCGTCCTTCCTGCTCGAGCAGACGTGCCGTCTCCGTCACACGCGCCGCCTGCTCGAGATAGAGCGCGTGAACGCTCGGCAGCGCCCGCGCGTACGCCTCGCGCAGGTTCTCGTCGTTCCACGCGCCGTCGAGAGGTCTCGCGGCGATCTCGTCCGCTGTGATCAGCCTCGACGGACGGGGTGACCCGCGTCTCGCAGGCGCCGGCGACCTCCGCACGAGAGGCTCGAGGTCGAGACCGATCCGGCTGCTGCGTCGGACGCGACCCGCAGCGGAACTCGTGCTCTTCGAGGGTGATCGCCATCGCGACCGTCGATGAAAGCACCGTCCCCGTGACGTGTCTGTGCCGAACTCGTGCCAACTGCGTGACGATCGTTCCACAGCACCGACCGAGCTACTGGAAGCGCGTCGAACGCCGCTCGGCACGGCGGCCGCCGCCCACCACCCGGAGGAACAGTGGACGACGACGAGCAGCTCGATGACCACGAAGAAGTGGACGCGGCCGACGATCTTTCGGACGGGACGATCGATCCCGCCGAGGTCGATCCGATCCTCGACCCTTGGGACGGGGGGCCGACGACGAGCTTTAGGAACTACCCGCCGCCCGCCACGGGGCGACGGACGAGCGCCGCTCTCCCGCTTCGGGGGACGGCCGCGTGCCAGTGGCCACTCGGATCCGCCCGACGAACGACGTGTCGTAGGGGACGTTCAGTCGCAGACGCCGACGCGGACGACGAGCGCGGTGACGCGACCCGCCCGGACGCGCGCGAGCAGGCCCGGGTACGGCGCTCCGCCGACCTCGGCGCACGAGCGGCGCGGCACGAGCCACCAGCCGGCGTCCGGCGCGGCCGCGTGGACGGTGCCCGCGGAGGAGACGGCGCACGCGGCTCACGGCGTCGCGAACCCGGAGGCCGACGGCGGTTCGCCACGACGTCCTGCCGTGATCGTCGCCGTGAGCGCGACTCCGGCGACGGCACGGATCGGCCGGATCGCTGCCGACCGTGCCGAAGACGAACGGAGATCCCGAGCTGCCGCCAGGCGGCGACGCACGAGCTTCCGCGGCGCTCGACGCGGTGGCGCGCCGTGGCCCCGTAGCCGCTGGCCGCCGCCTGCGGCAGCGTCGTCCGGCCGAGGACGACGCCGCCGACGACGCGGTCGCCCTGGACGACGAACGCGGGCGGGCCGCCGAGCCGTCCGCAGCGCTCGTCACCGCCGCTACGGCAGCAACGCCAGCACGAGGACGTAACGCGACGTCGCCATGTCGCTGGACACCGTCGCCGACGTCGGCCGGAGCGCCGTTCCGCACGGCCCAGAGGCCGGCCGCTCCTCGGACGATCTCGGCGTCGTCGGTCGGCTCCGGCGCGGCTCCGCCAGAAGACGGCGACGCCGACGAGCGGAGGCGGCGACGAGCGCGATCGCGGTCCTGTTCGGGCGCTTCGTCTCGAGGTCGATCCTCGGCGCGGCGGCCTCTCGCCTTCTGCCTGAGCACGAACTTCAGGCCCGTCCACGCGATCCAGCCGATGAAGGCGTTGCGGCGGTTGACGATGCTCACGGCGGCAGCCTACCTGCCTCGGAACGCCAAGAGGTCACGCGAAGCTTCGACCGCCACCGCCCACCGACCGTCGCCACCGCGGCGGGCAACGGGGGCGCGGTCGCGACCGGCGGGGCGCCTCGGGACGCTGGCGTGGGCGGCGTCGCGAGCACGGCGGCGGCACGGACGGACGGAGTGGTCACCGTCGGCGGCGACGGCGCCGTCGGCGCGGAAGGCAAGGTCGGCGTCGTCGGGACGGTCGCCGCCGGCACCGTCGGAGCGGTCACCGCGGGCGCGGCGGGCAACGAGGGCGTCGTCACCGTCGGGGTCGATGGGAAGGGCGGCGTCACGCCGGCGTCGGGAGCGACGGCGCCGTCACGGACGGCACCGCGACCGACGGCACGTTCACCGACGGGCGGACCGTCACCGACGGCACCGTCACCGACGGCACGGTCGCCGTCGGCACTGCCGCCGAGACGCTAGGCGTCGACGGCAGCGCCCGCGTCGTCCGTCCCGGGTCGTGGGCGGAAGTGGCCGAAGGGCGAGGCGCGGTTGCGGCCTGCGCCTCCGGAAGCCGCGCGGTCGTGGCGGCCGAAGCGACGGTCGAACCCGCCGCGGCGCCGGCCTCCGCCTGCGCGCTCACAGGCGCACCCGATCGGCGGCTCGGTTCCCGACTGAGGCCCGGACGGTGAAGGTCGAACGCGCTGGCCGGCGCAGGTCGGCCTCGCTCGCGCGTGCCAGCAGCGTCTGCTGCGCGCCCTGCCCGTGGCGGCTCCGCCGGCGAGAACGACGATGCGACGGCTCCGGCTTTCGCGCCGCGATCGGACGGCCGCCGCCCGCGGGCGCTGACCCGTCCGGGAGCGTCGACACGGACGACGGCGCCTCCCGAGGCCGTTCCCGCCGGCCGTCCCCGTTGCGCATCGCCGACGCCGACGCCGACCCCGGTGACCGTGAGCGCCGCGATCACCACCGCGGCCGCCTTCGCCCCGACCGCGGCCGTGACCCCGCCCGCGACCACCCCTCCGCCGCCGCCGCCGAACGAGCCGAGCGACGACGGGAGCGTGATCGCGCCGCCGAGGCGCCGCAGCGCCGCGCGACGGCCGCGCTGCCGGCGCTCGAGCGTCGAGCACGAGGCGCAGGCGCGCGACGTGCGCGCGAAGCCGGCGGCGTCTCGTCCGGTGACGAGCTCGCCGTCGATCTGCTTCGAGAGCAGACGCTCGGCGTCGGCGCACGCGACGTTCGCCCTCGAGCTGCTCTCGCAGCGCGCGGCGCGCGCGGAAGAGCAGCGTCTCGACGGCGGAGACCGAAAGGCCGAGCACCTCGGCGATCTCGGCGTAGGACCGATCCTCGAGCTCGCGCATGACGAGCGCCGCGCGCTGGTTGAACGACGAGCTCTTCGAGCGCGTCGCGGATCTCGTCGGCCGTCGGACGCGTCCTCGTCGGTCCGGCGCCGCGAGCGTCGCCTCGTCGAGCTCGAGCGCGACGATCCCGCGGGCCGGCGACCCGAGGTGCCTGCAGGCATTCGTTGTGCGCGATCGTCAGCAGCCACTGACTTCGGGTTGCGCACGCTCGAGCCGCGGCGAGCGCGCCGTAGGCGCGGACGAACGTCGTCTGCGTCACGTCCTCGGCGTCGTGCGGAGAGCGCAGGAGCAGCAGCGCGTACCGGTACACGCCGTCGCGTGACGCCGGTACATCCGCTCGAACTCGTGGTCGCCGATCGCCGACCGAGGCCGCGTGGCTCCACGTTCCGCCGACACGGACATATGCAAGAGGCCAACGTGCTGAACGCCGCCGAGAGATACGGTCTACGCTCGCGCGGTGCCAAAGCCGAGAGAGAAGCTCGGGCACCCTGTCGGAGACGCAGTTCCGGCTGCTCTTCCTCGGCCGCGCCTCGTCCGCCGTCGGCGATTCGCTCGTCCCCGTCGCGCTCGCCTTCGCCGTCCTGTCGGTGTCGGGGACCGCGGCAGGCGCTCGGCGCGGTGCTCGCCGTCTTCACGGTCGACGCGCGTCTCGCTGTCGCTCGTCGGAGGCGTCTACGCCGACCGGCTGCCGAGGCGAACGGTGATGGTCACGTGCGACGTCGTGCGCGCGCGCGTCGAGGCGTTCACGGCCGCGATGCTGCTTGACGGGGCACATGACGCTCGGCCTCTTCTTCGTGACGGCCGGGATCTTCGGCGCGGCCTCGGCGTTCTTCGGGCCGGCGTCGACGGGCCTCGTCCCGCAGACCGTCCCGCCGGAGCGGCTCCAGAGCGCGAACGCGCTCCTCGGGATGTCGCAGTCGGCGGTCGAACGTCTTCGGGCCGGTGCTGTCCGGCCTGCTCGTCGTCGGCGTCGGCACTGGCTGGGTGTTCGCCGTCGACTCCGCCACGTTCGTCGCGAGCGCGCTGTTCCTCGCGCGCCGTCCGTGCCGCGGCGATCGTCCGCCCCGGCCGCGCGCCGATTCGCGGTCGACCTCGCGCGCGGCCTGCGCGAGGTGCGGAGCCGCGCCTGGGTGTGGCTGCCGCTCGTCTCGTTCTCGCTCACGAACCTCTGCTTCTCCGCGTTCCTCGTCCTGGGGCCGATCGTCGCCCGCGACGACCTCGGCGGCGCGCGCCAGTGGGGCGTCATCGGCACGGGCGGCGCGCTCGGAGCCGTCGCCGGAGGCGCCGTTGCGCTCCGCGTCCGCCCCGCGCGCCCGCTCGCGGCCGGCCTTCGGCGCCTGGACGCTCTGCGCGCTGCCGCTTCTCGCGCTCGCACCGCCGCTCGCCGACGGCGATCGTCGCCGCGGCCTACGGCGCGGGCTGGCCGGAATCTCGTTCGGCACGGCGCTGTGGCAGACGACGCTTCAGGCCGGTATCCCGGAGGACGTCCTGGCGCGCGTCAGCTCGTACGACTGGCTCGTCTCGTTCGTCTTCATGCCCGATCGGGTTCGTCACGCTCGGCCCGCTCGCGGACGCGATCGGCGTCGGGCCGATGTTCGTCGTCGCCGGCGGCGTCCTCGCGCTCACGAACGCGTTCGTCGCGGCCGCGCCCGCCGTCCGCGCGGTCGGCGCCGACGGCCCGCCGCGGCGTCGGTCCGCGACGAGACCGCGTCGCCCGCAGCCGCGTAGGCTCCGCGGGCCGCGTCGCGGGCGCTTCCCTACGCCTTCACCGGCGCGCGCGGCTTGCGGTTCGCGATATGGATCGCGCGGCCGAGCGCGGCGAGGCCGGCCTCCTTGAGCGCCTCGGCCAGCGTCGGGTGCGGCGCCATGCCGTCGGCGACCGTCTCGACGGTCGACTCGGCGTCGATCGCGACGACGCCGGCCTCGACGAGGTCGGTGACGTGCGGGCCGACCATCACGAGGCCGAGCAGCTCGCCGTACCGCGTCTCGTGGATCGACTTGACCCAGCCGGTCGTCTCGTTCTGCATCACCGCGCGCGCGTTCGCCGCCCACGGGAATCGGCCGACCGCGACGTCGTCGCCGTACTGCTCGCGCGCCTCCGCCTCCGTCAGGCCCGACGCCCGCGATCTCCGGGTCGGTGTAGATCGGCCGCGGAACGGCGCGGTTGTCGACGATCGCGTCGTGGCCGCACGCGTTCTCGGCGGCGACCTCGCCCTCGCGGAACGCGGTGTGGGCGAGCTGCCAGTAGCCGGCGCAGTCGCCGACCGCGTAGACATGCGGGAACCGTCGTCCGGCGGTGCTCGTCGGCGGTGATCCCCTTCCTGCGGTCGAGCTCGACGCCGATCGCCTCGAGGCCGAGGTCCTCGACGAGCGGCGCGCGGCCGACCGACACGAGCATCAGGTCGCAATCGACCGTCTCGCCCTCGCCGAACGTGACGCGAAGCGCGTTCCCCTGCTGCTCGACCTTCGTGCACTGCTTGCCGAGGTTGAGCGCGATCCCCTTCTTCCCGAACTGCTTCTCGAGCTCCTTCGCCGCGTCCGCGTCCTCCTGCGGGATCAGCGTGTCGAGCATCTCGATGACCGTGACCTCGCTCCCGAAGGTGCTGAAGATCGAGGCGAACTCGCAGCCGATGATCCCGCCGCCGAGGACGACGAGCCGGCGAGGCACCTCGGTCTGCGCGAGGAGGCCCGTCGAGTCGACGCAGAGGTCGCTCTCGAGGCCCGGGATCGGCGGCCGCAGCGGAAAGCTTCCGGTGGCGACGATCGCCGGCTTGAACGTCACGTCCTCGCCGCCCTCGACCGCGATCGTGTTCGCGTCGGCGAACCTGCCGAGCGCCCTTGACCCACGTGACGCCGTTCGCCTTGAAGAGCGACGCGACGCCGCCGGTCATCTGCGCCGACGACGCCGCTGCTTCCACTCGTTCGCGGCGCCGAAGTCGAGCTCCGGCTCGCCGACCTTGACGCCGAGCTTCGCGAACGAGTCGCGCGCCTGGTGGATGAAGTGCGCCGTCTGCACCCACGCCTTCGTCGGGATGCACCCGACGCGCAGGCACGTGCCGCCGAGCTCGGGCTCCTTCTCGATGCAGGCGACCGTCGCGCCGAGCTGCGCTGCGCGGATCGCGGCGGTGTAGCCACCGGGGCCACCGCCCAGGACGGCGACGTCGACTTCCATCTCTCGTCTCCTCGCGTTCGGTTTCAGCGGGCGAGGCTAGCGCGGCGCGCCCGACTGGCCCGCTGGTGCGAGCGATCGCGCAGAAGGTCGCAGCAGTAGCGGCGGCTGCGATTGCGCGAGCGGTCGACGAAGACGCCGGTGCACGGCGAGCCTGCGCAGCGGCCGAACCGTTCGAATCCGTCGACGCGGAGCGCGTCGAGGAGCGCCGTCGCGGCGGCCGGCGCGTACGAACGCGGGCGTCCGCTCGTCCCACGCCGAAGCGCCACCCGGCGGCCGTCGAGCGCGGAGGATCGGAGCGCGGTGGCCGGTGAGCTGCCGATTCAGGATCTCGATCGCACGCGCGTCCGACCGCGCCTCGAACGCGCGCCGCAGCTCGTCGCGCACCGCCGCGCAGCGCGAGCACGTCGCGCTCGCGGGCCGCGCGTGCAGCTGCGCGGTGACCGTGGTGCTCGAGCAGCCGCTTCAGCGTGCGGAGCGTGAGCCGCTCGTTCGGCGGATCCAGCGTCTCCCACGAGTTCGCGAGGTCGACCGCCAATGCGAGATCGTCACGTTCGCCCGGCTTCAGCTCTGTCAGGATCATAAGCCGTCAATGGTACTGACCGACCAGGAGGTGGAAACGTGAAGAAGCTCGCCCTGCTCGTCGCGACGCTGTTCGCGTGCGCGGCATCGGCGGCGTCGGCGGCCGCGCCGACGGTCGTCGAGTCGTACGTGAACCGCGACGTGACGATCCCCGCCGGTCCCGATTTCTGTGCGTTCCCGATCGCGGCGCACGTCGAAGGCTTCCGCCGCGTGACGACGTTCACCGACAACGACGGGAACGTCGTCAAGACGACGATCCTCCTGCACGCGTTCACGATCACCTACACGAACCCGCTCAGCGGCAAGTCGCTGTCGACTCCGCTCGCCGGGCCCGGTCATCGGCGAGCCGCAGCCGGACGGCACATGGCTCGTCCGCATCCCGGGGAACGACGGCCGCTTCGTCGCGCCGGGTCAGGGCCTCATCTTCGCGAACGTCGGCCTCCGGATCGGCCTCCAGGACGGGCCGGTGCCGCCGGCGGCGATCACCGAGATCCTCAAGAGCGTCGGGATCCAGGACGCGAGCGAGTTCCCGGCGGTCTGCGCGCCCTCGCGTAGCGCGTAGCGTCAGCCGCCGGCGGTGAGGACGATCTTGCCGAACTTGCCGCCGGCGGCGAAGGCGTCGTATGCCTCCTGTGCACGCTCGAGCGGGTACGTCGCGTGCACCGGCACCGAGACGACGCCGCGGTCGACGAGCGGCGCGACGTGGCGCTCGAGGCGACGGACGACGAGCGCCTTCTCCTCGAGCGGACGGGCGCGGAGCGTCGATGCGGAGATTCGCGCCCGCCGCTGCATCAGCTTGCGAAAGTCGACCGCGGCCGTCGCGCCCGCACCGACGCCGATGACGACGAGCCGGCCGCCGGCCGCGAGCAGGTCCACGTCCTCGGCGAGCGCATCGCCGCCGACGAGCTCGAGCACGACGTCGTAGGCGCCGGAGACGTCGGTGTCGGCGCCGAGCGCCTCGATCCGCGCGCGGTGCTCGTCGCGGCGGACGAGGCCCGTCACGGTCGCGCCTGCAGCGATGCCGAGCTGCACCGCGGCGACGCCCACGCCGCCGGCGGCCCCACGGACGAGGAGCCGCTCGCCGGCGCGAGCGCCGCCTGCGTGAAGAGGGCGTCGTGCGCCGTCGCGAAGACCTCGACGAAGCCGCCTGCAGCGTCCCACTCGAGCCGTTCCGGCGCGGGCATGAGCAGCCTCGAGTGAACGGCGGCGCGATCGGCGTGGCCTCCGCCGCCGACGAGCGCGAGCACGCGATCGCCGGGGCCGAAGCGGGCCACGCCGGCGCCGACCGCCTCGACTTCGCCGGCCAGCTCGAGGCCCGGGACGTCCGCCGGAGCGCCCGGAGGAGCCGGGTACCGCCCGGCGCGCTGCATCAGGTCGGCGGCGTTGACGCCGCTCGCCCGGATGCGCACGACGACCTGCCCCGGCCCCGCGACCGGATCCGGACGCTCCTCGATTCTGAGCGCTCCGTCTGCGACTGCGACAACCCGCACGAAGGTGGCAGTATGGCCGTATGAGGCTCCACGGGATCCACCACGTCACGTGCATCACGGGCGACGCGCCCCAGAACCTCGACTACTACACCGGGACGCTCGGACTGCGTCTCGTCAAGAAGACCGTCAACCAGGACGACCCGAGCGTCTACCACCTCTTCTACGCCGACGAGCTCGGCTCGGCCGGCGCCGACATCACGTTCTTCGAGTACCCCGGGGCGATCCGCGGCCGCGCCGGGAACGGCATGGTGCACCGCGTCGTCCTCCGCGTCGGGAGCGAGGAGTCGCTCGACTTCTGGGAGAAGCGCGTGGGCGGCGAGCGCAGCGACGGCTCGCTCGTCTTCGCCGATCCGGAAGGGCTCGCGCTCGAGCTCGTCGTCGACGACTCGGAGATCCGCCGCTCGTGGCGCGCCACCCCGAGATCCCGGAGGAGCACGCGATCCGCGGCTTCGCCGGCGTGCGCGCGTACGCAGCTTCGCCCGAGGCGAGCGCCTCGTTCCTCGGCTCGCTCGGCTTCGAGCCGGAGTGGGTCTCGAGCGGCGAGCGGACGGGGTTCTACGCCTACGACGCGCCGCCGGTCCGAGCGCGGCGTGCCCGGGGCGGGCACCGTGCACCACGTCGCGTGGGCCGCTCTCACGGACGAGCACGCGAAGTGGATCGAGCGCGTACGCGAGGCGGGCGGGCGGCCGACGCCGGTGATCGACCGCTTCTGGTTCAGCTCGATCTACTTCCGCGAGCCGAGCGGCGTCCTGTTCGAGATCGCGTCTCTCGGACCCGGCTTCACGGCGGACGAGGACGTCGAGCACCTCGGCGAGAGCCTGATCCTGCCGCCGACGTTCGAGCACCTCCGGTTCCAGATCGAGCCGGTGCTGACGCCGCTTCCGAACCCGCGCGAGCGCGTCGAGCGCGTGATCGTCGCGGAGCGGCCCGCGTCGAGCGACGCGGCCGGCGCGCTCGTGCTCTTCCACGGGCGCGGCGCCGACGAGCACGACCTCTTCCCGCTCCTCGACGCGCTCGATCCGGAGCGCCGCCTGGACGGCTACTGCCCGCGCGGCCCGCTCGCGCTGCCGCCGGGCGGCGCGCACTGGTACGTCGTGCCGCGCGTCGGCTACCCCGATCCGCCGACCTTCGCGGGGTCGTACCGCGCCGCCTCCGAGTGGCTCGACGGGCTGCCGCACGAGCGCGTCGTCCTCGGCGGCTTCTCGCAGGGCGCGGTGATGGCGCTCGCTCTCGGCCTCGGCACCGGCCGCCCGCGGCCGTCGGCGGTCGTCGCGCTGTCGGGGTTCATCCCGGAGGTCGAGGGCTGGGAGCTCGACGTCGCCCGCCCGTTCCCGCCGGTCGCGATCGGCCATGGGACGCTCGACCCGGTGATCGCGCGTCGAGTTCGCGCGCCGCGCCCGGGAGCGACTCGAAGCGGCGGGAGCGGACGTTCTGTATCGCGAGTCGCCGATGGCGCACTCGATCGACCCGCGCTTCATCGCGGAGCTCGTGCCGCTCGTCGCGGCGGCTACGTAGCTCTCTTTATCCCGCCGCGTCGAGCGCGCGAGCGTCTGCCGCAGCGCGTCGTCGAGCGACGCGCTCACGACCTCCGACCCGCGCGCGACGACGCTCCAGCGAAAGCCGCTGCGCGCAATCGCCACATTGTGGACCGGCGACCGTCTGCAGCGACCACGTCGCGACCGGCTGCTCTTCGGGCTGCGTTTGCATCTGCTCTGGAACGACGTCGCGGGGGGAGCGGGTACGCCGCTTCGTCGACGTCTTCCCGTTCGGGCAGTATCTCGAACATGACGGCGACGAGCTCCGGGCCGTCCGGCGGGCTCGACGCGCGAGCTCGTCCCGTTCGTCCCGCGCCTCACGCTCGACTGGCTGCGCGACCGTCCCGAGCAGACGTGGCAGGAGGTCGAGGGGACGCTGGCGTTCGTCGACATCTCGGGGTTCACCGCGATGTCGGAGAAGCTGTCGTCGCTCGGGAAGCCGGGCGCCGAGGAGGTCACGGACGTCATGAACGCGACCTTCGCGGCGCTGCTCGAGATCGCGTACGCCTACGGCGGCGGCCTCCTCAAGTTCGGCGGCGACGCGCTCCTCCTCTTCTACACCGGCGACGGCCACGCGCGCCGGGCAGCGCGGGCCGCGTACGGGATGCGACGCGCCTGCTCAGGACGATCGGCCGCCCGCGCACCTCCGCAGGCGTCGTCCAGCTCCGGATGCACGTCGGCCTCCACAGCGACGTCTTCCTGTTCGTCCTCGTCGGCGAGACACACCGGGAGCTGCTCGTCACTGGTCCCGGCGCGACGCGCACCGTCGAGATGGAGTCGACCTCGGAGGCCGGCGACATCCTTCTCAGCCCGGAGACGGCGGAGGAGCTCGACGCGGCGCAGCTCGGCGAGGACAAGGGCGAGGGGATCCTGCTGCGAAGCGAGCCGCGCGCGGACGAGGGCGTCGAGCCGTTGCCCGACATCGAGGGGCTCGCGCTCGAGACCGTCGTTCCGGCGCCGCTCCGCGCGCAGCTTCTCGAGGTCGGGCCGCTGGAGGGCGAGCACCGCGCCGTTGCGATCGCCTTCGTGCGCTACTCGGGCATCGACGACCTCGTCGACGGTGAGGGGCCGGCCGCCGCGGCCGCGGCGCTCGAGGAGGTCGTCCTTCGCATCCAGCGCGCCGCTGCCGAGCACGAGGTGACGTTCCTCGAGAGCGACGTCGACCGGGACGGCGGCCGCATCATCCTCGTGTCGGGGGCTCCGCAGAGCGCGGGCGACGACGAGGAGCGGCTGCTGCGCACGGTGCGCGCGGTCGTCCGCGAGGGCTCGCCGCTCGACCTGCACGTCGGGGTCAGCCGCGGCCGCGTCTTCACCGGCCAGGTGGGTGCGACCTTCCGCCGCACCTACACGCTCCTGGGCGACACGGCAGCCCTGGCGGCACGGCTGATGGCGCGCGCCGCGCCGAACCAGATCCTCGTCTCCGAGGCCGTCCTGGAGCGGTCGCACGCGCACTTCGACATCGCGCCGCTCGAGCCGTTCTTCGTCAAGGGGAAGTCCGAGCCGGTCCGCGCGTCGGCGCTCGGCGAGCTGCGTGCCGACCGCGGCGAGCGGGCCGTGCGCGAGCTGCCGTTCGTCGACCGCGAGCGCGAGCGCGCCGTGCTCGGCGCGTCGGTCGCGCCGGTGCGGATGGGCTACGGCACCCTCGTCGAGCTGGTCGGCGAGCCGGGAATCGGCAAGACGCGCCTGACGGAGGAGCTGCGGCAGCAGTGCGCCGACATGAACAAGCTGACGGTCCGCTGCGAGCAGTACGAGTCCTCGACGCCGTACTTCACGTTCCGGCCTCTGCTGCGGTCGCTGCTCGGCGTCGAGTTCACGGACGACGGCCACACGAACCGCGACGTGCTCTCCGCGCGCGTCGGCGAGCTCGACGGCGAGCTCGTCCCGTGGACGCCGCTTCTCGCCGCCCCGCTCGACGTCTGGGTCGAGTCGACGCCCGAGGTGGACGAGCTCGATCCCGCGTTCCGGCGGGCGCGGCTCCACGGCGTCGTCGGGTCGCTGCTCTCGAAGCTCGTCGACGGCGCGACGCTGCTCGTATTCGAGGACGTGCACTGGATGGACGAGGCCTCGTCGGACCTCCTGCGCCACATCGGGACGCAGCTTCCGATGCGACCGTGGCTCGCGTGCACGACCCGACGCGCCGTCGCCGGCGGGTTCGTGGCGGCGGAGGGAACGCCGCCCCTCCCCGCGCTGACGCTTCGCCTCGAGCCGCTGCCGGAGGCCGACGCGAAGATCCTCGTCGCCGCCGCCGCGTCCGACGCAGGGCTGACGGAGGACGAGCTGGCCGCGATCGCCGAGCGCGGTGCCGGGAACCCGCTCTTCCTCCAGGAGCTCGCGTCTGCCGGGCAGCAGGCCGATGCCGACGAGCTCCCGGAGACGGTCGAGGCGCTGCTCGGAACGCGGATCGACGCGTTGGCGCCCGCGGATCGCGCCCTGCTCCGGTGGGCGTCGGTGCTCGGCGCGTCCTTCTCCGCGGCCGACATCGCGGCGGTGCTGGAGGACGACCCGTCGGCTGCGGCCGATTCCGAGGCGTGGGACCGGCTCGGAGAGTTCGTCGAGCGCGACCCGGACGTCGCGGCCGGTTTCAGGTTCCGCCACGCGCTCATCCGCGACGCCGCGTACGAGGGCCTGGCATTCCGCCGCCGCCGCGAGCTGCACGAGCGGGTCGCCGACGTCATGGAGCGCCGCCTCGGCGCGGACGCGTTCGACGAGGCCGAGCTCCTCTCGCTCCACTTCGAACGCGCGGGCCGCGCCGCGGAGACGTGGAAGTACTCGATCGAGGCCGGCCGCCGCGCCCGCGAGAAGTGGGCGAACCGCGAGGCCGTCGACTTCTACCGGCGCGCCCTCGACGTCGCGCGCGGCGTGAAGGACCTGGACCCCGCCGAGGTCGCTCGGGTGTGGGAGGACGTCGGCGAGTCCCTGCGCCTGCTCGGTGAGTTCGAGGACGCGTCACGTGCGTTCGCCGCGGCGAGGCGGCTCGCACCGAAGGACGGACCGGAGCAGGTCGGCCTGATGTACAAGGAAGGCACGCTCCGCCAGTGGTGGGGTCGGTACCCGGACGCGCTGCGGTGGTACGGACGCGGCGTCGCGGCTGCGAAGACACTCGCGGACGAGGAACTCCGTACTCGGTATCTCCTGGAGTTTGGGCTCGGGTACGCGCAGGTCCGGTTCCGGCAGGGCAAATTCCACGACTGCATCCGAGCGACTCGACGTCGTCGTCCAAGACGCTCTCGCCGCCGATGACATCGAAGACGCTCGCGGCGGCATACCTTGCGCTTCACATCGCGCACACGCTGCATCGGATCGCCGGACCGGAAGGCGTTCGGCGGGCGTTGCGCTCCCGCTCTACGAGGACCTCGGCGACCTCAGCGGGCAAGCGAGCGCGCTGATGAACCTCGGTATCGACGCCTACTACGAAGGTGACTGGGAGAAGGCGCTCGACCTCTACGAGCGAAGCCGGCGGTTACGGGAGCGGATCGGCGACGCCGTCAGCGCTGCGATGGCGACGAACAACATCGGAGAGATCCTCTCTGACCAGGGGCATCTCGACGAGGCGACGACGCTCTTCGACGAAGTCGTCGCGACGTGTGACCGCGTCGGCGAGCGGTGGGCTAGCGACGCTTGCACGCGCGAACCTTGGCCGCGTCGCGGCTCGCGCCGGCGACCACGACGAAGCGACGCACATGCTGGCCGACGCGGCGGAGTCATTCCGTGCCATCCAGGCGACAAGCTTCGCCATCGAGACCGAAACGCGGGTCGCCGAGGTGATGACCTTGCGCGGTGAACGCCCGGATGAGGCGCTTGCGCATGATCGATTCCGTTCTCGAAGTCGACCGCCGACAGCCAGCTCCCGGCGCTCCGCTCGACCGCGCACCGGGTGCGGGCGGCCGCGCTCCATCAGCTCGGAGAGCACGCGGAGGCGGCGCGGCGCGATCTCGACTGCCGTCGCGATCGCTCGCGAAGGAGAAGCCGCTCTACGAGCTTGCGCTTGCACTCGACCTCAAGTCGCTGCTCGAGGCCGACGAAGCGGCGTCAGCCGAGAGCCGTGACCTGCTCGACCGCTTGGGTGTCGAGCAGGTCACGCGCCCTGCCGTCTACTGCCTGAAGTCCGAGCTTAGCCGAGCCCGGCCGACGGGGTCCGACGACGTGTGCAGCAGAACCATGACGAGCTCGCCGACGCCGTTGCGGTTCCGCTTCGAGATGCACGGCAGCGACGGACTCCTTCAGGTTCTTCGGGCAGTCGAGGACCTTCGTGAACTGCGTGTCCGTCGGCTTCTTCAGGCAGAAGGTGAAGTTCGCGACGCCCGTGCCGGGCGCGACCGCCTTCGAGAACCGGAACGTCGTCGTGATGTAGTTCGGCCACTCGTAGCCGGGCGGAGGGACGATCGTCACGAGCGCGCCCTTCGACGTGAGTGCCGATCCGTCGCACCTGAACGGCTGCGACGGGTCGCGTGAAGGCAATCTGCGTGAAGCCCGTGCCGAAGTCCGGCAGCTGGACGTCGACGAACGTGGTGTCGCTCTTGTCGTGGCCGCTGCAGAGCAGGATCGAGTTCGCCGGGCACGTCTTGTCGAAGACGCCGAACGGCTGGCTCGTCGCCGGCTGGAGCGTCCCGGACGTCGCCTGGAGCGTCATGCTCTCGCCGGAGGCGGAAATTGTGAGATCGCCGAACGTGGCGACTCCGCCGCTCGAAGGCCGCGTCGTCGTGCCGCCGAGCGTCGCGCCGGCGAGGTTCGGGTTCAGCGCGAGCGTGACGGGCTGCTGCTGCGACGCGAGTGTGTTCAGGTTGCCCCACTGGTCGAGCACGTTGACGGTGACCGGCGGTGACATCACCGTCGGCGCAACGTCCGTCACCGTCGGCTGCTGCGCGAACTCGAGCTTGTACGGCGCACCGGGATCGACGGTGAATGCGGGGCTGCTCGTGCCGGTCATCGAGCCGTTCGTCGCCGTCAGCGTCTGGCCGGGCTCGGCCGTGAACGTCGTGACGCTCGACGTCGCGACGCCGCCGGAGAACGAGATCGTCCCGAGGCCGGTCGGCGTCCCGTGCGTCGAGCTGAACGTCCCGCTCAGCGTCGCGGTCCCGTTGTACCCGGCCGCGGGATTCCCGAGTCCGTCGAACGCCCGGACCGTGACGCCGAACGCCGTGCCGGCGGTCTGCGGCGACGCGATCGGGTCGAACTGGAAACCGCACGAGCCGGAGATGCCGAGCGTCGGCGGAGTCCCCGCCTCGGGCGCGAAGTCGTTGCCGGGCGGGCCGTTGAAGCCGTTCGACTGCTTCGCCTGCGTCGACCACTGAGCCGCCGTTGCGGTGCAGCTAGCCGTGACCGCCAGCGCCACCGACACGGACTCGCCGGGCGCGAGCGCGTCGCCCGGCGTGAGCGCGCGCAGCTCGATCGGGTTCGACGCCTTCACGGTCCAGCTCCGGCCGCCGGTGCTGGTCGCGGTGGTCGCCGTCGGCGTCGCCGTGAATCCCGAGGCCGTCGGAACCGTCACGTTCACCGAACCGAGGGTCTGGGTGCTCGACGTGCTGTTCTTCAGCGTCAGGGTGACCGGCGTCGTCGCGCCGCGACCGACCGAGGTAGGTGCGAGCGTGACGTTGTAGTACTTCGTCGAAGGGGCCGCCTGCCCCTGAATTGCGCCTCCGATCGAGGCGATCACGATCGCAAGCGGAAGCACCAACACAACTCGCCGAAGCGAGATTCTCATCGACCCGATCACCGCCACACCTCCTGCCGCTGGAGCACGACCCCCGGTTCCGTCTGCATAGTCGCACAGACCAGGGCATACGTCTAGTCACGTTCCGGTAGGTTTCGCCGACGGTTAACCTAGACTTCGCCGCATCGTGACGCCGCTGTCGGCCTCCCCCACGCGCTCGAATCCGTGACGCTCGTAGAACGACACCGCCGGGCTTCCCTCCTCGACCGACAGCGAGATCGCGGGATGCCCGTCGTCCGCCGCCCGCTTCACGAGCTCCTCCAGCAGATCGTGGCCGACGCCGTGGCGGCGACGTGACGGGACGACGGCGATCGTGAGCTCAGGCGTCGCCTCGTCCACGAATCCGTAGCCGGGCGCTGAAGCCGGAAAGAGCCGGAACCACGCGGCCCCGATGCGATGACCCCGCTCGGTCCCGATCAGCGCGACGTCTCCCTGGCGGCCCCACGCCTCGACGTAGCGCGTGAGCGGAATGTCGGTCTCGAGCGCGCTCACGCGCCAGTTGTACGCGTGCGTGAGCATCGAGCGCATGAACGGCACGTCGGTGGGGGCGCCGCGGCGAATCATCGAGGCGGGCGCGTCGGCCAAGGCAGCGTCAGTCGAGCGGCTGGGCGAGCTGGACGCGGTTGCCGTCGGGGTCGAAGACGTCCACCAGCCGCATCTGCCCGGCGAGCTCGATCACGACGCCCACGTTGACGTCGTCGCGGCGGAGCCGCTCGGCCTCGGCCTTCACGTCGTCGACGTCGACGGTTGCCACCCCGCCTTCCGGATTCGGCTCGCCCTCGGCCAGCGCGATGTGCATCGCGCCCCGCTCGAGCTTCGCCCAGCGGTCGTCCCAGTCGACGAAGGTCTCGTCGAACCCGAGGATCCGCTTGTAGAAGTCGCGCCCCCTGTCGAAGTCGCGAACGAGGTACCAGACGCGCGTGCTCCCGACGGCCATCCGCGGCCCGAGCATAGCGAGCGTCGGCACAGATAATAGGAACGTGCCGCCCGGCGCACTAGGATCGGAGGTCCCGTTCGGGGGGTGGCCCGCCACCAGCGAAGGAGTAGCCATGCCGACCGTGATCGCCCACCATGACGTCAACGACACCGATCACTGGCTTGCGTCGCCCAAGCGCGAAGAGTTTCTCGGGTCGCACGGAGTCACGAACATACGGACGTTCGTGGACCCGACGAACAGGAGTCGCGTCGGCCTGGTGATGGACGTGGCCGACATGGACGCCCTCATGTCTGCGATGCAGACGCAGGAAGCAGCAGATGCAATGCAAAACGACGGCGTCCGGCCGGAAACGCTGGTGATCCTCGTCGAGTCGTAGCTCCGGCCTATGCGCGATCAGCGGAGGCGTCGCGGCCGCGTGGCCATAGGCAGACGCCGATGACGTGCTCTGCCCGGCGGAAGCCGAGCGACTCGTAGAGCCCGAGCGCGTGGTAGTCGGCGTCGGCGGCGATCACGAATCGCGTCGCGCCGTAGGCGTCTGCCGCGCGCTTCGCCGCCTCGACGACAAGCCGTGACGCGATCCCGCGCCGGCGATGCTCGGCGGCCGTGTCGACGACCTGGAACCGCCCGCGGGTGCCGGTCACGACGACCCCGCAACTCGCGACGACCGCGCCCGCGGTCGGGTCGACCGCGACGAACCACCCGCCTCGCCCCGCGGCGAATAGGCGCCGCCGATCATCCAGCCGCGTGCGGGTGAACTCGCGGTGCTCGTCCTCGCCGTGTTCCGGGTCGCGGGTCGAAACCTGAAGCTCGACGACGGCGTCCCACAGGTCCGCGTCGGCGCCCGCGCGCGGATCGAGCTCCCGGATCGCGACGTTCCGGTTCTCCCGCGGGTGCGCCCGGAGGTCGCTCGTCGACGCGACCAGCCCGATCGTCTCGTCGAGGTCGTAGCCGCGGGCTACGAACTCCTCGCGCGCGGCGCCGGCCGCCCCGTCGACGCGGTCCCAGGCGAACGTCCGATGCCGCACGCGCGGGTCTTGCCCGAGCTCGGCCGCGAAGACGCCTTCCCACGCGGCCGCGTCGCCGGGGCGCGGCGCATCGTCGAAGATCACGAGGTTTCCCCAGTAGTGGGCGGGATTGCCGGGCGACCGGACGACGAGGTAACCGTCGCGGCGCGTCACCTCTCGGTCGAGGGGCAGCACGTCGATGTCGGTCGCCCGTACGAGCGACCTCGGGGCCGGCGCTTCGGCAGCGTCGAGACCCACGGCGGCGCGTCTCTAGAGGGCCAGCGCCGGATCCTCGACGAACGTCTTGACCGTCGTCAGGAAGTCGGCGGCCGCGGCGCCGTCGACCGCGCGGTGGTCGACCGTCAGCGTCATCGTCATCATCGGCCGCACGGTCGGCACGCCGTCGACGGCGACGACCCGGTCCTGCGTCGCGGCGACCGCGAGGATTGCCGCCTGCGGCGGGTTCAGAACGGCGACGAACTGCTCGATGCCGTACATGCCGAGGTTCGAGATCGTGAAGGTGCCGCCCTCGAGATCGGTCTGCGTGAGCTTGTTCTCGCGCGCGCGCCCCACGACCTCGCCGCGGACCTGAGCGGTCTGGGCCAGCGAGAGGCGCTCGACCGCGCGGATGACCGGGACGACGAGCCCCTGCGGCGCGGCGACGGCGATGCCGACGTTCGCGCTCGGGTGGCGGATGAGCGCGTCCTCGGCGAACTCGACGTTCACGTCCCGGTGGCGCATCAGCGCCTGGGCGCTGACCTTGGCGAGCAGGTCGGTCACCGTGATCCGGACGTCCGGGGAAAGCTCCCGCGCCTTCGCGACGACCGCCGTCGCGCGCTCCATGTCCGCCGAGAGCGTGAGCTGGAAGACGGGCGCTTGCCACGCCGCGGTGAGCCGCCGCGCGATCGTCCGGCGGATGCTCGTGAGCGGGACGCGCTCGTCCTCGCCCACCGGCTGGGGGGCCGCGTCCGGGGCGGCGGGCTGCGCCTGCGCGCGCTCGACGTCCTCAGCGACGATCCTCCCCTCAGGCCCGGTGCCGCGAATCTGCGAGAGGTCGAGTCCGCGCTCGCGCGCGATCCGCCGCGCGAGCGGCGAGGCCTTGATCCGGCCGCCGTCGCGCGTCGCGGCGGCGTCGCCGTTCGTCGTCGTCGGCTGAGCCTCCGCGGCGGCCGCGGCGGCCGCACGCCCCTCCTCGCGATCCGAATCGCGCTCCGGCGCGCGCGCAGGCTTCTCCGCCGACGCCGGCGCTCCGCCGTCTCCGTTCCCGCTGCCGTCGGCGGCAGCCGGCGCGTCGGCGATCTCCTCACCCTCGTCGCCGATCCACGCGATCGTCTGGCCGACGGGCGCCTCGCCCGCCTCCAGCGCGATCTTCAGCAGGACGCCCGAGAAGTCGGCCTCGACCTCCTGCGTCACCTTGTCGGTGTCGACCTCGAAGAGCGGCTCGCCCTTCTCGACCCGGTCGCCGGGCGCCTTCAGCCATTTGGTGACCGTTCCCGCCTCCATCCCCTGACCCAGGCGCGGGAGCTTCACCTCGCTAGCCACGGCCGACCGTCCTGCGGATCGCCGCCAGCACGTCGTCCGGCTGGGGGATCGAGTACTGCTCCATGACCGGCGCGAATGCGAGCGGCGCGAACTTCGCGCCCACCCGCTCGATCGGCGCGTCGAGCCAGTCGAACGCCTGCTCCTGGAGGATGGCGGTCACCTCGGCGCCGAAGCCCATCCGCGTCACGGCCTCGTGCGCGACGACCGCGCGGTTCGTCTTCTTGACCGACTCGACGAGCGTCTCCTCGTCGAGCGGCTGCAGCGTCCGCGGGTCGACGATCTCGACCGAGATCCCGTCCTCCTCCTGCGCCTGCTTCGCCGCCGCGCGCGCGCGGTGGACGAGCGGCCCGTGCGCGATCACCGTCACGTCCGTCCCCTCCTGGACGACGCGTGCCTTCCCGAGCGGGATCGGCTCGAGCTCCTCCGGCACCTCCTCCTTCAGCGGGTAGAGCAGCCGGTGCTCGAAGAAGATCACTGGGCTGTCGTCGTAGATCGCCGACCACAGGAGCCCACGCACGTCGGTCGCGGTCGACGGGTAGACGACCTTGAGCCCGGGCACGTGGACGAACCAGGCCTCGAGCTGCTGCGCGTGCTGCGCGCCGGGCGACCAGCCGGCGCCGCCCTGCGTACGGATCGTGAGCGGGACCTTCACCTGGCCGCCCGACATGAACCGGTGCTTCGCCGCCTGGTTGACGATCTGCTCGAGGGAGAGCGTCAGAAAGTCCTCGTACATGATCTCGACGACGGGGCGCATGCCCGCGACCGCCGCGCCGATGCCTGCGCCGACGATCGCCATCTCGGAGATCGGCGTGTTCCGGATCCGCTCGGGCCCGAACTCGTCGACGAGCCCCTGCGTGACGCCCATCGACCCGCCCATCTCGGCGATGTCCTCGCCCATCACGAAGACCGAGTCGTCCTCGCGGAGCGCCCTCGCGAGCGCGTCGCGCACGGCCTCGCGATACGACAGCTCAGGCATAGACGTTCTTGAGGGCGTCTTCCGGCGCGGGATCCGTGCCCGCCTTCGCGAACGCAACCGCGTCGTCGACGACCTTCGTCACGTCCTCGTCGAGCGCCTGGAAGTCGTCGTCCGAGACGCCGAGCCGCTCGCGAAGGAGCGTGATCGGGTCGTGGTGCTCGGCCGCGTCGCGGATGTCCTCCTTCGTGCGGTAGACCTGCGGGTCGCCGATGTAGTGGCCGTGCATCCGCCACACGTCGACGTCGAGGAACACGGGCCCCTCGCCCGAGCGCGCGTGCGCGAGCGCCTCGCTCGCCTTCTCGTGCACGTCCTCGACGTCCTGGCCGTCGACCTTGATCGAGCGCATGTCGTAGGCGAGCGCCCGCTTCGACATGTCGTCCCAGACGGGCGAATGCTGCCACCCCGGAGTCGACTCCGCCCAGCGGTTGTTCTCGCAGACGAAGATGGTCTTCGTCTTCCAGAGCTGCGCGAGGTTGAGCGACTCGTGGAAGGTGCCGATGTTGGTCGCGCCGTCGCCGAAGAACGCGACGGCGACGTGCGGCTCGTCGCGCAGCTTGTAGGCGAGACCGGCGCCGACGAGGCCCGGTAGGCCGCCGCCGATGACGGCGTTCGCGCCGACGTTCCCGCGCTCGAGGTCGTAGAGGTGCATCGATCCCCCGTAGCCGTGCGAGCAGCCCTCGACCTTGCCGTAGAGCTCGGCCATGACCGCGTTCGGGGGCGTTCCGCGTGCCAGCGTGTGCCCGTGCGCGCGGTGCGTCGACGCGAACACGTCGCCGTCCTCCATCGCGCTGCAGACGCCGACTGCGACGGCCTCCTGGCCGATCGCGACGTGCAGGAACCCGGGGAGCTCGCCGGCGCGGAACCGCTCCTCCACCTTCTCCTCGAAGCGGCGGATGAGCAGCATCTCGCGAAGGAAGTCGCGGAGCTTGTCGTCCGGCAGCGAGCCCTTCTTCTCGACCTTGGCCACTAAGCGCGCAGTGTACGTTTTGCGGGTGGCGCTGGTCGACCAGTGGAACGAGATCGTCCGCGGCCTGCCAGACCGTTGGGGCGACGCCCGGCTGCGCCTGACCGTCGACGACGCCGCCCGGTGCGACCGTGCCGCGGCCCTGATGGGACCGGCGCAGCCGTACAGAAGCGCGCCGCGCGAGCTCCGGTTCTTCGCGTCGCGGAGCGGTGCGGCGCCGGGGCCGGACGCGCTCCGCCGTCTCCTCGAGCGCGTCGACCGCGAGCGGATCCGCGGTCGGCTCGACCTCGTGAGCTCCGAGGCGGCGCCGGTCGCGAGCGAGGTTGCGCGCGGGACGCTTGCCGACTCGTGGACGGCACAGCTCGAGCGGCTGCCCGCCGACTGGAGCGACATCTACGCCGAGGTCGAGCTCGTCTCCACCGATTACCTCGAGCGCGCCGCCGTCCTGATGGCGCCCCTCAACCCGCTCCGCGACGGCGGGAAGCCGGCGTTCCGGTTCCGGTGCGCGCGCACCTTCGGCTACGGGGCCTCCCCGAAGATGGTTCGAAGGTGCTTCGAGCGCTGCGACGCCGACCGCATGCGCGGCAGCGTGCGGATCCTGCGCGTCCTCTGCGACACGGATCCCGTGCAGACGCAAGGCCCCGTGTGGCACGTCGCCGGCCGCACCGTCTGATGCCGGACCGCGATCCGGTCTCCTGGTTCCTGATCGAGGCGGGCTGGGAGGTCGCCGACCGCGACGACGGCCGCATCGGCCGCGTCGAGCGCGTGATCGCCGACGAGGAGAAGGACATCTTCGACGGGCTCGTGATCGCGACGAGCCTCTTCGGGAAGCCGCGGTACCTCCCGGCCGAGCGCGTGAGCGCGATCGTCGACGGCCGCGTCGGCACCGACCTCGCGCCCGAGGAAGCCGGCGAGCTCGCCACATGGGACGTGAAGCCGTAGTGCACCGTCCGGTGCGGGCCGGGCGTTGATGCTCGACGCCACCGCGCTCGCCGAGGCGGTGCGGCGCCGCGACGTCGCGCCGGTCGAGCTCGTCGAGGAGACCTTCAGGCGGATCGAGGCGACCGATGGACAGCTGAACGCGTTCGTGACGCTGTGCCACGAGCAGGCGCTCACGGCTGCACGCGGGCCGTTGCCGCCGGGACCGTTCGCCGGCGTGCCGATCGGGATCAAGGACCTCACCGACGTCGCCGGGGTCCCGACCACGTACTCATCGCGTCCGTTCGCGCACAACGTCGCGACTGCCGACGCCGCGCTTGTTCGGCGCGTGAGGTCCGCCGGGTTCGTCGTCGTCGGCAAGACGAACACGCCCGAGTTCGGCTCGACCTGCGTCACCGAGTCGATCCTCAACGGCGCGTGCCGGAACCCGTGGAACCTCGAGCGGACGCCGGGCGGGTCGAGCGGCGGCGCCGGCGCACACGTCGCCGCCGGCGTCCTCCCGCTCGCGCACGGCTCGGACGGCGGCGGGTCGATCCGCATCCCGGCCTCCTGCTGCGGGCTCTTCGGGCTGAAGCCGTCGCGCGGACGGATCTCGCCCGCGCCGTACGGCGAAGGGTCGTTCGCGCTCTCGCAGAACGGCCCGCTCGCGTGGACGGTCCGGGACGCCGCCGCGTTCCTCGACGTCGCCGCGGGGTACGAGCCCGGCGACGCGGCGTGGATCCCCGCGCCGGCACGGCCTTTCGCGTCGGAGGTCGGCGTGGAACCCGGGGCGGCTGCGCATCGCGTGGACGGTCGAGCCGCCGATCCCCTACCCCGTGGAGGAGCCGTGCGCGCTGGCGGCGCGACAGGCGGCGGAGCTTCTCGACGAGCTCGGCCACGACGTCACCGCGGGGACGCCGCCGTGGCGCGACGACGGGCTCCTCGACCGCTTCGGGTTCCTGTGGCGGATGGGGCCCGCCCTCTTCGGCAAGGCGCCGGAGGAGCTCGAGCCGCTGAACGAGGCGCTCGCGCGCGCGGCGCTCGAGACGCGCGCGATCGAGTACTCGACGGCGGTCATCGCGCTCCAGCGCTACGCGCGGCGGGTGGCCTCGTTCTGGGAGGACGTGGACGTCGTGCTCACGCCGACGCTCGCCAAGCTGCCGGTTCCGATCGGCTGGGTCTTCGAGCCGGAAGACCCGTGGGAGCAGTTCGCGCGGGGCGCCGAGTTCACGCCGTTCACGCCGGCGCTCAACGTGACGGGCCAGCCGGCCGCGTCGGTGCCGTTCGCGGAGGCCGAGGGGCTCCCGATCGGCATCCAGCTGATCGCGCGGGTCGGCGAGGAGGCGACGCTGATCCGCCTCGCGGCGCAGCTCGAGGAGGCTCGGCCGTGGGGCGACCGGCGGCCGCCCGTGTGGGCGGCGTGACGGTCAGCTGAAGACGACGTCAGCCGATCGCCCGTGCGAGATCGGCGGCGACCGCCGAGGCCCGCCGCGCGTCGCTCGCGACGACGAGGCACGTGTCGTCGCCGGCGATCGTGCCGACGACGTCGGGATCGCCGATCCGGTCGATCGCGCGAGCGATCGCGGGCGCCGCGCCGATCTCCGATTGCACGACGACGAGGTTCTGCGCGGCCGTCGCGCTGCGCCCGAACTGCGCCAGCAGCGCGGCCAGCGTCTCGCGCGGGTCGTCGCGACCCGCACGGCCCGGCACGGCGTAGCGCGGCCGCCCGAGCGGGTCGCGGCGCTTCTCGAGCCCGAGCTCGCGGATGTCGCGCGACACGGTCGCCTGCGTCACCCTCACGCCCTCGGCCTCGAGCGCCGCCGTCAGCTCCTTCTGCGTCCCGACTCGCTTCCGCGCGACGAGGCTCCGGATCAGGCGCTGCCGCCCCTGCTTGCCCGCGTCTCGCCCGTCCCGCTCCACCCGCTCGAGTATCGACGATCGCCGCGGAAGGACGTGGGATGTTTTGCACTGGAGCAACGCGGCAATCGACCGCTCATGCTCCGGAAGGCACTCTGGTCCGGCCTCTACGCTGCGCTCGGCGCCCTGGCGACGCTCGCCGCGCGCCGGCTGGCGTCGAGGATCTGGCGGATCGCGACCGGCGAGGAGCCTCCGACGAAGAAATGAGCGAGAGCAGGATCGACAGCGCAGCGGACAAGCTCCAGGAGAAGGCGAACACTTTTGCGTCGCAGGGCGGGCTGAAGGCGAAGCTCGCGAAGCCGCTGGCCGACGACGCCGAGTTCATGCGGAAGCTCAAGCCGCGCCTGATGATGGCCCGAGCCAGGGGCGAGGCGCCCACGGACGAGAGCCCGAGCGAAGGCCGCCTCGCTCCCTCGGGGCCGCAGCTCTCGGCCCGCCCGAAGCCGCACGGCGGCGGCCCGAGCCCCTTCCTCGTCATCGGCGTCGCGTTCGCCGTCGGCATCGCGTTCGCGAAGGTGATCGACTGGAGGGGCCATGCACACCCCCGTTACTGAGATCTCCACTCGCGGGACCGCCGACGGCGGCCTGGGCGACGCCGCGAAGACGGTCGCGGAGCACGCGAGCGCGATCGCGAGGCTCGAGGCAGAGCTCGCCGCCCTCGAGCTCAAGGGGAAGGTGGCGGCGCTCGGCGTCGGGATCGGGATGGGGGTCGGCGCCGCCCTGTTCGGCGTGTTCTTCCTCGGGTTCGGGTTCGCCACGATCGCTGCCGGGCTCGCGACGTTCCTGGACACCTGGCTCGCGCTCCTGATCGTCACGATCCTGCTGCTCCTGCTCGCCGGGATCCTCGCGGCGCTGGCGCTCCGGTCGATCCGGAAGGGGACGCCGCCGGTTCCCGAGCAGGCAATCGCCGAGGCGAAGCTCACGCAGGAGGCGTTGAAGCGCTGATGGCTGCCAGGGCGGAGCGTTCGGCGGAGGAGGTCCGCCGCGAGATCGAGCAGGAGCGCGAGGGGCTTGCAGCGGCCGTGGAGCACCTCCGCGACGAGCTGAGCGAGGCGACCGACGTCGCCGCCAAGCTGCGGGCCCAGCTGCCCGGAGTCGCCGCGGGCGCGCTCGCGGGCGGCTTCGTGCTCGCCGGAGGGATCGGCGCGACGATGCGCTACTTCGCCCGCCGCGGCCGCGAGCGCCGGGTGACCGCACGCGTCGGCCGCTGGTCGATCCTCGACCGCAACTGAAGGTGGCGGCCGAGCCGAAGCCCCGGACGCCGCCGGCGGAGGTCGGCCACGCCCCGCCGGCGCCGACACGGCTCGACCGTCACGAATGGGTGGCCGTCTTCAAGCGCTCGTTCAAGGAGTTCCTCGCCGACGACTGCATGGGGCTCGCACAGCAGGTCGCCTACAGCTCGCTGCTCGCGTTCTTCCCGGCGCTCGTCGCGCTCGTCGCGCTGCTCGACCTCGTCGGCGCCTACGGAGCGCTCCAGGACTTCCTGAACCCGGTCGCGCCGAAGGCCGTCACGGACCTGATCGAGACGTTCCAGGAGGACTCGAACGGCGGCGGCGGGTCCGTCGTCGCGCTCGTGGTCGGCGTCTTCGGCGCCGTCTGGGCGGCGAGCGGCGCCATGGGTGCGATCGTGAAGTCGGTGAACCGGGCCTACGATCGACTCGAGACGCGTCCGGTGTGGCGGGTGCGGCTGATCGCGATCGTCCTCGTGATCGCGACCGGCATCGTGACGGCCGGGATGCTGCTCATGATCGTCCTCGGCGGCACGCTCGGCGACGCGATCGCACGGCAGGCGAACCTCGGCGGCGCATGGAGCTGGATCTGGAACCTCGCGCGGTGGCCGCTCGCGTTCTGCATCGTCCTGCTCCTCTTCGCGCTCATCTACTACCTCGCCCCGAACGCCGACACGCGAACCTGGAAGTGGGTGAGCCCCGGCTCGATCGTCGGCGGCGTCGCGTGGCTCGCGCTCTCGGGCCTGTTCGCGCTGTACACGTCCTTCTCGGACTCGTACACGAGGACGTACGGGTCGCTCGCCGGCGGAATCGTGCTGCTGCTCTGGCTGAACTACACGGCGTGGTCGATCCTGTTCGGGGCCGAGCTCAACTCGGAGCTCGACAACCAGGCCGATATCCACGCGGCCGGCGGCGAGAACGCGGGCCTCATCAAGCAGGCGCGCCGGGCGACCTGAGCGGCCGCCCGGCGGGCGAGCTCCTACTTGACGACGAGGGTGCGTGCGAGCGTGGGGTGCGCGTCGCTCGACACGCGGTAGCGGCCGGCTGCGAGCGTCAGCGTCCACTTGACGACTCCGCGGAACGCGATCCCGGTGCGGCGGTTCACCCCCGGGCCTCGGAGATGGAGGTTGTCCACGGCCGACGAGTCGCGAACGCTGATCACGTACTTGCCCTTCGCGAGACGGGCCGGGAACGCGAGTGCGCCGACCCGGGCCGACGCGCGCGGCGACGGCCTTGGCCGTCGTCTTCACCTTCGGCGGGGTCACGGTGGGCGGCGTCGTGGCGGTGCCGACGGTGAACGACCCGCCCATCGCGGTCGAGTGCGGGTCGCACACGAAGGTGTAGGCGCCGTCGGCGAGCGTGACGGTGAATGTCCTGTCGCCGACGAACTCGACGTCGGTCGCGACGTTCGTGCCCGGCCCGAACAGGTGGAAGTTGTGGATGTCGGCGCGGTCGTGGACGAGGACGTCGTAGGTTCCGGGGTCGAGGTGCTGGACGGCCTTGCCGGCGCCGTCGACGAGCGTGATCGTGAATCCGGGGCCGACGGTTCCCACGAGCTGCGGGTTGTCGGCGTGCGTCGCCGCCGGGACGAGCGCGGCGGCGCCGAGGGCTGTGGCGATGGCGAGAGTGCGCATGTCCCCTCTACCGCGCCCGCGGCCCGCCGGATTTCTCCCCCGGCCGCTACTCGCGCGGCTCGGCGCCGAAACGCGCCGCGGAGTGCGTCGACGATCGCGGCGCGGATCCGCGTGGCGTCGTCGTCGGTCAGCGTCCGGTCCGGCGCCTGGTAGGCGACCGAGAACGCGACCGACTTCCGGCCGGCGCCGACCTGGTCTCCGTGGTACACGTCGAACACGCGGATCTCGCGCAGCTCCGGCCCGGCCGCCTCGCGCGCCGCCGCGACGATCTCGCCGGCCGGCACCTCCTCCGGAACGGCGACGGCGATGTCCTGGCGCACCGCCGGGAACGTGATCACGTCCTCGTACCCGACGGGGATCCGGCTCGCGTCGAAGAGCGTCGCGAGGTCGAGCTCGAACGCGGCCCACGTCCCCTCCAGCGCCCGCGGGTGAAGCTCGCCGACGACGCCTGCGGCGGTGCGAGCGGCCTTGCCGGGATGGAGCAGCGCGTGCTCCGTCCGCTCGAACGAGGGCTCGGCCTTGAGCGCCGAGTAGAGCGCCTCGACGACGCCCTTCCCACGGAAGAAGTCGCCCTCGCACACGCCCGCCACGCGCAGGCGCTCGTCGGGCAGGTCGCCGCCCGGGAGGTACACGCGCGCGACCTCGAAGAGCGCGACCCGGTGCGCCCCCCATTCCCGGTTCCGCGCAGCGGCCTCCAGCAGGGCGGGGAGCAGCTCGGTGCGGAGCGCGGTCAGCTCGATCGAGATCGGCTCCGGCAGCTTCCACGACGTCTCGTCGTCCGGGCGAAGCGACGGCGTGTACGTCTCGGCAAAGCCGAGACCGACGAGCGCGTCCTCCACGCGCCGGCGAAGCTGCTGCTCGCGCGTGAGGGCGCCGAACATCGCGCGCCGCCGGGGAAGCGTGAACGGGACGTCGTCGAGCCGGAACCGCGCAATCTCCTCGACGACGTCGATCTCGCGCCGCACGTCGCGCGCACGCCACGTCGGAACGACGACGTCGCCGTTCGAGCGTCCGAAGCCGAGCCGGTCGAGCAGGGCGTGCTGCTCGCCCGGCGGCGTCGTCACGCCGGTCACCTCGTCCGTCCGTTCCGGCCGGAACGGGACGACGGGACGCTCGGGAAGGCCGCCGTGGACGTCGGCGTCGCCCGTCCAGCGCGCGCCCGTGAGCTCGAGCAGAAGGCGCGTCGCGAGGTCGGCGGCCGGGCCGGCGAGGTGCGGGTCGACGCCCTTCTCCCATCGGTTCGAGCCCTCGGTGCGCAGCCGGAGCCGCTCCGACGTCGCGAAGATGCCGTGGGGCTCGAAGTTCGCAGCCTCGAGGAGGACGGTCGTCGTCGCCTCCGCGATCTCGGTCTCCTCGCCGCCCATGATGCCCGCGAGGGCGACCGACCGCTCCGCGTCGGCGATCATGAGATCCCGCGTGGTGAGCTCGCGGTCGGCGCCGTCGAGCGTCCGCAGCCGCTCCCCCGCCCGTGCACGTCGGACGACGATCCCGCCGCGCAGCGTCGAGAAGTCGAAGGCGTGCAGCGGGTTCCCGAGCCCGAGCATGACGAGGTTCGTCACGTCGACGACGTTCGAGATCGGCCGCATCCCGGCAGCGTGGATCCGCGCGCGCAGCCACATCGGCGAAGGCGCGATCGCCACGTCCTCGAACAGCCGCCCGATGTACCGCGGACACCCGTCGAGATCCTCGATCTCGACCTCCACCCGTCCGGAGGGGACCGGTCCGAGTGACTGTCCGTCGGACAGGTCGCGCAGAGGCAGGTCGTAGAGAGCCGCGACCTCTCGGGCGATCCCGTAGATCGACAGGAGATCCGGCCGGTTTCCGGTCGACTCGACGAGGAGCACGTCGTCCACGAGCGGGAGGACGTCGACGAGCGGCGTCCCAGGCTCCGCCTCGGGCAGAACCATGATCCCGCTGTGCTCGGTGCCCAGCCCGACCTCGTCCTCGGCGAGGATCATCCCGTCGGACACCTCGCCGCGCACCTTCCGCCGATCGAGCGTGATGCCGTTCGGAAGCGCTGCGCCGGGGAGGGCGACGCCGACGGTGGCGCCGACGCCGAAGTTCCACGCGCCGCAGACGATCGACCGCGGCTCGCCCTCGCCGACGTCGACCTTCGTGAGCTGCAGCCGGTCGGCGTTCGGATGCTTCTCCGCCTCCAGCACGCGCCCGACGCGGAAGCGCCCAAGGTTCCCGTCGTCGTCGGCGACGCCGACTCGCTCGATGCCGTCGACCTCAGCGACCGAGATCGAGAGCCGCGTCGCAAGGTCCGGCAACGGCATGTCGACCGCGACGTACTCCCGGAGCCACGAAACGGGGACGCGCATCAGAACTGCCTCAGGACGCGGAGGTCGCCGTCCCAGATCGCCCGGATCCCGGGGATGTCGTGGCGCAGCTGCGCAACCCGCTCGATCCCGCAGCCGAACGCGAATCCGCTCCACTCCTCGGGGTCGACGCCGACGTTCTGGAGCACCTGCGGATCGACCATCCCGGCGCCGCCCATCTCGATCCACCCCGTCCCCTTGCACGTGCGGCAGCCCTCGCCGCCGCAGATGCCGCACGAGACGTCGGGCTCGATCGACGGCTCCGTGAACGGGAAGTAGTGCGTGCGGAAGCGCACCCGCCGCTCCGGCCCGTACAGCGCCTGCATCACGTGCAGGAGCGTGCCCTTGAGGTCCGCGAGCGTCAGCCCGCGGTCGACGGCGAGCCCTTCGAACTGGTGGAAGATCGGGTAGTGCGTGGCGTCGATCGCGTCGCGCCGGTACACCCGCCCCAGCGAGACCATGTAGATCGGCGGCTCCTTCTCCTCCATGATCCTGATCTGCGACGGGCTCGTCTCGGTCCGCAGGACGTGCGTGTCGTCGAAGAAGAAGGTCGCCCGGCGCGAGCGCGCGGGATGCGTCGGCTCGAACGCGAGCTTGTCGAAGTTGTACTCGACCGTCTCGACCTCACGGTCGTCGCGAACCTCGTAGCCGAGGCCGAGAAACACGTCCTCGATCGCGCGGCGCGTCTGCGTGATCGGGTGCAGGTGACCGAGCGGGAGCTCCTCCCCCGGGAGCGTCACGTCGACGACCTCCTCCCGCAAGCGCCGCTCGAGCTCGGCGTCCGCGAGCGCGCGCTCGCGCTCCTCGACCGCGGCCTCGAGCCTCCTGCGGATCCCGTTCAGAAGCATTCCGGTGTCGCGGTCGCGGACGCCGCGGAGCGCCTGCGCGAGGTCGCTCTTCCGCCCGAGCCACGCCACACGAGCCGCCTCCAGCCTTTCCAGCGTCGCGGCGTCCGCGACGGCGCGCTGCGCCTCCTGCTCGTGAGCCTCCCAGTTCACGGCGGCGAGACTATCCAAGGTTCCTCCTCTCTCTGCTGGGGTCGGGACGCGTGAGGCCCCGGTGCCAGAGAGCGCGCTACGCGGCGCCCCCGGTTGCGCACCGGGGCCGCGTAAAGAAGGAGAAGCGGATCGCCGTCGCCCGCACGCGTGGAAGCATAGCGGCGTGACTCCCTACGACAGGATCGCCCGCCTGTACGACCCATGGTCCATCGGCGTCACCGAGGACATCGCGTTCTACGTCGCCCAGGGGCGTAGCGCGGGTCGCGTCGTCGAGCTCGGCGTCGGGACGGGACGGATCGCCGTTCCGACGGCGGCCTCGGGCGTCTCCGTCGTCGGCGTCGACGCCTCGGAGGGGATGCTCGCGATCGCGCGCGAGCGCGCGGAGCTCGCCGGCGTCGAGCTCGACCTGCGTCTCGGCGACATGCGCGACCCGCCGGTCGAGGAGACGTTCCCGCTCGTCACGATCCCGTTCCGGTCGCTCCTGCACATGGAGAGCGACGACGACCGCCGCTCGACGCTCGGCGGGGTACGGCGGCTGCTCGAGCCGGGCGGACGCTTCGTCTTCGACGTGTTCGCGCCTTCGGCCGACGACATCGACGAGACGCACGGACGGTGGCTCGAGCGAGAGCCGGGGATCTGGGAGCGCGCCGACTGGGATGAGGCGACGCGGACTCTCGTCCTGCACCTCCGCGGCCCCGAGATCGAGGCCGAGCTGTCGCTCGCATGGGTGTCGGTCGACGAATGGCGCGGGCTCCTGCGTGAGGAGGGGTTCTTGGTCGACGAGATCTACGAGTGGTTCGACGGCCGGCCGTACCTCGGAGGCGAGGACTCCGTCTGGCTCTGCCGGCGGGCCGACTGACCGTCAAGAAGCCCGTGCGCCGGAGCGCGCGGCGCGCTCGACGATCTCGGCGTAGAGGTCACGTACCTCGTTCGGGTCGAGCGCGAGTGTCGCCTCGCCGACCATCACCTCGTGCCGTTGCCAGCGCGGCGACGTGGTCGTGCTCGGATCGGCGAAGAGGAGCACCTTCCGCTCCTCGGCAATCGCGACGGCAGCCTCGGCCAGCTCGTCGTGACCACCGCGAAGGAGGATGTGGAAGAGCGGCGACTGCGGCGGGTCCGGGACGACCTCGATGCCGTCGACGGCCGCGAGCGCAGCGCCGAGCGCACGCGCGTGCGCGGCGAACACCGGGATCCGCTCGAGCCGTTCCTCGAGCCCGAGCTCGGCCGAGACGACGAACGGGTGCATCGTCACGAGGTTCCCGCCGTGGCGCCGCTGCCAGACGCGCGCCTGCGCAACGAGCGCCGCGTCGCCCGCGAGCGCGGCGCCGGCCATCCCGCCGAGCCCCTTGTAGAACGAGACGTAGACGCTGTCGAAGAGCGCGGCGATGTCGGCGTACTCGCGCTCGTAGTACGGCCCCGCCTCCCAGAGCCGCGCGCCGTCCAGGTGGAGCGCGATCTCCCGCTCTCGCGCCCACGCGGCCTGCGCAACGAGGTCGTCCCACTCGGGAAGCAGGCCGCCGATCTCCCGTTGCGGGAGCTCGAGCAGCAGGGCGGCCAGCGGCTCGTTCACCGCCTCCAGGTCCTCGAGTCCGATGAGCCGGTTGGGGTCCCCGACGAGCCTCGCGCGCAGTCCGTGGAGCGCCGCGTAGGCGCCTTGCTCGTGGATCTCGAGGTGACAGGTCGGATGGAACGCGATCGTTCGGACGCCGCGCCGCTCGCTCCAGATCCGGAGCGCGATCTGCTGCGCCATCGTGCCCGACGGCATGAAGACGGCCTCCTCCTTCCCCAGGAGATCCGCGACCCGTCGCTCGAGCCGGCGGATGCGCTCGCCCTCGCCGTAGGCGTCCGGACGCTCCTCCTCGTCGGTCGCCTGCGCAAGGACGAGCAGCCGCTCGCGCGCAGACGGCCCGCCGTGCCAGGCGTTGAGAAAGCGGTCGGCGCCGCGGATTGCGGCCTGGATACGGTCGTCGTCGACGGGCATCGTCGAAGCCTATGCGGCGGGGGCGCCGCCGCCGCGGCCGCCGTTCTGGCGCCGCCACTCGTAGAGCGCTATCGCCCCGGCGACGGCGACGTTCAGGGACTCGGACTCGATCGGGATGTGCGCGTCGACATCTCGCTCGAGCTCGTCCGGAAGCCCCTCGCGCTCGGCGCCGAGGAGGAACGTGACCGGCCTGCGCAGGTCGAGCTCCGAGAGAGGCCGCCCCCGGTGCGCGACGAGCGCGACACGCGTCGACCCCTGAACGGCATCGGCCGGCGCGCGCGCCGGTTCGAACGACCGCAACGGGACGCGCCAGATCGCGCCGGCCGAGGCCCGCACCGCCTTCGGGCCGGTCGGGTCGGCGCAGCCGGGCGAGAGGGCGAGGGCGGCGCCGAAGGCGTCGGCGGCGCGAACGAGCGTCCCGACGTTGCCGGGGTCGGCCACCCGCCACAGCGCGAGCACGACGGGCCGCTCGGTCCAGGGCGGAAGGTCCTCGCGACGGAAGACCCCGATCACCCGCGGCGGGTGCGCCGCGGTTGCGACCTCGGCGAGGAGCCGCGGCTCGACGTTCTCGCCTGCGACGAGCAGCGCGACCGGGTCGGCCGACGCGCTCGCGACGAGGTCCTCGCCCTCCGCCGCAAAGAGGCCCAGGCGCTCGCGCCAGCGCCGGTCGTGCAGCTTGCGGACGGTACGAGCGATGCACTGCTTCGGGGGACAGGTCGGGCCGGTACGTCCACAGCGCCCATCCGCTAACCAACAGCGCGCCATGCGCGGCGACGCTACCTGACGCACACGCGGGCAACCGGGACGCGCGAGCGTCAGTCGAGCAGCCTCAAGTACCTCACGGCCGGCAGTGCCGTATAGCCGAGCGACTCGTAGAGAGCACGCGCCGGACCGTGTCCCGCGTCGCCGCCGGTTTCGACGGCTGCGATGTCCATTCCGTGCGCGCGCATGTGCTCCGCCGAGCGAGCCATCAGCTGCCTCGCAATTCCGCGCCGCTGGTAGGCGGGATCAACGGCGATGATGTCAACGACACCCATTCGATCGTGGAAAGCATCGAGCGCGATGGCCGCGAATCCCACGGGCCGCGCATCAGCAACCGCGACGAAGACATCCCGCTCATCGCTCGTGCAACTCGACCGCACAGCTTCCGCCTGAACCGCTCTCCACTCCGGCTGATGAAGGCGCGCGAAGATCGCGTTGCCCAAAACGCGCCGGAGCGACTCGAACACCGGCGTCCACGCCCGTAGGGAGAACTCCACGATCGCCTCCAGGTCCGACTCTTCGTACGGACGAATTTCGACATCGACGGACACGGCGCGCACACGGTAACGGCCGTACTCGTTGTCGCGGCTCGTGATCATCCCGGCGCGCCGTCGAGCCATTCGAGCCAGTCGCAGTGGTAGTCGACGCGCGCGAGGCGCCTCGTCCGACCGCCGGGCCACGTCGTCAGCTCGAGCGCGGTCGCGCCGAACTCGGGCTCCCTCCGCGGCGCCTCGAGCGCGACCCACGCGAGCGGCCCGTCGCGCGCGGCGCGGGCGAGCGTGGCGACCAGGTCCTGGTAGCGCTCTTCGGGCAGGTACACCGTCGAGACGGAGTCGAAGACGACGGTGAGCGCGTCGTCGCGCCGGTCGCGCAGGAGCTCCGGGAGCAGGTCGACGTAGTCGCCGCGCACGAGCTCGGGCGGCCGGTCGCGCACGATCTCGATCCCGCGCTGGAGCCTCACGAGGCGCTCGGACTGGTCCGGCCAGACGAACGCCTGCAAGAGGCGAGCGCCGTCGGTCGTCGTGACGTCGATCGGGTTCAGGTCGACCCCCCGCCGCCGGCCGACCTCGAGGGGCTGCGCGAGGAGCGCTGCGGGAGGGCCGTCGCGGTCGTCTCCTCCGAGGACGAGGCGTCCCCCGGCTCCCCAGGTGCCGGCACGGTAGTGGTACTCGTAGCGGTCGAGCTCGAGCAGGAGGCCGGCGCTCGCGCCGAGCTCGAGCAGGTCGACCCGCGGCGCGCCGGTGGAGAGGAGACCCGGCAGGAGCCCCCACGCGCGCCGCACCTCGTTCGTCTGCACGTCCTGCGTCTCCGCGAACCGCGCGAGAAACTCCGCGTGCGTGTCGACGGCCTCACCGACGTCCGCGAACGTCGCCTCGCCGCCGAGGACGAGGTAGTGCAGGCCGCCGAGGAGACGGAGCGGGAAGTCCCAGCGGAGATCGGGTGCCAGCGCGCCGACGCGCGGATCGTCGGCGAGCCGGCGGCACAGCTCCGCATAGAGCGGGCTGCGCGGTTCGCAGTACTCCGCCTGGCGGAGGAAGATCTCCGCCTGGCGCTCTTCTACGCGCGTGCCGATTGCTGCTCGAGCGCCTCTTTGGCCTGGCCCGCGAGGATCGCGAACTGCGCGGGGTCGGTCGCCGCGAGATCCGCGAGGATCTTCCGGTCGAGCTCGACTCCCGCGACCTTGAGGCCGGCGACGAACTGGTTGTACGAGAGGCCGTTGGCGCGCGCCCCGGCGTTGATGCGCATGATCCACAGGCGGCGGAACGTGCGCTTCTTGTTCTTCCGGTCGCGGTAGGCGTAGACGAGCGAGTGCTCGACCTGCTCCTTGGCGTACTTGTAGGAGCTCTTCTTGATCCCCCAGTAGCCCTTGGCCTCCGCGAGGACCTTGCGCCGCTTCTTGCGCGCGTGGACGGACCGCTTGACGCGAGGCACGGTTCACCGCCTCCCGAGCAGGCGGTTGACCATCTTCGTGTTGGCGGCCGAGACGGGCTGATCCTTACGAAACCCGCGCTTCTGCTTCGGCGACTGGTGCTCCATGTGGCCCGACATCTGGCTGCGGCGCAGCAGCTTCCCCGTTCCCGTCACCTTGAACTTCTTCTTCGATGTTGAGTGTGTCTTCTGCTTCGGCATGCTCTGGTTTCGCTCCTGCGTTCTTCGTCGGTCCGAGAACCATCGTCATGTTGCGGCCCTCGAGCAGCGGCGGGTTCTCGATCAGCCCGATCTCCTTCACGTCCTCGTGGAGGCGCATGAGGAGATCGCGCCCGCGCTCCGGATGCTCGCGCTCGCGGCCGCGGAACATGATCGTGACCTTGACCTTCGCGCGCTGGTTGAGGAAGCGCTCGACGTGGCCCTTCTTGGTCTCGTAGTCGTGGTCACCGATCTTCGGCCTGAGCTTGATCTCCTTGACGTGGATCTGCGTCTGGTGCTTCCGCGCGAGCTTTGCCTTCTGCTCCTGCTCGTAGCGGTACTTCCCGTAGTCCATGACCCGCGCGACCGGCGGATCGGCCTGCGCCGCGACCTCGACGAGATCGAGATTGCGCCCGTACGCGTACTCGCGGGCCTCGTCCGTCGTCTTGATTCCGAGCTGGCCGCCCTTCTCGTCGATCAGGCGTACACGCGGGACGCGAATCTGGTCGTTGACTCGCGTCTGCGGCTCGGGGCGGCGCGGCGGCTCGTTGAAGCCTCGCCGCGGCCTCAAATCCTGGTCACCAAGCTCTCTGCGTCCTCCTTCGAAGATGAAAAAACCGCGGGCAGGCAGCGGCGGAGGATCTCGTCAACCCGATCGGTTGAACCCCCGAAGCTTCTCGCTAGGAGGTGAGAGACGGATCCGCCCCTGCTTGCCAGGGCTCAAGCGTAGCAAGTCTGGCCCTGAAATCCTCGAGCGCCGCGGTCGACTGACCGCCGCCCCGCTCGCGGATCGCGAGCGCGTCGTCGCTCTCCTTGTCGCCGTATACGACGACGAACGGGACCTTCTCGACCTCCGCGTTCCGGATCCGCTTGCCGACAGTGTCGTCGGAGTCGTCGACCTCGACGCGGTACGGCGCGAGCTTCTCGCGGAGCTCATGGGCCGCCTCGCGATGGTCTGCCGCGACGGGGATCACGCGCACCTGGACCGGCGCGAGCCAGAACGGGAACGCCGCGGCGTAGTGCTCCGTGAGGATCCCGACGAAGCGCTCGAGCGAGCCGAGGAGCGCGCGGTGGATGACCACCGGGTGGTGCTCATGGTTGTCGGCGCCGACATAGGTGAGGCCGAAGCGGACGGGCATCTGGTAGTCGAGCTGGATCGTGCCCATCTGCCAGGAGCGACCGAGCGAATCGCTCATGTGCAGGTCGATCTTCGGGCCGTAGAACGTCCCCTCGCCCTCGCCGATCGCGTACTCGAAGCCGTGGCGCTCGAGCGCTGCCTGGAGAGCGCCCTCCGCCCTGTCCCACTGCTCGTCGGTCCCGAGGCGGTTGTCCGGGCGAGTCGAGAGCTCGGCGCGGGGCACGAGGCCGAAGAGGTCGTAGAGATAGCGGACGAAGTCGACCATCCCCGCGATCTCGTCCTGGATCTGGTCCTCCGTGACGAAGACATGGGCGTCGTCCTGCGTGATGTGCTTGACGCGCAGGAGCCCGTGCAGCGTGCCGCCCTTCTCGTCCCGGTGGAGGGTCGACGACTCCGCAAACCGCAGGGGCAGCTCCCGGTAGCTGCGCATCCTCGACCCGAAGAGGAGCATGTGCCCGGGGCAGTTCATCGGCTTGAGCGCGAGTCGCTTCTCATCCTCCTCGTGGCCCTGCACCCAGAAGATGTTCTCCTCGTAGTTCTGGAGGTGGCCGGAGGTCTCGTAGGTCTCCTCGTCGTAGAGGAGCGGCGTCTTCACCTCGTCGTAGCCGCGGCGACGATTCTCGCGCCGGCGGAGATCCTCGAGCTCGTTCCAGATCACCATCCCCTTCGGGTGCCAGAACGGGGATCCCGGCGAGTGGTCCGAGAGGTGGAAGAGGTCGAGCTGCGGGCCGAGTCGCCGGTGGTCGCGACGGCGCGCCTCCTCGAGACGCTCGAGGTGGGCGTCGAGGTCCTCCTTCGAGTAGAACGCGGTGCCGTAGATGCGGGTGAGCTGCGTGTTCCGCTCGTCGCCGCGCCAGTACGCGCCGGCGAGCGACGTCAGCTTGAACGCCTTGATCGGGCCTGAGTTCTGGAGGTGCGGGCCGCGGCAGAGGTCCGTGAAGTCGCCCTGCGTGTAGAGCGAGATCCGACCCTCTGCGGTGTCGACGAGCTCGACCTTGTACGGCTCGCCTTCCTCCTGGAACCGCCGGCGCGCGTCGTCGGCCGAGATCTCCTCGCGGCGCCATTCCCGCCCTTCCGCAAGCTCGCGCCGGACCTCCGCCTCGATGCGCTCCAGGTCGGAGTCCTTGATCGGCTCCGGGAACTCGAAGTCGTAGTAGAAGCCGTTCTCGATCGGCGGCCCGATCGCGATCTTGACGCCCGGGAAGAGGCGCCGAACCGCCTCGGCGAGAAGATGGGCGCTCGAGTGGCGAAGGACGTAGAGCGCGTCGTGGTCGTCCTTGTCGCGCGTCGTGAGGATCTGGATCCGCTCGCCGTCCTCGAGCGGCAGGCGGAGGTCCTTCACCGCGCCGTTGCTGCGGACGAGGATCGCTTGCTCGGCGAGCCTCGGCCCGATCGCGCGCGCGGCGTCGAGACCGGTTGCGCCCTCGGGCAGGTCGAGCTCTGACTGGTCGGGTAGGACGACTTTCACGGCGGACAACGTAACGCACCCCCTGCAGGTCGAGGCCGAAAGGACTGGGTCGCCGCGATGGTGAGAAGGTCTACGCCGCGCGCGATCCGGCGACCGAGGGCCGCGCGCGGCGCGGCGTTGTCGTCCGGTTCGCGATCATGCCCGAAGGGTAGGCGACGCGGCATGAGCGAGCAAGAGCTGAATCCCGGCGGCGACCCGCCCGAGGACGATCGGAACGAGGAGATCGACGACTCGCCCGTCCCCGACCCGACCGACGGGGACACGAACGCGGGCGACATCCCGGAGGCCGATTAGCCCGGCTACCCCTCGAACCGCATGAGCACCCACGGGTGCGGGTGCTCGTCGTCGCGCGGGCGCTCTTCGACCGGCTCGAAGCCCGCCTTCCGCCAGCCGCGAATCGCACGCTCGTTCCACGCGTACGGGTCGACCGTGACGTGGGCCCACCCGGCGGCGAGGAGGGCTCGCGCGAGCGCCCGCGCCGCATCGGGCATCAGCCCGCGGCCGCGCGCCGGCGGGATCAGGAAGCCGTCGAGCCCGCCGCGCCGCGGCTCGTCGGGCTCCCACCACGACTGGATGTAACCGACCGGCTCGCCGTCGGCCTCGACGATCCACGGGTCGACCTCCTCGCGCCGGAGCCGCGCCGTGATCTGGTCGGGCGTGAACGTCTCGTCGTCCCAGTAGCGCGCAGTCTCGGGGTCGGCGTGCCACGCGACGAGGAGGTCGACGTCGTCCTCCGTCGCCGCGCGAACCGCCGTCACGCGCCCCCGCACCTGAGTTTCCACGAAAGCGATTGTTCCGGTTGCAGCGCGGGCCATGCCGCCGTCGGCGCCACCGCTCGACGGCAGGCCGCGACGCGGCACGAGGACGAGTATCGAGAGCGGCGCGAGCATCACGACCCACAGCGCGGCACGAAGGCCGACGCCGTCGGCGAGAAGGCCGAGCGCGAGCTGCAGCATCGCGCCCCCGGCCGCGGCGGCCGCGCCCACGGCCATCGCGCCTCCACTCCGCCCGGGCAGCGCGGCGTAGAGCCGCGCCTTCGCAACGGGGTACCACGCCGCGTGCAGGAGGGCGACGAGCGTGACCAGCGCCAGCTTGGCCCAAAGCGAGTCGACGAGCTGGAACGCAGGGAAGACGCAGGCGACTACGACGGCGGTGGCGCGTGTCCACCGCAACCCGTCGACGCGGTGCAGCACCCGGAGCACGACTGCCGTTCCGACGAGGTCGGCGGCCGCCCACGCGCCGACGGCGAGCGCCGCCGTGCGCGCCTGCGCGCCTGCGACGTCGACGAGGTACAGCGCGAGGTACCCGTAGAGGACGTCGCCGGCGAGGTCCTGAAGCTCGAGCAGCGCGAGCCACCTCATGACCTCGCGCGACCGCACCGCGCGAACGAGGGCGCCGACCGATCCGTCGGGGTCGTCGCCCTCGCCGGCGCCGTCGAACCCGATCGGCCGGGCGAGCACGACGAGGACGACGGCACCTGCGGCGTACGCCGCGAAGACCGGCCGCCAGGACCCGACCAGAGCAACGAGGAGCGGCGCCGCCGCGACCCCGACGGCGCCCGCGAGCGTCCAGCGCGCCATGTTCCGGTCGCGGTCGGTCGGCGCGGCGTCCATCAGCGTCGCTTCCGAGAGGCTCACGAACGCTCCCGAAGCGGACCACGCGAGCACGAGGGCCGCGACGAGCGCGCCGTAGCCGGGCGCCGCGGCGATCGTCGCCAGAGCGAGCGCGAACGCGATGCCGCCGGCAAGGACGAGTCGGCGCCGGTGCCCGCGGTCGCCGAGAACGCCGATCGCGGGCTCGACGGCGACGGCGACGAGCGCCGGCACGGCGAGCGCCATGCCGATCGCCGAATAGCTCAGGTCGAGGTCGCGGCGGATCTGCGGCCACGCGGCATGCAGCGCACCGAAGACGAGCTCATCGAGGAGCTCGATCGCGAGCAGGACGGTGACGACGCCGGCGGCTCCGCGCCGGCGGCGGTCACGGGTCTAGCAGGGAGGCCGCGGCAGGCTCATCGCCGTCTTTGTACCCGATTCGCCAGCGGCGCGCGATCGCCGCCGCGCGCGCTTGTGCGTCTTCGCACGATGCTCTAGAGTCGCTTGCAACCGAGCGGAGGTGGGGCGAGATGAGGGGATCCGGCGGTGAGGGGCGTTCTCGGGCGCGCGCGGTTCGGGCGATCGTCGTCGTCGTGCTCCTCGCGGTCCCGGTCGTGGCTGTCTCCGCGCCACGCTCCCACGCCGACGACCCGGTCGGGATTCCCATCTCGGGGGACACCGCCGACTGCACCGACTTCGAGCTCCAGTTCCTCCCGTACATCGACTTCGACATCACCGACGAGGGCTGGGTCTTGACGCGGCGCTCGGACGGGTCGCGGCCGCGGTACGTGTCGGCGAGCGGCGTCGTCGAGAAGAGCCACGTCGCGAGCAACGACACGCCCGCGAACCACAACTCGCACGACCACAACACGGAGATCGTCGTCGACCCGGGCCAGGCCGGGATCCTCTCGAACGTCAACGGGCCCAACACCACGGGCAACGACGACCTCGACGCGAACGACGGCGCCGACGACATCACGATGCCGACGACGATCGAAGCAGAGTGGGAGATCGGGACGTTCCCGAGCGAGCGCGGGAAGACGGTCGCACAGCGGTACTTCCCGCGGTGGGCCTGGCCGAGCAAGGGCGACCGCGTCTGGACGAACGGGAACTGGGCGTTCGACTGCGGTCACGCGAAGAAGCTCGGGCACTTCGTCACCGTCGCCGGAACGCGAGTCTTCGTCGGCGTCGACTACTACCGGAGCGAGATCCACCCGCCGCGCGCGATCGCGTCGATGCGCAGCGAGGCCGGCACGCTCCCGGGCACCGGGACGACCCGGGTGCCCGTCACCGCGACCGACCTCTTCATCCACGGTGAGGCCGGCTATGTCACGGACATCCTCAACTGCGGCATGAGCATCATCATCTCCGGCGTCGACGAGGACGGCGACGGCAGCGGGGACGGCGACCCGGACGCGTGCCCGACGAAGGTGACGCCGATCGCGGAGAACTACCAGTTCGACGTGTGCCTGCCGCCGAAGCCGAGCCCGAGCGCCGAGCTCTCCTGGCGAATCGACGCCGGCCCCGCGAACTCCGTGGCCTCCCCGCAGGCCCAGGTGCACGAGATCCACGAGGCGGGCGACCTCGCGAAGTGCGCGAACGACGGGGACCCGTCGACGAACCTCTACGACCTGAGCACGGCGCTTCGAGTCGACGTCCCGCTTCACGGCTCGGGAGTCGCACCGGTCGAGGTGTACGCGCGGAAGATCGCGGCGGGGTGGATCGACCCGCCCTCGACGCCGCTCACCCACCTGCGGCTGACGCTCGACGACGTGAACGTCCATTCGTCGGGCGACGGCGGCGTGATCGCCTCCGACGACGGCGAGCTGACGTTCTTCTTCGCGAACGTCAACCGCGCCGAGGGCGAGTGGATCCGGCTCGCGGACTTCGCGCCGGCCGCCTCGAACGGCAACAGCGAGATGAACGACTACGACCCGAGCCTGTTCGGCGACTCGAAGCTGTCGCTCGGAGCCGCGTTCGACTTCTACGTCCGGAACGGCCAAGACGTCGCGATCGACGCGTTCGGGTACGACCAGGACTGCTACGACGGGAGCTTCGGTGACCACGACTTCGGCATCGGCCTCTACGTGGGGTGCGCGGTCGACATCGACGAGACGGGCAACAACGACAACCTCGACAGCCTTTCGGTACGGCTGCTCGCGCCGGACTACGCGCTCGACCCGCTCCTCCCGTTCGGCTCGTGCTTCGGGATCGCCGGCGCGACCGGAACCGTGAGCTGCGTCGTCACGACGCCGCCGACACCGCGGATCAAGTCGATCTCGCCGCTCGTGGTCGTCCCGCGACCGGACTACGAGCTGGGCGTCACGCTGGAGAAGCTGGGCCCGACCGACGAGGACACCGCCGACCTCCGCGTGACGAAGAGCTGCGCCCACGACGGCGAGGTGCTGCTCGTCGAGCGGCCCCTCACCTGCACCGTCGCCGTGACGAACGCAGGCCCCGGTCTCCCCCGCGGCGTCACGGTCGCCGACGCCGTCACGGGCACCCTCACGCCTGCGCAGTACACGCTCGGCGCAGCGACGATCGCCGGCGCCCCCGGTGGCGGCTGCACGACGTCCGCCGGCGGCTTCTCGTGCACCCTCCCCACGCTCCGCGTCGGCGGGACGGCGACGATCACCGCGGTCGTCACGCCGCACGCGCCGGGCACGCTGCGGAACGACGCGACCGCCTCGACGAGCTCGACCGATCCCGCCGCCGCCAACAACGCGGCCGGCGACGGCGCAACCGTGTTCCTGCCCGTCGACCTGGCGGTCAAGCCGGGCGCCGACACGGGCGCGATCAACGTCGCGTCGAGCGGCTCCGTGTCGGCGGCGATCCTGACGACGCCGTCGTTCGACGCGACGACCGTCGTCGCAACGACCGTCTGCTTCGGCTCCGCGACCACGCCGTCCGCGCGCGACTGCACCGAGACGCACGGCCGCGGCCACCCGCAGGACGTCGACAAGGACAAGGACGTCGACCTGCAGCTGCACTACGAGACGGCCCAGACGGGGATCGCCGTGGGCGACACGAAGGCGTGTCTCACGGGCACGACGGCCTCGGGCGTGAGCGTCTACGGCTGCGACGCGATCGTGACGCGCTGAGCTCTGGCCTCCGCCGCGAGGGGGCGCGACCGGGTCGCGCCGCCTCGTTTGCATCCTCGCCGCCGCGGGGAGGTTCTACGGGACAACGGAGGAAGGGGAGTCGATGGGCTCAACGATTCGGAACGTGATGACGAAGAATCCGACGACCGTGACGACGAACGACACGGTCGTGGACGCGGCAAAGGTGATGAAGCAGGAGGACGCCGGGATCGTGCCGGTCGTCGAGGGCGAGCGCGTCATCGGCGTGGTCACCGACCGCGACATCGCAATCAACGTCGTCGCCGCGGGCAAGGACCCGCAGTCGACGAAGGTCGGAGAGGTCGCGTCGCAGAACCTTGTGACGATCGACCCGCAGCAGGACCTCGGCGAGGCGCTTCGGCTGATGGCGCAGCACCAGGTGCGCCGCCTGCCGGTTGTGGAGGAAGACGGCAAGCTGGTCGGGATCGTCGCGCAGGCCGACGTGGCGCGCCACGGCGACGACGCGCGCACCGGCGAGGTCGTCGAGAGGATCTCGGAGTAGCGACGCGCCGCGCGGTGGAGGCGTGCCGGGACGGCGCCTCCATCGCGCGACCGTGCGTGAGCGCCGTAGGGTTCGCCGGTGCGCATCTTCCTGCTCGCGCGGCACGGCCAGTCCCTCTTCAACGTCGCCGGCGTCGTGAACGGCGACCCGCTCCTCGACCGCGGCCTCAGCGAGCGCGGGATCGACGAGGCGCGGCGGCTGGGCGGCCAGATCGACCCGATCGGGCTCGACCTGCTCGTGGTGTCGCCGTTCCCGCGCGCCGTGCAGACGGCGAACATCGCGCTGGACGGGCGCCCCGTCCCGCACGAGGTCGACGACGACCTGGGCGACGTCCGCCTCGGCGAGCTCGAAGGCTGGAGCATCGACGAGTACCGGACGCACAAGTGCCACCTCGACCGCGACGTGCCGTTCCCTGGAGGCGAGAGCCTGGACGACGCCGCGCTCCGCTACGCGGCGGCGTTCGACCGTCTGCTCGAGCGGGACGAGCGGGTGACTCTCGTCGTGGCGCACGAGATCCCGGTCCGGTACGCCGTCAACGCGTCGAACGGCTCCGATCGGCTCGACGGCCCGCTGCACGACATCGCGAATGCGGCGCCGTACCTGTTCGACGACGAGGCGCTCCGCCGTGCCGCGAGCCGCATGCGCGACCTCGCGGCATCGCCGTCGACAGCGCCGGTGCGGCGTCCCTACCCGATGTAGCGGGGCTACCGGACGCGCGCGAACCGCTGGACGGCGGCGAGCAGCTCGTCGCTCTTCTCGGACGCCACCGCGCGGTCGCCCGAGGCGAGCGCGCCGGCGACGCAGTGGCTCACGTGGTCCTCGAGCAGCCGGAGCGCCAGCGAGTCGAGCGCCGTCTTGACCGCGCTCACCTGCGTCAGCACGTCGATGCAGTAGCGGTCGTCCTCGACCATCCGCTCGATGCCGCGCACCTGCCCTTCGATCCGGTGCAACCGGTTCGCGATCTTCTTCTTGTCGTATCCGTGCTCCATCAGCCCACCTCCCTCCCGCTCCGGAAGCGGCGCAGCCGGAGCGAGTTCGACACGACGAAGAGCGACGACGCGGCCATCGCCGCGGCCGCGACGATCGGGCTCAGGAGCCCCGCCGCCGCAAGCGGCAGCGCGGCGACGTTGTAGGCGAACGCCCAGAAGAGGTTCCCCTTGATCGTGCGAAGCGTCCGCCGGGCGAGCCGGATCGCGTCCGCCGCCGCGCGAAGGTCGCCGCTCACGAGCGTGAGGTCGCTCGCCTCGATGGCGACGTCGGTCCCGGTGCCGATCGCGAGGCCCAGGTCAGCCTGCGCGAGCGCGGGGGCGTCGTTCACGCCGTCGCCGACCATCGCGACGACGCGACCCTCGCGCTGCAGGCGCTCGACCTCTGCGACCTTGCCGTCGGGGTACACCTCCGCGAGCACGCGCTCGATGCCGACCTCGCGGGCCACGCCCTCGGCGGCCTCGGCGGTGTCGCCCGTGAGGAGCACCGGCATGAGCCCGATGCCGCGCAGCTCCCGCACGGCCTCGGCGCTCGTCGGCTTGACGGTGTCGCGAACCTCGAGAATCGCCCGGTCGCGGCCGTCCCAGGAGACGACGATCCGGCCGTCCCTGCGGCCGACCTGGACCGTGTGGCCCTCGACAACGCCGCTGACGCCCGTCCCGGCCTCGCTGCGGAAGCGCTCGACCGCGGGCAGCGCACCGGCCTCCGCACGCGCAGCCTCGACGACCGCGCGCGCCACAGGGTGCTCGGAGGCGGCCTCGACGGCGCCGGCGAGCCGCAGCACGTCCGCGCGCGACGCGCCGTTCGACAACGTGACGTCCGCAAGCTCGAGCCTCCCCTCGGTGACGGTGCCGGTCTTGTCGAGGACGATCGTGTCGACGCGCCGCGTCTGCTCCAGGACCTCGGGCCCCTTGATCAGAATGCCGAGCTGAGCGCCGCGCCCCGTGCCGACCATCAGCGCCGTCGGCGTCGCGAGGCCGAGAGCGCAGGGGCAGGCGATGATGAGGACAGCGACCGCGGCGGTGAACGCCGCCGAGGCCGACGCCCCGAACGCGAGCCAGGCGACGAGCGTGACGACGGCGAGCACGATCACGATCGGCACGAAGACCGCCGAAACGCGATCCGCCAGGCGCTGCACCGGCGCCTTCCCCGACTGCGCCGCGTCCACGAGTCGCGCGATCTGCGCGAGTGCCGTATCGGCGCCGACGCGGGTCGCGCGGACGACAAGGCGCCCGTACGTGTTGATCGTCGCGCCGGCGACCTCGGAGCCCGCGATGACCTCGACCGGGACGGATTCTCCCGTCAGGAGCGACTGGTCGACCGCCGACTCCCCCTCGACGACGACGCCGTCCGTCGCGACCTTCTCGCCGGGGCGGACGACGAACACGTCGCCGACGGCGAGGTCGGCGACCGGCACCAGCCTCTCCTCCCCGCCCGCGACCACGCGCGCGTCCCGCGCGCCGAGCTCGAGCAGTCGCTCGATTGCGCGCGACGAGCGACGCTTCGCCCGTGCCTCGAGGTACCGCCCGAGCAGGATCAGCGTCGTGACAGCGGCGGCGACCTCGAAGTAGACGTCGGCGTCGACCCCGGTGACGAGGACGACTGCCGACCACGTCCAGGCCGCGAGAGTCCCGAGCGAGATCAGCGTGTCCATCGTCGCCGTCAGGTGTCGCGCGCTGCGAGCGGCGGCGCGGTGAAAGGGAAGACCGGCGTAGAAGACGACCGGTGTCGAGAGGGCGAGCGCCGCCCATTCCCAGCCGTCGAACGCAATCGGCGGGATCATGGCGAGCGCGACGACGGGGATCGTGAGCGCGGCCGCGAGCACGAGCCGGCGCCGGAGCGCGGCTGACGGCTCGTCGCGATCGGCCGGCGTCGCCTCACGCGCGACGTGCGCGCCGTACCCGGCCGCCTCGACGGCGGCGATCAGCTCGGCAGGCTCCACGCCCGCCGCGTGCACCGTCGCCTGCTCCCTGGCGTAGTTCACCGTTGCCTCGACGCCCTCGAGGCGGTTGAGCCGCCTCTCGATCCGCGCGGCGCACGACGCGCACGTCATCCCCTCGAGGTCGAGGCGGAGCGTCTCCCGCTGCTGCTCGGCGGTCGCCAAGGCCTACGCCGCGTCGTAGCCGGCGTCCTCGATCGCGCGCCTGAGCGCGCCGTCGTCGAGAGCGTCGCCGCGAACGGTCACGAGCTTCGTCTCGAGGTCGACGACGACGGAGTCGACCCCTGGGACGCCGGCGACCTCGGTCGAGACGGCGCGCTCGCAATGGCCGCAGCTCATGTCGGGGACGGTGTAGATCATCTCGGTCGGAATCAGGATCCTCCTCCGTGATGCGCGTGGGCGACGGCGTGGCCCTTGCCGCGCGCGATCAGGTAGCGGTTGACTGGGAACGCGACCGCGCCCGCGATCAGCAGCGCGACGGCGAGCGACGCCCAGAAGAGCGCGCTCGAGAGCCCGGCGTCCATTGCACCGGGGATCACGAGCACGATGAGGTTGTCGACGAGCTCCATTACGGCGATCGACACGGTGTCGGCGGCGAGTGCGACCGGGATCGCAGCGGAGAGCGCGATCCCCGACCGCAGGAGCGGCCACATCGTCAGCGAGTAGCCGAAGAAGAACGCGAGGACGATTGCGAGCACGATCGTCGCGACGGTCCCCCACCCGAGCGCGGTGCCGATGACGAGGCCGAGCACCTCTCCGATCGCGCACCCCGTCAGGCAGTGGACGGTTGCGGCGAAGGCGACGCGGTTCGCCGAGCTGTGGAGCCCGTGCGGGTGCCGTGCCTGCCGGCCGGGCTGCGCTGCATCCGCGGACACGGAACCCTCCTTCACTGGACTGCCGCTGATCGTATACCCCCATAGGGTAAATGTCAACCGCTGTGGCGGAGAGAATCAATCCATGCGGATATCGCTTGACGAATGCCGCGCCGTGATATATCTATGCGATAGATGCAGCCGACGGCGGTCACGTGGGCGGTGATGGGGTTGCTGGCTCTGCGGGCGCGGAGCGGCTACGACATCAAGCAGGCCGTCGACCGCACGATCCGCCACTTCTGGGCCGCGAGCTACGGGCAGATCTACCCGGAGCTGAAGCGCCTCGAGGCGGCGCGTTGGATCGAGGGTCGAGACGGGTCGCGCGGAGCGCGCTCGCGACGCGTCTACAGCATCACCCCGGAGGGGCGCCGGCAGCTCGGCGAGTGGCTTCACGGCACGGACACGCGCATCGAGTTGCGCGACGAGTCGTTGCTCCGCCTCTTCTTCGCCGACACGCTGCCTCGCGATCACGCCCTCGGGCTGCTGCGCGGCCGCCGCGAGGGGTACCGCCAGATGCTCGCCTACCTGCGCTCGCTGGACGACGGGACGGGGGCCGACCCGGAGTTCGTCGACCTCGTCTACCGCTGGGCGCTCGACTACTGCGAATGGGGGATCGAATGGTGCGAGCGCCAGGAGCGCCGCCTGCGCCGGGCCGCCTAGAGGACCTCCCCGCCGCGACGTGGCGGTCGATGCTCGGACGCGGCCTGCCGCAGTTCGGTGGCGAGGCCGTCCTCCCCGTGCTCCTGTTCTACGCCGTCTGGAGAGTGGCGGGGCTGACGGCCGGGATCGTGGCGTCGACGATCCTCTGCATCGCGCTCGCGGCGTGGCTGCTGCGGCGCGGGCGCGACGTGACGCTCGTGACCGTCGGCGTCGTGGTCGTCGTGATCCAGGCGCTCGTCGGCCTCGCGTCGCACAACGCGACCGTATTTCTCGCACAGCCGGTCGTCCTGAACGCGCTCTGGGGTCTCGCCTACCTCGGCTCGGTCGCGATCGGGCGGCCGCTGGTCGGCGTGTTCGCAGGCGCCTGGTACCCGTTCCCCGCCTGGTTCCGCGCGAGCTCGCCGTATCGGCGGGAGTTCGGGATGCAGTCGCTCGTCTGGGGCGTCGTCTGCCTCGCCCGGGCGGCGCTGCGGCTGTGGACTCTCCTCGCCGCCGGGATCTCCGGCTTCGTCGTCGTCTCGATCGTCACCGGCACGCCCATCGTGGCCGTCCTCATCGCCTGGGGCATCTGGCACGCACGGCGGACGTTCGCGCAGCTCGAGGCCGTCGCCGCCTCGTGAGCGCCGCTGCCGCGCGCAGGGGTCGCGGGCATGATTCGGGAGCCGTGCCGCGCTTGCGTCTCTACGACTACGCCGCCTCGGCGAACTGCCTCAAGCCTCGGATCCTCTTCCGGCAGCTCGGCCTTCCCTACGAGCGCGTGCCCGTCGACATCTTCGCGGGCGACACGCTGACCGACGACTTCTACGCGAGAAACCCGGCGCGCTCGACGCCGGTGCTCGAGGTGGACGGTCGCAGCTACCTCACGGAGTCGAACGCGATTCTCTGGTACCTCGCGGAGGGCTCGCCCCTCCTGCCGGCCGACTCGCTCGAGCGCGCCGGGATCGTGCGGTGGCTGATCCTCGAGCAGACGGATGCGATGCCGGGAATCGGCGGACTTCGATTCCGCCTCGTCACCGGCCGCCTGGCCGCCAATGACCCCGAGGCGGTACGGCGGCGTGGGCTCGGGCGCGACGCGCTCGCGATGATCGAGAACGCGGTCGGCGATCGGCGCTTCCTCGTCGGCGACCGCTTCACCATCGCGGACATCGCCGTCTATGCCTACGCGCACACCGCGCCCGAGGCGGGGTTCGACCTCGGTGCGTTCCCAGCCGTAGTCGACTGGCTCACACGGGTCGAGTCACAGCCGCGCTTCGTCAACGATCTCGAGCCGTACCCCGACAACGCCCGCCCGGGCCGGGGCCGGTCGACCTACGACTGACGCGCCCGGCGCGAAATGCGCCGGGCGCTCGTCGGTCGAAGACGCGTCCGCGGACGGCTACGGATATTCCGTGACGTACACCGGAACGCCGATGTGGCTCGTGTCCGCCGGCCCGCCCACCCCGTTCACGACGTGGTCGATCGTCCCGGCGCTGAGGTTGACCGTCATGACGTGGTGCAGCCGAACACCCGGCGTCTCCGGGACTTCGAATCCGTTCTCGGTGTGGATCGACGGGTTGTTCTGGTTGAAGACGTAGACACCGCCGCCGTAGAGGTCGTGCGTCGTCACTCCGTCTCCCACCTTGTAGCCGGCCCACCCCTCGACGCCGTCGTGCATCCAGTCCGCCTGGGTCGGCGGGTCGTACGGCAGCTCGTTCTGGTACAGGATCGTCACGCCGCGCTCGCCGTTCCAGACGGTGCTGTACTGCTGGAAGTGCTCGACGAAGAGGCCCGTGGCGGTCACGTCGTCGCCGTTCACGACGACGCCGTTGCGCCCCGTGTTGGTGTTCCAGCGCTCGGTGTCGCCCGAGAAGCCCTCGACGCCGTGATCGGCGCGCCACACCCACGTGTGGTCGATCAGGACGTTGTTGCTGTTGACCTCGAGCGCGACGTCGGCCTTGCCGACATGAGGCCCGCCGACCCGGAAGTAGACGTCCGAGAGCGTCGTCGGGTTCGAGGCGCTGCTCTTCTTGGAGCCCGCCTTGCCCTTGCTCTTGCCGACCTGGAGGAGAACCGGGGACTCGACCGCGCCCGCATCGATCGTCACGCCGGCGACGATCACTCCGGGGACGTCGGCGACGGTCAGCGGCACCGCGCCGTCGACGGCCGTGAGCGTCGCGTGTCCGAGCCCGAGGACGACGGTATCGGCGCGCTTGACCGAGATGGTGTCCGCGATGTCGTAGATGCCCGGAGTCAGGAGCAGGTTCATGCCGCGCGCCAGCTCCTTGTTGATCGTCTTCACGGAGTCCGACGGCCTCGCGACGAAGAACTCGGTCAGCGGGATCGTGCGTCCCGGGGTCATCTGGCCGGCCCAGGTCGTGCCGCTGGAGTTGGTCTGGGCCGAAGGCACGCGGACGTTGTAGTTCGCGCCCCCGTCGACGAACAGGTAGGGCTTCTCGCGGCTCAGCGGCGTCGTGGCGAGGGTCGTGTACGGCGGGTTCGGGAAGGCCGCGTCCGAGGGCGCGCCGACGACCCCCGCGAAGACCTGGTTCCAGACGCCGTTGGACCAGCCGCCGATCACGCTGTTGCGGATGAGCCACTGCTGCTGCGAGCCGTTGATGACGAACGGCAGGTTCGAGTCGGCGATGAAGCCGCCGCTCGCGTACTGCGGCCCGGCCGTGCAGTAGTCCATCAGCGAGAGGTTGGAGCCCGTGATGTTGAGGCGGCGCATCGACGAGGCCTGCGAGACGGCCCAGAAGTTCGCCGACGCTCGACAGCCGTCCTGCCCGGCCGCGTTGACGTTCAGCGACAGGTTGGACAGCGTGCGCCAGAAGTTGACGAGCGCGAGGCAGTTGCTCGTGCCGCCCCCGTCCAGGCAGCGGTTGTAGACCTCGATCTTGCCGTTGATCGTGACGTCCGTCGGCGAGGCGCCGAGGCCCGCAATCTCGGTGTAGTAGCCGACCTTCAGCTGCAGCGGCGCGGCGAGGCTGCCGTAGACGCCGGGCTTGAAGAGGAGCGCATAGCGGTTCGTGCTCATCTCGGCGTTGACCTGCTGGGCGTAGATCGCGTCGACGGTCGCCTGGATCTGCGCGACCGGCATGCTCGGGTCGAACACGATCACGTTCGGGCCGAGGTCGACCGCCGGCGGCGCGCTCGCGGCCGTTCCACCCGGGCCCGCGCCGAGTACGAGCACGACGAGAAGCAGTACGAGAGGCAGCTTTGCCCTCACCCGAACCCGCAACATGACACCCTCCTCGCTCTTCAGGGGACCCCGTTCACGACGACACGACCGTCGCGAGCCCGGTGCGCCGGTCGCGAGGCGAACCTACAACGCAGACGTCGGCCGTGCTAGCCCGACGCCGCTTTGTCGACGCTGAGCTGTGGAACGGGTTGGGTCGGGATCGTGTGCGAAGCAGCTGCGGCGGCGGCCGCTGCGCGATCCACGGCCTGCGGCCGCCTCGGGTGGTGCCGCGCCATGAGCAGCGCGAGCGCGATGCCTGCAGCCGAGCAGACGGCGAGGACGAGCGACGAGCGAGCGAGGCCGGCGGCCAGCGCGTCCTCCGCCGACGCGCCGCCCGCGGCGCGGTCGTCGGTGACCGAGTTGTAGACGGTCGCGATCCCTGCGACGAACAGCGATCCTCCGATGTAGCGAGCCATGTTCGAGATCCCGGACGCCTGCCCGACCTGGTCCGGCGGCACCGTCGAGGTCGAGGCCGACGACGCTGGGCCGTTCGAGAGGCCGAGCCCGGCGGAGAGCACTGCGAGCGGCAGGACGAACGCGCCGTACGACCAGGAAGACTCCACGAACGCCAGGACCCCGAATCCGATCGCCGCCAGCCCGAAGCCGACGACGATCGCCATCCGCGTCCCGATCTTGACCGCGACCGGCGTGATCAACGGCGTGACCGCGATCATTGCCGCAGCCGCGGGGAGCGTCGCGACACCCGCCTTCAGCGCGCTCATCCCGAACGCCGCCGGGTCCTGGAAGTAGAGGCTGAGGATGTACATGAGCGCGTTGATCGTCCCCGCGACGATCAGGATCGCGAGCGTCGCGCCGACGAGCACCTGGTTGCGGAGCAGCGCGAGGTCGACGAGCGGCGCGGGCACCCTGCCCTCCACGACGACGAACAGCACGGCCGCGACGATCGTGATCGCGAGACAGCCGAGAACTGCGACCGACGTCCAGCCCCAGTCGGAGCCCTCGCTGAGCGCGAGGACGAGCGGGACGAGGATCGCCGCGATCAGGAGCGTCCCGACGAAGTCGATCGATTTCGACCGGTTCACGTCGCGCGACTCCTGGACGCGCGCGAGCGTGAGCGGCACGCACGCGGCGGCGACCGCGGCGTCGATCCAGAACAGGGTCTGCCAGCCGCTCAGGTCGACGAGCAGGCCGCCGAGGAGTGGCCCGGCCGCGGCGCCCGCGGCCGAGGCCGCGCCCCAGATCGTGATCGCCCGCATCTGCGCCGCGCCCGACGAGGCCACGGACAGCAGGCTCATCCCGCAGGCGAGGATCGTCGAGCCCGCGGCGCCCTGGATCATGCGCCCGACGATGATCCCCGTGCCGCTGTCCGACAGCGCGATGAAAACGCAGGAGGCGATGAAGAGCGCGAGGCCGCCGAGAAACACGCGCCGCCGGCCGAGGACGTCGCCGAGCGCACCCGAGGTCACGATCACGGCTGCGCCCACGAGCATGTAGCCCGTCACAGCCCACTGGAGCTCGGCGACGGGAGTCCCGACGTCCTCGCTCATCGTCGGGAGGAGGATGGTGACGGCGGAGGTGTTCGCGTTCACCACGAGCGCCGACACGGACGCCGCGACGAGGACGCCGACCCCGGCGACGCGGTCGGCGGTCGGTGCGGGGACGGCCAAATCGCTCACTCGATCGACTCCAGTCCCGACCGGCTACGCATGTGCCGCTCCGTGCGCCCCGACGCCGGTGAAGCGCCGCGGCAGGATCACGCTGGACAGCATCAGGCCGTAGGCGATCGACATCGCCGTGATGAAGGTGTTGAACCCGGTCTCGATCCCGCTCACGGTCTCGCCCGTGAGCAGCTTGAGGAGGCTGTTGAAGCCGGCGCTGCCCGGCACGAGGATGAGGACTCCCGGCACGATGAAGACGAGCGGCGGCCGCCGCAGCACGCCGCTGAGCAGCGCCCCGATCGTCCCGATCGCGAACGCGGCCATGAACACGCCCGCCGCAGCTCCAAAGAGCGTCTTGCCGGCGGCGTTCGCGACGACGGCCAGAACCGTCGCCGAGCACATGATCGGCGCCGCCCGCGACTGCGCCCGCAGCGTGACCGTGAACGCCAGGCCCGCTCCGATCGCTGCGAGAACGTGCGTCCCCGAGAACGCCGTGTGCGGGACGGCCTGCGCCGGAAGCCCGAACCAGCTCGCGGCGACCGAGCGACCGACGCCGACGCCGAACACGAGGCCGAGGAGCTGAACGAGGGCGAGCGCCGTGTTGGCGACTCCGGACTGCAGGTGCTCGGTCGCAAGCTCGCGCATGCCGATCGTGAGCGCCATTCCCGGGAGGAGCGTCACGAGCGCCGCGAGCGTGACGACGTCGGGCGAGGTCCTCAGTCCGAGCTCGACGATCAGCGCGGCGGTGAAGCTGGCGGCGACGGCCGCGAGCGGCGCGAGCATCACCTCCGTCCTCGAGGCGCGGCGCGCAGCCAACGCGGTCGCGCCCACCACGAGCCCCACGACGCCTCCGGCGATCACCTCGTGCCAGCCGCCGCCGAGAACGGGCGTCACAGCGGCGCCCGCGAGCGCGTAGGCCGCGAGCCGCTCGAACCATCGCCGCTCGAGCGGGTGGCTCCGAATCTCCCCGAGCCTCGCGAGCGCCTCGCCGGTGTCGGCGCCGGCGAGCACGTCGCGCACGAGGTCGTCGAGCCGCGCGATCGCGTCGAGGTCGACCGGCCGCGGCCGCACACGGAAGGTGTAGCTCCGCTGTGCCGGGAGCGATCCGAACGACAGCTCGACGATCGTCGGAGTCGCGGAGATCTGCGGCGCGACGAGCCCGAGCCGCGCCGCGAGCGCGACAACGCGCTCCTCGAGATCGTCGGTCGGGTAGCCGGAGGCGTGGCCGAGCTCGGTGAAGCCGAGGAGGAAGTCGACGGCTTCCGACGCGTCGGGCAGGCCGCGCTCCACCTCCCGCCCGGTCACCCCCGTGTCCGTCGCCTCGACCACCATCGCATCAGTTGAAGACCGCGGCGATCGCGAGGCCGACGAGCGCCGTGACGATCCACGCCACCTGCAGCGGCAGCTGGAACGAGTGGTCGACCACGCGCTTCCCGAGCGTCGTCGTCCCCGTGGTGTCGGCCTCCGCGGCGGCGATCTGCGTGCCGTTCGCGGGCAGGAACAGGACGCCAACCACGGCCGTCCACATGGCGATCATGTAGGGCGCTGCGATCCCTAACGCGAGGCCGAGTGGGACCATGGTTCGTGTTGCCGCCGATTGGCTCGTCGTCAACGCGGCGACCATGAAGATCGCGATCGCGATCGTGAACGGCCAGTTCGACGCGAGATCCCCGAGCGCCCCGACGATCGCGTCCTCGTTGTTGGCGATGAACGTGTCGGCCATCCACGCGATCCCGAAGAGGGCGATCATCGCGACCATCCCGGAGGTGAAGATCGACATGCGCGGGATGTCGGACGCCTTCACCTTCGCCAGCAGCAGGATGAGCGCCGCGGCCGTCAGCATCACCATCTGGATGATCGGCGTCACCGACAGCGGCTCGACGCCGCCGTCCTCCGAGGCGATCGTCGGGCGAAGGTCTTCGAACAGCCCGAAGATGCAGATCAGAAGCACGGCGCCGAGGAAGATCGCGACGCTCCGCTTGGCATACGGCAGGAGCTCGATGTCGGCCGACGACGCCGGCGGCGTCACCTCGCCGGCCGCCACGCGACGCTGGTACTCCACGTCGTCCTCGAGCTCCTTCCCGTGCCGGCTCATCACGAACGACATGGCGAAGATGCCGACGATGCTCGCCGGGATCGTGATCAGGAGCACGTCGACGAGGTTGTAGTGGTAGACCTCGACGAGGGGCAGGATCGTCGCCATCGCCGCCGCGACAGGGCTCGAGGTGATGCCGAGGCCCGACGCGACGGTGGAGCCGGCGAGCGGACGCTCCGGCCGGATCCCGTTCGCGTACGACACCTCGTTGATCACCGGGATGATCGAGTAGAAGGTGTTGCTCGTCCCGGTCAGGATGCAGAGGAGGTACGAGACGTACGGCGCGACGAAGTTGATCGCCTTGGGTCTCGCGCGCAGCGCTTTGCTCGCGACCTGGACCATGTAGTCCACGCCGCCCGCCGCCTGCATCGCTGCGGCGGCCGAGATGACGGCGACGATGATCAGCATCGCGTCGAACGGCGGCTCTCCGGGGTCGAGCCCGAAGAAGAAGACGAGGACGAGCGTCCCGACGCCGCCCCACAGACCGAGGCCGATGCCTCCGGAGCGCACGCCGAGCGCGATGAAGCCGACCACGATCAGCCCTTCGATCGCGATCAGGAACCAGTCCGCGCTGCTCGTGGTGGTCGACGCCGGCTCGGGAGTCGGCGCACCGGTCGTGACCGCGGTGACCGTCCCCGTCCCGGCTTCCGAGCCGTGCGTGCCGAGCACCGACACCGCAAGGAAGCCGGCGACGCCGAGCATCGCGCACGCGAGCGCGATCGTCAGAAAGCGTCTCATGGCGCGTCCTTCCGAAGGTCGCGGCAGTTGCGGCTTCCGTCGAGCGCGTCGCCGAGCTCCGGATCGAGCTCCGCCACGCGGCCGAACGCCGCGCGGCCCTGCAGCGCCGACAGCGAGAGCGCCCTCACCGGCGGCCCGAGAAGCGCGAACGCGTCCGCCGGCGAGCCCGGCTTCTGCTTCAGCTGCGCCTTCGCGATCCGCAGGTTCTTCTCGGTCTGCTCGGCCCAGTTGCGAAGGGTCGCCGCCGCCTGCGCACCGCTGCTCGCGTCGGGGATCCCGGCGCGCTTCAGACCTTCCTGGAGGGTGTCGGTCGTCGCGCGAATCGCGCGGTCGACGGCCTCGCGGACCGAGATCGTCTGCTCGACCGAGTCGCCGGAGCCGCCGTCGCTCCGACGCGCGCCGAAGTTGCTCGCGCGCATCTCGTCACGGATCGCCTCGAGCTGGCCCTCCCATGCGCCCGTCGTCCCGCACACGTCGTCGGCCCAGCTCGCGGCGCGGACGGTCTCGCCGGCGTGGTCGCTGCCGTTGTCGACCGCCGCCACGACCGCGGACACGAGGATCGCGCCTGCGACGAACACTCCGATCCAGACGAGCGCGCGCATCAGGTGCCCGCCCCCGGCTTCGAAAGCTCGTCGAGCACGCCGACGAGCAGGCGCCAGAACCGTTCGCCCGTCGGGATGCTCACCCGCTCGTCCGGAGAGTGCGGGGCCTCGATCTGGGGGCCGAACGAGATCATGTCGAGCCCGGGCACCTTGTCGCCGATCACGGCCGTCTCGAGACCTGCGTGAACGGCGGTGACGATCGGAGGCTCGCCGAAGACGCGCTCGTAGGCCGCTTGCGCGGCGGCGAGCGCAGGCGAGTCGAGGTTCGGGCGCCAGCCGCCGTAGTTGCGCTTGACCTCGAGGCTCCCGCCCGCGAGGCGCGCGGCCGCGTCGAGCGCGGAGATGACCTCCGGGAGCGCCGAGTCGTTCGAGGAGCGCGACAGGCTGTGCAGCGTGAGCGTGTCGCCGTCGGTGATCGCCTCGCCGAGCGACGTGCTCGTCTCCACGAGGTCGTCGAAGTCGGGGCTCATCGCGAGCGGGCCGGTCGGCACGAGCGCGACCGCGTCCAGCAAGGTCGCCGTTCCGGCCTCTGTCCACGCGTCGTCGGCCGCACCCGCCGGACCGACGGTCACGGTGACGCCGGCGTCGGTCTTCGCGAACGCGTCGCGAATCGTGGCCGCGGCCGAATCAACCGCGCTGCGGAGCTCGCTCTCGCGATCCGCGGCGACCGCGCAGAGCGCGCGCGCGTCGCGCGGGATCGCGTTGCGGCTCTTGCCGCCGTCGAGCGAGACGAGCCGGAACGGCATGGTCTCGTACGCCTCGCGGAGGGCGCGCCCGAGCACCTTGACGGCGTTCGACCGTCCCAGCTGGATGTTGGTGCCCGAGTGCCCGCCGAGACCGCCGCTCGCCGTGACCGCCAGCGTGACGGCGCCGTCGCCGACGGGCTCGCGGCTCTGCGAGATGCGGACCCACGTGTCGGTGCTGCCCGCGCAGCCGACGGTCAGCCGTCCGTCCTCCTCGCTGTCGAGGTTGATCAGGACGTCTCCCTGAACCAGCGACGGGTCGAGGCCGTTCGCACCCTCGAGCCCGACCTCCTCGGCGACGGTCATCAAGAGCTGGAGGGGCCCGTGCGGCAGCGAGGAGTCCTCGACGAGCGCCATCATGGCCGCGATCGCGACGCCGTCGTCCGCGCCGAGCGTCGTCCCGTTCGCCGTCAGCCAGTCGCCGTCGACGACGAGCTCGATCCGCCCCTCGGCCGGATCGTTCGGGCTGTCCGGTTGACGCTCGCAGACCATGTCGAGGTGACCCTGCAGGACGACCGTGGGGGCAGACTCGCGCCCCGCGGTGGCCGGCACGTCGAAGACGAGGTTGCGCGCGGCGTCCTGGCGCATCTCGAGCCCGCGCTCGGCGCCCCAATGCCGGACGTACTCGATCACCGGCTCCTCGTGGCGCGACGGGCGCGCGATCGTCGTGAGCCTCTCGAAGTGCTCCCAGAACGCCTGCGGCTCGATCCCGGTCAGTACCGACGTCCTCGTGCTCATGCGCACTCCCTCCAGCGGCTCGTCTGAGCCTTCCGCGTTGCGCTCGGTACCCACGTACGAGACCGCGAGCTCACGGCTGTGTGAGGTCCCCCGTGAGACCCACGGTCGCGGCCCCCGACGAGCCTCGACGCGCCCACCGTCCGAACCCCTCCGTCCGTCACGGCCGCCATCGTCGAGATTCGCACAGGCGAACGCGTCACCCAAACGGGACGAACGTGCCGACGCTTCTCCGAAAGATGACGAACATTCGTTGGAAGACGGCCGCGTCGTGAGAGACGATCCGACGGATGAAGCTCGCGATGGTCTTCTCCGCAGCCGCGCTCGCGGCGCTCCCAGGGGCACACACGTACACGTCGTGCGCCGCGGCCGGTGCGTACTGGCCGACGATGACGCTCGCCGTCGAGGGGCCGTCGGCGTGGGTCGCCTGCAAGGAAGACGGGCGCGTCATCCGCATCGATACGGCGACGGGTCGCAGGACGGCGGCGATCACGCTCCCGGGCCAGCCGATCGCCGTCACCGCCGGCCTTGGATCGGTGTGGGCGCTCGACACCGGCGGCACGCTGTACCGGATCGACCCCGCGCGCGCGAGGCTCGCGAAGAGCCGGTCGCTCCCGGCCCGCGCCGCCTACAACCTGTGGATCGGCGGTGGCTCGGTCTGGACGGCCGACGACCAGGGCGGAAGCGTCTTGCGCATCGCGCCGGGCGGGCGAATTCTTGCGCAGCCCAGATCACTGGGCGACGGCCCCGCGGACATCGCGTTCCACGGCAACGACGGCTGGGTGATCAACCACCGCGACAAGGTGCTCGCGCACATCGATCTCCGAACGTCGCGATCCCGCCGGCTCGCCGTGATTCCAGGAGACGCACCCGAGCGCATGGTGTGGGCGAGCGGATCGCTCTGGATCACGGGGCGTGGCACCGACCTCCTCCAGGTCAACCCGAAGACCGGCCGCGTCGTACGCACGATCGACATCGGCGCGAGCGGGATCGACGTCGCGGTCTCGGGCGCCGCATTGCTGATACCGACCCGAAGCGACGCCGTCGACCGGTCGGGCTTCCCGACGATGGACGCTCTCGAGCAGGTTGCGACAGCCACCGGAAAGGTCACGGTTCTCTCGCGACCGAAGTCGCCCGTGGACGTCCACGGCCTCGTCGCCGCGAAAGCGTCGGTGTGGCTCGCGGACAACACGCATGGGCGCGTCTACAGGGTGCGAGTGCCGTGAGCGAGTTCCGCCACAGCTGAGCGTCACCCGATCCATGTGGCCCCGTTGGCTCAGTCGAGGCGGAACACCTCTGCGAGCGACGCCGGCCCGCCGTCGGGGACGCGTTGCTCGAGCAGGTCGGCCATCGCGTCCTGCCACCGCGCCGACACGTCCTGCTGCTCCAGATACCGCGCCGCAGCGTCGAGATCGTCCGCTTCGAAGTAGCCGAACATCTGGTTGCCGTGGCGGAAGATCGTGTAGTTGCGGATGCCCGCGCCATGGAGGGCGTCGAGCATCTCGGGCCAGATTTCCCGGTGCGCCCGGATGTAGTCGTCGATGCGCTCCGGACGGACGTGCAGGACGAACGCGCTCCGCTGTGCCATCACTCCTCCACGATGCAGACGACGAGGGTGCGCGGGCCGTGCACGCCTTCGACGCGCTTCAGCTCGATGTCCGACGTCGCCGACGGGCCCGAGACGAGGGTCAGCGGACGGTGCTCGAGGCCGCGGAGCGCGTCGAACGCCTCCGGCACCGTCTCGACGACCTGCGCCGGGAGGACGACGCACACGTGCAGGTCGGGGACGAGCGTGAGCGCGCGACGTCCCTCGGCCGCTCCACCCGCGAGGACGAGCGTGCCCGTCTCGGCGATCGCGACGGCGCAGCCGGTCAGCACGCCGTCGAGCGCATCGAGATCCCGCGGCGACAGACCGTGGTCCTCGACCGCGCCCGGCGGACGCCAGGCAAGCGGAAGGCCGGCGGGAACGCCGATGCGGCCGCTCGCGAGGGTCGAGATCTCGTCCTCGCGCACGCGGTGGACCTCCGCGCGGTAGTCGACGAGGCGTTCGGCCAGCAACTCGATCCGATCTGCCGCGGATCGGACGCCCGCGCGACGGTACGCGTGCGCCGGCGCAACGGGAGGCGGGGCTCCGGCGAGTGCGCCCCGCACGCGCGCGAGGATCTCCTCACGTGCCGCGCTCACGGCTCCACCACTCGCGGAACGTCTCCTTCGGCGGCGGGCGCAGGTCCCGGGTCCGCGTCCACTGCGCGAGCGGCCCCGGCAGGCGCCGCGCCGGCCCGAAGCCGCGCCGCGCGAGTCGCTGGGCCCGCTCGTACAGGCGCGGATTCGCGAACACGCGCGCGAGCGCACGCATCGCCGTCCGCTCGGTCACGCTCTTCTCCGCCTCGGCCCGCAGGTGCAGGAGGACCGTCGGGATGTCGATCTTGACCGGGCACACCTCGTAGCACGCGCCGCAGAGGCTCGACGCGTACGGCAGCGACTTCGCGTTGTTCACCCCGCGGAGCTGCGGTGTGAGGATCGCGCCGATCGGCCCCGGGTACACGGAGCCGTAGGCATGCCCGCCCGTGCGCGCGTAGACGGGGCACACGTTGAGGCATGCGCTGCAACGGATGCAGTGGAGCGCTTGGCGGCCGACCTCGTCGGCGAGCACGCGCGTTCGGCCGTTGTCGAGCAGCACGACGTGGAACTCCTGCGGGCCGTCGCCGTCCGCCACGCCTGTCCACAGCGAGGTGTAGGGATTCATCCGCTCGCCCGTCGAAGACCGAGGGAGCAGTTGCAGGAAGACCTCGAGGTCGGAGAAAGCGGGGACGAGCTTCTCGATCCCCAGGATCGTCACGAGCACCGGCGGCAGCGTCGTGCACATGCGCCCGTTGCCCTCCGACTCGACGACCACCACGGTTCCGGTCTCGGCGACGCCGAAGTTCGCACCGCTCACGCCGACCTTTGCGCCGAGGAACTTCTCCCGCAGGTAGAGCCGTGCTGTCTCCGCCAGCTCGCGGGGATCGTCGCTGAGCTCGCGGCCCTCTGCGATCGTGCGGACGAAGAGGTCGCGGATCTCGGAGCGGTTGCGGTGGATCGCCGGCACCAGGATGTGCGACGACCAGTCGCCGTCCAGCTGCAGGATCAACTCCGCGAAGTCCGTCTCGAGCGCGTGGATGCCACCGGCGGCGAGCCGCTCGTTCAGCTCGATCTCGTCGGTCGTCAGCGACTTCACCTTCACGACCTCGTCAACGCCGTGCGCGCGTGCGACTCGCGTGACGACCTCGGCCGCCTCGGCTCCGTCCCGCGCCCAGTGCACGGACGCTCCGGCGGCCGCCGCGGCGGCCTCGAACTGCAGCAGGTAGTCGTCGAGGCGCGACATCACGTCCGCTTTGATCGCGCGCCCGGCGTCGCGCAACTCCTCCCAGTCGGGAACCTCCGCCACGACCCGCGCGCGCTTGTCGCGAATCGTCGTCGTCGCGTTGCGAAGGTTGTGGCGCAGCTGCGTGTCGCCGAGCGCGATCCGCGCCGCTTCCGGGAAGGAGCTCACGACGCGAGGATCTCCGCGAGGTGCATCGTGCGGACGCCGGCCCGCTGGCGGGTGAGCGCGCCGCCGATCTGCATCAGGCACGACCCGTCGACGGCCGTGCACACCTCGGCCCCCGTGTCGAGGATCGCGCGGCACTTGTCCGTCACCATCGCCGTCGAGGTGTCGGCGTTCTTGACGGCGAAGGTCCCGCCGAAGCCGCAGCACTCGGTCGCCTCGGCGAGCGGGGCGAGCTCGAGCCCGCGGACCGCGCGGAGGAGTCGCAGCGGCGCGTCCCCGACGCGCGTCACGCGCAGGGAGTGACAGGTGGGGTGGTACGTGACGCGGTGCGGGAAGTACGCGCCGACGTCCTCGACGCCGAGTCGACCGACGAGGAACTCGGACAGCTCGAAGACGCGCGGCGCGAGCTCGGGGTTCAGCTCGCGGATGGCTCCGACGCAGGAGGACGACGGCGACACGATTGCCTCGAAGCCACGGAAGATCCCCGTGAGGCGACGCGACAGCGCGACCGCTTCGTCGCGGTACCCGCTGTTGAGATGAAGCTGCCCGCAGCACGTCTGCGCGCGTGGGAACGCGACCTCGTGCCCCAGGCGCTCGAGGATCGTCACCGCGGCGCGCGGCGCCTCGGGGAACAGCGTGTCCCCGAGGCAGGTGACGAGGAGCGCGACGCGCACGCGACCGTCTAGCGCGGGTACGCGAGCGCCACGCCGCCGTCGACGTTGAGGACGTTCCCGGTGCTCTTCGCGGCACGACGCGGCGACGCGAAGTAGAGGACTGCCTCGGCGATGTCGTCGGGAACGACGTTCACCTTCAGCGTCGTTCGCGCGCGGTAGTGCCCCTCCAGCTCCTCCGGCGCGATCCCGTACGCGCGGGCGCGCTCCTCGCGCCACGAGGAGTCCCAGATGCGCGACCCCTCGAGGACGGCATCCGGGTTGACCGTGTTGACGCGGATTCCGTCGCCGCCGAGCTCCTCCGCGAGGCAGCGGGCCAGGTGCAGCGACGCGGCCTTCGCCGCCGAGTACGCCGCAGCATTCTTGCCCGGCGCGAGCGCGTTCTTCGACCCGATGAAGACCACGCTGCCACCGAGCCCCTGAGCGCGCAGGATCGCCGCGGCCTCCCGCGCCACGAGGAAGTAGCCGCGGGCGAGGATGTCGTTGTTGCGGTCCCAGACCTCGACGGTGGTCTCCGCGATCGGTGCGCTCGACGCGATGCCGGCGTTCGACACGACGATGTCGACGCCGCCGAACGCGAGGACGCCGGCGCGGTACGCGTCGACGACCGACTGCTCGTCGGTCACGTCGGACCGGATGCCGATCGCCCCGTCGCCGAGGTCGGCGGCGACCGACTGCGCTCCCTCCCCGTCGAGATCGGTCGCGACGACGCATCCCCCCTCGGCCGCGACGGCAGCGGCCACCGCACGGCCGATCCCGCCCGCGCCGCCCGTGATCAGCGCGATGTGCCCCTGGAGCTCGCGGGGCGGCGGAGCCAGTGTCAGCTTGTACAGCTCGAGCGGCCAGTACTCGACGGCGAACGACTCCTCGTCCGTCAGGGACACGAACCCGCCGAGCGCCGATGCGGCGCGCATGACGTTGATTGCGCGCTCGTAGAGGTCGCGGGCGAGTCGTGCAGCCTTGAGCGTGCGCCCCACCGACACGACGCCGACGTCCTGAATGACGACGACTCGCGGACTGGGATCACTGAGCGAGTCACCGTCGCTGTACCGCTCGAAGTACGCCCTCTCGCGCTCCTGCCACTCGTGGACCCGCGCGACGGCGCGCTCGCGCAGCGTCGCCGCGTCGTCGCCCGCGCCGTCGAAGTCGACCCAGACCGCCGTCCGTCGCGTGTGGACGAGGTGGTCGGGGCAGGCCGCGCCGATCCGAGAGAGCTCCGCCGAGTCGGCGCCGCACGCGAACTCGACCGCATTCGCCGAGACGTCGACCTGCAGGATCCGTCGCCCGTCGACCGAGACCGCGCCCCGAAGCGCGGGGAGAACGTCGACGAGCAGCGCGTTGCGCTCGTCGTCGCCGAGCGGCTCGCCGCGGGGGCCGCCGAACACCGCGTTCCCGGCCGTGCGGTCGGCGATGAACGACGCGGCGCGGTTGATCGCCTCCAGCGTCGCCGCGTAAGACTCCTCCGCCGTGTCCCCCCATGTCACGAGCCCGTGCTTCGCGAGCAGGACGGTCCTCGCCTCGGGCTGCTCCCCGATCGCCTCCGCGACGAGCTTGGAGAGCGCGAAGCCCGGCCGGAGGTACGGGATCCAGACCGCGTCCGCCCCGAAGCACTCCCGGGCGAGGCGCTCGCCGTCGACGGTCCCGACGATCGCCCCGATGGCGTCGGGATGCGTGTGGTCGACGTGCGCGTGCGGGACGAATGCGTGGAGGAGCGTCTCGATCGAAGGGCGCGGCATCGACGGCGCCAGCTGGCAACGCGCCAGGTAGGCGACCATCTCCTCGTCCGTCATCGACGCGCGCTCCGCCAGCGGAACGATCTCCTCCAGCCGAAGGCCCGTGAACCCGCCCGGCGTGATCGTCGCGAGATCGCTGCCTGAGCCCTTCACCCAGAGCACCGTCGTCTGACGTCCCGTGTGATCCGGCTCGCGCACCTTGACGGACGTGTTGCCGCCGCCGAAGTTGACGATCGCGCGGTCGGACGCCAGCAGGTTCGAGCGGTACACCAGCGCGTCGAGCTCGCTCAGCCCGGGCGCCGCGTCCCACCGGTTCGCGAAGACGGGAGGCACGCTCAGAGCCATGCCGCCGCCGTTCCGTGCCGGCGCGCCTCGGCGGCGCGCTCGGCATAGCCGCCGGAGCGGAAGGCGGCGATCGGGTCCGCGGCCGCGCCGAGGTCTGCGCGCACCTTCGCGCACAGCGGGCGCACGTCGGTGCTGTACGCGTCGACGAGGATCCTGTTCGCGGCGAGCACGTCTCCCTCGCCCTGCGCCTGCTCGAGCGCGGCACGGTCGACGAGCAGCGCCTTCGCGTACGCCTCCTGCAGGTTCAGCACGGTCTGGATCATCGCTTCGATCTTCGCCTCCACGTTGTGGGACTGGTCGATAGTGAAGCGGGCTCCCCGCTCGAACGCGCCGACGTCGACGAGCTCGAAGAAGATCCGGAAGAGCTGAAACGGGTCGATGGAGCCGACGATTAGGTCGTCGTCACCGTACTTGCGGTCGTTGAAGTGGAACCCCCCGAGGCGGCCGGCGCCGTCGAGCAGCACGACGATCTGCTCGATGTTCACGCCGTGGGCGTGATGGCCGAGGTCGACGAGCACCTTCGCCCGCTCGCCGAGCTCCTGGCAGACCAGGAGCGCAGACCCCCAGTCGGCGAGGTCGGTCGCGTAGAACGCGGGCTCGTACAGCTTGTATTCGACGAGAAGCTCCATTCCGTCGCCGAGGGCGCCGTAGACCTCGTTCAGAGTGTCCAGCAGCCGCCGCCGGCGTCGGCGGAGCGAGTCCTGGCCGGGATAGTTCGTCCCGTCGGCCAGCCACAGCGAGATTGCGTCTGAGCCGACCCGCGCGGCAATCTCGATGCACTCGCGGACGTGCGCGATCGCGCGCCGGCGGACGCTCGGATCGGGGTTGCAGAGGCTGCCGAGCTTGTAGTCCGGGTCCTGGAAGAGGTTCGGGTTGATGGCGCCGACTCGCAGGCCGAGCTCCGCAGCATGGTCGCGCAGCGCGCTCAGGTCGTCGACTCGATCCCACGGGATGTGCAGCGCGACCGACGGCGCGACGCCGGTCAGGCGGTGCACCTCGGCTGCATCGTCGAGCTTCTCGAACGGGTCCCGCGGGGCACCCGGCTGGGCGAAGACGGCAAAGCGGGTCCCGGAGTTGCCGAACGCCCACGACGGCGTCTCGATCTCCTGCGCGCGCAGCGCACTCTCGACGCTTCCGAGGTCGCCGCCACGCGCGGCCACCACCTCCGCGAGCAGGTCGTACGCCGTTGTCATGTCGTCAGCACCTCCGACTCGAGGATCGTCAGGAACCGGTCGTAGAGCGAGCTCCACATCGGGTCGCTGCTCGGGACGTACTCGACAGGCGCCGACGAGCGTCGCACGAGCTCGCGCATCTCCTCGGTGCCGCCGACGTCGCCGAACGCGTGCAGTTGAACCAGTGCGTTTCCGAGCGCGGCGGCCTCGACCGGGCCCGCCAGGACGACGCGCTGGGAGATGTCGGCCGTCAGCCGGCACAGAAATGCGTTCCGTGCACCGCCGCCGATCACGTGCACGGTGTCGATCGTGCGCGCGGTGACGCGCTCCAGCTCGTCGAGCACGAACCGGTACTTGCACGCGAGGCTCTCGAAGATCGCGCGGAGGACGACCCGGCGCGACGTCGTCTCGCAGAGCGCGCCGACCCGGCGAGGCATGTCGCCCGGCGCGAGCAGGTCGGGCAGGTCGGGGTCGAACAGCGGCCCGCCGGGCGGCGCTGCGGCCGCGAGGTCGGCAAGCTCCGCATACTCCAGCGACGAGCCCTCGCGCGCCCACGCGCGGCGGCACTCCTGCACGAGCCACAGCCCCATCACGTTGCGCAGGAGACGGATCGTGCCGCCGAAGCCGCGCTCGTTGGTGAGGTTCGCCGTCCGCGCCTCGGAGGTGAGCGCCGGCTCGTCCAGCTCGACCCCGACGAGAGACCACGTCCCGCTCGAGATGTACGCGGCGCCCGCACCCTTACCGGGCATCGCCACGACGGCCGAGGCCGTGTCGTGCGACGCGACCGCCACGACCGGCGTCTCGCGCGCCAGGCCGGTGCCCTGCGCGACCGCCGGCAGGAGACCGCCGACAACGGAGCCCGCCTCGACGACGGGCGGCAGGACGTGCGCGGGGATCCGGAGGCGCTCGATCAGGTCGCGCGCCCAGTCGCCGCTCCGGGCGTCGAGGAGCTGCGTCGTGCTCGCGTTCGTTGCCTCGGCGATCTTCTCGCCCGTGAGCCAGTAGCCGAGCAGGTCGGGGATCAGGAGCAACGTCTCGGCGCGCTCGAGGGCGCTCGAGCCCTCGAGAGCGAGGAGCTGGAAGAGCGTGTTGATCGGGAGGAGCTGGATCCCGGTCGTCTCGTAGACCTCCTCGACCGGGACGCGCCGGAACGCCTCGTCGACGAACGAGGCGCCGCGGCCGTCGCGGTGGTGGAGCGGGTTGCCGATGAGCGACCCCGCGCCGTCGAGCAGGCCGAAGTCGACACCCCACGAGTCGATGCCGACGCCGCGGACCTCGGCGCCGCTCGCATGGATTCCCGCGAGCGTCCGCGTCAGCTCGTCGAAGAGCCCGAGCGCGTCCCAGTACAGCCCGTCCGGCAGCCGCGCCGAGCGCGTCGGGAACCGATGGACCTCCTCGACCTCGATGCGTTCGCCGTCGAACTTCCCGACGAGGGCGCGTCCGCTCTCCGCGCCGAGGTCGAAGGCAACGTGAGCGGCCGCGGTCACGCCGAGATCTCGTGCGATCGGAGCTGCCGGCGCCGGACGAACTCGCGGCCGCGGCGGGCGAAGTCGCCGCCGTTCGGGATCAGCACGCTCAGCAAGAGCAGCGTCCCGGTGACGACGCCCATCGCACGCTGCTCGAAGTCCGTGAGGAAGAGCGCGTTCTGCAAGCCCGCGAAGACGCCGATGGCGAGGACGACGCCGACGATCGTCCCGCGGCCGCCGAAGATCGAGATGCCGCCGAGCAGGACGATCGTCACGACGTTCAGCTCGAGGCCGAGGCCGTTGTCCTGGACGGCGGTGGAGAGGCGGAACGTGTACAGGACGCCCGCGAGCGCGCACACGACGCCGGAGACGACGAACAGCAGCAGCTTCGTCCGCTTGACGCGCATTCCCGCGAACCGCGCGGCTTCCTCGTTCGCGCCCATGACGAACAGCGAGCGCCCGAACGGCGTCGCGTGCAGGACGACCGCGAACAGGATCGCCAGCACGATGAAGATCCCGACCGAGTACGACAGATAGCCGCCGGTGTGCGGGAGCGGCGTGACGCCGATCTTCGTGTACTTCGCGGGGAACTCCGAGATCGTGGCCGGCCCGAGGATGATCACGGCGATGCCGCGATAGAGGGTAAGGGTGCCGATGGTCACCGCGAGCGACGGGAGACCGACACGCGTGACGAGGAAGCCGTTCAGGAAGCCAGCGGCGGCGCCGACGACGAGCACCGCGGCGATCGCCGGGGGCACGGACCAGCCATGCGCGACGAGGTCGCCGAGGAGCGCGCTCGACATGCCCAGGATCGACGCGACGGAGAGGTCGATCTCGCCGGTGACGACGATCAGCGTCATCGGCAAGGTCATGATCGCCACCTCGCCGATCGACAGGTTGAGATAGAAGAGGTTCGAGCTCGTCAGGAACTGCGACGAGGCGTTCACGCCGAAGACGATCACGGCCACGAGCGCGAGCACCAGACCGGTCTCCCAGCGGACGACGGCCCGGAGGCGCTCGCGGGCCTCAGGCGCCAAGGTGTGTCCTCCGCTTCCGGAGCGCGCTCGCGAGCCACAGCGAGATCCCGCGGTCGAGGGCGATCGCGCCGAGCAGCAGCGCGCCCGCGATCGCCTGGTTCCAGAACGGCGAGACGCCGAGCACGTAGAGCGCGGAGAGGATCGTGTTCAGGAGCAGCGCGCCGAAGGCCGCGCCGACGACCGACCCGCTGCCGCCGAAGATCGCGACGCCGCCGACGACGACGGCTGCGATCACCTGAAGCTCGTAGCCGCTGCCGGCCGTCGAGTCGATGGTTCCATACCGAGCCGCGTAGAGGACGCCCGCGATCCCCGCTATGCCCCCGCTGACGAGGAACGCCGTGAAGACCCGCCGTCCGCTCGGGATGCCCGCCAGCCGCGCGGCGTCGGGGTTCGAGCCGATCGCGTACAGCTCGCGCCCCGCCCGGAAGGAGCGCAAGTAGTACGCGCCGAGGCCGATGACGAACGCGACGACGATCGCGACCACCGGGATCCCGTAGACCGTCTTCTTGGGGATCTCGATGAACGAGTTCGGCAACGAGCTCGCCACGACCTGACCGCCGCCCACGAGCAGCACGTCGATTCCGCGGAAGATGTAGAGCGTCGCCAGCGTGACGACGAGGCTCGGCACGCGGCCGACGACGGTGAGGACGCCGTTCACAAAGCCGCACGCGACGCCGATGGCGAGGCCGACGAGGAAGACGGTGACGATCGAGATGCCGGGGTGATGCCCGAAGAGGTCGGCGGACAGGAAGGCGGAGAGGCCGAGGACGGACCCGATCGAGAGATCGACGTTGCGGGTGAGCACGACCATGGTCTCGCCCAGCGCGAGCAGCGCGAAGATCGTGGTGTCGACGAGGATGAACTGGACGTTCGCGAGGTCGAGGAAGCGCGGCTCCGCGGCGGTCGTCGCGATCACGAGCAGCGCGAGAACGGCGACGATGCCGAACTCGCGCACGCGGAAGACGAGGTCGACGAGGCGCCGCGCGTTCGTCCGGCCGGCGGGGCCACGCCGCGAGACGGCAGTTGCCGCCGTCACGCAGCGACCTCTTCGAGTTGCCCCGTAGCGGCGGCGACGATCGCCTCCTCGGTCGCGTCGGCGTGGGCGAACTCCGCGACGAGTCGCCCCTCGCGCATGACGAGGATCCGGTTCGCGAGCCGCAGCACCTCCGGGAGCTCCGACGAGATCACGAGGACGGCGACTCCCCGACCGGCGAGCTCCTCGAGCAGGCGATGCACCTCGGCCTTCGTGCCGATGTCGATCCCGCGCGTCGGCTCGTCGACGATCAGCAGCGACGGCTGCCGCCCGAGCCATTTCGCGAGCACGACCTTCTGCTGGTTCCCGCCCGACAGCGAGGTCATCGGGTTCCCAAGTCTTCCGTACTTGACCTGGAGGCGGGTCGCCCAGTCGCGCGCGAAGCGGCGCTCGCTCGTCGAACGGATGAAGCCGGCACGACGCAGCCGCCGAAGCGACGCCATTGCGATGTTCCGGCCGATCGCCATCGACATCACGAGGCCCTGCTGGCGGCGGTCCTCGGGCACGAGCCCGATCCCGGCGTCCATCGCGCGGGTGGGAGATCCCGCTCGCAGCGGCTTTCCACCGAGCACGACGCGCCCGCCGTCGTAGCGGTCGATCCCGAAGACAGCCCGTGCGACCTCGCTGCGTCCGGCGCCCACGAGGCCCGCGAGCGCGACGATCTCGCCGGCGCGAACCTCGAACGAGATGTCGACGAACACGCCCTCGCGCGTGAGGCGCTCGACCTGCAGGACAACCTCGCCGATGCTCTGCTCCTGCGGCACGCGCTCGGGCAGCTCGCGACCGACCATCGCGCGGATGAGGTCGTCCGGGGTCACTCCTGCGAGCTCGCGCGTCAGCACGAGGCGCCCGTCGCGGAAGACCGTCACGCGCCGGCAGATCACGAAGACTTCCTCGAGACGGTGAGAGATGAACAGCAGCGCGGCGCCGGCGGCGCGGAGCGTCTCGACGACGCCGAAGAGCCGGTCGACCTCGACGGCCGAGAGCGCCGCCGTCGGCTCGTCCATCACGATCACCTTCGCGTCGAGCGACAGCGCCTTCGCGACTTCGACGATCTGCTGCTCCGCGATCGAGAGCCCGCGCGCGATCCTCTCCGGGTCGATCGGGACGCCGAGGCGATCGAAGATCTCGGCCGCCTGCCGGTTCATCGACCGCGTGTCGATGCGGCGCCCGCCGCGCAACGGCTGCCGGCCGATGAAGATGTTCTCCGCGACGGTGAGGTCGGGGAACATGATCGGCTCCTGGTAGATGATCGCGATGCCGGCGTCGCGCGCCGCAGCCGGACCGCCGAGCACCAGCTCGTGATCGCCCAGCCGGAGCGTGCCCGCGTCGGGCAGATGCACGCCGCCGAGGATCTTCACGAGCGTCGACTTGCCTGCGCCGTTCTCGCCGACGAGGGCGTGGACTTCGCCGGCGTGCAGGTCGAGCGAGACATCTTCGAGCGCGTGGATCGCGCCGAACGACTTCGAGGCATGCTGGAGCGAGAGGAGTGGCTGGGCGTCGGCCATCGCGGAAAGCCACGGGGGCGTGTCGGAAGAGTCCGTCCGACACGCCCCCGCGTGTCGTCCCTAGAAGTGGAACTTGTCGATGTTCGCCTTGTTGAACACGAACGGCGGCCCGAGCAGCACCGTGCTCTTCGCGCCGATCCTGTACGACCCGAGGCGGCCGGCCTTGAACGTCTGGCCCCTCTTGCCGCTGATCGTGCCGGACGCATGGTTCACCGCCGCGTACGCGGCGAGGTAGCCGAGGTCGGCCGGGTTCCAGAGCTCGAACCCCTCGATCGTTCCGTCCTTGACGTACTTGCGCAGCGAGTTCGGCGTCCCGAGCCCCGTCAGCTTGATCTTCCCGCGGTACTGCGCGGTGTCGAGCACGGCGGCTGCGGCCGCGATCCCGACGGTCGTGGGCGAGATGATCCCCTTCAGGTTCGGGTGCTTCTGCAGGAGGCCCTGCGTGACCTGCGTCGAGGTCGTCGGATCGTCGTTGCCGTACACGACGTCGACGAGCTTCATGTCCGGGTACTTCCTCAGCTGCGTCTTCATGTAGGCGATCCACGCGTTCTGGTTCGTCGCCGAGGCAGCCGCGGACACGACGGCGATCTCGCCCTTCCTCCCGATCTGCTTCGCGAGCAGGTCGACCTGGCTGGTGCCGATCGCCTTCGAGTCGGCCTGATTGATGAAGATGTTCCGGCACGCGGGCGCGTCGGAGTCGTACGTGACGACGGTGATCTTCTTCGCCATCGCCGCCTTGAGCGTCGGGCAGAGCGCCGACGCGTCCGTCGCGGAGACGATGAGCGCATTCGCGCCCTTCGTGATCGCCGCCTGGATCGCCGGGATCTGCGAGGAGGCGGTCGCCTGCGTGCCGCTCGTCTCGGTGCCCTTCTCCTTGAGGTCCTTGAGCGCCTTGAGCGCACCGCCCGACTTGACGCTGTCGGACGTCGTGAAGTACGGGTTGCCGAGGTTCTTCGGGATCACGTAGACCTTGAGACCCGTCTTCAGCGACGTCGCCGCCGTGGCGGTTGTGAGCAGCATCGCTCCGAGAAGACAGATCGCCGCGATCGACGTGAGCTGCTTCGTCAGACTGGGCTTCACCTGGTGTCCTTTCGCTGGTGGACGTTTTGGTGGGGGGTTACTTGGGGCACGGCCGCCCGCGCCTCGGCGCGGCGGCAAGACTCTCAGACGGTTCCGATCGTGTCCGCCACCTCCTTGCGATCGGATGCCGCGGTCACGACCTCGACCTTGCGATCGCGCCATTCCTGAACGAGCTCGGGAGGCGCTCCCGCGTCGGTGACGATCGCGTCGATCCGCTGGGTCGGGACGAAAGTGAGGAGAGCCGAGCGGCGCCACTTGGTGTGGTCGAAGACACCGACGACGCGCTCGCACGCGTCGGCCATCTCGCGCTTGATCTTGACCTCGTCGGGGTTGAGGTCCATCAGGCCGCGGTCGGCGCTGATACCGCGGGCACCGAAGAAGCCGCGGCCGATCCGCGTGTTTCGCAGCACGCTCGACGCGAAATCCCCGACGACCGACATCGCCGCCGTCCGCACGACACCGCCCAGGACGATCACACTGACCCCGGGGGCGTCGGCGATGGCCGATGCGACCCGAAGCCCGTTCGTCACGATGACCAGCTCCCGCTTCTGCCGAAGCTCGAGGGCGATGTAGAACGCCGTGGTGCTGGAGTCGAGGGCAACGGCCTCGCCGTCGACGACCATCTCGGCGGAGGCGCGGGCGATCGCCCGCTTTCCCTCCTCTTCGACGCGAAGGCGAACGTCGAACGCGACCTCGGACTGCCCGCGTTGCAGCGCCCGGGCGCCCCCGCGGACACGCACGACGAGCCCCTGGCGCGCGAGCATCGTCAGGTCACTCCGGACGGTCACCTCGGAGACCGCGAACCGCTGCGCAAGCTCGGCAACGCTGACCGCGTCACGCGTCTCGAGCAGCTCGAGCACGCGACGCATCCGCTCGTTCGCGGTGGATCCGGTCGCTGTCGAACCGTCGTGCACGCCGATGCTCAGCGTCTCCCCTCCTGGCCCATTTCCGAAGGCGCGAACTTACGATGGCTTTCGCTGAGTGTCAAGAAATCTTCGAAAGTTTTGCTTTCGAAAGCCGAATCCGCCGCTTCCAAGCTCCCGCAAAGCAGCCAACGAAAGAGACGCGGGGCGATGCGGGATCACGAGGCGTGACGCGGAGCGCGAAGCTAGAGCGAGGCTGCGAGCGCGTCCAACCGGT
>CAVUKP010000022.1:0-49570 GCA_963742135.1 uncultured Thermoleophilia bacterium | reverse complement strand
AGCCGCCGAGGTGGTCGAGGATCTGCTCCGGCAGCTCGCGGCCGCCTTCGACCGTGTACATGACCTGCAGGTCCTCGGCGCCCTCGGCGGCGTCCGCGACGAAGTGGAAGAAGTCGTTCGCCTCGGAGTCGAATCCCAGCGTGTAGAGGCCCCACAGGCCGAACGTCGAGTCGCGGATCCACGCGTAGCGGTAGTCCCAGTTGCGCTCGCCGTGCGGCGTCTCGGGGAGCGACGTCGTCGACGCAGCGAGCATCGCTCCGGTGGGCGCGAAGATGAGGCCCTTGAGCGTGAGCGCGCTCCGCTGCAGGTGCTCGCGCCAGGGATGATCGGGGAAGCGGCCGCCTCCGAGCCACTCCCGCCAGAACTCCGACGTCTGCGCGATGCGGTCGAACGCCTCACGGAAGGTCTCCGGCGGCGGGTGATCCGACCAGGCAAGCGCCGCGAACACCTCGTCGCCCTCGCGCAGCGTCGTACGAGCCCGCGCACGCGACCCCTCGACGCCGAGCCGCAGGTCGGTCCTCAGCCGCAGCGTCAGGTCGGAGTCCGGCGCCGACCCGACCGCGCTGCAGTACCCGTCGCCGTCGAATTCCCACTGCGCGGGCACGCGGCCGTACGCGAACATCGGCTCGCACTCGAGCTCGAGCTCGACGAGGCCGTGGACGCACCTGACCGTGCGGACGAGGACGGTGGCGCGCGTCGTGATCGGTCGGCGCACGGCGGTGGGAGCGAGAGCGCTCGCCCTCGTGGCGCCACTCGCCGACGACGAGCGCGTCCCGGAATCGACGAGCCACCCCGCGGCGTGTCATCCACGTCGTCTCGAGCACCATCGTCCCCGGCAGGTAGCGCCTGCCCGCGGGCACGGCGACGTCGGTGGGGCCGACGCGGAAAGCTGCCGGCGTCACGGTCGAGGATCGCGCCGAAGACGCTCGGCGAGTCCGGCCGCGGCAGGCACAGCCACTCCACGTCGCCGCTCGGCGCGACGAGCGCCGTCGACTCGCAGTCGGAGAGGAACGCGTAGTCCGCGATCGGGGGAAACGCGCCGGCCCGGCCGGGCCGCGGAACCGGGAGCGCCGCATCTGGAAGCGCGGTTCTTCCGTCGACCGTGACGCGGCTCTGCGCGCTCATGGCTCACATCATGCGCGACAGGCGGCGGCCGCGCAGGAGACGAGGGTCTACCGCGCCTCCTGCTCGGCCCACCGGTAGCTGCGGTACACCGAGCAACGCCTCCTTCTGCGCGTCCGTGAGCCGGGAGTCGGCGCGGATCGCCGCCTCCGTCGACCGAGCGTCGGTCGGTTCCGGCTCCGGGTCGAGCAGCCCGGCCTCGCGCAGGAGCGCGTCGGGAGGCAGGTCGAGCGCTTCGGCGATTGCGCGGAGGACGCGGACAGACGGCTCGTGCATCCCGCGCTCGATCTGGCTCAGGTACGCGTTGGACACGTCCGTGAGCGCCGCGAGCTCACGCAGCGACAACTTCGAGAGTTGCCGCTGCGTGCGGATGACGCCGCCGAGCGCGCCGAGCTGCGCCCTCCACGCGTCGCCGATCGGGTTCGGCCAACTACTTCGTCGCTCCGCCGGACTTCGCCTTTGCGAGAGGTCGTGGCTCCGTTCGTCGCCGGGGCCGTGGCCGCGACGAGGTTGCGGGCGAATTCGCGCTGGCTTGCGACCAGCTTCTCGACGAGGTCGAACGTGTTGTCGATGACCTCCTCCGGCGTCGGCAACTGGTCGGAGCCGGGGGTGGGGGGGATCGTCGCGGAGAAGCCCTGGACGGTCTGCGACCAGGCGGCGACGGCGTCGACGACCGCCTGCTGGCTCTCGCGCACGGCGTCGAGGAACTGCTCCTGGCTCTTCTGGGTGACCTCGTTGATGCTGGACATCGGCTTCCTCCTGAATTGGGTTTGATCAGTATAGTACGCAGCTGCGAACTGTCAAATAATTCCGGCTACGAGATCCGAACGAGCGTCTTGCCGGTGTTGTCTCCGCGGAGCAGCAGCGCGAGCGCCTCGGGCGCCCGCTCGAGCCCCTCGACGACGGTCTGCCGGTAGCGGATCCGGCCCTCGCGGAGCCACGCCCCGACCTCGCGCGCCATCTCGTCCATCAGGTGGACGTAGCTCGAGCCGCGGAACCCGCGCAGCGTGAGGTCGTTCGCGACGGCGAGGAACAGGTTCGACGGCCCCGGCTGCGGCTCGGACGCCGAGTACTCGGAGATCGCGCCGCAGATCGCAACGCGCCCCCATTTGCGCAGCGCGCCGAGCGCCGCCTCGAGGTGGCCGCCGCCGACGTTGTCGAAGTAGACGTCGATGCCGTCCGGCGCGGCGTCGCGCAGGAGGTCCGGCAGCGGCCCCGCTTGTAGTCGAACGCGGCGTCGAGGCCGAGCTCACCCAGGAGGTACGCGATCTTCTCGGCCGAGCCCGCGCTGCCGATCACGCGGTGGCCGCGGAGCTTTGCCATCTGGGCGGCGAGGCTCCCGACCGAACCGGCCGCCGCGGAGACCCAGACGACGTCGCCTCCACCGAGGCCGGCGACGTGGAACAGCCCGGCGTAGGCCGTCAGGCCGCTGCCGCCGAGCGGGCCGAGGTACGCCTCGGGCGGCGCCGCGTCGGTGTCGAGGCGCGCGAGCGTCGCGACGCCGCCGAGCGACGCCTGCCCGGCCTCGACGACCGCGTACTCACGCCACCCGGCGCCGTGCGCGGACGACGTCGCCGCGCGCGAAGCTCTCCGCCCGCGACTCGACGACCTCGCCGACTGTCGCGATCCCGCCATCGGTGCCCCGAGCGGGAACGACGCGAAATACCCCGCCGGCGCGCGCTCGCGCAGACGCAGCCGCAGCGCCGCGTCGATCGACGTCCACGTGTTGCGGACGAGGACCGCGCCGGCGCCGGGCTCCGGCACCGGCGCCTCGACGACGCGGAAGTCCGACGCGCGCACGTCGCCGCGCGGGTACGCGACGAGGTGAACCTCGCGGCCGTTCATCGGCCCTGCTACGCCCCTTCGTACTTGAACGAGATGTCGAGCCGGACGCGGTAACCCGACACCTTCCCGTCCTCGATCGTGACGTCGAAGCGCGTCGCCTCGGCGACTCGAAGGTCACGCACCGTCTTCGCCGCCGTCTCGACCGCGTTGCGTGCGGCCGCTTCCCACGACTCCGCGCTTACGCCGATCACCTCGGTGACCCGGTAGACGCTCTCGCTCACCCCGTGCTCCTTTCGTCGTCATGGTTTCGGCTGGACACCATCAGATCCGCTCGATCAACGTCGCAGTTCCGAGGCCGCCGCCGCAGCACATCGTGACCAGGCCGCGCTCGCCGTCTCTGCGCTCGAGCTCGTGGAGCAACGTCGTGATCAGGCGGGCGCCCGTCGAGCCGAGCGGATGCCCGAGCGCGATCGCGCCGCCGTTCACGTTCACCCTGTCGACGTCCGGCTCGAGCTCGCGTTCCCAGGCCGCGATCACGGACGCGAACGCCTCGTTGATCTCGATCAGGTCCAGGTCGTCGATCGTCATGCCGTTGCGCTCGAGGATCTTCCGCGTCGCCGGGATCGGCCCGGTCAGCATCAGGACCGGGTCGACGCCGACCGTGGTCTGGTCGACGATGCGCGCCCGCGGCGTCAGCCCGAGCTCCTGCGCCTGCTCGCGCGTCGTCAGGAGCACCGCGGCGGCTCCGTCGGAGACCTGCGAGGAGTTGCCGGCGGTGACCAGACCGTCCTCCTTGAACGCGGGCTTCAGCTCGGCGAGGCCCTCGAGCGTCGTCTCCGGACGGATCCCCTGGTCGACGGTCAGGACCGTCCCGTTGAGCCGGTACGGCATGATCTCGCGCTCGAACCGGCCCTCCTCGGTGGCCTGCGCGGCACGCTGCTGCGAGCGCAGCGCGATCTCGTCGCACTCCCCCCGCGAGATCTTCCACTGCTCGGCGATCAGCTCCGCGCTGAGCCCCTGGTGCACGATCGAGTGACGCTCGAGCAGCTCCGGCGGGAAGGGCGACCCGAGCTCCTCGTGCAGCTTGCCGTTGACGGAGAGCGGGATGTGCCCCATATGCTCGACGCCGCCCCCGATCACGACGTCGTGGACGCCGCTCGCGACGAGCGCGGCGGCGAAGTTGACGGCCTGCTGCGCCGAGCCGCACTGGCGGTCGATCGTGGTCGCGGGGGTCTCGATCGGCAGCCCCGCCTGCAGCCACGCGTTGCGGCCGATGTTGTACGACTGCTCGCCGTACTGCTGGACGCAGCCGGTGATCACGTCCTCGACCGCCTCGGCCGGGATGCCCGCGCGGTCGATCACCTCGACCCAGGTCCGCCCGAGGAGCTCGTTCGGGTGGACATCCCTGTAGTAGCCCTTCTCCGGGGTGCCCGCGCCCCACCGGCGTACGCACCGCCTCCACGATCACGACGTCGCGCCCTTCCACTTCGCCCCCCTTTGCTCAGGTTGTCACGAGCCCGCCGTTCGGGCTCAGCGTTTGCCCGACGAAGAAGGCCGCGTCGTCGCTCGCGAGGAACGCGACGGTGCCGGCGATCTCCTCGGCGCGGCCGAACCGACCGGCGGGCGTCCTCAGGATCTGCGCCGTACGCGTGATCACCTGTCCGACGCCGGCGCCGGGCGCTTCGAGGAACCCGGGCGCGATCGCGTTCACGCGGATCCCCTGCAGAATCAGCTCCTTCGCCACCGCACGGGTGAACCCGAGGATCCCGGCCTTCGCCGCGGAGTAGTGCGGGAACCCGGTGCACCCCTCGAGCGCGCAGACCGACGAGATGTTCACGATCACGCCCGAGCCGCGCGGCGCCATCGAGCGCGCGGCGGCGCGGGTGCCGTAGAACGTCCCGTCGAGGTGCACGGCGAGCATCGTCCGCCACTCGTCGTCGGGCAACCGGACGAGCCCGTCGAGCGCCGTCGAGATCGCGCCCGCGCTCGCCGCCTCCGCGAGCTGCTGCTCCACGCGCGGCGTCACCCGCTCCGCCTGCCGCGCCGCGGTGATCCCCGCGTTGTTGACCCAGATGTCGACCGGCCCGAGCGCGGCCTCCGCCTGCTCGAGCGCCGCGTCGACCGACGCGCTGTCGCTGACGTCGGCGCGGACGGCCGCACCACCGATGTCGCCGGCCGTCCTCGTCGCGGCCGCCTCGTCGATGTCGAGGACGGCGACCCTCGCGCCGTCGCGGGCGAGCCGGCGCGAGATCGCCTCGCCGAGCCCCGACCCGCCTCCGGTGACGACGGCAACCCTTCCGTCAAGCGTCACGGCTTCCCGCACTTCCTTCGGTCGTCGTCACGACCAGACGACCACGGCGTCGAGCGCCTCGACCGTCGAGCCGTCGATGCGAAGTGGATTGATCTCGGTCGACACGAGGCGCGGGCCGAGCCGCTCGGCCAGACGTGCGAACGCCGCGATCGTCTCGACGAGCCGCTCGACGTCCGCCGCCACGGAGCCGCGAACGCCGTCGAGCAGCGCCCGCCCGCGGAGCGCGCCCAGCATCTCGTGGACGTCGCCCGCGGTGACCGGGAGCACTCGGAGGCTCGTGTCGTCGAGGACGTGGACCCAGACGCCGCCGAGGCCGACGGCCAGGACCCGGCCCCACTGCGCGTCGTTGACGACGCCGACGATCAGCTCGATTCCGGGAGCGCGCATCGCGGCGACGATGGCCCCCTCGACGTTCGCGCCCTCCACGCTCGACCCGGCGGCCGTCACGCGCTCGAAAGCGTCGCGAACCTCGTCGTCGGTCGAGACGCCGAGCGCAACGCCGCCGATGTCGGTCTTGTGGAGTATCTCGGCTGCCGTCACCTTGAGCACGACGGGATAGCCGAGCTCCCGCGCCGCCGCGACCGCCTCGTCGACCGTCCGCGCGAGCCGCCACGGAACGACCGGCACGCCGTGCTCGGCGAGCACTGCCAGCGCACGCGCCTCGGTCCACTGGCCGGTCCGGTCCTCGAGCTCGAGCTCTTCCGCGAGCGGCGCCTCCGTTCGCGGCCGCCGGAGCCACGCCGACCACCGGAACGCACCCGCAACGGCGTCCACGGCCGCGCCGAGGCCGGTGACGGCGTGCTCGATCCCGACCTCGTCGAGGGCGTCGGCGGTGAACGGATCGATGTCGCGCATCGTCGGATCGACGAGGAACCCGCGTCGGCCCGCGCTGTGGAGCGCCTTCGCGATCACCTCGAGCCGCGGCTTGAAACGCTCGCGGCCCTTCGACGGGACGATGTGCACGGCCGCCACCGCCGCGATCGCCGGGTCGGCGGCGAACGCCTCGACCGCGGACGCGAACAGCTGCGGGTTGTCGGAGGCCGCCCCCGTGACGTCCAGCGGGTTGCGCAGCGTGACGTAGTCCGGGACGACCTCGTGGATCCGCGCCTGCGTCGTCTCGGCCAGCGGCGGCAGCGGGACGCCGAGGATCTCCGCGCGGTCGGCGACGATGTCGCAGGCGCCGCCGGAGATCGAGACGACGCCGAGCCCGCCTTCGCGAAGCGGCCCGGTTCGTGCGAGGAGGCCCGCCGTCACGGCGAGCTCTTCGAGCGAGTGCACGCGGACGACGCCCCACTGCCGGAGCGCGGCGTCGACCAGGCGGTCGTCGCCGACCAGGGCGCCCGTGTGCGTCAGCGCGATCTCCGCCGCCAGCGCGCTCGTGCCGACCTTCATCATCACGATCGGCTTCTCGAGCGCGGCGGCCCGCTCGGCAAGCGCCTTCAACGCTCGCGGCTCGCGGATCGACTCGGTGAAGATCGCGAGCGCCCGCACGCGCTCGTCCTCGAGCACCGCACGGGCCATCGCGACCGCGTCGACCATCGCCTCGTTGCCGGTCGAGACGATGTGGCTGAGGCCGATGTTCTGCGCGGCCGCGAACGTCGCGATCTCGCTCGCGGTCGCTCCGCTCTGGGAGACGATCGCGACGGCGCCGGGGATCAGCCGCACCGGCATGAGGCCCGCCCAGGCAGGCGCCCGGTCGAGGACGTTGAGAAACCCGAGGCAGTTCGGGCCGAGGAAGGTGACGCCGAGCCCGCGACACAGCTCGACCAGCCCCTCCTGCGCGCGGGCGCCGTCGCCGCCGATCTCGCCGAACCCCGCAGCGAGCACGACGGCGTGCCGGATTCCCGCGGCCGCGACGTCCGCGAGTGCGCCCTCGATTCCACCGGAGCCCACGAGGACGATCGCAAGGTCGAGCTCCTCGCCGATCTCCACGCAGCTCGTGGCCGCCGGACGGCCGTGCACAACGCCGCCGTTGCGGTTCACGAGGTGCAAGCGGCCGTCGAATCCGAGCTGCTCGAAGTTGTCGAACGCTCCCTTCGACCAGCCGGACCGCTCCGACGCACCGACGATCGCGACGCCCCGCGGCGAGAGCAGGCTCCGGAGCTCGTCGAGGGCCGGCGCCCCGGTGAGCTCCGCTACCGGCCCGTCCACCGCGGCTTCCTCTTCTCGGCGAACGCCCTCGGCCCCTCGACGTAGTCCTCCGACGCGAGCAGCCGCTCGACGCGCGCTGCGTCGCGCTCGAGCGCGTCGTCGACGCTGTGCTGTAGTCCGTCGAACACCGCCTCCTTCGTCAACCGGACGCTCAGAGGCGAGCACTCGAGGATCTCGGAAGCCCACCGCTCGGCCGCCGGCATCAGGTCCTCGAGCGGGACGACCTCGTTCAGGAGGCCGATCCGGTACGCCTCGTCGGCCTGGATGATGCGCCCCGTCAGCAGGAGCCCCAGCGCGTGCTTGAACGGCACCTGCCGCGCAAGCCGATGGATGCCGCCGGCGCCGGCGAAGAGGCCGACGCGCGGCTCCGGGAGGCCGAAGCGGGCGTGCTCCGCCGCGACGACGATGTCACAGGCGAGCGCCAGCTCGAGGCCGCCGCCGACCGCGACGCCGTTGACCGCGGCGATGATCGGCTTCGGGCAGTCGAAGTCGCGCGTGATGCGACCGAACGGCGGGCGCGTACGCCCCTGGACGTCTGTTCCGGCGGCGGTCCGCTCCGCCGTCGCCTTGAGGTCGTTCCCGGCGCAGAACGCCCGCTCCCCGGCGCCCGTCAGGATCGCGACCCAGAGGTCGGCGTCGTCGCGGAAGTCCTCCCAGATCTCCTTCAGCTCGAGGTGGGCCTCGAGGTGCAGCGCGTTCATCACCTCCGGCCGGTTGAGCGTGACGACCGCGAGCGGCCCCCGCTTCTCGTACTGCACGAACTCGTAGCTCATGGGCCAACCCCCGGTTGGACGCTCACGGCACGACCACCGCGCGGCCGGCGACGTCGCCGTGTCGAAGACGCTCGTAGGCGTCGAGAGCGTCCGTGAGCTCGAACCGCTCGACCTCGATCTCGATCGCGCCCGAACGCGCGAGCGCGACCACCTCGTGGAGCTCGGGGAGCGTTCCCCAGCTCGGCCGCCTCAGCGACCACTCGAGCGGAGCCTGTCCGAGCCCCATCGGGAACGCGCCTCCGCCGATTCCGACGGCGCTCACGTGACCCGCGGTCGCGATCGTCGCGGCCGCGAGCGCGAGCGTCTGATCGTTGCCGACGAAGTCGAAGACGGCCGTCGCGCCCGTCCCGCCGAGCTCCGCCCGCACGTCGGCGGCGGTGAGGCCGTTCGCGTCGAGCGCGGCTGCTGCGCCGGCCGCGAGCGCGAGCCGGCGAGACTCCTCGCGCAGGTCGACGGCGACGACGCGGGCCGGCGAGAGCTCGCGCAGCAGCTGGACCGCGACGTGGCCGAGGCCGCCGACGCCGATCACGAGCACCGACGACCCCGGCACGAGCCGCGGCAACTCGCTCTTGATCGCGTGGTAGGGCGTGAGCGCCGCGTCCGCGAGCGGCGCGGCGCGAGCAGGGTCGAGGTCGCCGATCGGCACGAGCAGCCGCGCCGCCGGCACGCGCAGATACTCGGCGAGCCCTCCATCGAAGCCGAGACCGGAGCCGGTGCCGGGCCGCTCGAGCCGCTTGTCGCACAGGTTCTCCGCGCCTCGGATGCACTGCGTGCACACGCCGCACCCCCACGGGCCGTACACGAGCACCGCATCGCCCTCGCCGACGCCGGTCGCGCCGGCGCCGAGAGCCGCAACCGTTCCGGCCGTCTCGTGGCCGAGCGTGAACGGGAGCTCCCAGGGGAACGGCGGGCTCGGCCACTCCATCACGTGCAGGTCGGAGTGGCAGAGGCCGGCGCCGCCCACCTTCACGAGCACCTCGCCCGGCCCCGGCTCCGGCACTTCGACCTCGAGGAGCTCGGGTCGCGCTTGCCAGCGAACGAGGCGGACCGCCTTCATCTGCGCGACCCTACCACGGGGCACGCGAAATGTTCAACTGAGTTCAGTTCGGCCAGTAGGCACGGCAAGGCTAGTCCATACGGTTTCGGCGACCGTTTCCTGAAGCCGGCTCAGGGTTGCGAGACCGGCGCGCCCGTTGTAGCGTTCCCGCGATGGGGAAGGAGCAACCCACGTGGCTGAACCTCGTCCAGCGCTTCGAGCGCACGATCGGCGAGCCTGTCGAGACGTGGGTCCGGAGCGACGGGTACTTCGACGTCGTCACACACGCGACGCGAGCCTACGGACGGTGGACGCGCGCCGTGGACGAGATCCAGGCGAAGTGGCTGCACTTCTTCAACCTGCCGGCTGCGAGCGACATCACCGCCGCCCGCGAGCAGCTCGCGCGGGTGGAGCGACGGCTGGCGGAGATCCGGAAGGAGCTCGAGGCACTCGGCCGCGACGGGGACGGCGGCGTCGAGGACGACGACGGCGGCGGCGACGCCGACGGCGCCCCGAGCCCGCACGACTGATCGGCAGGTGGTCAGGACGGCGAATCCTCTCGAGCTGATCTCGCGCGTCAACCGCGACGTGGAACGCTCGCTCCTCCGTGCGCGCAACGGCGTCAAGTACGCGACGTCGAAGGCGACGGTCGGCGCGACCCCGAAGGACGTCGTGTGGCAGCGTGACCGCGCGGAGCTCTGGCGCTACCGCAGCGAGGAGCCGATCCGGTACGCGCCGCCCGTGCTGATCGTGCACAGCCTCGTCAGCCGCAGTTACATCCTCGACCTGCGGCCGGGGTCGAGCACCGTCGAGTACCTCCTCGGCCGCGGCCTCGACGTCTTCATGCTCGACTGGGGCGTCCCGGACGAACGCGACGCGGAGAACTCGCTCGAGACGTACGTCGACGAGTACATCCCGCGCGCGATCGCGGCTGTCAAGCGAGAGAGCGGCTCGCGCGAGGTCACGATGGCGGGGTACTGCCTCGGGGGCGTGCTGGCGATCCTCTATGCGAGCGGTCACGACGACGCGCCCGTCCGCAACCTGATCCTGATGGCGACGCCGATCGACTACAGCGAGATGGGCGCGATGGTCTCGGCGATCGCCCGCGGCCGCCTCAACGCCGACGAACTGGTCGACCACACGGGGAACATCCCCGCCGACGCGCTGTACAGCGGCTTCTTCATGCTCGCGCCGACGAAGCAGATCTCGCAGTACGCGACGCTGCTCGAGAACCTCTGGAACGACGAGTTCGTCGACGGCTACCAGGCGATGTCGCAGTGGTCACGGGATCACGTGCCGTTTCCGGGAGCGGCGGCGCGCCAGATCATCGACGACGTCGTGCGAGCGAACGTGCTGACGACCGGCCGGATGCGGCTCGGCGGACGTGTGGTCGACTTCGCGAACGTCCGCGGAAACGTCCTCAACGCGTTCGCGGAGAAGGACACCGTCGTGCCGGCGGCGTCGGCGGAGCCGGCCTCGCGGCTCGTGGGCGATCCCGCGCGGCGCGACGAGCTGCGCCTGTCGGGCGGCCACGTCACGTTCGCGACCGGCAAGCACGCGTTCACGAGGACGCTGCCGGCGCTCGCCGGCTGGATCGCCGACCACAGCGACGAGCTCGACCCGCCGCGGGCCCGCTGATGGAGATTCAGCCGCTCGCCTCGGTCGACCAGGTTGCGCTCGACGCCTTCCTGGGGCGCGTGTCCGAGGGCGACCGGACATTCTTCAAGGAGAACGTCGACGATCCGGACGTGCGCGCCGCCTGGCTGCGCGCGAACGGATCGCGGTCGCTCGCGCTCGACGGCGACGAGGTGGTGGGCTATGTCGCGGTCATCCCGCTCCAGGGCTGGTCGAGCCACGTGGGGGAGGTGCGCGTCGTCGTCGACGAGGGCTACCGTGGCCGCGGAATCGGTCGGGCGCTCGCGCGACATGCCGTCCTCCAGGCGCTCGAGCTCGGCCTGACGAAGATGGTCGTCGAGGTGACGGCCGACTCGGAGCCGACGATCGCGATGTTCCGCTCGCTCGGGTTCGACCCGGAGGCGCTCCTCGAGGATCACGTCCGCGACTACACGGGTCGGTTGCACGACCTGATGATCCTGGCGCACTCCGTCGAGGAGTCGCTGGCGGCGATGACGGCCGCCGGGATCGCCGACGGCGTCGGCGGAGCCTAGAGGCCGCCTCGTGCCGAAGCGCGGCGACGACTTGCGCGTGGCCGACGTCCTCCGCGAGCACGCGGCCGCGCGCGGCGACCACGTCGCGATCCGCCACGGCGAGCGGACGCTGACCTATCGCGAGCTCGACGAGCGGTCGAGCCGTCTCGCGCACGGGCTGCTCGCCGCAGGCGCCGGACCGGGAGCGCGCATCGCGTACCTGGACCGGACCGAGCCCGAGGTCGTCGAGCTGCTGTTCGCCGTGAGCAAGATCGGCGCGGTCGTCGTGCCGCTCAACTGGCGGCTGGCTCCGCAGGAGCTGCGGACCGTGCTCGAGGACGCCCGCCCGCCGGTCTTCATCGCCGGCGGCACCTACCGAGACGTCGCGGTCGAGCTCGCCGCTGCGCTGAGCCCGGCGCCGGAGCTCGTCGTCGTGGGCGACGAGTACGAGCGGTGGCTCGCGGGTCACGATGATCGCGACCCGCGCTTTCCGGCCGCCGCGAGCGACGTCGTGGTGCAGATGTACACCTCCGGGACGACCGGGGTGCCGAAGGGCGTGCTGACGACGCACCGGAACCTCGCCGCCGCGGCCGAGACGTCGCCGTACTGGCAGTTCGACGCCGACTCGGTCAGCTTCACGCCGCTGCCGATGTTCCACATCGGCGGGATCGGCTGGACGTTCCTCGGTCTCTGGAACGGCGCGACGACGGTGCTCGTACGCGAGTTCGTCGCCGAAGCGGTGCTCGACATCTTCGAGCGGCAGCGCGTCACGAACGCCGTGCTCGTCCCGACGATGCTGCAGATGCTCTGCGCGGTCCCGGGCGCGGACGAGCGCGACTACTCGGCGCTGCGCTCGATCGCCTACGGCGCCTCGCCGATCACGACGCCCGTGCTGAAGGGGGCGCTGCGGACGTTCCGCTGCTCGCTCTACGGCATCTACGGCCTGACCGAGTCGACGGGCGGCGTGGTGCAGCTCGACCCGGAGGATCACGACCCCGGCGGCCCGCGCGAGCACCTCCTGCGCTCGGCCGGCCGGCCGCTTCCCTGGGTGGAGCTGCGCGTCGTCGACCCCACGACCCGTGCCGAGCGCCGCCCGCACGAGGTGGGCGAGGTCTGGCTCCGCGCGCCGAACGTGATGCTCGGCTACTTCAACCGGCCCGCCGAGACAGCGGCCGCGCTGACCGACGAAGGCTGGCTCCGCACGGGCGACGGCGGCTACGTGGACGAGGACGGCTACCTCTTCCTCACCGACCGCATCAAGGACATGATCGTGAGCGGGGGCGAGAACGTCTATCCGGTCGAGGTCGAGGAGGCCCTCTCGCAGCATCCCGAGGTCGACGACGTCGCGGTGATCGGCGTTCCGCACGAGCACTGGGGCGAGACGGTGAAGGCGCTCGTGATCCCGCGCGCGGGGACGGCGCCGGCCGCCGAAGAGCTGATCGCGTTCGCGCGCGAGCGCCTTGCCGGCTACAAGCTCCCGCGCTCGGTCGAGTTCGTCGACGAGCTCCCGCGGACGCCGACGGGGAAGGTCCTGAAGCGAGAGCTGCGCCAGCGCTACGGCGTCGTCACGCCGAGCAACCGCTGAGCCCCATCAGATGGACGCCTCGGCCGCCGCACGGTCGGCAAGCCCGACGAGGCGCTCCACGGCGGCGCCGACGTGCTCCGGGTTCGAGCCGAGCGCCGGGTTCGCGAGCCAGCGGCTGTAGACGCCTTCGGTGATGATCGCGATCTTCCAGTAGGCGAACGAGACCCAGAACGGGAGCGCCGACACGTCGCGAGCGGACAAGCGCTCGTACTCGGCCGCGAGCTCGTGGGCCGAGGGAAAGCCCGGCAGGTCCGTGATCGGCTCACGAAAGAGCCGCCGCTCTGCGGCCGCGGGCTTGCCGAGCTCGTTCCAGTAGACGGTCGTCAGGCCCAGGTCGGCCAGCGGATCGCCGACGGTGCAGAGCTCCCAGTCGACGACGGCACGGATGCGGCCGTCGTCGCCGACGATCGTGTTCAAGAGGTGGAAGTCGCCGTGCACGACTCTCACTTCCCGCTCCTCCGGCACATTCGCCTCGAGGCGGTCCGCCACCTCGTCGACGAGCGGCAGGTCGCGCGTCTTCGAGGCCTCCCACTGGCGGCGCCAGCGCCGGAGCTGCCGCGCTCCGTAGCCGCCGGGCCGGCGCAGGTCGGCCAGCCCGCTCGCGTCGAGGTCGACCGACTGCAGCCGCGCGAGCGTCTCGACTATCGAGCGGCCGGTCGCCGCGCGCGCCTCCGCCGACAGGCGCTCCGCCGTCTCGACCGTCGTCAGGACGAGCCCGTCCACGTGTTCCATGAGGTAGAAGACGGCGCCGGTGACGCCGGCGTCGCCGCACAGCGCGAGCGGGCGGGGAACCGGCATCCCGGCCGACGCGAGGCCCGACAGGATGTGGTGCTCGCGCGCCATGTCGTGCGCGGACGGCAGGATCTCGCCCACCGGCGGCCGCCGGAGGACGACCGCCCGTCCCGCGGCGTCTGCAACGCGGTACGTGAGGTTCGACTGGCCCTCGCCGACGCGCGCGAAGGCGAGCGGCGGCTCGAGCCCTTCGACGTGGTCGACCGTCCACGAGGTCACGGCGGCGACGTCGATGCCGACGGGCTCGTGGGCGCGCGCGACGCTCACCTGATCGTCCAGCCGCCGTCGACGGCGATCACCTGACCGGTGCAGTACGACGACGCGTCGGACGCGAGGAAGAGCAACACCCCGTCGAGCTCGTGCAGCTCGCCCGCCCGCCCCATCGGGCACTGCCGCTCGAGCCAGCGGCGCGAGCGCTCGTCCTCGAGGAGCGGCGCGTTCATCTCGGTGGCGAACCACCCCGGCGCGATCGCGTTCACGCGCACGCCCCGCGCGGCCCACTGGTTCGCAAGCTCGCGCGTGAGACCGTTCACACCGCTCTTCGACGCGACGTACGGCGCCTCGGGAACCGGCTGCGACGCGACGAGGCCGAACATCGAGCTGACGTTGACGATCGATCCGGAGCCGCGCTCGAGCATGTGCTCCGCGACGGCCTCGGAGAGCGCGAAGACCGCCTCGAGGTTGACGCGCATGACGGCACGGAAGCGCTCGAGCGTCGCCTGCTCCTTGGGACCTCCGGACGACATCCCGGCGTTGTTGACACAGACGTCGATCCGTCCGTCGAGGGCGAGCGCGGCCTCGACGAGACGCGCGCGGTCGTCGTCGTCGGCGACGTCACAGCGGACGGGGACGATCGCCGGCTGTGAGCGCGCGAGCTCCTCGACCCGCTCCACCCGGCGCGCGCACGCGACCACGCTCGCGCCGGCGTCGGCCAGGACGGTCGCAAACCGCGCGCCGAGACCGCTCGACGCGCCCGTCACGATCGCGACGCGCCCGTCGAGGACACTGTGCGGCGGCGTCATGCGCGAGGGTGAACTGACATCAGTTCAGTAGCTATCTCTCGCCCGCGAAGAGGTTGCGCGGGAGCATGTCGCCGCCCAGCGGGAGACTCCACTGCGCGCCGCCGTCGACGACCAGCGTCGACCCTGTGGTGAAGCTCGACGCCTCGCTCGCGAAGTACAGCGCGGCGCCGACCACCTCCTCGGGCTGGCCCGCCCGCCGGAGGGGAAACGCCTTCCGCCGCTCGTCGAACGCGTCGTGATCCCACCCGGCCGAGATGTCGGTGTAGAACGGGCCGGGCATGATCGCGTTCACGCGCACCTTGGGGCCGAGCTCGTCGGCGAACCCTGCGGTCAGCACGTTGAGGCCCGCCTTCGCGGCGCAGTACGGGATCGTGTGCTTGTCGGGGCGCACCGCGCCGATGCTGCTCACATTGATGATCGAGCCGCCCTCGCCGGCCGCCATCCTGCTCCCGACGAGCGCCGTGAGCCGGAACGGCCCCTTGAGATTCACGGAAATCACTTTGTCCCACAGGTCTTCCGAGACGCTCGGGGTGTCGTCGTAGAGCGGCGAGATGCCCGCGTTGTTGACGAGGATGTCGACGCGGCCGAACTCGTCGTAGACGCGTTCGACGAGCGCGTCGATCTCGTTCCAGTGGCCGACGTGGCACGCCTCGCCCTTGCTGCGGCGGCCGAGCGCGGCAACCTCGGCGGCAACGTCGTCACACGCGTGCTGCTTGCGACTCGAGACGATGACGTCGGCGCCCGCCTGCGCGAACGTGAGCACGATCGCGCGGCCGAGCCCGCGCGAACCGCCGGTGACGAGCGCGATCTTCCCCGTCAGGTCGAATAGCTCCGCAGGCGAGACCCCCGCGACCTCCTCCGTCTCCGGTGCCAGGGACACGCGGTTCTCCTCTCGCTTGGATTGGGTTGGCGTCGTGCGCCCGTTGGTCATTTGACAAGACCCTAGCACCGTGTCGTAAACTAAAACAACTTCAGTTCAATTTCGGAGGAGGGGTGTGCCGACGCCGGTAGAGGTGGTCGACGGCACCGCAAGGCTCGTCGCGGGAAGGTGCGACGACTGCGGAACCGTGATGTTCCCGTTGCGCGAGCGCTGCACGGCGTGCGCGTCGCGAGACGTCTCACGCACGCTCCTCCCGGAGCAGGGCGTCCTGTGGACGTGGACGACGCAGGGCTTCGAGCCGAAGTCGCCGCCGTACGTCCCGGACGGGGAGTTCGCGCCGTTCGCGGTCGGTTACGTCGAGTTCGCCGGCTACACGCGTGTCGAAGGGCGGCTGACCGTGAGCGAGCCGGAGCGGGTGCGGATCGGGATGCCGATGCGGGTCGTCGCACTCGACCACGGAGGCGTCGCGACGTACGCCTTCGCGCCCGTGGAGGAGGACGCGTGACCGGGCCCGACGTCGCGATCGTCGGGGCGGCCGTGTACCCGTTCGGGAGGCACGACGGCGTAAGCGGCCTCTCGATGGGCGTCGAGGCGGCGCGACTGGCGCTCGCCGACGCGGGGATCCCGTGGGGCGCCGTGCAGTTTGCGTACGGCGGCAGCGAGGACGCCGGGAACGCCGACACCATGGTGAGCGACCTCGGACCGACCGGGATCCCGTTCGTCAACGTCCGGAACGGCTGCGCCACGGGCGGGTCGGCGCTCGTCTCGGCCTTCCAGGCGCTGCGCGCCGGCGGCTACGACGTCGGCCTCGTCGTCGGTTTCGACAAGCACCCGCGCGGGGCGTTCGTCAACAAGCCGTCGGATTGGTCGCTGCCGGACTGGTACGGCGAGATCGGGCTGATGATCACGACGCAGTTCTTCGGCGCGAAGCTTCAGCGGTACATGCACGATTACGGCATCCCGGTCGAGACGCTCGCGCAGGTGGCCGAGAAGGCGTTCGCGAACGGGTCGATCACGCCGCACGCGTGGCGGCGCAGGCCGCTCTCGGCCGACGAGATCCTGGCGTCGCCGCTGCTCGCCCATCCGCTGACGCAGTACATGCTCTGCTCGCCCGGCGAGGGGGCGGCCGCGCTCGTCGTCTGCCGGCGCGACTACCTCCCGAAGCTCGACAACGCGCGTCCCGTGTGGCTGCGGTCGGCGTCGTTCAGGACGCGCCGGCCGGGCTCGTTCGAGGTGTTCAGCCCGTCGCTCGGGCTCGAGATCGCGCCGTCGCCGACGGTGGACGCAGCGCGCGAGGCGTTCGAGGCGGCCGGCGTCGGCCCTGGAGACGTCGACGTCGCGCAGGTCCAGGACACCGAGTCGGGCGCGGAGCTCATCCACCTCGCCGAGAGCGGCCTCTGCGAGCACGGCGAGCAGCCGGAGCTGTACGCACGGGGCGCGACCCTCATCGACGGCGAGCTGCCGGTCAACACCGACGGGGGCTGCCTGGCGAACGGAGAGCCCGTCGGAGCCTCGGGCCTCCGCCAGGTGTACGAGGTCGTGACGCAGCTCCGCGGCGAGGCCGGTGAGCGCCAGGTGCCGGGGGAGCCGAAGGTCGGCTTCACCCAGGTCTACGGCGCTCCCGGCGTCAGCGCCTGCACGGTGGTGACCCGCTGATGCGTCTGACGCTGAACGACGCCGAGCTGCGCATCCGCGACGAGATGCGCGCGTTCCTCGCCGAGCACCTCCCGGCGCCCGACGAGGTCCCGACCGACTTCGACGCCCGCGTCGCCTTCCTGCGCGAGTGGCAGTGCGCCCTCCACGAGGCGCGGCTCGTGAACCTCACCTGGCCCGAGGAGTACGGCGGGCGCAGCGCGACGCTGATGGAGCAGATCGTCGCCAACCAGGAGCTCGCGCGCGCGGGGGCGCCGCCGCTGATCGGCGAGGTCGGGCTCGAGGTCGTCGGCCCGACGATCGTCGCGCAGGGGACGCCCGAGCAGAAGGCGCGCTACCTGAAGCGGATCATGAGCGGCGAGGACATCTGGTGCCAGGGCTTCTCCGAGCCGGATGCCGGCTCCGATCTCGCGTCGCTGCGCACCCGCGCCGAGGACCCGCGGCGACGGGTTCGTCGTCACCGGCCAGAAGACGTGGACGTCGTGGGCGCAGTACGCGAGCTGGTGCGCAGTCCTCGCACGCACCGACCCCGACGCGCCGCCGCACCGCGGGATCTCCTATCTGATCGTCGACATGAGCTCGCCGGGGATCGAGGTGCGCCCGCTCGTGCAGATGACGGGCGACGCCGAGTTCAGCGAGGTCTTCTTCGACGGCGTCGTCGTGCCGCGAGAGAACCTGCTCGGCGAGCTGAACGGCGGGTGGAAGCTCGCGATGCACACGCTGACGAACGAGCGCGGCCCCGTCGTCCTGAGCCACCAGGTGAAGCTGCGGGTGCTGCTCGACGGGCTCGCCGCCGACGCCGCGCGGTACACGCGTGACGGTACGCCGGCGCTCGACCACCCCGACGTGCGGGCGAGCCTCGTCCGCGCACACGTGGCCCTCGAGGTGCTCCGCCACCACGCTTACCGGAGCACCGGCGCGGCGATCGCGCGCGGCGCGGCCGGCGCCGAGACATCGGTCGACAAGCTCCAGATGTCGATCGCCGACCAGGCGCTCGGCGACGCCTGCCTCGACGTGCTCGGTCCGCTCGCCGCCTCGCTCGAGAGCGCGCCGGAGGGCACGAACGGGCACGCCTGGCAGCACTTCTACCTGCACTCGCGCGCGTCGTCGATCTACGGCGGCACGGCGCAGATCCAGAAGAACATCATCGCCGAGCGAGTGCTCGGCCTCCCGAGGAGCGGGTAGCGGGTGGACCTCGAGCTGACGCCAGAGCAGCACGAGCTTCGGTCGCTTGCCTCGAAGCTGCTCGCGCGCCGCGTGCCGCTCGCGGTCCCCCGCTCGTTCCTCGAGGGCGAGGGAGACGTCTCCGACCTGTGGGACGACCTCGCCGAGCTCGGGTGGTACGCGGTCGGACTCGAGGTCGACGACGGGTTCGGCGTCCCCGGGCTCGCCGTCCTCGCGCGGGAGCTCGGCACGGTCCTCGCGCCGAACCCCCTCGTCGACGTGGGCGTCGCTGCACGCATCGTCGCGACCGCGGGATCCGAGGAGGCTTGCTCCACCTGGCTCGAGCGACTCGCGGACGGCACGGCGCTCGTCTCGCTCGCGGTGCCCGAGCCCGGCGCGCAGTGGGCGGTGGGCGAGCTCGAGACGACGGCGTCGCGAGGGGCGCGCGGCTACAGGCTCTCCGGGACGAAGATCGCAGTCGCGCACGGCGCGCACGTCGGCACGTTCGGCGTCGTCGCGTCGATCGACGGCGAGCCGGCGTTCTTCCTCGTCGGCGCGGACGGCCCGGGCGTGGAGGTCGTTCCCGACGACGGCATCGATCCCACCGCGCGCGCGACCCGCGTCGTCCTCGACGACGCGACGGTGGGGCCCGAGTCGGCGGTCGCAGGGCCCGAGGCGACCGACGCGATCCGCCGCGCCTTCGCCGTCGGCGCCGTCGGAACGGCGGCCGAGGCGGTGGGCGCCGCCTCCGCCGCGCTCGATCTCGCAATCGGCTACGCGCGGGAGCGGGAGCAGTTCGCGCGGCCGATCGCGACCTTCCAGGCCGTCCAGCACCTCCTCGCGGACGCGCACGTGCTCCGCGAGACCGCGTGGTCGACGACGCTCTACGCGGCGGCGGCGCTCGACGAGGACGTGGCCGACGCGGCGGAGGCGACGATGATCGCCAAGGCGTATGTCTCACGCGCGGCGCGGCAGGTCGTTCAGGGAGCACTGCAGGTGTTCGGCGGGATCGGCTTCACGTGGGAGCACGACCTGCACCTCTTCCTCAGACGGGTGCTCGCCTGCGAGCACCGGTTCGGCGACGCCGCCTTCCACGAGCAGCAGCTCGCGGCTGCGCTCGCCGGGCGGGCGCGCGGCCGCCTCACCACAACCGGAAGGAGCTGACGATGGCGTGGGATTTCTCCACCGAGCCCGAGTTCGAGGAGCAGCTCGCGTGGATGCGCGAGTTCGTCCGCGAGGAGATCATGCCGATCGAGCCGATCGCGGAGGCGATCTCGAACGACGACCTCGAGCGGATCTGGCGCGGCCTCCAGCCGCAGGTGAAGGAGCGTGGCCTGTGGGCGGCACACCTCCCCCCGGACCTCGGCGGCCAGGGGTTCGGTCAGGTCAAGCTCGGCCTGATGAACGAGATCCTCGGCGCGTGCATCTACGCGCCGCCCGTCTTCGGCTGCCAGGCGCCCGACTCGGGGAACAGCGAGATCCTCGCGCTGTCGGGGACGCCCGAGCAGAAGGAGCGCTGGCTCTACCCGCTCCTCGACGGGCAGCTCAAGTCCGCGTTCTCGATGACCGAGCCCGAGACGCCTGGGTCGGACCCGACTCAGCTCCGGTCCCGCGCCGTGCGCGACGGCGACGGCTACGTCCTCAACGGCCACAAGTGGTTCAGCTCGAACGCGTCGATCGCGGACTTCCTGATCGTGATGGCCGTGACGGATCCGGACGCGTCGCCGCACAAGCGCGCCTCGATGTTCGTCGTTCCGGTGGACACGCCGGGCGTGAACATCGTGCGCGACGTGCCGACGATCGAGCACCCGGAGGAGCACTTCGGACGCTTCAACGGGCACTCCGAGATCTACTACGAGGACGTTCGCCTGGGCCCCGACGCGCTGCTCGGCGAGGAGGGCGAGGGCTTCCTGATCTCACAGCATCGACTCGTCCCGGGGCGGATCCACCACTGCATGCGCTGGCTCGGGCTTGCTCGTCGCGCATTCGACATGCTCTGCGAGCGCTCGCTCTACCGGACCGTGCGCGGCGGGCTCCTGCGCGACAAGCAGACCGTGCAGACCTGGATCGCCGACTCCGCCGCCGAGATGCAGGCGGCGCGGCTGATGGTCCTCCACGCGGCGTGGAAGATGGACCAGTTCGGCTCGTCGGCCGCGCGCCAGGACGTCTCGCTGGTCAAGTTCTTCGGCGCCAAGGTGCTGCACGACGTGATCGACCGCGCGCTCCAGGTGCACGGCGCGCTCGGCTTCTCGACGGACATGCCGCTCGAGTTCATGTACCGCTTCGCGCGTCACGCACGGTTCGTCGACGGCGCCGACGAGGTGCACCGCGAGGTCGTCGCGCGGCGGATCCTGAAGGGGTACGAGGCGCCGGCGAACGGCGTGCCGACAGAACACATTCCGACCCGCCGCGAGGAGTCGGTGCGGAAGTTCGCCGACCTCCTCGATGCGGTGACCGCGAACGACTGAGGTGCGTTCGGCGGTTGCCGTCGACCGCGTGGCCCGGGCGGATCTATGCTCGCGCCCAGCTCGGATCGACGGTTCAAACCCCGTCGCTCAGGGAACCGGCCAGGCGACTTCAGTAGGAGGATGACGAGATGGTGGCAACGCAGCTCCCGCCGGCGACCGACCTGAGGTTTCCGACGCGCGACGAGGCAGTGCTCCCGGACCTGCTCGCGCTGCGCGCGGAGGCCACGCCCGACAAGCCGTTCCTCATCTTCGAGGAGGAGCAGTGGTCGTACGCCGACGCTGCGCAGGAGGCGTGGCGGACGGCGAACGCGCTGCGGCAGCACGGGATCGAGTTCGGGGACTACCTCTCGGTCTGGATGCCGACTAGCCCCGACGTCCTGCGCATCTGGTTCGGCGCCAACACGCTCGGCGCGACGTACTCGCCGCTCAACACGGCGGCCCGCGGCATGTACCTCCAGCACACGCTGAACCTCGCCGAGTCGAAGGTGCTTTTCGCCCACCACGGGCTGCTCGACCGCCTGCCCGGCCTCGAGCTCCCGCACCTGGAGCTCGTCATCACCGTCGGCGGAGAGACCGATGTCAAGCTGCCCTGGCGCACGATCGCGCTCGACGAGCTGCTCGCGGGAGCGGACGACTCGCGTCCGTCGCCGTCGCAGCCGGTCGAGCCGTGGCACGACCTGAGTCTCATCTACACGTCCGGCACGACCGGCCCGTCGAAGGGCGTGCGGGCGGCGCATGCCGCGTTCTGGAACTACGCGCGCTGCTTCATCCTGCCGTTCGTGAACGAGGAGGACAGGTACCTCAACTCGTTGCCGATGTTCTACACAGCCGGGACGGGGATCACGTACTCGATGCTCCTCGCGGGCGGCTCCGTGGCGCTGAACAAGGGCTTCAACCCGCGCACGTTCTGGGACGACGTGCGCCGGTTCGAGGCCACCATCGCGATCGCGATTCACGGCATGGTCACCTTCCTGCTCGACCAGCCGCCGTCGGACGCCGATCGCAACCACACGCTGAAGACGATCTACATGGGCCCGCTCGCGCGGCACGAGGAATTCGCAGAGCGGTTCGGCGTCAACATCTACACCGCGTTCGGGATGGCGGAGGTGCCGGTGCCGATCGTGTCCGGGCTGAACCCGAAGGACGAGCGCAGCTGCGGGCGCGCCGCCGACCCGATCCCGTACGAGCTTCGGGTCGCGGACGAGCACGACGTGCCGGTTCCGCCGAACACGCCCGGCGAGCTGATCGTGCGCCACAGCCTCCCGTGGGTCATCAACTCGGGCTACAAGAACATGCCCGAGGCGACCGCCAACGCCTGGCGGAACGGCTGGTTCCACACGGGCGACCAGTTCACGCAGGACGAGGACGGCAACTTCTACTTCCTCGACCGGATCAAGGACGTCATCCGGCGCCGCGGGGTGAACATCTCGTCGTACGAGGTCGAGGCCGAGGTGCGGGCCCACCCGCTCGTGAACGACGTCGCGGCGATCGCCGTCAGGAATCCGGACCTGGAGGAGGCGGCCGGCGACGAGGAGGTCAAGGTCTTGATCGTGCTCGAGCCCGGCGCGGAGCTCGACCCCGCGGAACTCATCGACTTCCTCTCCTCGAGAATGCCGAGGCACTGGATCCCTCGCTACGTCGAGTACGTGCCGGAGTTTCCGCGCACGGAGACGCACAAGGTGAAGAAGGCGGACCTGCGCGAGGCCGGCGTCACCCCCGCGACCTGGGACCGGGAGAAGGCCGGGATCAAGTTCAAGCGCGAAGTCCTGAGTTAGGCGCGCGGGCCTGCGCGGCAGGACGCGAACTGACGTCGCTTAGACTCCCTCCGGTGCTCCTCGCCCGGCGAACCGGTGCGGTCTACGGCGCGTGAGCGAGCCTGCGCAGCTCGCCCTGCCGGTGCCGTGGCTCGGCTCGGTCAACGTCTGGTTGTTGAACGGCGACCCGCTGACGCTGGTCGACACCGGGCCCGTTAGCGACGAGGCGCTCACCGCGCTCGAGGCGCAGCTGGCCGGGCACGGCCTGCGGGTCGAGGACATCGAGCTTGTGCTGATCACGCACCATCACCTCGATCACTCCGGCCTCGCGGCCACGATCAAGGAGCGATCGGCTGCCGAGATCGCGGCCCACCGCGGTACCGCGCGCTGGGGAGCCGAGTATCACGAGCGGGTGGCGGACGAACACCGGTTCACGCTCGAGCTGATGGCCGCGCACGGCGTCTCGGGCCGGCTGATCGAGACGACGCGGCCGTTCTTCGACTACATCTCACGCGGGAGCAGTCCGTTCGCGGCCGACCGCATTCTGTCGGACGGCGACACGATCCGTGCCGGCGGCCGCACGCTGCGCGCCGTCTTCCGCCCCGGTCACTCGACGACGGACACGCTGTACGTGGACGACGCGACCGACGACGCGTTCGTCGGCGACCACCTGCTCGCGAACATCACCACCGGCGCCGAGCTCGTGCAGACGGAGCTGCCCGGGGACGAACGACGGCGCGCGCTGCTCGAGTACCTCAGCAACCTGCGCAAGACCGAGGCGATGCAGCTCCGGACGTGCTACTCGGGACACGGCCCCACGATCGACGACCACCGCGGCCTGATCGAGCGGCGTCTCGCATTCCACTCCGAGCGGCTCGACCTGATCGCGGAGATCGTGGACGCCGGCTCGAGCACGGCGTTCGACGTCGCGCGAAGGGTCTGGTCGGACGACGTCGCAGAGGCGCAGCCGGTCCTGGTCGTGTGGGAGGTCCTCGGTCACCTCGACATCCTCGTCAACCGCGGCGCGGTCCGGGAGCACGTCGACGACGACGGGACACACCACTTCCGGCCGAGGCGGAGCGCCGGCGTGGCGTCGCGCGGCTGACATCCGAGCGCCGTCTGGCGACAGAACCGACGTCCTCTTGGCCATGCCTGACCGGTTCTCGCTCCCGACGGTCAACTGGCTCCGGTTCGGGGAGGGCGCAGACGCGCTGAGCGATCCGGTGCCGACGTGGCCGCTGGAGACGATCCTCGACGGCGCCGCGGCCGCCGGGTTCCCGAGCGTCGGCCTCGACCTGCACACCGTTCGCGGCGGCGGCATCCCGATCGGCGACGTCGGCGCCGCGTTGCGCTCCCGCGGTCTCGCCTGCACCGACGTCGGCATCCTCCCGCTCGGGTCGCCCGCGCTGCACGCGGCGACCGAGATGCTCGCCGCGCTCGCCGACAGCACGGGCGCGCGAATCTGCGTCGCCGCCCCTGCGGCCGAGCTCGACGAGCGCCGGACGGTCCTCGAGCTGACCGAATGTGCCTCGATCCTCGCCCCCGCGGACGTCCGCATCGCGTTGGAGTTCGTCGCGTACTTCGGGCTCACGCGGCTCGCGGCCGCGGCCGCGGTCTGCGACGCCGTCGGCTGGGAGAGCTGCGGCCTCCTCGTCGACACCTGGCACTTCTTCCGCTCGGGCGCGCCCTGGCGTGAGCTGCGCGAGCTCGGCAGCGGCGCCGTCGCGCTCGTGCACGTCAACGACGGGCCGCTCGAGGGGAGTGGCGACCGCGTGGCGGAGGGTAGGCGGCACCGGCGGCCGCCCGGCGGCGGTGAGTTCCCGCTCGCCGAGTTCGCGGCCGCGCTCGGCGCCGTCGGCTACGAGGGTCCGATCGGCGTCGAGGTGCTCGCGGACGACGTGCGCGAGCGGCCGCCTGCAGAGGGCGCGCGAGAGCTACTGCACGCGTTGCGCGAGACCTGGCTGCCGCAGGGCCCAGGCTAGCTCACGTGCCGGTCCACTTGGCCTCGCGCTTGTCGAGGAAGGCCGCGACGCCCTCCGCGGCGTCGTTGGAGTTCAGCGTGACGCCGACCGCGAGGCGCTCGATGAGCATCAACGTCTCGACGTCGGCGTCGAGGCCGCGGTTGACCGCCATCTTCGTGATGCCCATCTGGAACGGGCTCTTGTCGACGATGTTGGCCACGAAGCTGTCGACGGTGGCGTCGAGCTCCTCGGCCGTCGCGACGGCGTTGACGAGCCCCCACTCGTACGCCTCGCGGCCGCTCAGGAGCTTCCCCGTCAGCATCAGCTCCTTGGCCTTGCGCTCGCCGAGGATGCGCGGCAGCCGGTACATCGGCCCGGCCCCGCCGAAGAGCGCGCGCCGGATGTGGAAGTCGCCGATCTTCGCGTTCTCCTCGGCGATCGAGAAGTCGCAGTTGACGAGGATCTCGAACCCGCCGGCGGTCGAGTAGCCCTCGTGGACGCTGACCGAGGGGGTGGGGGAGCGGAAGATCGCGTCGCAGATCCGCGCCGAGCGCTGTGCGACCTCGTACGCGCCCGAGGTGCCGATGAAGTCGCTCTGCAGCTCGTCGAGGTCGAACCCGGAGCAGAACGTCCCCCCGCGGCCGCGGATGACCATCACGCGAATGTCGGGATCCTCCTCCGCGCGCTGACGCGCGGCGTCGAGCTCATCGAGCAGCTGCTGGCTGACCGCGTTGCGCTTGTGCTCGCGGTTCAGCCAGATGCGGGCGATCGGGCCATCGACCTCGTACTGGATCGGCTCCGCCTCGATGATGCGTGCCATCGGACGCTCCTCTCGTTTGGGTGCAGGAGGCCGGAACGTACACGGTCTTGACGCTCGACGTAAACTGTATTCAGTTCAAATTGAGGGGGCGGCGCAGAGCTGGTCGGCGCCGCGACGGGCGAATCGCGTCCGACCGAGGTGACATGTTCGTTACGACTGAGGGGACGGTTTAGCGTGGCTTCGACACCAAGGACTCGCTTGGGCGCGGGGAGGAGAGCACCGAGGCTCGGGCCGGGCGTGAAGAAGGAGCAGATCCTCGACGTCGCCGTCGACTACTTCGGCCGGCACGGCTACGAGGAGACGAAGTGGGCCGACGTCGCAGCCGCGGTCGACATCGGCTCGACGGCGCTCTACCACTACTTCGAGTCGAAGCAGCACTGCCTGTTCGAGATCATGGCCAAGGCGGTCGGCGACTTCCGCGAGCGGTTCGACCGGATCACGAACGCCCACGACGACTGGAACGACGCGCTCGTCGCGCTGCTCGTCGACGCCTTCGACCTGGACGAGCACGGGGTGCTGCGGTCGAGGCTCGTCGTCGCAGAATGGGGCCGCGTCGGCGTCCCGCGGACGCTGCCGCGCGAGGAAGCCGCGCGCTCGACCGCCCGCGCATGCGTGCGCGACCTCGAGTTCGCGTGGGGGACGTTCCTCGCCCGCGGCATGCAGCAGGGCCTGATCCCCGAGGCCGATCCGTTGCTCCTGACGCGCGCCGTCCTCGGGCTCTACAACAGCGTCTGGCACTGGTACCGGCCCGAGGGAACCCTCCCGCTCGACGACGTGCGCCGGTTCTACGTGAGCCGGCAGCTCGCGATCCTCGGGGCGTCGCCCGAGCTCGCGTCGGTCTTCAAGGCCGCCGCGTAGATCGAGGCGGCCGCGGGCCGCCTGCCGCGGCAGGTTACGAAGGTCGCGCATCCGGGAAGCCGTCCTGGAAGCCCTCCGTACGCCGTTGCGTACGGCTGGAGCTTGCATTTCGCCTCGAGATGCGCCACAGTTCCCCAACTGAAGTCACTTCAAGCCTCCGCGCATGGCCCCCAGCGGCGCCGGGCAAGATCTGAAAGGAGCTTTCGGTGCAACGAATGATTTCCCGGCTCGCTCTGGTTCTCGTACTCCTCGCGTCGGTCGTCTCGGCGATCGCCGGCGCAGCGGCGACGACTGCGACGGGTGCGGTCGCAGCCGCCTCTGCGAGCGCCAGTCCGGCCGCGACGAAGGCCGGCCCGGCGACGGCGAAGCGGTGGAAGCAGATCGTGTCGAAGGCGAAGCAGGAAGGCGAGGTCGACGATCTACTCGTCGCAGAACCCGATCTACCTCGCCGACTTCGCCGCGCGCGTCAAGCAGAAGTACGGCATCTCCGTGACGGTCAACCGCCAGATCGACGCCGTTCTCGGCCAGCAGGTGACCGCGGAGGAGGGGACGGGCAACCTGAAGGCCGACGTCTGGATCTCGGCGAGCCTCCCGCACGTGCTCGGCGCGCACAAGAACGGCTGGGTCACCGACGCCGTCGGGCCCGACCTCTACAAGAAGGCGTACGTCCGGAAGGTGTTCGCAAGGCCGGGGAAGGCGTTCATCGTCGGCGCCGCGTTCCTCGGCCTCGGGTGGAACACGAGCCAGTTCTCCGCAGGCCTGAAGGACTACCCGGACCTCCTGGACTCGAAGCTCCAGGGCAGGATCGGCATCATCGCGCCGAGCCGCGTGCCGGCGATCGTCGACTGGTACCACTGGGTCCAGGCGCGCTACGGGAACAACTTCCTGCCGAAGCTGGCCGCGCTGAAGCCGAAGATCTACACCTCCTCCCTCCCGATGACGCAGGCCGTCGCGTCGGGCGAGATCGCGGCCGGCGCGTTCGTGGCCGCGAACGCGGTCGACCTCAAGGCGCAGGGTGCGCCGATCGGGTTCAAGGTCGTCAAGAACCCGTGGAATGCGCCCTGGTACGCGATGATCCTGAAGAAGGCGCCGCACCCGAACGCCGCCCAGGTCGTCACGGACTTCATGGTCACGAAGGAGGGGCAGTCGCTCGTCTCCAAGAACACGGTCGGAGTCGTGAAGGGGGCCCCGAACACGACCTACGCGACACCCCGCATCCAGAAGCTCAGCACGCTGACGCCGAAGAAGATCGACGAGTTCCAGAAGTACTGGGAAGGCCTCTTCCAGTAGGTTACGTCCCCCGGTGGAGGGGACGCCTGTCCCCTCCACCGAAGATCCCGTCTGCGACGCGGGGGTGGTGGCTAGGTGTCGAACGTAAGCATCCGCGGCCTCTCGAAGTACTTCGGTGGCAAGACGCCGACGACCGCGATCGACAACCTCGACCTCGAGATCGAACCGGGCGAGTTCCTCGTGCTGCTCGGCCCGAGCGGATGCGGCAAGACCACGACGCTGCGCTGCGTCGCGGGCCTCGAGAGTGGCTGAGGAAGGGTCGATCTCGTTCGGCGACCGCGCGGTGTTCGACGCCTCGCGCGGGATCAACATCCCGCCGAACAAGCGCAACATCGGCATGGTGTTCCAGTCGTACGCGCTGTGGCCGCACATGACCGTGCGGAAGAACATCGGGTACCCGCTGCGCGCCAAGAAGGTCAAGGGCGCGCAGGCGAACGAGTGGATCGAGGAGGTTGCGAGGCTCGTCGACACGACGAACCTGCTCGACCGCTACCCGGCGCAGCTGAGCGGCGGCCAGCAGCAGCGCGTCGCGCTGTCCCGCGGCCTCGTCGCCCGGCCGGACCTCGTCCTCTTCGACGAGCCGCTCAGCAACCTCGACGCCCGCCTCCGCGACCTCGTGCGGACCGAGATCCACGAGCTCCACTCGCGGCTCGGCGTTCACCGCCGTCTACGTCACGCACGACCAGACCGAGGCGCTCGCGCTCGGCGACCGGCTCGCCATCATGCGCGCCGGCGCGCTCGAGCAGCTCGGGACGCCCGAACAGATCTTCGAGGAGCCGACGAGCGAGTACGTCGCCGAGTTCATCGGCATGAACAACCGGTTCCTCTTCGAGCGTGTCGACGGCGTCTGGATTCACGAGGGCGAGACCGTCGAGGGCGACCTCGATCGTCTCGGCGGCGGGTCGTCGAGCGTGACGGCGCGCGCGCGTTCGGAGGACGTCCACCTCGCGCCGCCGGAGGATCCGCGCCGCCGGGCACGCTCGGCCTCCAGGCCGAGGTCGTCGACTCGGAGTTCGGCGGCCGCCACATCGACGTCGTCGTCAACGTCGGGACGACGCGCGTCCTCAGCCGCGTCCCGGCCGGCGAGCGCGGCAGCTGGGCCCGGAAGCTCGAGCCGGGGCAGCCGGCCCAGGTCGCGCTGCAGGTCCAGAATCTCGCGTTCTACGACTCCGGCGGGCGCGCTCATCGCCGCCAACGGCCGCGCCGCGGCGGTGGCGGGCTGACTGGCGACCGAGGCGCTCGCCGCTCCGCGACGCCGGCCGGCGTTCCGGCTCGACCGCGTCGGGCAGCGGGTCGCCCTGATCGCGTTCATCGGCGTGATCGGGTACCTGACGCTCGTCCCGCTCATTCGCCTCCAGTACCTCGCGCTCAAGGACGGCGCCCAGGGTTACGACGACGCGTACTCGCGACCCGACGTCTGGCAGACCGTCAGGTGGACGATCTTCCTCGGCGTCGGGTCGCTGCTGATCGCCGTCATCCTCGGAACCGCGCTCGCGTGGGCCGCGAGCATCCTGCCGCACCGGCTGAGGCTGCTGCGGGTGCTCCCGATCCTGCCGATCATCCTGCCCGCCGATCGCAGCGGTGCTCGGCTGGTCGTTCCTGCTCTCGCCGGTGCCCGGATACCTGAACCAGCTGCTCCGGCACCTCCCGTGGTGGAGCGGCTTCGAGGGGCCGTTCGACGTCTACACCCTCCCGTGGATCATCATCATCACGGGGCTCGCGCTGGCCGCCTTCGTGTACCTCTTCGTCAGCGCCGGCCTCGAGAACATCAGCAACGAACTGATCGAGGCGGCCTACGTCGGCGGCTCGGGCCGGATGGGAGTCTTCTTCCGCGTCGTCCTGCCGCTCCTCCGGCCCGTCGCTCGTCTACGGCACCGGCGTCGCGCTCCTCCTCGGCCTCGGGCAGTTCACGGCGCCGCTCCTGCTCGGGCAGAACCAGGGGGTGACGGTGCTGACGACGGACATGTACGAGGCGACGCAGGCCGCCGTTCCGCAACTACGGGATGGCGGCCGCGATCGGCTCGCCGCTGCTCGTGTTCGGCATCTTCGTCCTGTTCGCGAACCGGTTCCTGCTCGGCGACCACTCGCGCTTCGTCACGCACGGGGGCAAGGGCGGCTTCAAGCCGGCCGCGCGCGGGTCGTGGGCCGCGGCGCTCGCGATCATCCTCTACGGCGTCGTCGCGACGTTCCTCCCGATGGCGGCGCTCGTGCTCGTCTCGCTGTCGAAGTTCTGGTCCGGCAGCTTCGACACGAGCACGTGGACGCTCGACAGCTGGCGTCAGGTCTCGACGGCGTCCGGGGTGAAGCCGGCGATCTGGAACAGCGTGTGGCTGTCGGTCGTGGCGGCGTTGATCACGCTGCCGATCGCCTACCTGTCCGCGCTCCTCCTGCGCAAGCGGCGCGAGCATCGGGTCGCGGGGCCGACGCTCGACTTCGTGGTCGCGATGCCGCTCAGCATTCCAGCCGTCATCTTCGGCGTCGGGTTCCTGATGACGTACACGTCGGAGCCGCTCGTCTGGTACGGGACGAGGAAGGTGCTGATCCTCGTCTACGTCACGCTGATGATCCCGTTCGCGACCCGGATGATCTCGGCCGGGATCGCGGCGCTCGGCGACTCGTACATGGAGGCCGCGCGCGTCGCGGGATCGGGGGTGATCAGAACGCACCTCCGCATCCTCGTGCCGCTCCTCCGACCGACGATCGGGGGCGCCGCGGCGCTCATGTTCATCCTGCTCTCGCACGAGTTCGCCGCATCGCTGCTCGTGCGCTCGCCGACCGTCAACGTGATGGGGACGATTCTCTACGACTACTACGAGAACGGCGGCTACCCGCTCGTCGCCGTGATCTCGCTCGTCATGGTCGGAGTGACGACCGCCGGCGTCGTCATCGCGGTCGCGCTCGGCGGATCGCAGGTGTTCAAGAAGCTCTGATGGACGAGCTCCGTGGCCGCGTGGCCGTCGTCACCGGCGCCGCCGGCGGGATCGGGCTCGCGCTCTGCGAGCGCTTCGCGCGCGAGGGTATGAACGTCGTGATGGCCGACGTGGAGCCGCAGCGGCTGCAGGAGTCGGCCGACGCGCTCGCCGCGGACACGGGCGCCGACGTGCTCGCCGTGCCGACGGACGCCTCGAGCTGGGAGTCCGTCGAGGCGCTCGCGGCGCGAGCTCGTCGAGCGGTTCGGCGCGGTGCACGTCCTCTGCAACAACGCCGGCGTCCAGCGGCCGACGAAGGCGTGGGAGTGCAGCCTCGAGGACTGGGACTGGCTCGTCGGCGTCAACCTCAACGCCGTCTTCTACGGCGTGAAGGCGTTCGTGCCGGCCATGGTCGAACGCGGCGAGCCGGGCCACGTCGTCAACACGGCGTCGGTCGGCGGCCTCCTCGCCTACCGCGCGCTCGCGCCGTACGCGGCGACGAAGTACGGCGTCGTCGGCTTCTCGGAAAGCCTCCACCACGACCTGCGCGAAGAACGCGCGCCGATCGGCGTCTCGGTGCTCTGCCCGGGCGCCGTCGCGACGCAGTTCCGCGCCCACAGCCGGGAGCTCCGTCCCGGAGGTGCGGTCGAGGAGATCGCCGACGTGGTCACGCCCGTGGCGATCCCGCCCGCAGAGGTGGCCGCGCAGGTTCTCGAGGCGATCCGCAACGACCGCTTCTGGATCGTCACCCACCCGACCTACCACGAGCTCATCGAGCGCAGGTGCCGCGGGATCGTCGAGACCGATGAGGTGGTCGAGCCCGGGCTCGTGTAGGGGACGGTCAGTGGACGAAGAGGACGAGCACGATCGTCGCGGCGCCGAGCACGACGCCGGCGATCGTCAGCCCGAGCGAGAGACTGTCCGCGAGCGGCGCAAACGCGCCGCGGCGCAGGGCGTCCTCGATCGCCCGTGCGCGGAGGAAGGCCGAGAGGACGAAGACGATCCCGACGATCCCGAACGCGGCGCCGACGAGCTCGTAGGGCCAGTGCGTCACGTCGGCTGTCGCCGGCACGACGCGCCCGATGCCGATGCAGACCGCGAACGAAGTCAGGCCCGTTCGCCACCACGCGAGGTACGTCCGCTCGTTCGCAAGCCGTGTGCGCCGGGTCGCATCCTCGACACCGGTCTCCCTCACGCCGGGCACCCTACGCAGCCTCCGTGAGTCGGATCGGCGGCGGCACCCACGATCCGTCGAGCGCGGGCGCCTGCGGGATGTACAGGCGCAGCATCAGGTGGAACGGCCCCTGCGGCGCCGGCAGCCAGTTCACGCGGGTCGCCGCCGCGGGCTGCGCGTGCTGAACGTGGATCGCGAGCTCGCCGTCGCGGCCCGTGACGAGGTCTCGCGTGCGATCGCCGATCGCGTACCGGCCGATCGGGTTCGGCACGAGCGGCGGGCCGTCCCGCGTGTACATCGTCAGCGACCAGAACGCGTCCACCGGCGGCGTTGACCGCGACGGGAACACGATGAGGTAGGCGTTCTCTCCGTCGAGCGGGCGCCCGTCCGCGTCGATCGCCGCCACCGGATACAGCGCCTCCTCGGGCACGTTCACGTAGGGCTGGTCACGTGCGACCGCGGCGCGCAGGAGGTAGTCGTCGCCGAACCGAGGGCCGCGGTAGTTGGTCGTCCACCCGTTCGCGTTCGAGCCGAGGGCGCGCGTCTTCCGATCCACGGCCTCGGCTGCGTCCGCGAGGCCGCGCGCGACCTCGGCTTTCGCCTCGCCCGTCAGCGCGTCGGCGTCGAACCCCTGCTCGGGCGTCAGTCCGATCGCGCCGAACGACTCGACGAGGCGCTCCTCGCCCGGTGACACCCACCAGTCCCGCAGGACGTTTCCCAGTTGCGCGAGCGTCGCAAGCCTTGCATCGACCGGCGAGTCGCCGTCGTTCAGCAGCCGCTGCTCGCGTACCTCGTTCGGCCGGTCTCCCCGTCGAGGTACTTCCCGAGCGGCCGCAGCCGGATCTGCTCCTGGAGCTCACGAACCGCGTCGAAGTCGCCGGAGTCGTCGGGCTGGACGAGGACCCGGCCCGCGACCATCACGTACCGCGTGTGCGACGGAACGTCGATCGTCCCGGCGGGCGCAGCGGCGCCGTCCGGGCCGTGGATGAAGAGCGGCGGCAGCTGCGAGCCGTGCGTTCGCGTGCCGAGCGAGAGCTCCGACGCCGTGTCCGCGTGGCCGATCTGGATGCAGTAGTACCTCGACCCGAAGTCGGGCGTCTCGAGGACGAACGGCTCGTCCGCGAGGTCGAGCCACGCGAGGGTGTAGAGCGTGTCGACGTTCGGCGCGACTCCGGGCAGCGTCGGGTCCGAGAGCCGGCGCTGGTGGCCGATGTTGTTCAGCGGTGCGCCGGCGGACGTCGGCAGGCGCGGAGCGTCCGGATCGCTCGGGTTCGTGAGGAGCTCGCGCAGCCTCGCCGCGACGACCGGCGCGAGCCCCCAGACGTAGGCGCGGACCGCGAGCAGGTACGGGTCGGCCGTTCTCGCCGGCGAAGATCTCCTCGCCTGTCCCCAGGGTCACGCGACGGGTGTGACGGGGCCGGGCTGCCACTCTCCGCGACGCACCTCGTCGCTCGGGTCCCGCGTGCGGAGGTCGAGGTAGAACTCGCCGGCCGGCGCGGGAAGCCAGTTCGCGATGTTGTCCGGCCGCGCGTGCTGGATCAGGATCGTGAGCGATCCGTCCGAGCCGTACTCCAGCCCCTCCGTCGTGGCCGCCACCGCGTACCGGTCGAGCTCGTTCGGGTACAGCAGCCCCGTGGCGGTCGGGTAAATCGTCAGCGACCAGTGGCCGTCGACCGGCGGCGGCGGATCGAGCCGGACGGTGTAATCGTGCTCGGCGGCGTCGAAGTGCTCCCCCGACGCCGTCGTGTGCGTCGCGAAGAAGACTTTCTCGGCCCTCACGTTGCCGCCCGTCCCGACGAAGTTCGTCAGCGCGCGGCGGAGGTAGTTGAAGCCGTAGTCGCCGGCCGAGCCGCTGACCCAGCCAGTGTCGCCGACGGGCCAGCCGAGTTGCGCCCTCGACTTCGCGATCACCGCCATGCCGTCGGCAAACCCGGCCTCGACCCCGGCCCGCGTTGCGTCGTCGAGCGTCATCGACGTCGAACGGCTCGGCTCCTCCCACTCCGATCGTCCGAAAGCGGTACACGTATCCGTCCTCGTGCACGGGCCACCGGTTTACCCGCAGCGAGAAGTCGAGCGCGGCGAAGAAGCTCCTCCAGTCGGTCTCGACGCCGTCCGGAGTGACGGGGACGAAGTGGCCGTTGCCGATCTCGGCGGTGGGCGAGATCTCCACCGCGTCCTGGAGCGCGCGCACCTCTTCCGACGTCGCCCGGCTCACCGCGGACGAGGATGCGCATGAGGATCCACATGTACGGGCTCGCCACGCGGAAGACCGTTGCGCCGGCGGGCACGGTGCCGTCCCATCCGGGCGGCGCCACGAGGAACTCGCCGCCGTCGGAGCCGACGGTCCGCGAGCTGAGATTCGTCGAGTTCGCGTACGCGTCGAGGAAGTGCAGCGTGAAGTAGCGGTCGCGGATCGGCGGGAGTGTGAGGAGCGCCGGCCCCTCCGTGAGATCGAGCCAGACGTTCGAGTACAGCGTGTCGACGTTCGGCGTCTTGAACGCGTCGAACTCGGGCGTCGAGACGTCGCGCTGGTGGAGCCAGGTGTCGAACCCGGTGAAGGTCGGGCTCGCCGGATCGACCGCCTGGACGTACATCTGCGCGTACTGGTAGACGCTCGGCAGCCCGTAGATCGTCGCGTCCATCGCGAGCATCCGCGCGTACGACGTCCGCGCCTCGGGATCGACCGGCACGACGTCTGGGCGACCGTCCATTTGGAACTGGTCGATGTCGGTGAGCTCGTACCCGCGCGCGGGCTGAAGCTGGGGCAGGGTCGACGTCAACTGTGCACCTCCTCCTCCTCCTCCACGACGCCGTCCTCGAGCGCCGCAGGCTTGAACTTCGGCACGACGACGTCGTCCGAGACGGGATCGAAGACGACCTCGAGCGGCATCCCGATCTCGAGCTCGTGCGAGTCGGCGCCGACGATGCTCGTGTTGAAGCGCACGCCTTCGGCAGTCTCGACCGTCGCGAGGACGTACGGCTCGTCGAAGCCCGGGGTAGCGCTGGTGCACGACCGCGAAGCTGTAGAGCTCGGCGCGGCCGCTCGCCGGCGCCCAGTCGATCTCACCGGAGAAGCACTGGACGCAGCGAGGCTTCACGGGCCACATGAACGCTCCGCACGAGCGACAGCGCTGGAGCATGAGCTCGCCTCTCGCGGCGCCCTCGAAGAAGGGCGCGCTCGCCTCGTCCGGAACCGGGACGGGCCGCGCCGGGTCGACGGCGGCCTCACGCGGCATGCTTGCTCAGGATCGTCGTCGAGTGGTAGTTGAGGACGCCGCCGTTGCCGCTCGCGAGCACGACGTCGTTCCTCTCGACCTGCCGCTCGCCCGCCTGGCCCCGCGCCTGCACGACCGCCTCGGACAACGGCGTGAAGCCCCACATGTAGTAGGCCGAGAGCTGGCCGCCGCCGGTGTTGGTCGGGAGCGAGCCGCCGGGGCCGAGCTTGCCGTCCTCGACGAACGGCGCCGCCCTCGCCCTTCTCGCAGAAGCCGTAGTCCTCGAGCGTGACGAGGACGGTGTACGTGTAGCAGTCGTAGAGCTCGAGGACGTCGACCTCGTCGCGCGTGATGCCGGCGATCGCGAACGCCTGCTCGCTCGCCTGCTTCGCGCCCGTGTTCACCCCCGGCTCGCGTCCGGCGCGCCTGTTGTCTCCGGGCGCCGCTTGCGTCGCCGCCCAGACGTGCACCGGCGGCTGCCGGAGGTGCCGGGCACGCTCGGCCGTCGTCATGATCACCGCGACCGCGCCGTTCGAGACGAGGCCGCAGTCGAAGAGATGGAAGGGCTCGACCACCATCCGCGAGCTCTGGTGGTCCTCGAGCGTCATCGGCTTGCGCATCTGCGCCCGCGGGTTCATCTGCGCCCACTTGCGCTGCGCCACCGCGATCGCACCGAGCTGCTCGCTGGTCGTCCCGTACAGGTGCATGTGCCTGCGCGCGGCGAGCGCGTAGGGCGGGTTGCCGCCGAACTCCCCGTAGACCCCGCGGAGCCCGTTCATGCCGTTCCACGCACCGCGCGCCGCGTAGGCGGCGGCGGCGCCGACGTTCTCCCGCAACGGCGCGTCCGCGTACAGAAGGACGACGTTGTCGACGATTCCGGCATCGAGGGCGAGCGCGGCGTACTGGATCATCGCGCCGGACGTCGAGCCCGCCGCACTCATCACGTTCAGCATCGCCAGGTCCTCGAACCCGAGCGTCAGCTGCAGGTACGGCGTCATGTCCACGTTGCCGTTGCCGTTCACGAGCAGGCCGTCGACGTCCGACTTCTCCAGACCGGCGTCGTCGAGCGCGAGCGCGATCGCCTCCGCCGCGAAATCGGCCGCGCTGCGGCCGTAGATCTTGCCCATCTCGGTGATCCCGAGGCCGACGATCGCCGCGTTGTTCCACCTCGCACCGTCGGTCTGCACGGCGACCAGATTACTCATGCCGTCGTCAGCAGAAGACACGAAGCGAGCGGGCCGGCGCCCGCCGAGACGGCGGCGACCTCCGCCCCGGCGACCTGCCGCTCGCCGGCCTCGCCCCGAAGCTGCACGCACGCCTCGTACAGCTGGCCGAAGCCGTGCAGCCGGCCCCCGGAGAGCTGCCCGCCGCTCGTCGCGAGCGGGAGCTCGCCCTGCAGGCCGATCCGCTCGCCGCCCTCGACGAACGGGCCGCTCTCGCCCTTGGCGCAGAACCGAAGGCCCTCGAGCCAGAACAGGGTGAGCACGGTGAACCCGTCGTACAGCTGCGCGAGGTCGACGTCACTCGGCTTCAGGTCCGTGCGCGACCAGAGGTGCTCGCCGGCGCCCCACGCTGCCGTGGTCGTCATGTCCTCCCACTGGTCCCACGAGGCGCGGCCGCGGAGGGCGCTCCCGACGGCCTCGATCCGGATCGGGCTCGGCGCGCCGGCGGCGTGATCCGCGGTCGACACGACGACGGCCGTCGCGCCGTCCACGGCGATGTCGCAGTCGTAGAGGCAGAGCGGATCGCTGATCATCGGTGCCGCGAGGTAGGTCTCCATCGTCAGCTCGCCCCTCAGGACCGCCTTCGGGTTGAGGGCCGCGTTGCGGCGCGCGTTGAGCGAGACCGCGGCGAGCTGCTCGCGCGTCGTGCCGTACTCGTGCATGTGCCGGCGCGCGTACAGGGCCAGCCAGGTCGGGCCGGAGAATGCGCCGAAGGGCAGGATCCACTGCATCGGGCCGACGACGCCGGCGGCGTCGGCCGACACGCGCTCGGTGACCGTCCGCCACGCGGTCGCCTCGTTGAGCGCGCGGTAGACGAGCACGTGGCGGCACAGACCCGAAGCCACGACCATGCACGCCTGGATCACCGGCGCGAGCATCCCCGGCGTCTCCGGACCGGCGTAGTGCCAGTTCGGGTCGAGGCGCAGGGCGTCGATCACGTCGTGGACGCCGGGGCCGGACGAGCCGGGGCTGCTCGGGGCGAGGCCCTCCGCGCGCGAGATCGCGCCGGGCCAGGAGCAGACGCCGTCGATGTCCGCCGGGCGCAGGCCCGCGTCGGCGATCGCGCCGAGGCACGCGTCGAGCGTGAGCGCCATCACCCCTCTCGTCAGGTGCCGGCCGACCTCGGACTGGCCGATCCCGGAGATGATGCACCGCTCCTCGAAGCGCTCAGTCATTCCGGCGGGGGCTGAAGACGGGGACGAAGACCGGCTCGCGCTCGACGAACCCGACCTCGACAGGAAGGTCGATCGCGACCTCCTCCGGCGGGCAATCGACGACGTTCGTCAGCAGGCGGAGGCCCGGCTGCTCCTCGAGCTCGACGACGGCGATGATGTACGGCACCTCGAGCCCGGGCGTCCACTCGCGCTCGTTCACGGTGTAGGTGTAGACCCGCCCGCGGCCGCTCACGCGTTCCGGCGCGACGTTCTCGCCGTAGCAGCGCGGGCACCGCGGCGAGGGCGGATGGACGTAGTAGCCGCAGTCGCCGCAGCGCGTGATCAGGAGCGCGCCGTCACGGCCGCCCGTCCAGAAGGCTTCGTTCTCTCCGTCCAGCCGCGGAACGGGCCACACCCGCTACACACCTCCTGACGCTGGGAGCGCGCGCGAAACGGTCGTGTACCGTACAACACCTCCCGTGGCGACCCTCCGCACGTCGTGAACCTGGCGGCGCTCGCCGACCAGCAGGCCGCTCGCTTCGGAGACCGCCTGCTGGCGCTCGTCGACGGCGAGGCGGTGACGTACGCCGACCTCGCCGAGCGCGCGGGCCGCTTCGCCGCCGGCCTCCGCGAGCTCGGCGTCGGGCGCGGCGACCGCGTCGCGATCATGATGGCGAACCGACCCGAGTTCCTCTACGCGTGGTTCGGGATCCTCAAGCTCGGCGCGATCGAGGTGCCGATCCACAACGCGGCGAGGGGACCGGGGAATCGCCCACATCCTCGAGACGACCGGCGCGCGAGCGCTCGTCGTCGAGGAGGACTTCGTGCCGCACGTGGCCGAGTACGTCGGCGGCCTGCCCGGGCTCGAGCGGGTGATCGCGACGGGGTCCGCGCCGGTGCTTGCGAAGCCGGCGAGCGCGTTCGCCGACCTCCTCGGCGCCGCGTCCACGGTCGAGACGGCCGACGTCGAGCCGCGCCATCCGGCCTCGATCCTGTTCACGGGCGGGACGACCGGGCCGCCGAAGGGTGTCGTCCTGCCGCACAACCACAACCTGAACGTGGCGAGGGGGGTCGTCGAGCTCGTCGAGTACACGGACGACGACGTGCTGCTCTCGGTCTTCCCGCTCTTCCACGCCAACGCGAAGTACACGACTGTCGTGGCCGCGATGGTCGTCGGCGCGCGCGTCGTGCTCAACCGGCGCTTTTCGGCGAGCGGCTTCTGGGACCTCTGCCGCCGGGAGGGCGTCACCGCCTTCAACGGCCAGGGCGAGATGCTGCGCATCCTGCTGAAGCAACCCGAGCGGCCCGAGGACGGCGACAACCCGGTGCGGGTCGTGTTCGGCTCCGCGGCCCCGAGCGAGGTCGTCGAGGAGTTCGAGCGCCGCTTCGGCCTCTCGGTGCTCGACGTCTACGGCATGACGGAGACCGGGCCGACGCTCGCCTCCACGTTCGAGAGGCGCCGTGCGGGCTCGTGCGGCGTCCCCGTGCCGTGGTACGACGTGCGCCTCGTCGACGAGAACGATCTCGACGTTCCCGACGGCGAGAAGGGCGAGATCGCGGTTCGTCCGCGGCGGCCGCACGTGATGATGGAGGGCTACTGGGGAAACGACCGCGAGACGCTCGAGTCGATCCGGAACCTGTGGTTCCACACGGGCGACAACGCGCGCAGAGATGCCGACGGCTTCTACTGGTTCGCCGAGCGCGCGACGGACTCCATCCGGCGGCGAGGCGAGAACGTCTCGGCCTGGGAGGTCGAGCGCGTGCTCGCCACGCACCCGCGAATCCTCGAGACCGCCGTGTACGGCGTCCCGTCGGAGCTCGGCGGCCAGGAGGTGATGGTCGCGGTCGTGATGAAGCCCGACGAGCAGCTCGCGCCGGAGGAGCTCCTCGACTTCTGCACCGGAAAGATGCCGCACTTCGCCGTGCCTCGGTTCGTGCGCTTCGTGGAGTCGCTGCCGAAGTCGCACGCGCAGCGCATCCTCAAGCAGGAGCTGAAGGCCGACGGCGTCGACGCGTCCGGGGTGTGGGATCGCCAGCTCGCCGGGTACGACGTGCGCCGCTGAGCGTGGAGAAGTGAGCGCCGCGCGGCGTCGTTATGATCGCCGCCCCCCGACTCGCTCGCGTGAAAGGAAGGTGTCACCGGTGGCGACGGACGTCGATCTTCTCGTCCTCGGCGGCGGCATGGCAGGTCTCTCCGCCGCCGCCTGGTCCGTACGCCACGGCCGCTCGGTCGTGCTCGTCGAGAAGGGCGAGCTCGGCGGCAGCGCCGCGCGCGCCGGCTTCATCTGGACCGCGCCGACGGTCGAGGCTCTGCGGGCGGCGATCCCGGACGGCGATCCGCAGCTCGCCGAGCGGCTGATCGAGGGGTTCGGCCCCGCCGTCGAGTGGGTGCGCTCGATGGGCGCCGAAGTTCAGCCCGCCGTCACCGTTCTGCGCTTCGGCCGCGGCCACCAGACGGCGGTCCTCAACTACTTCCGCGCCTGCGAGCTCGCCGTCCGCGACGAGCCGCACTCGGACATCGTCGTCGGCGGCGACGCCGAGCGGCTGATCGTCGAGGACGGGGCGGTTCGCGGGGCCGACATCCGGTTGGCGGACGGAGGCGTGCGCGAGATCCGCGCCGCCGCGACCGTGCTCGCCACCGGCGGCTTCCAGGGCGACCCCGAGTTGCGGACGGAGCTCATCCACCCGCAGGCGCGTGACCTGCCGCTGCGGTCGAACCCGTACAGCAACGGAGCCGGCCTCCGGCTCGGGCGCTCGGCCGGCGCGGCGTTCGGCCCGGAGAAGGCGGGCTTCTACGGGCACCTGATGGCGTCCGGAGTCCGGCTCCGGGAGGACGACGACTTCCCCGCGCTCACGCTCTACTACAGCGAGCACGGGGTGCTCCTCAACCTGCGCGGCGAGCGCTTCTACGACGAGACGATCGGCGACCACCTGACGACGATGGCGCTGCTCGAGCAGCCGGAGGCACGCGGCCTGCTCATCACCGACGAGCGCGTGCGCGAGCACTGGATCCTCCGGCCGTACGTGGAAGGCGTGATGGCCGTCGACACCTTCGATGTCGTCTACAAGCGCGGCGCGCGGGCAGCCGTTGCCCAGGACATCGACGAGCTCGCGTACCTGCCCGAGGAGTGGGGGTACGACGGCGAGACGGTGCGCCGGGCGCTGCTGGACTTCAACCGTGCGGTCACCGAGGGGACGATCGACCCGCCGCGGGAGTTCGACGCGACGCCGATCGACACCGCGCCGATCTACGTCGTCGAGGTCGTGCCGGCGATCACGTTCACGTTCGGCGGGCTGAAAGTCGACGAGGACGCGCACGTCCTCGACGAGAGCGGACACCCGATCCCGGGATTGTTCGCCGCGGGCGCGGACGCGGGCGGCGTCTACGTCCGCGCGTACGCCGGAGGCCTCGCCGCCGCGCTCGTGTTCGGGCTGCGCGCGGCGCAGACGGCGCTCGAGGAGGGCGGCTGGCAGCCGGGTGCTCGACCGGCGAACCGAGCACCGCCGCTGCCTTCCTGCCCGTGTACTTCGAGCGGCTCGACGACGGTGAGGACATCATGCCGATGCTCTCGCCGGACTTCACGTTCGCGATCCTGTGGGCGACCGCCGACGGCGCGCGCGAGTTCGCGGGGTCGTTCGACGACTGGCGCGTCTACATGGAGCAGCGCGAGCCCGAGGGGCAGCGGCACCACATCAGCCACTCACTGCGCGAGGACACGATCGAGGTCGCGACCGGCTGGACGACGCGCCACGGCGAACGCGCTCGGGACGTTCACGTTCAGCGTCGAGCTGGACGGCGAGAACCGCGCACGCCGGCTGTTCGCCGCGCGCACGGAGGCGTTCGGCGGGGTGCCGTTCTAGGTGCGACGAGCCTCGGGGCCGGGGGCGAACGACGTCAGCCCGCCGTCGACCGGCAGGTCGATCCCGGTGACGAACGAGCTCGCGTCGGAGCCGAGCCAGCACACCGCCTCGGCGACTTCGACCGGCCGGCCCATCCGGCGCAGCGGCAGCCGCGCTGCGTACTCGTCCCAGTCGAAGCCGGCGAACTGGGGGTTCGCGACCGACATGTCGCTCTCGATCGGGCCGGGGCAGACGGTGTTGGCCCGGATCCCGAGCTCGCCGAGCTCGAGCGCGGCGACCTTCGTTAAGCCGCGCACCCCGAACTTGCTCGCCGCGTAGGCGGCGACGCCGCGGCCGGCGCGGAGGCCGCGCGACGACGCGATGTTGACGATCGAGCCGGGGCGGTCGCAGCCCGTCGAGCGGTGCAGGTCGACGTACGTGCGGATCCCGAGGAACGGGCCGACGAGGTTGACGTCGAGGTCCCAGACGAAGTCGGCGTGGCTCAGCTCGGCGAGCGGGGTCGGCTTGATGACGCCCGCGTTGTTCACGAGCACGTCCGGGCGGCCCACGTCGTCGCGCAGGGCCTCCGCGACGCGCGCCCACGCCTCGCGCTTCGTGACGTCGAGCTCGAGCCCACGCGCCGCCCCGCCGAGGGCCTCGCACCGTCTCCGCCAGCGCGTCTGCCTGCACGTCCGTCGCGACGACCGTGGCGCCGTGCTCGATGCACGCCCGCGCGATGGCCGCCCCGAGCCCGCGCGCGGCACCCGTCACCAGGACGGACTTGCCGCGCAGGAGCCCGGCGTCCGTCACACCACCGCGCCGAAGTCGGGCGGCGCCTCGGACATCGCGGCGAGGTACCGCGTGATCAGCCCGTCGACGACGGTCGCGTGAACGAGGAACACGTGCGTCGGCGCCTCGCCGGCCATGCCGGCGATGCCCTCGACGAACCACTCGGACCCGTCGGCGACCGAGGCCGTGATCCGGTGGCGGAACGGCTTCTTGCCGCGCTCGCGGAAGTAGGCGAGGACGGCCTCGCGCCCGCGCACCACCTCCAGCCCGCCGGCGTTCGGGGACCCCGGGAGCGCGGGCCGGATGTAGAGCGTGTCCTCGGAGAAGACCGCCGCCGCGCCCTCGGCGTCGCCGTCGTCGAGCGCGCGGTAGTACGTCTCGAGCGGCGACGTCACGGCGCCGCTCACGACGTCACCTTCCCGCGCACGAGCGGGAGCACCTCGCGGCCGATGCGATGGGCGTTCCGCTCCGTGAGGTCGACGCCGACGGCGCGCGTGCCGATGTAGATCCGCGCGATCCCGAGGTCGGCGATCTCGCGCAGCCGCTCGGCGCAGTACTCGGCCGGGCCGGCGATCGCGAACTGGTCGATCAGCTCGTCGGCGCCCGCCTCACGCGGGTAGAAGTCGATCTCTCCGGGCGCGCCGCCCGCGGTGCGCGCGACGCCGCCCGTGGGCGACCGGTAGACGGCCTCCATCGTCTCGACCGCCTGGCGGTACTTGCCGTGCGCCTGCGACGCGACGCCGACGACCGGCTTCGCCTCGAACCCGGAGAACCGCGCGTGCGTGATCACGAGGCCGCGAATCGCCTCCCGCGCGCTCGTGTCGCTGTCGTCGGTCAGCGCGACCTGGACGTAGCAGCCGAGCTCGAGCTCGTCGGGATCGCGACCGGCGGCCGCGCACGCCTCGTGCGCGCGCTCGATCGAGCTGCGGAGCCGCTCGACGTCGGCGCCGACGGAGAAGCTCACGCCGTCCGCGGTCTCCGCGGCGAGCGCGAGCGTCTTCGGACCGGTCGCGGCGACGTCCACGGGCGGCTTCTCGACCGCGAGCGACGGGTCGATGTCGTCCTGCCGCGTCATCGCGGAGGGAACGCCGTCGATCTCGACCTGCTCGCGCCGCAGGTAGCCCTGGAGCTGTCTGAGGTACGCGTCGAAGCGCGCCACCGGCATCGGCTTCTGCTGCAGCACCTTGACCGCGCCGTCGCCGCGACCGAGGCAGAACCGCGCGCGCCCGTTCGCGATCGTCTGCACGCTGGCCATCGCACTCGCGGCGAGCAGCGGGTGGCGCAGCGGGACGGCGACCGCGGTCCCGACCTTGAGCGTGGTCGTCGCGGCCGCCGCCACGCCGAGCAGCGCGTACGGGTCGGGCAGGAGCCCGTGCGCCTCGCCGACCGCGAGCCCGTCCCACCCGTCCTCCTCGAACTCGCGCGCGAAGCGCGCGATGTCCGTCGACGGCACCGGCGTCGCGCCCATCCGCCAGAACTCCACCCCGTTCGTCATCCGTTCGCCCGACCTCCTTCGATCGAATTCAGAGCGCAGTCGCGCCGCCGTCGGCGACGAGCATCGCCGCCGTGAAGAAGCTCGCCTCGTCCGAGAGCAGGAAGCACGCCGCGGCGGCGATCTCCTCCGGCTCGCCGAGCCGAGCCTGGATCGCGTGCGGCACCTGCCCGTCGCCGTACACGCCGTCGATCATCGGCGTTCGGATGCTTCCCGGCGCGACGACGTTTACGCGCACGTTGTCGGCCGCGGCGTCGAGCGCGAGCTGCCGTGAGAACGAGATGATCCCGCCCTTCGCCGCCGCGTACGCCGCGAGGTGCGGCCGCGCGAGCAGCGCCGAGGTCGAGGCGAGGTTGACGATCGACCCCCCGCCCGCGGCCCGGAGCACCGGCAGCGTCGCCTTGCACACGAGGAAGGTTCCGGTGAGGTGCACCGCGAGCAGGCGGTTCCACTCCTCCAGCGAGAGCTCCTCGATCGGCGTGAACCTGACGTAGCCCGCGGAGTTGAGCACGCAGTCGATGCGGCCGAGCCGCTCGCGGGCCTCGCGCACCGCGTCCTCGACCGCGCGCTCGTCCGACACGTCGCAGGCGATCGCGATCGAGCCGTCGAGCTCCGAGGCGACCGTCTCCGCCCGCGCGAGGTCGAGGTCGACGACCGCGACACGCCCTCCCTCGGCGGCGAAGCGGCGCGCCGTCGCCGCCGCCAGCCCGGAGCCGCCGCCCGTTGCGAACAGAACCTTCCCCGCGAACCGCCGACTTGTCCCGGTTGACACCCCACCACTATCCACGATTTACTCAACTGAATTCAAGTTGGCTCGCCGAGGAGGATCGATGCCCGAGGAGACGCCGTACCCGCACCTCTTCTCGCCCGGGACGATCGGGCGGCTGACGCTCAAGAACCGGATCGTGCAGTCGGCGATGGGGACGGGCCTGATCCAGATGGGCCGCGTCACGGACCGGGAGGTCGCGTTCCAGGAGGAGCGGGCACGCGGGGGCGTCGGCCTGATCGTCAACGGCGGAACGAGCGTGCACGAGACGTCGGGGTTCCCGGTCCGGATCCTGACCGAGCTCTGGCCCGAGGACGCGATCGACGGCCTGCGCCGCCGCGCCGAGGCGGTCCAGCGGCACGGGACGCGCATCTTCGCGCAGCTCATCCACCTCGGCCGCGAGACACCGGGCGGGCTCACGGACTTCGCACCGCTCGCGCCGTCGCCGGTGCCGTCGCCGCGCAGCGCCGACACCCCCCACGAGCTGACGGCGGCCGAGATCCGGATGATCGTCGAGTCGTACGGCCGCTCCGCCGCCAACGTGCGGGCCGCCGGCTACGACGGCGTCGAGATCCACGGCGCGCACGGCTACCTCGTCGCGCAGTTCCTCTCCCCGGCGTCGAACCGGCGGCTCGACGCGTACCGCGGCGACACGCTCGAGGGGCGGATGCGGATGCTGGTCGAGGTGGTCGAGGAGATCCGGACGCGCTGCGGCGACGACTTCCCGCTCGGCGTCCGGCTCAGCGCGGACGAGCAGAGCCCCGACGGGCTGACGCTGGACGACACGCTCGAGATCGTCGACGCGCTCCAGGAGGCGGCGCCGGTCGACTACCTGTCGATCACGGCCGGGATGCGCGGCGCGTACGTGAAGGACTCGAGCTGGGACGAGGGCTTCGCGCTCCCGCTGGCCGAGGCGGTGAAGCAGGGCGTGGACGTGCCGGTGATCGCGGCCGGACGGAGTGCGCCTGCCGGAGCTCGCGGAGCGAGCGGTGGCGAGCGGGCAGGTCGACTTCGTCGCGATCGGCCGCGCGATGCTCGTGGACCCCGAGTGGCCCGAGAAGGCGCGGACGGGCCGGGCGGCGCACATCAGGCCGTGCATCGGCCTCGTCCAGGACTGCCGACGCGCCGAGGGGCTCGTCGCGTGCGCGGTGAGCGCGCGCACCGGGCGTGAGACGGAGCTGCCGCCGCCGGCGCCGGCCGAGACGCCGCGGCGCGTCGTCGTCGCGGGCGGCGGCCCCGCGGGGCTGGAGGCGGCGCGCGTCGCCGCCGAGTCGGGCCACGACGTGCTCGTGCTCGAGCGAGCAGACGTTCCCGGCGGCCAGCTGCGGGTCGCCGCGGCGGGGCCGACGCGCGAGGAGCAGATGGACTTCGTCTTCTACCTCGAGCGTGAGCTCGACCGCCTCGGAGTCGAGGTGCGGTACGGGACGGAGGCCACCGCCGAGTCGGTCCTCGCGGAGTCGCCGGACCTCGTCGTCGTCGCGACCGGCGCGGCGCCGCTCCCGCCGCTCTTCCCGATCGCCGGCGACGCGGCGGTCGTGACCGTCTGGGACCTGCTCGGCGGCGCCGTGAAGAGCGTTCCGGCACGGGCCGCGGTGCTCGACGACGCGATCGGCTTCTGGCACGGGGTCAGCGCCGCGGAGTTCCTCGCCGAGCGCGGAGCGGCCGTCGACCTCCTCACGCCGGGTCGCGCCGTCGGGATGGCGATCCCGCACGAGAGCATCGCCTACGTCCACCGGCGGTTGCGCGCGAACGGCGTGCTCTTCCGCGTGCTCGTGAGCGTCGGCGGCGTCGACGGCACCACCGTCTCGCTCGTCGATGCAGTCACGGGAGAACCCGCAGGCGACCTGGAGGCGGACCTCCTCGTGGTGCGGACGCGGATGCGGCCGAACGACCGGCTCGTGGGCGAGCTCGAGGGGAAGGTGCCGGCGCTGGTCGCGATCGGCGACTGCTCGGCGCCGCGGCGCCTCAGCCACGCGGTGCTCGACGCGAACGTCGCGCTGCGCCGGTTCGAGGCGGGGCTCTTCGAGTCGGCTGCCGTCGTGCCGTTCTAGCGAGCGATGAACGTCGTCGTCATCGCCAAGCACGTCCCGAACCCGTCCGGCCGGCCGCCGGAGATCGCCGAGGCCGACTTCCGCCTGCGGCGCGAGCAGCCCGATGCCGGCCTCGACCCGAGCGACGAGCCCGGCGTCGAGCTCGCGGTGCGGCTCGCCGAGCAGACCGGCGGGGAGGCGATCGTCGTGTCGATGGGACCGAAGCAGGCGCTCAAGACGGTGTGGCGAGCGCTCGCCGCCGGCGTCCAGCGCGGCGTCCTCGTGACGGACGACGCGCTCCGCGGGGCGGACGCGCTCGCGACGGCGAAGGTGCTCGCGGCGGCGCTCGGGCGCCTCGAGTACGACCTCGTGCTCGCAGGCGTGGAGTCGACCGACGGCGCCACCGGGACGATGCCGGTGACACTCGCCGAGCTCCTGCAGCTTCCGTGCGCGAGCTTCGCGAGGCGCCTCTCGGTCGACGACGGCCGCGTCTCGGTCGAGCGCCAGACGCTGACGGGATACGACGTCGTCGAGTGCGAGCTGCCGGCGCTCGTCACCGTCACGGCGGCCGCCGCCGAGGCTCGCTACCCGTCGCTGCGCGAGACGATCCTGGCGAAGCGCAAGCCGGTGGAGCGGCTGTCGCTCGCCGACCTCGGCCTGGACGCCTCGGAGCTGGCGTGGACGCAGATTGTCGCCGCGGTCGAGATCGCGCCGGAGCGGGAGGCCGGGGAGATCGTCGACGACCCCGCCGAAGGGGTCCGGCGGGTCGCGCGGGTCGTTCGGGAGGCGAGCACGGCGTGAGCGTCTGGGTCTACGCCGAGGTGCGCGGGGGCGACCGCGTCGAACCGTCGGCGCTCGAGCTCGCCTCGAAGGCGTGCACGCTCGACGCTGACGTGACGGCCGTGGCGCTCGGCTCGGGCGCCGGCGCCGCGGCCGGCGCGCTCGGGGCGCACGGCGCGACGACCGTGCTCGCGAGCGGCGACGCGGTGTACGACGACTACCCGGAAGCGGCCGCGTACGCGCTCGCCGAGCTCGCCCGCGCGCACCGCCCCGACCTCGTCCTCTTCGGGCCGCGCTACGACTCGCGCGACGTCGCGGCGCGCGTGCAGGCGATGCTCGGCTCCACGCTGGTCGCGAACGTCGACGACGTCGTCTCCGTCGATCGGGTGCGCGTGCGGACGGCCCTGAGCCTCTGGCCGGGAAGGCCGGGGAACCTCCGCGGCGGGATCGGCGGGACGAAGGTCGTCGACGTCTCACTCGCCGGCGAGCGCCCGGCGCTCGTCGTCACGCGAGCGAAGGCGTTCCAGGCCCGCCCGGCGGGCGGCACGGCGCGGGTCGTGGCGGTCGAGCTCGCGATCCCGGACGAGCGGAAGCGGGTGCGCGTCGTGTCGCGGCACGACGAGACGGGTGCGGGGTCGCAGCTCGACGGCGCCAAGGTCGTCGTCGCGGGCGGGCGTGGCCTGGGCGAGCCGGCGACCTTCGCGCTCCTCGAGGAGCTCGCGCGCGCGATCGGCGATGCTGCGGTCGGCGCGACGCGGCCGGTCGTCGACGCCGGCTGGGCGCCCTTCACGATGCAGATCGGGCAGACGGGGAAGACGGTCCGGCCCGATGTCTACATCGCCGTGGGCATCAGCGGCGCCGCGCAGCACGTCGTGGGGATGAAGAGGTCGGCCTACGTGATCGCGATCAACAACGACCCCGATGCGCCGATCTTTCGGATCTCCGACCTCGGCGTCGTCGCCGACTCCGTCGAGTTCGTTCGTGCGCTCATCGCCGAGCTAGGAGGATCGACCGCCTCCACGATCTACTGAACTGAAGTAATATCAGTAGGTATCCGGGTTGCTGAACCTCGAGAAGTGGGCAGGCTGGGGGAAGAACGGGTCGCCGTCGGCGGCCCCGGCGCCGCCGGTCGGCTGCGCGAGCCGCAATCAAACCGAACGAACCAGAGGAGGAGCGAGATGTTTGCACGAGTCGTGACGTTCGCCGGTGGAGACCCGACGCGAGTCGACGAGGTCATCGCCGCCGTCCGCGACCGGATCGAGGAAGGCGCGCCCGCGCTTGCCGACTCGAAGTCGTTCTGGATGCTCGTCGATCGCCAGAAGGCGGCGATGCTCGGCATCTCGCTCTTCGACGACAAGGAGACGCTGCGGCGCGGGAGCAAGGCGCTCGAGCAGCTGCCGCATCCGGCGCCCGATGCGGGCGGCGCGATCGTGTCGATCGACGTCTTCGAGATCCCGGTCGTCTACGAGCGGCCGGAGCGCGCCGCCGAGACCGCGGCCGCGGCCGCGGGGTGAGCCTCCCCGCCAGCGGCCGCCGTCAGGCCGAGGTGGTTGAATGGTTCCGAACAGACGCAAGGATCCGGGTCAGCTGCCCCATGTCGGGGCTCACGATCCAGGACGCCGATGATTGCGAACGCTCAGTGATACGCGGAACGGCAACGCCGCGGCACCAGACCACCCTGCACCGCCACGGTCTTCTGACCTCTACGTCAGGAGGCGCGGAAGGGCCACCCCCCGCCGACGTACGGCAACGGCCTCGGCAACAACGTCGACATGTGGGGCCACGCGGAGGACAGGCTGTCGAAGGTCGCGCAGACGATCGTCTTCACACGCCGGGGAGCGGCCGCTCACGGGCGCCGCTGTGGCCGATGTCGATCTCGTCGCTGGCGGGCGTCGCCGCCTCGGTCGTCGACGAGCTCGGCCACGGCAGTGCCGACGTGCTCGGCTTCTCGCTCGGCGGGCTGATCGCGCAGCAGCTTGCACACCACCACCCGGAGCGCGTCCGGCGCCTCGCGCTCGTCAGCACCGCGTGCGGGTGGGGGAGCATGCCCGCACGCTCGACGCGCTGGCCCTCCTACCATCCCGGTCCGTACTACTCGCGCACGCTGTACGAGCAGACGCAGCACATGCTCGGGCCGGCGGACCGCGAGCTGCTGGCCCGCGTCAAGGGGATCAGCGAAGCGCGGCTCAGCCACCCGCCGTCGCTCCTCGGCTACTCCGCGCAGCTCTGGGCGGGCGCGTTTTCGTCGACCCTCTCGTGGCTGCCGTCGGTGGCCGCGCCGACGCTCGTCGTGCACGGCGAGGGGGATCACCTCGTGCCCCCGGCGAACGGCTTTCAGCTCGCGCACCTGCTGAGGACGAGCCGTCTCCACGTGCTGCCCAACGAGGGGCACCTTCTCGTCGCCGATCCCGACGGCGGCGCGATTCCGCTGCTCGCCGACTTCTTCGGCGCCGACGAGCTCGTAGTCGTCGGAGGCGTGGACGAGCGGCGAGTCCGTGGTCGACGAACGCACAGTCGACGCCGCCTTCGCGGAGTCCGTCGGGCGCAGCCGTACCGCGCCTTGAGCGAGGCCTACCGCAAATTGTCCGCAGCTCGTCGAGGAGACGCGCCGGGCTGGTGTGACGAG
>CAVUKP010000021.1:0-33834 GCA_963742135.1 uncultured Thermoleophilia bacterium | reverse complement strand
CCCGCCGAGACGGGACGACTCGACGATCGCGGCGGCGCCGACAGCGGCGACCGTCTGAACGAGCACGTCGCGGTGCCGGAGGTGGGCGATCTCGTGCGCCAGGATCCCCTCGAGCTCCGCCGGCGTCGCCACCCCGAGCAGCCCGGTCGAGACGGCGACCGCGGCGCCGCCCTGCGCGCCTCGCCCGGCGGCGAGCGCCCGCGGATAGCCGTCGCCCAGCAGGTAGAGCTTCGGCGCTGCGACTCCCGCGCGCGTCGCGAGCGTCGTCACCGTGCTGTGAACCGCCGGCGCCTCCCCCGGGAGGAGCTCTCGCGCGCCGGTCATCCCCATCGCGATCCTGTCGGCGTAGACGTACAGCGCTGTCGCCACGAGCACGATGCTGCCGGTGAAGAGGAGCGCCAGGCGGTAGCCGCCGAGCGCCCATCCGGCCGCGGCCATCGCCGCCGTCGGGACGAGGAGGACGAGCCACGCCTTGAGCAGGTTGCGCGCGATCGTCACGCGGCGGTGCATCTCGGCTAGAGGTCTTCGTCGCGCTCTTCCGGATCGTCCTCGAGGCCGCGCGGCGGCCAGTCGGGCTCCGGTGCGTCGCAGCGGCTCGAGCAGTGGAGCGACGCGATGTTCTGGAGCGGCACCAGGATGTGCCCGTTCAGCTCGATGTGCGCGACGTCGTCGACATAGCAGTACGCGGTCAGCACGCCGTCCTGGTACTCGCCGCCGAAGAGCGCGACCTCCACCTGCTCGCCCTTGTACTTGTTCGTGTAGTCCTCCACGAGCGTCGCCGCAACCTATCCGATCGTCGGCGGCTCGCGCCGCTCGGCGGCGGCCGCGACAAGCGCGTCGTCGCGAAAGTGAAGCTCGAAGACGCCGCAGTTCGGGAGCACGTGAACGGGCTCTCCCACGCAGTGCCGCCGGAGCGCGCGAAGCGATCCGCCGTGCGAGACGATCAGGATCCGGCGCGAGATCCACTCGCGCGCGATCCGCTCGACCGTCGCGACGACGCGCTCGAGGTGCTGCTCGCGCGTCTCGCCGTCGTGGCGGTCGGCGCCCGGGAAGCGCGCTTCGATCTCGGGTCGCGTCAGCCCGGACCACGAGCCGACGTCGACCTCGCGCAGGCCCGGGTCCGTCGCGACGACGATGCCGTGGGGTTCGGCGACGATGTCGGCGGTCTCGCGGGCGCGGCGGAGGTCGCTCGAGAAGACGGCGTCGAACGGCGTGTGCCGGAGCTGCTCGGCCAGCGCTCGTGCCTGCTCACGGCCGCGCGCGTTCAGCGGCGGGTCGGCCCACCCCTGGAAGCGGCCGTCGCGGTTCCAGTCGGTCTCCCCGTGGCGGGCGAGGAGTATGGTCGTCACGGCGCTAAGGTAGCCGCCGGTGGATCTGGGTCTCCGGGACAAGGTCTGCGTCGTGACCGGCTCGACGCGCGGGATCGGGCTCGCAGTCGCGGAGCTGCTTCGCGCAGAGGGCGCGCGCGTCGTCTCGTCGGGTCGTGCCGCCGACGGGCCCGGCGACCTTCACGTGCAGGCGGATCTCGCGCTTCCGGGCGGGCCGGAGCTCGTCGTCGCGAGCGCGCAGGAGCGGTTCGGGCACGTGGACTGCCTCGTCAACAACGTCGGCGGGACCGACATCAGGAGGCTCGAGGATCTGACCGACGACGACTGGGAGGCGTCGTGGCAGCTGAACGTGATGAGCGCGGTGCGCGCGCTGCGCGCGGTGCTCCCGGGGATGCGGGAGCGGGGGCAAGGCGCGATCGTCAATGTCTCGTCGACGGCCGCGAAGCGCCCGTCGACGGGCATGCCCGACTACTCGGTGACGAAGGCGGCGCTCCTCTCGCTCTCGCGTCTCGTCGCCGACGTGTACGCGAAGGACGGCGTCCGGTGCAACGCGGTGACGCCGGGCCCGACCGCGACGGACGCGTGGCTCGGCGAAGGCGGCCTCGCGGAGCAGCAGGGCGACCGCGAGGAGGTCCTACGCCGCGTGGCGGCGGGCCGCCCGCTCGGCCGGCTGGCGGAGCCGCCGGAGATCGCGAGCGTCGTCGTCTTCCTGTGCTCCGACCGCGCGAGCTACGTCACCGGCGCCGCGTGGAGCGCCGACGGCGGCACCGTGCCGATCATCATCTGAGCCGGGTCGCGGTCGCGGGCCGCGCGCCGCTCGGGCCGCACCCCCACCCTGGGTGGGGTAGCCGTCCCGCCGCCCTCGAGATCGACGATACCGGCTCACCTCGAACGGCACTGTGACTTCTCTGTGCCTTTTCTGCGACCTCTCGCGACGTCTGCGCTCGCACGGCGGCCGGACTCTGCGCCGCGCGCGCCGAGAGCGTCCGCGACGCGCGCGCGGACGCCGCGCCGCGCGCACCGGACGTCGCCGCGCCGCGGCTAGCGCGATCGACCGCGCCCGCGCCCCGCGCTCGCCGCCGCCGCGCCGGGGCACGCGGGATCGACCGCGCCCGCGCCCCGCGCTCGCGGCCGCCGGCCGATGCAGAGGCCTGCCTGCGGCGGGCTGGAGCGACCGGGGAAGCGACTACGCTGGAGGCGATGGCGAGGCTCGCACGTACGACGGTCGCGGACGCGTTCGAAGCGCGGATCCGCGACCAGGAGGAAGCGTGGCTCTCGCCGCTTGCGGTGCGGTCGTACGAGACCCGCGGCCGGCTCCGCGACGAGGCGCCGTGCCGGGTGCGGACGCCGTTCCAGCGCGACCGCGACCGCATCCTGCACTCGAAGCCGTTCCGGCGGCTCAAGGGGAAGACGCAGGTCTTCATCGACCCCGCCGGCGACCACTACCGCACCCGGATGACGCACACGCTCGAGACCGCGGCGATCGCGCGTGGCGTCGCGCGCGCGCTGCGGCTGAACGAGGACCTCGTCGAGGCGATCGGCCTCGGCCACGACATGGGGCACACGCCGTTCGGGCACGCAGGCGAGCAGGCGCTCGACGCGGCGCTGCGAGACCGCTTCGGCAGCGGCCACGGCTTCCGGCACAACGAGCAGTCGCTGCGGATCGCCGAGCGGCTGAACCTGACCCACGAGGTTCGCGACGGGATCCTGACGCACACCGGCACGCACGAGCCCGCGACGCTCGAGGGCAAGATCGTGCGGATCGTCGACCGCGTCGCGTACATCAACCACGACATCGACGACGCGCTCAGGCACGGGATCCTCGCCGAGGACGACCTCCCGCGCGCGGAGATCGAGATCCTCGGTCCGACGGGGTCCCGCCGCATCGACACGCTCGTTCACGACCTCGTCGAGACGTCGGACGCGGCCGGCGACATCGTCCAGGACGAACGTGTGGCCGACGCGATGGCGTCGCTGCGCTCGTTCATGTTCGACCGCGTGTACCTCGGGCCCGAGACGCGGAGCGAGCACCGGGCGGCGGCGGTCACGGTTCGCCGCATCTTCGACCACCTTGCCGACCGCGGCGACGACCCGGACGCGATCACCGAGTTCGTCGCGGGGATGACCGACCGCTTCGCGCTCGCGTACGCCGCCGAGATCCCGTAGTGGCGAGGATCAAGGACAGCTCCGTCGAGGAGGTCAAGCAGCGGGCGGACATGGTCGCCGTCGTCGAGGCGCGGACGCAGCTCCGCAAGGGCGGCGGAGGCGAGCTCACCGGGCGCTGCCCGTTCCACGAGGAGCGGACGCCGAGCTTCTGGGTGAACCCCACCAAGCAGCTCTACTACTGCTTCGGCTGCGGCGCGAAAGGTGACCTGATCTCGTTCGTGCGCGAGACGGAGGGGCTCGATTTCGCCGGGGCGATCGAGTCGCTCGCGGAGCGTTTCGGCGTGCGGCTCGAGTACGACGAGAGTTCGCCGCGGCAGGACCTCGCTCGGCGGCGCCGCGAGCGGCTGCACCAGCTCCTCGACGACGCCGCCGCGTTCTACGAGCGGTACCTGTGGGACTCGCAGGCGGGGTCGATGGCGCGCGACTACCTGGCCGGCCGCGGCCTCGCCGAGGAGGCGTGCCGCGAGTTTCGGCTCGGGCTCGCGCTCGGCGGAAGCGTGCTCACCCGCAAGGCGCGCGAGCGCGGGTACACGAACGAGGAGCTCGCCGCGGCGGGGTTGACGCGCGCGCGGGGGGACGACTACTTCCAGCGGCGGCTCGTGTTCCCGCTCGCGGACGCCCGCGGCCGCGTCGTCGGGTTCCAGGCCCGCCGGCTGCACGAGGACGACCCGCTGAAGGCGAAGTACGTCAACACGCCGGAGTCGGAGGTCTTCCACAAGGGCTGGATCGTGTACGGCCTCGACCGCGCCCGCGCCGCGATCGCCAAGGAGGACCACGCGATCGTCGTCGAGGGGAACACCGACGTGATCGCGTTGCGACAGGCGGGCCTGGAGCCCGTCGTCGCGTGCATGGGCACGGCGCTCACCGAGCAGCAGCTCCGCGAGCTGCGCCGGCTGACAGCGAGGGTGTCGCTCGCCTTCGACGGCGACGCGGCCGGCGAGTCGGCGGCGCTCCGCGGGATGGATCTCGCCGTCCGGACCGGATTCGACGTTCGCGTCGTCGCGCTGCCTGCCGGCGTCGATCCCGCCGACGACCCACGCGGCTTCGAGTCGAGGCTCGGACGCGCGGAGCCGTACCTCGTGTACCGGACGCGCATCGAGATCGACCGCGCCGAGGATCGCCAGCAGGCGTTCGAGCGCGTGCGCGACCTCCTCGACGCCGCGCCGGAGTCACCGGGCCGCCAGGAGGCCTGGCGGCTCGCGAACGACCGGCTCGACCTGACGATTCACCTCCGCGCCGCCGCTCCGTCCTCGAGTCGCGGCGGCGGCGCCGTGTCGAGACGGGTCGTGGACGCCTCGGCGCGGCTCGAGCGCGGTGCTCTCGCCGGGGTCGTCGCGCACGACGCGCTCCTCCCGGTGCTCGCGGAGCTTCCGCCGGAGCACTTCCACGATCCGGCGCTTCGCGCCGTTCGGTCGCATCTCGTCGACGGCACGCCGCTCGACGACGACGGCGTCGGGCTCTTCGCCGAGCTCGCCGCGACCGCGTCGGCGGACGGGATCGACGAGCCGACGGGCAAGGAGCTCCTCCTCCGCGTGCGGATCCGCGAGCTCCAGCGCGAGCTCCAGCACGCGGACATCAGCCGGACGAAGGAGCTCCAGGAGACACTCATGAAGGTGCGCGAGGCGGTCGCGGCGCTCGGCTGAGCGAACGCCCGTGGCGGCTCCCCCGGTACGCTCGGCGGATGGCGCATTGGCTGTTCAACCTCTCCGACGGAGACAGGGAACAGGCCACTGCGCTTCTTCGGGCGAAGATGTGGGGGGTCGGTCGTCACGAGGGAGATTGCGACGCGCTCGCTGCCGGCGACGTCGCCTTGGTCTACCTCCCGGCCCCCGAGCGAGCGTTCATCGGACGCGCCGAGCTCGCGACAGCGATCCACGACTGGACACCGTTGGAAGCCGATACGTATCCGGGCGATTCGTCGAGCGGAGTGTTGCTGTCGGAGGTCGAGGAATGGGATCCGGATGTCCCGATGGATACCGTCGTGCAGCGGATCGATCCCACAGGATCGAACCCGCTCGTCCAGGCGAACGCCGCGTCCGGCTTCCGATCCGACCTCGTTCGGATCAGCGCTGACGAGTACGAGGCCACCGTCGCTCTCGGCCGCGAGGCTCGGCGGACCTGACCGAGCGTCGGCCCGCGGCGGCACGAACTCCGGTACAACGTCGAAGGGCGCCCTAGCGGCGCCCTTCGCGTTCGTGGCCTGGTTCCAGCTCCCCGGGTTGGACTCGAACCACTTGGTCGCCGCCACGGCGTGAACACGAACCGAAAGGCCGATCAGTCGTTGTCGAGCAGTCCTTCCTCGGCGGCGAGTTGCACGAGCGCCCCGCGCACTGCGGCGGCGAGCAGCGTCACGAGCTCGTCCTCGTCGTCGAGCCCGATTTCCTCGCATGGACCCCGATCCGGCACGGTCTGTACCTGCACGCGAACCGGACGTCGTATCCGGCGGCTGCGGAGCTCGCAGAGGCGAGGCTGTTCGGCCGGTAACAGGGGACGACCGGCAAGTCAATAGGCCGCTCGGCCTATTGAACGTGCATCGGCGCGTGGTCGATAGTTGTGGATGGGGCGGGGTGCGGCGGCAATCGTGAGGAGCCGTCACCCGTCGCCGTTCAACCGAGGAAGGGGGACGTGTATGAAGTGGGCTCGGCTCCTTGTCCTACCTGTTGTGGTGTTCGCCGCCGTAGTCACGAACGCGGCTTCCGCGAACAACGGCGCAGAGACAACGAATTTCACCCCGCCGGTCTATAGCTACGCAGTCTTGGGCTCGGTAGGCACCTTCAGTTGCACGGAGACGCGAATCGTCAAGGAGGCGCCGAAGGCATTCAAGAAGGACACGGCAACGTGCCTCGTCACCGGTGGGAGTTTCACTCCCGGAACGTACCCGGCGGCAGGTAACTGGTACAGCGACTACGAGTGGTTCATCAATCCCGGCGGTGGCGTCCTCAATCCCGTCTCGGGCAACATCACGATCACGGCGAACGGAGACGGAACCACAACCTGGGAGATCACGGCGTACTACTAGGCCGGATCATCCTGGCCGAAGGTCTCGCCCCTCAAGTGATGACGGGCAGTACCACGTTCGGTACCAAGTCGAAGGGCGCCCTCGTGGCGCCCTTCGCGTTTCCGCGCGTTTGCAGGCTGTTTCCAGCTCCCCGGGTTGGACTCGAACCAACAACCCTCCGGTTAACAGCCGGATGCTCTGCCAATTGAGCTACCGGGGATCGCTCGGCGGCGGGCATTGTAGCCGCATTGCGGACGCGATCCCGCCGCCTCCGCGACCGCCGCTAGGCTGGTCGCGGTGCTCGATCTCCTCGCGCACGCGGCGCCCGTCTCGTACAAGTTTCCGCTCCCGATCTGGCTCTACGTCTGCGCGGGCGGCGCCGCGGTGCTGCTCTCGGCGCCGGCGGCCGCGCTCGCGACGTCGGACGCCCCGCCGCGCGAGCGGCGGTCGCGCGCGCTCAGGATCCCGCGGCTCGCACGGCCGATCGCGCTCGGCGTCACGACGGCGCTGCTCGTGATCGCGCTCGCCGGCGGGTTCTTCGCGTGGGGAGACGAGGCCGCCGACTTCTTCGAGAACCCGATGACGGTGCTGACGTGGGTCGACTTCTGGGTCGGGCTCGGGCTCGTGTCGTTCCTCGTCGGCTACGTCTGGGACTTCATCTCGCCGCTGTCGGCCGCGGCGCGCGCGGTCGACCGCGCGCTCGCCCGCCGCGACGTCCAGCCGTTCAGCTACCCCGAGCGGCTCGGGCAGTGGCCGGCGGTCGGCCTCCTGCTCGTGTGGACGTGGATGGAGCTGATCTGGGATCAGGCGAAGGAGCCGAAGACGCTTGCGCTGATCGTGCTCGCCTACTGCGTCGCGACGCTGATCGGCTGCGCGCTCTTCGGTGCTGCGACCTGGCTCGGGAACCTCGAGCTGTTCACGGTCCTCGCCCGAGCGTTCGCGCGCTTCGGACCGACGGAGCTCACCCCCGCGAACCCGGACGACTACCTCGCCACGGACCCCGCCGAGCGAACGGTCCGGCTGCGGCCGTACGGGGCGGGACTGCGCACGGACCCGCTCCTGCCGCCCGGCGGCGGCGCGTTCGTGCTCACCGCGCTCGCGACCGTCGTCTTCGACGGCTGGTCGCAGACCGACCGCTTCGGCTCCTTCCAGCAGTGGTTCTACGAGCGGTGGTCGTATCTCGCGGACCACGTCGACGTCCTCCAGACGCTCTCGCTGCTCGCGGTCGTCGGCCTCTTCATCGTCGCCTACCTCGTCGTCGCGCGCGGAGCGACACGCGAGGTCGCGCCGACGCTCGTACCGATCGCCGCGGTCTACTTCGCGGCGCACTACTTCGCCTACCTGCTGATCGCGGGCCAGTACACGCTCGGCGTGATCGTCGACCCGTTCGCGCAGGGGTGGAATCCGTGGGGGATGGGCGAGTACGAGATCTCGAAGGGAGTCGCGCCGGCCGCGGTCGTCTGGTGGGTGCAGGTGCTGCTGATCGTGTGGGGCCATGTCGTCGCGGTCTTCGCGGCGCACCGCGTCGCGATCCGGCGGGCGAGCCCCGGGCGGGCGCTGCTCGTGCAGGCGCCGCTCGTGCTGCTGATGGTCGCCTACACGGTCGCGGGCCTGTGGGTGCTCGCCCAGCAGATCAAGGCCGTGTGAGGCGCCGTCACCGGATCTCGACCGGCACGTCCACGCGATGCTGCTCCGAGCCGTCGGCGGCCGAGGGCGAGAACGCGACGATCGTCGCGGGGCCCGTCTGCCGCGTCGGGAACGTCGTCGAGAACGTGCCGCGGTAGGGCGCGCCGGTCGACGCCGTCACGACGTGCTTCTGGACGACGGCTCCGTCGTGGACGAGCTCGACGACGAGCGTCGCCTCGTAGACGCTGGCCGTGCCGGTGACGGTGACCGGGCTGCCCACCGTCTCGCCCGGGAGAGGCGACTCGACGAGGATCGGCGGCGTCACGTCCTCGAAGTCGCGCCGCTGCGCGAGGGTGCCGTCGGGGAGCCGCACGCGCCGGACCGTCGGGAACTGCGTGAGCGTGTAGACGACCTGCGCCGCGGCGAGGTGGGACAGCTCCGCCTGCGGCCAGTCGACCTCGGCCGTGCCGCCGGAGATCGCGACCGCGGGCTCGCCGGCGCTCCCGACCGCGGTCGTGTACCCGTCGGCGGGGGGCGCGGCGAGGGCGTTCAGGGCCGCGTGAGCGACCGCGCGCGTCCCGCCGACGACGACTCGCGTCGGCGCGATGCGGTCGTTGCGGACGAGGAAGACGGTCAGGGTCGTCGCGGGCGCCTCGCCCGTCGTCGAGCTCGCGGACGAGGTCGGCGCCTCCGTCGTCGCCGGCCGGGTCGTCATCGAGGCGGTCGTCGCGGTCGTCGGCCCGGCGCTCGTGTCGCCGCCGCAGCCGGCCACGGAGCCGGCGAGGGCGGCCGCGGCCACGAGCAACGGCAGCGCCGTGCGCACAGGCGCAGTGTGCCAGCGCCTCCGGAGGACGGCGGTCGGTGCGGCGGCGAGTATCCTTTTCCCGTGAGTCCGTTCGCCGTTGCACTCCTGCTCGCGGCTGCGGCGCTCGTCGTCGCCGCGGAGTGGGCGCGCATCGGGCGCCTGATCGGCTCGGATGCGCGGCGCACGCGCCGTCGCGAGCGGCGGAAGCGGTCGCTGCGCGTCGTGGCGACGGAGCACGACACGGATCCGGACGACTTCCAGCGGGCGGTCGAGCGCGACCTCGCGGCGCTGCCGACGATCGACGAGCGCGACGCCCGCAACGGCAAGAACCGCTGAGCGCGGCGCCGGGCGTCAGGAGCGCGTCAGCGGACGCGGACGGACGTGTTCAGCGTCGCCGTGTTCGGCAGGATCTTCGGCACGTCCTCCATGTTCTTCGACTCCTGGAAGTCGGACGCGCGGACGACGAGCCGGTGGGTGCCGCGGCGGGCCGCGAGCGTGAGGCGGCCGCTGCGGAGCTGCGGGCGAAGCTCGTTGCCGTCGAGCCGCACCGAGAGCGACGCCGGATCGACTCCGGAGCCGGCGTCGGTCACGGAGACGACGATGCGGGCCCGGGCGGCGCTCACGACGCGGATCCGCGGCGGCGCCGTGTCGTTCACCCAGTAGCGGAACGTGAACGGCCCCGCCTCGGAGGCCGAATGCGTGTCGAAGACGATGTCGTACGCCCCCTTCGCCGGCAGGACGACACCCGACACGGACCGCGGCGTCCCGTACGACTCGAGGTACGGGTTCAGCATCAGCGGCAGCGCCGTGTACCCCGCGAGGCGGCTCTCGTCGCCTGCGAGGACGACGTGCGGAACGGCGCGGCCCGAGAGGATCGCCACGCCGAAGTTCGCGACGAGGCGCGGCATCGAGACGCGGTAGACGCGCTCGGGGCCGGGGTAGGAGTCGTCGCCGGTCGGGTAGCGGTAGACGCTGATCCGCGACGCGGCGGAGGTCCCGCCGGAGCCGGTGGCCGTGGTGCTGCGGTAGACGCCGGGGCGCGAGAGCGCGGCGCGCGGCGCCTCTGCGAGTTGCGGCTGCGACACGCCGACCCAGAACGGGATCCGGCGGACGTCGGTGCCGCGCGTCAGGACGACGAACCCGGACGCGTCGCCGCCCGCGGCGCCGGCGACGGCCGTCACCGTCAGCCGCCCCGGGACGGTAGAGCGTCGCGGGCGCGGTGACCGACGCCGGCCCCTGCTGCACCGTCGTCGCGACGGCCCAGTCGCCCGCGCCGCCGCCTGCGTCGGTCAGCGTCACGGCCTTCGTGACGCTCGCGCCGGGCCTGAGCAGCCCGAACGCGAGGCTCGTCGGCGCGGCGAAGACGAGCGGCGCGTCGGCGCGCGTCAGCGTCACGCGGCCGCCGCCCTCGCGCACCGCGAGCGACTCGGCGCCGCCGTCGCCGCGGACGGCGCTGCCGGTCTGGACGAGCGCCGACTTCACCTGCGCCGGCGTCCACGACGGGTGCCGCTCCTTCAGGAGCGCGGCCGCGCCCGCGACGTGCGGAGCGGCCATGCTCGTCCCCTGGAGCACGCCCCACGGCCCGCCCGGCCGGCCGGGAGCGACGAGAAGATCTCGACGCCCGGCGCCGTCACGTCGGGCTTCATCCCGAGCGAGAGGGTCGTCGGGCCGGCGGACGAGAACGAGGCGATCGCGTCGGCCTTCGTCGATGCGGCGACCGTGATCGCACTCGGCGTGTTCGCGGGCGAGCCGACCGATCCGTACCCGAACTCGCCGAAGTCGTTCCCCGCCGCGACCACCGGGATCACGCCCGCGGCGGCGGCGCCCTCGAGCGCGCGCACGACGAGGTCGCGCGACGGCTCGACCTCCGGCTCCCCGAGCGAGAGGTTGATGACGTTCATCCCGTCGTTCACGGCGGACTCGATCGCGGCGGCGATCTCGGCCGAGTTCCCGTCGAGCCCGAAGCTCGGCGTCGGGATCGTGAGCGCCTTGTAGTTGCCGATGTACGCGCGCGGCGCGACGCCGGAGATCGTCCGCCCGGCGGCGGCGGTGCCGGGGTTCCCGGCCGCGATCCCGGCGACGTGCGTCGCGTGGAACGAGTTCTCGGGGTCGAACGGGCGAGTGGCGTTCTTCCACTTCGGGCTCGACGGCGCGAACGCCCGCTGGACGATCACCTTCGGCGTCGCCGCAGCAGTCTGGCCCTTCGGGAAGCCGGGCGGGTACGTGTAGCCGGTCGGGTTGAAGAACGGGTGCGACGCGTCGACGCCGTCGTCGATGATCGCGATCTTCATCCCGTTGCCGGCGGTCTCGAGGCCCGGGCCCCAGAGCTTGTCGGCGCCGATGATCCGCGGGCTGCGGTCGAGGAGCGCGTGGTAGCGGGCGTTCCGCCAGACGCGGTCGACTCCCTGGACGCGCTCGAGCGTCGAGACGCTCGAGCGCGGAACGACCACCGCGAAGCCGTTGAGCACCGTCCGGTAGCGCCACCGAACGTGAGCGCTCGGCACGGCGGCGAGGACGTTCCGCTCGAGTGCGGCGTTCGCCGCGGCGATCCGGCGGACGTAGTCCGCCGAGGCGAGGCTCCGCGCGCCGAAGGCCGCGAGCGGCGGCGCCTTCATCGTGACGACGACCTCCGTCGTCGCCGGGCGCGCAGGTGCGCCGGAGGCCGCGCCCGAAGCAGCGGCGACCGCGACGGCGACGGCCGCGGCCAGAAGGACGCCGACGGCACGGCGCGCGGACTGGATCGGCGACCCCGGTGCCACAGTCGGCACAGGGTAGCCGCGCCGCGTTCCGATTCCGCGTCGACGGATCGGCTCAGGCGGGCGCGGCGGTCGCGAGCGCCGGCGCCTCGACCTCCGCAACGACGTCGACGACGCTTCCGGGCGGGTGCACGGGGACGAGGTTCCCGTCGACGGCGGCCCCGTCGACGATCAGCGAGCGCACGCGCCCGCGTGCGCCGCGCTCCTTCCGGACGCTGATCCGGTAGGTCGCCCCGCGGAAGACGCGCTCGGCGGTGAACCCGTCCCAGGCGGCCGGGAGGCACGGGTCGATGCGCAGGCCGTCGTGCTCCGGCCGGAGCCCGAGGATCCACTGCGTCACCGCGACGAGGCTCCACGACGCGGTGCCCGTCAGCCACGAGTTCTTCGCCTCGCCGGGCCTTGCGGCGTCGCGGCCGGCGATCATCTGCGCGTAGACGTACGGCTCGCACCGGTGGAGGTCGCTCAGCGCCTCGCGCGCCGACGGGTTGATCCGGAGGTGCGTCTCGAGCGCCGCGTCGCCGTCGCCGACGAGCGTCTCGGCGATCGCGATCCACGGGTTCGTGTGGCAGAAGACGCCGCCGTTCTCCTTGTATCCCGGCGGGTAGGACGTGATCTCGCCGAGCTCCGGCCGGTAGCCCGTGAAGGCCGGCTGCACGAGGACGATCCCGTGCGGAGTCGTCAGGCGCTCGCGAACCGAGGCGAGGGCGCGCGCGGCGAGGCCGTCGTCGAGCCCGATCCCCGCCATCGTGCACATCCCCTGCGGCTCGACGAAGATCTTCCCCTCGTCGTTCGCCGCCGAGCCGATCGCGGCGCCGCCCGCGTCGTAGGCGCGGCGGAACCACTCGCCGTCCCAGCCGTGGCGGCGGACCGCGGCCGCCATCGTCGCCCGCGCCTCGAGGAGCGCAGCGGCTTCGCCGTCGTCGCCGAGCCGGCGCGCCACCTCCGCGAGCTCGGCGGCCGCGAGCGCGAAGAGCGCGGCGATGAAGACGGACTCGGCGACGCCGCTCTCGTGGTAGCGCGCCGTCTGGAACGACTCGCCCGGCCTCCTCCGAGAAGCAGTTCAGGTTGAGGCAGTCGTTCCAGTCCGCGCGGCCGATCAGCGGCAGCCCGTGGGGCCCGAGCCTGTCGAGGGTGTACTGCGTCGCCCGCCGCAGGTGCTCGTAGAGCGTCGTCTCCGATCCCGGCTCGTGGTCGTACGGGACGGGCTCGTGGAGGATCGACGCGTCGCCGGTCTCCTTCAGGTACGCGGCCGCCGAGAGGACGAGCCACAGCGGGTCGTCGTTGAAGTTCGATCCGACGGCGCCGTTCCCGCGCTTCGTGAGCGGCTGGTACTGGTGGTACGCGCCGCCCGAGGGGAGCTGCGTCGCCGCGAGGTCGAGGATCCGTCCCGCGCGCGCGCTCCGGGTCGAGGTGCACGAAGCCCAGGACGTCCTGGTTCGAGTCGCGGAACCCGATCCCGCGCCCGATGCCGGACTCGAAGAGGGAGGCGGAGCGCGCGAGGTTGAGCGTGACGACGCACTGGTACTGGTTCCAGACGTTCACCATCCGGTCCACGTGCTCGTCGCCGGTCGTCACGTGCAGGTGCGCGAGCAGCCCGTCCCAGCGCTCGCGGAGGCTCGCGAGCGCGCTCCGGGCGGCGGCGGGGTCGGCGTGGCGCGCGAGCGTCTCGCGCACCCGCCGCTTGTCGACGCGACGCGTCCCGGGCGGGTCGAACTTCGCCGTCCGCTCGTTCTCCGCATACCCGAGGACGAACACGATCTCGCGCGTCTCGCCGGGCTCGAGCGCGAGCCGGACGTGGTGCGACCCGCAGGGCGCCCAGCCGTGGGCGATCGAGTCGCCCGACCGGCCCTCCTCGACCGCGAGCGGCCGGTCCCAGCCGCGGTGGGGGCCGAGGAACGCGTCGCGGTCGGTGTCGAATCCCGCGAGCGGGCTCGGAGCAGGCGAAGTAGGCGAAATGGTTGCGGCGCTCGCGGTACTCGCTGACGTGGTAGATCACGCCGTCCTCGACCTCGACCTCGCCGACCGAGAGGTTGCGCTGGAAGTTCGTCGCGTCGTCCCAGGCGTCCCAGAGGCAGAACTCCACGGCGCTGAAGAGCGAGATCCGCGCCGGCGCAGCGCGACGGTTCGTCACCGTCGCGAGCCACAGCTCGAGCGTCTCGCCCTGCGGGACGAGGTACGTCGTCTCGACGTCGATCCCGCCGCGGCTCGCCTCGATCGTCGTGTAGCCGAGGCCGTGGCGGCAGCGGTAGCCGTCGAGGTCGCGTCTCGTCGGCTGCCACGACGGCGACCAGAAGTCGCCGCTCTCCTCGTCGCGGACGTAGAGGTACCGCCCGCCGGTGTCCGCGGGCACGTTGTTGTAGCGGTAGCGCGTCAGGCGGCGGAGGCGCGGGTCGCGGTAGAAGGAGTAGCCGCCGGCGGTGTTCGTGACGAGCCCGAAGTAGTCGTCGCTCCCGAGGTAGTTGAGCCACGGGAGCGGCGTGTCCGGCCGCGTCACGACGTACTCGCGCGCCTCGTCGTCGAAGTGACCGAAGCGCACGCGGCGCGCCTTACGCCTGCCTCGGCGGCGGAGCCGTCGACTCGCGCACGACGAGGCGCGTCGCGAGCTCGATCCGCAGCGCCTCCGTCCGCTGGCCCTCGACGAGGCGGTTCAGGAGGCTCACGGCCGTCCGCCCGAGCTCCGCGAGCGGCTGGCGCACCGTGGTCAGCCGCGGGAAGACGCTGCCGGCCAGCTCGGTGTCGTCGAAGCCGACGACCGACACGTCGTCGGGAATCCGCAGGCCGCGGTCGAAGACGGCGCGCATGGCGCCGATCGCGAGGTTGTCGTTCGAGGCGAAGATCGCCGTCGGCGGGCTCGGCAGGTCGAGAAGCCGCGACGTCGCCTCGCGGCCCGTCGCGGTCTTGAAGTCGCGGCCGGCGAGCAGCTGGTCGTCGAAGGGCACGTCGGCGGCGGCGAGCGCGGTCCGGTAGCCCAGGATTCGTTCCTCCGTCGCGACCCAGCCGGGGGTGCCCGTGACGAGCCCGACGCGCCGGTGCCCGAGCCGGAGCAGGTGCTCGGTCGCTGCGCGCGCGCCGGCCGCGTGCGCGGCCGCGACGACCGGGATCCCGTCGTCGAGCCGCTGACGCGCGTCCGCGACGACGAACGGGTAGCCGTGACTCTCGAGGCGGCGCAGCTCCTCGCTCGACTCCTCGGGGAGGAGGATGATCGCGCCGTCGGTCGTCCCGCGCATCAGGCGCTCGAGCAGGTTCACCTCACGAGCGTGCTCGTGGTGGGTCGGGCAGAGGACGACGCGCTGGTCGAGCTCGTAGAGCGCCTCGGCCGCGCCGGAGAGGATGGCGGCGAAGTAGCTCTCGTCGAGGAACGGAACCGTGAACCCGATCAGGCCCGTCCGCCCGCCCGAGAGGGCGCGCGCGTTGCGGTTCGTCGTGAACCCGTGCTCGCGCATCACCCGCAGGACCTCGTCGCGCGTGTCCGGCGAGACGTCGGGTCGTCCGTTCGCGACGCGGGAGACGGTCGCGATCGAGACGCCTGCGAGGCGGGCGACGTCGCGGATCGTCACCTGGCCTGCCCGTTGCTGCTTGTCGCCGTTGATCGCCATAGCCTACGTCCGGGAAAGAGTCTGTCTCCGGGAACGGTTTCGGGAACTGTACCAGCTTATCTGCCCTGCGTTCGCTGCCAAGTTGAAGATGCTACGCGGAAATTCCATGGATTCGTCGGTAGTACACCGCTTGCACACTCGCCGCGTTTCCGGTAAACGTTCCCGGTACAGGAAGTATGGCATGCGCGACGACACGCCCGAACCGAGCGGCGCTCCCCGTGAGACGCCTTCCGACCGCGAGCTCGTTCCCGTCGTGACGTACTTCCCCGCAGGCCGGAAGAGGCGTTTGCCGATGCGGCAGGCGCCGTTCCGCGCCAGCGTGTTCCGGCTGGGACACGACCGTGGCCTCGGCCGTACTGACCACAGGGAGGAAACGATGGGCATTCGCAGGAGAACCGCCGTCGTCTGGATCCTCGCCGCCGTTACCGCCGTCGCCGTCGCGGCCACGGTTTCCGGCGGTGCAGGCGCGAAGTCGCAGGCGAAGGCGTATCCGCGCGCAGCGACGCTGATCACGAGCGGATCGCAGTGGGGCAACATCGCCGGCATGAACCCGTATGTCGGCAACTACGCGGCCGGCATGGTGGGGCTCGTCAACGAGACGCTCCTCCGGTACGACCCGGTCAAGGGCAAGTACGTCCCGTGGCTGGCGAGCTCGGCCAAGTGGACGGGCGCCAAGCAGTACACCGTCGTCGTCCGCCCGAACATCAAGTGGTCGGACGGAAAGGCGTTCACGGCGAGCGACGTTGCCTACAACGTCAAGCTCGGGCGCTTCAGCACGGCGTTCTGGAACAACCTCTACGTGAACCTCGCCGGGATCAAGGTCGAGGGCAACAAGGTCGTCTTCAACTTCAAGGGCGTCCCGAACTACGTCCAGTGGCAGAACCTGATGTGGAACCTGCCGATGATCAGCCCGGTGCAGGCGAAGTCGATCACGAGCGCCGCCAAGCTGACGACCTACAACCCGCACAACCCGATCGGGACGGGCCCGTACAAGCTGGATACGTCCGGGTACGACGTCACGACGCGCGTCGTGTGGAAGAAGAAGGCGAGCTGGTGGGCCTCGAAGCAGGGGATCTCGCCGTCGCCGGCCCCGAGGTATGTCATCGACCTCGTCAACACGAGCAACACGAACAGCCTGTCGGCGGTGCTGGCGGGTGTCGAGGACCTGAACAACAACTACCTGCCGGGCGTGAACAAGCTCGTCGACTCGAAGAAGGTCCACACGTACTACCCGACGGCGCCGTACATGCTGTCGGCGAACACGGCGTGGCTCGAGCCGAACGTCACGCACAAGCCGCTCAACGACGCGGTCTTCCGCCGCGCGCTCGCGATGTCGATCGACATCGACAAGATCGTCAAGGACGACTACGGGCACCTCGTGCTCAAGGCGAGCCCCTCGGGCCTGCTGCCGACCTGGAAGAAGACGATCAGCCCCGCGCTCGTCAAGACGTACGGCTTCAAGCACAACGTCTCCGGCGCGAAGCAGCTGCTCCAGAAGGCGGGCTACAAGACCGACGGCTCGGGCATGTTCGAGAACAAGGACGGCTCGAAGATCGACCTCGAGATCGCCGTCCCGCAGGGCTGGTCCGACTGGGAAGCCGCCCGCGACATGATCATCGCCTCCGCCAAGGACGCGGGGATCAGGATCACCGCCAAGGTGAAGGACTTCAACACCTGGCAGAGCGATCGCAACACGGGCAAGTTCGACCTTCTGGTCGACAACAACTACCAGCTGAGCGACAATCCGTGGACGTACTGGAACGGCATCTTCCACCTGCCGGTCATCTCGTCGGGGACGGGCCAGACGTTCGCGAACTTCCAGCGCTACGAGAACCCGACCGCGTGGAACCTGACGCAGAAGCTCGACCGGACTCCGCCGTCAGCCTCGGCGAAGATCAGGTCGCTGAACAACCAGCTGCAGACGATCCTGATGAAGGACCTGCCGCTGATCCCGCTCTGGTACAACGGCATCTGGGCCGCAGATGACCACCAAGTACTGGACGAACTGGCCGGCCGACAAGACCGACCGCCAGTATCTCCCGGTGATGTGGCGCGGGTACCTCCAGATGACCGGGATCGACACGATCACGCACGTGAAGAGCTCCGCGAGGGCGACCGCGGGCGGCTAGTCAGCCCCGCGAGCGAGCCTCGATGAGCGAGCACCGCCCCTCCCCCCGGCACGACGCGCGGGGAGGGGCGGTGGCGCTCGCCGACCACGACGCACGGCAGGAGATCCCGTGGCCCGCTACCTGCTCGAGAAAGCTCTCCATCTACGCGCTGACGTTCGTCGCGGCCGTGACCGTCGACTGGGCGATCCCGCACCTGATGCCGGGGAACCCGGTGCTGACCCTGATGGGCCGGATCCAGATCCAGGACCCGAAGGTCGCCCAGAACGTCTACGACACCTACATGCGGTCGTTCAACCTCGATCTGCCGCTGTGGAAGCAGTACTACTACTTCTGGGTCTCGCTCCTGCACGGCGACCTCGGGACGAGCATCCTCCAGTTCCCGGCGCCGGTGTCGTCGATCATCCTGCACGCGCTTCCGTACACGCTCGCGCTCCTCGTCCCGTCGATCCTCCTCTCCTGGTACGTGGGCAACAAGCTCGGCGCGATGGCGGCACGGAGGAAGATCCTCGACAACACGCTGCTCCCGTTCGGGTACATCCTGACCGCGACGCCGTACATGTGGCTCGCGATCCTGCTCGCGTGGATCTTCGCGATCACGCTCGGCGTCCTCCCGGTCGGCTTCGCCTACAGCCCGACCGCCGGTCGAGGCTGGAACCTCGCGTTCGGCTACGACCTCTTCCAGCACTGGCTGCTGCCCTTCCTCTCGCTCTTCCTCGTCGCGTGCGGCGGGTGGGCGATCGGGATGCGGAACCTGATCATCTACGAGCTCGAGTCCGACTACGCGCACTACCTCGAGGCGCTCGGAGCGCCCAGGAAGCTCGTCCGCAAGTACGCGTTCCGGAACGCGATGCTCCCGCAGATCACCGGGCTCGCGCTCGCGCTCGGCGCCGTGATCAGCGGCGCGCTCGTCACCGAGATCGTCTTCTCGTACCCCGGGCTCGGCTACCAGATCTACCGCGCGATCACGAACGAGGACTACTTCGTGATCCAGGGGATCTTCCTCTTCATCATCGTCGGCGTCCTGATCGCCAACTTCATCGTCGACATCGTCTACCTGATCGTCGACCCGCGCACGCGGATCGGCATGGAAGGCGGCCAGGCGTGACGGCGACCGGCGACGTCCGCGACCGCCCTGTCGCGGCTGCTACGCCGGCCGCGGCGCCGCTGCCGGCGCAGGCGCCCGCCGCGGGTGATGTCGGGCTTCCAGGAGACGATCTACTTCGCCGTCCGCAACCGCAAGCTCGTGTTCGGGCTCGAGCGTCACGCTGTTCATGCTCCTGCTCGCGATCTTCGGCCCGTTCCTCGCGCAGCACCCGCCGCTCGAGTTCGGCGGCACCCTCGGCGCGTCGCCGAGGACCGCCGACGGCTACTGGTTCGGGACGACGTTGCTCGGTCAGGACGTCTTCGCGCAGTTCGTCAACGGCCTCCGGCTCGCGTTCATCGTGGGCGCGCTCGGAGGAGGCATCGCGTCGATCGTCGCGATGCTCGTCGGGTTCACCGCCGGCTACCGCGGCGGGATGGTCGACGAGGTGCTGAACATGATCACGAACGTCGTGCTCGTCATCCCGACGTTCGCGCTCCTGCTCGTGATCGCGTCCTACCTCCAGGTCCGCGGGATCATGACCGAGGCGATCTTCATCGGCCTGACGTCGTGGCCGTGGGCGGCGCGGGCCTTGCGCGCGCAGACCTTCTCGCTGACCTCGAGGGAGTTCGTGAGCCTGGCGCGGCTGAGCGGCTCGCGGCAGCCGGAACATCATCTTCAAGGAGATCGCGCCGAACATGAGCTCGTACCTGTTCATGATGTTCATCCTGCTCTTCGGGGGCGCGGTGCTGATCGCCGCGACCCTCGACTTCATCGGGCTCGGCCCGTCGAACACGATCTCGCTCGGGATGATGATGCAGCTGTCGGTCCAGAACGCCGCGCTGCAACTGCACCTGTGGTGGTGGTTCCTGCCGCCCGGCCTCGCGATCATGGCGATCGTGGGGTCGCTCTACGTGATGAACGTGGGGCTCGACGAGGTCTTCAACCCCAAGCTCAGGAACATGTAGCGATGACGCTCGCGGTCGACGACCTCAAGGTGTCCTACCGCACGCTGCACGGCGACGTGCAGGCGGTCGACGGCGTGACGTTCGCGATCGGCGACGGCGAGGTGATGGGGCTCGCGGGCGAGTCCGGCTGCGGCAAGTCGAGCCTCGGCAACAGCCTCGTCTACCTGACCGGCCGCATGCGGTACATCCACGGCTCGGTCGAGCTCGACGGCACCGAGCTCCCGATCTGGGACTTCGAGGCGATGAACGAGCACCGCTTCAAGCGCGTCTCGGTGATCCCGCAGTACGCGATGAGCGCGCTCAACCCGACGCGGAAGATCGGCCAGATGACCTCCGAGCTGCTGCACTCGCGCGGGATCGACTTCAAGTCCGTCCGGCCCGAGCTCGTGCGCCGGCTCGAGCTCGTCGGGCTCTCGGAGACCGTGCTCGGGATGTTCCCGATCGAGCTCTCCGGCGGCATGAAGCAGCGCACCGTGATGGTCATCTCGACGCTCCTCAACCCGTCGCTCCTGATCGCCGACGAGATCACCTCGGCGCTCGACGTCTCGACGCAGAAGGCGGTCGCCGAGATGCTCGTCGAGTTCCGGGAGCGCGACTTCGTCAAGAGCGTGATCGTGATCACGCACGACATCTCGATCCTCGTACCAGGTCGCGGACACGATCCTCGTCATGTACGCGGGCCACCTCGCCGAGAAGGCGCCGGCCGACGTGATCATCAACTCGCCGCGGCACCCGTACACGAAGCTCCTGATCTCGTCGCTGCCGGAGGTCGGGATCAGGTACGACGAGAAGCGCCTCGTCGGGATCCCGGGGATCCCGCCGGCGCTCCTCGACCCGCCGACGGGCTGCCGCTTCAGGGACCGCTGCCCGCTCGCGTCCGCGAAGTGCGCCGAGCGGCCGCCGTTCCGCGAGATCGCGCCGGGCCACCAGGTCGCGTGCTGGGAGGTCGCCGCGTGAGCGCGCTCCTCCAGGTCGACACGTGCTGCAAGGTCTACAAGGTCGGGTCCTTCGGATCCGGGCGGCTGACGGCGGTGCGCGACGTCAGCTTCGACCTCCACTCGGGCGAGGTCGTGTCGCTGATCGGCGAGAGCGGCAGCGGGAAGTCGACGATCGGGAAGATGATCCTGCGGCTCTCGCCCGTCACCTCGGGGTCGATCCTGTTCAACGGCCAGGACGTCTCCCGGCTCAAGGGGAGCGGCCTCAAGGAGTACTACCGGCACGCCCAGGGCGTCTTCCAGGATCCCTTCAGCTCGTACAACCCGATCTACAAGGCCGACCGCGTCTTCAAGCTGGTCAAGGACGCGTACTTCCCCGACGTCGACGCCGGCGAGTGGAAGAGCAAGCTCGAGGCGGCGCTCGAGGCGGTCGCGCTCGACCCGGACGCAGGTCCTGCACAAGTTCCCGCACCAGCTGAGCGGGGGCCAGCTGCAGCGCCTCCTCGTGGCGCGGGCGCTGCTGCTCGACATCGACATCCTCGTCGCCGACGAGATCATCAGCATGCTCGACGCGTCGACGCGAATCGACGTCCTGAACCTGCTCGGCGACCTCAAGGAGCGCGGGCTCGGCGTCCTCTTCATCACGCACGACCTCTCGCTCGGCAACTACATCAGCGACCGCACGGTGATCCTCCGCCGCGGGCTGATCGTCGAGATGGGGGCGACGGCGAAGGTGTTCGGGAACCCGCAGCACCCGTACACGCAGATGCTGCTCGCCTCGGTGCCGCAGCTCCACCGCAAGTGGGAGGAGTTCGACGCGCAGTACGCGCTCGCGGCCGCTGCGGTCGACGCCGACGCGGACGACTCGACGCTCGTCGAGCTCGAGCCGGACCATCTCGTCCGGCGCGCGCCGTCCGGCGCGATCGCCGAGGCGGCGTGAGCGTCGAGGCGCCGCGCCGACGCGTCGAGGTCCTCGGCGGCGCCCCCGTGCCCGACCTCCCGTGGGAGGAGCGGCCGGACGGGTGGTCGCGGCCGGTGTGGCGGTCGGCGCGGAACCCGGTCCTTCGTCGCGACCTCCTTCCGACGTCGAACAGCATCTTCAACAGCGCCGTCGTCCCCTTCGACGGCGGCTACGCGGGCGTCTTCCGGTGCGACGACTGGACGCGGCGCATGCAGCTCCACCGCGGGTTCAGCCGCGACGGCCTCGCGTGGGAGCTCGACCCGGAGCCGATCGTCTTCGAGTACGAGGACGCCGAGCTCGAGCCGGCGCTCTTCCGCTACGACCCGCGTGTCGTCCGGATCGACGACCGCTTCTACGTCACGTGGTGCAACGCCTACCACGGGCCGACGATCGGCGTCGCCTGGACGGACGACTTCGAGACCTTCCACGGGCTCGAGAACGCGTTCCTGCCGTTCAACCGCAACGGCGTCCTGTTCCCGCGGAGGATCGACGGCCGGTTCGCGATGCTCTCGCGCCCGTCCGACGACGGCCACACGCCGTTCGGCGACGTCTTCTACAGCGAGAGCCCCGACCTGCGCTTCTGGGGGCGCCACCGGCACGTCTTCGGGACGGTGCCGTGGTCGTGGCAGTCGACGAAGGTCGGCGCGGGGCCGGCGCCGCTCGAGACGTCGGAGGGGTGGCTGCTCGTCTACCACGGCGTCCTCACGTCGTGCAACGGGTTCGTCTACGCCGCCGGCGTCGCGCTCCTCGACCGCGACGAGCCGTGGCGCGTGCTCGCGCGCGCGGCGCCGCACGTGCTTGCGCCCGAGGAGCCGTACGAGTGCGTCGGCGACGTTCCGAACGTCGTCTTCCCGTGCGCGATGGTCTGCGACGCGCCGACTGGACGGCTCGCGATCTACTACGGAGCCGCGGACACCGTCACCGCGCTCGCGTTCGCGCGCGTCGACGAGCTCGTCGCGTTCGCGCTCGAGCACTCGCTGTGAGCGTCGCGCCGGCCGCCGCGCGCGTCGGCGCGAACGCCTACGGCTTCTACGACGAGGCCGCGCGCGAGTACGTCGTGACGCGCCCCGACACGCCGACGCCGTGGCTCAACTACATCGGCCAGGGGCGCTACGGCGGGATCGTCTCGAACGCCGGCGGCGGCTACTCGTTCGACCGCGACCCGCGACATCGCCGCGTCAGCCGCTACCGCTACAACGCGATTCCCGCCGACCAGCCGGGGCGGTACGTGTACCTGCGCGACGAGGACACGGGCGAGCACTGGAGCGCGACGTGGCAGCCGGTGCGCGGCGACCTCGACTCGTACGCGTGCCGCCACGGCGCCGGCTACACGCGCATCTCGGCCGAGCGCGCGGGGATCGCGTCGGAGATCCTGTACTTCGTCCCGCCGGGCGAGGTGCCGTGCGAGCTGTGGGTGCTGCGCGTGCGGAACGAGTCCGAGCGCCGGCGGACGCTCCGCACGTTCTCCTACGTCGAGCTGTCCTACCGCGACGCGGTGATCGACGGGCAGAACCTCGACTGGGGTCAGCACATCGTCCGGGCGCGCTGCGAGGACGGCGTCGTCCTCGCCGGAACCGTCTTCGAGCCGGACGTCGCGTTCTTCGGTTCGAGCGTCGAGCCGCTCGGGTTCGACTGCGACCGCGAGACGTTCGTGGGGCGGTGCCGCGACCTCGCCGCGCCGGCCGTCGTGGAGAAGGGCGAGCCGACGAACGCCGAGTCGCCGCGCGGGAACGCGATCGCGTCGCTCTGCCACGAGCTCGTCCTCGAGCCGGGCGAGGAGCGGGAGCTCGTCTACGTCCTCGGAATCGCGGCGGACGCGCAGGAGGCGCACCGGCTCGTGGCGGCGTTCGCCGAGCCGTGCCGCGCCGACGAGGCGCTCGCCGAGCTGCACGCCGACTGGAACGCGTACCTCTCGCGCCTCTCCGTCGAGACGCCGGACCCGGAGCTGAACGCGATGGTCGGCTTCTGGAACCAGGTGCAGTGCCGGACGACGCTCTTCTGGTCGCGCTTCGCGTCGGCCTACGAGACCGGCCTCGGGCGCGGGATGGGCACGCGCGACTCGGCGCAGGACACGCTCGGCACCGTGCACGCGGCGCCGGAGCGCGTGCGCGAGACGCTGGCGCAGCTGCTGCGCCTCCAGTTCCGAGACGGCCACGCGTGGCACCAGTTCTTCCCGCTGACCGGCGAGGGAACCGCAGGGCTCGCGGCCGAGTTCCCGGAGCGGCCGCAGTGGTTCTGCGACGACCACCTCTGGCTCGCGATCGCGGTGTGCGCCTACGTGCGCGAGACCGGCGACGTCGCGTTCCTCGAGGCACACGTGCCGTTCGCCGACGGGGGCTCCGAGACGGTGTGGCGGCACCTGCTGCGCGCGATCCAGTTCACGCTCGACCACCGCGGCCCGCACGGGCTGCCGCGGATCGGGTTCTCCGACTGGGACGACACCCTCAACGTCGATCTCGGCTCGGGCAAGGCGGAGTCGGTGTGGTGTGCGATGCAGCTCTCGCGCGCCGCGCTCGACCTCGCCGAGGTCGCCGAGGAGGTGGGGCACGCGGCGGAGGCTGCGAGGTTGCTCGCTCTCGCGCGCGAGACCGCCGCGGCGGTCAACGAGGTTGCGTGGGACGGGGCCTGGTACACGCGCGCCTTCGACGACGACGGCGCGCCGATGGGAGTCGCGGCCGACGACCGTCGTCGCATCGACATGAACGCGCAGACGTGGTCGCTGATCGGCGAGGTGGCGCCGCCGGAGCGGGCGGCGCGCGCGCTCCGCTCGATGGAGGAGCTGCTCGGGACCGAGCACGGGATCGCGCTCCTGTGGCCGCCGTACGACGGCGCCGACCCGCGCGTCCGCGGCACGTCGACCTATCCGCCGGGCGCGAAGGAGAACGGCGGCATCTTCTGCCACGCGAACGCCTGGGCGATCGTCGCCGCCGCGATGGCGGGCGACGGCGACAGCGCCTACGACTGGTACCGCCGGATCCTCCCGCTTCGCGACCGCGACGCCGACCGCTACCTCGCCGAGCCGTACGTCTACTGCCAGAACGTCTGCGGGCCCTCGCATCCGCAGTTCGGGCTCGGGAGGAACTCGTGGCTGACCGGCACCGCGGCGTGGACCTTCGTCGCCGCGACGCAGTGGATCCTCGGCATCAGGCCGACGCTGCGCGGCCTTCGCGTCGCGCCCGTCCTCCCGAGCGGCTGGGACGGCTTCACCGCGACGCGCGTCTTCCGCGGCGCGACCTACGAGATCGCCGTCGAGCGGGCGGGGCCCGGCGACGAGGTCGCGCTCGTGGTCGACGGGCGCCCCGTCGAGGGCGACGTGGTCCCGCTCGTCCCGACGGGCGGCCGCGCAGCCGTCGCCGTGACGATCGGCGAAGCGGTCGCAGGCTAGCCGTCGTCGGTCGACGGGTCTTCGCGCGCGGGCGAAAAGAGCTCGTCGCGGATCAGCAACGTCCACCACGACGCGATCTGGCTCAGCGTCCAGCCTTCGAATTGGCCGCTGATCTCGGGCGGCCGCCGCTCGAGGATTTCCAGGAGGGCTTCGATCTCCCCGCGCGGCGCCATCTCGCGGAGCACGGGGAAGACGAGCTGGTGGATCTCGCGATCCGATCGTGTGAGTGCGTCGACGCCGTCGACCTCAACCACGTGGTCGATCCTGCGGATGTCGCCGATCGTGAACCGCAGCTCCTGGTCGCCCGCCGACACGCCAACCCCCTCTCGCTCCGACCGTCTCGTCGATACCGGCGAGCGACATTGTCGCACCTGACGCATCTGCCATGGGGTGCGCGGACGAGCTCGGCAGGCGGTACGGTAGATGGCGCCTCAGCACGCCGGCGAGGACCGACTATGCGTTCTGGGACACGCTCTTCAGCGGTTGGGTCGGCTGGGCGGTCCTCGCCGTGTGTGGCGCGGCCCTCGCCGCGCTCGCGTACTGGCTCTTCCTCTAGAGGCCGTCGCCGCGGAATCGGTGACGTGCAACGGCTTGAACCGGCTATGCGGATGAGAGGACTTGAACCTCCACGCGGTTCCTAGACGGGTGGAGCGGGGTGAAGGCGAATGGCGCGAAGTGGCTTCGCTACACGGTTGCGGGGTTCCGACCACGTAGTGAAGCCACCCGCGTTCACGACGTTTGGGCACTGATTGGGCACTCGGCGCGGGGTACGCTCGACGCCACCGATGGGAGTTGAAGAACATCTGGCGGCCGAGATCAAGCGCCTCCGAATCGCGGCAGCGGACATGAAGGAAGCCGCGGGTGGGGCTGACCCACCTCGCTGGTGTCTACGCAGGCGAGCTCGACAGGATGAACTCTCCGCAGAACGCGCTCCAGACGGGAGTCGTCGTCGCAGACGCCCAGCCGTTCACGCGGCAGGGGATCGGTCGACTCGACAAAGAGGCATGGGCGCCGCCTGACGAGGTTCAGCGGAAGCTTCACGAGGAGTTGATCGACCTTCGGAACAAGCGTTTCGCCCATACCGACAAAGGCGACTTCCGCGGTGTCGAGGATGTGTTTCGCGACGGCACCTTCGCCGAGTGGACGATTCACCTGAACGAAGGCGCCTGGGCCGCAGTCGCGGAGTTGGCCGACGCGCGGCGGCATGACTTCGGCGAACTCGCGAACCGCCTGCAGGACGAGCTGCGCGCGGCGTCGGAAACCGAGCAGTGAAGGTCGACGACGCGCGCCGCGTCGCGATCCAGGAGGCGCTGCTCGCGGCCGACGACCTTCTCGAACGCTGCGACGAGCTGCAGTGCGGCGGCCGCTCCCTTTAGATCAGTTCGGCGTCGTGCGCGATCGAGAACACGGCGGCGCGGACACCGGCGATCAGCCGCACGAGTTCGTCGTCGGATTCGAGCGCGTAGTCGTCCTGGAGCTTCTCGAGCAGCTCGTTGATCGCGAACGCCGCCTCGGCGATCGCCGCGTCGCGCACCATTCGCTCAACCTCCCCGTTCCCTGCCCGCATCATCGGCCGGGCGGGGGCGGAGCGCTATCCGCCGTTCGGAGGATTGCGGGTGCGCTCACGCGGCGACAACGCTGCCGCCTCGCGCAACGCCTGGTCGAGCTCGTTGCGGAGCTGTCTCCGCTCGCGCGGCGACAACGCTGCCGCCTGCTTCCGCAGCGTCGCCAGAAGTGTCTCCTCGATGTCGTTCGGGTGCCGCCGCTCCACCGCGACACGACGTTACGAGAGCGCCTCCCGTGCCACAACGGGCCGAAAGAACGGACCGCATCCTTGGAAGAACTCGCGGAGCGGCTGAGATCAGAACACCGAGGCCCCGGCTGGCGTCCCGCTCAGAAGGGGCCTCGGTGTCGCCTCCGGGGAGGAGGGTGCCCTTCGCCGCGCACTCGAGGGCACAAGCGCTGGCGGCGAAGAGCCTTCGAGTCTACGCCTGACGGCGTCCAAGCGGATACCCCGAACGGCTTATCCGACCGAGGCCAGGTATAGCGTTCGCTTATAGATGAGCGTGAACGGACGGGACGAGGATCTGCTGACCGTGACGGAGGCGGCGAGACGGTTCGGCAGTCGCGGTTGACGGTGTATCGGCGCGTCCATCGCGGCGAGCTCGACGTGCTCCGGATCGGCGCCACCGGCCCGCTCCGGATCCCGGCGGCCGCGGTCGAGCGGCTGCTGCGGCCGGTCACCCCTGACAACGGAGGAGCGGCATGACGAGAGACGACAAGGTCGCGTTGCGGCGGCGCAGGCGAAGTCGCAGGCGTCGCTCGCGGCCGACAAGTCCGACGAGGCGAAGGCGGTTGCGATCGCGGCGGGACGGCTGGCCGGTGTGGCGGCCGACGAGCATATGCGGCAGGCGAACGTGACCCTGGCCGAGCGGGAACGCGAGCTTCGGCTGCGGACCCCGAACCCGTCGGCGGAGGCGGTCGCACGGCGGCGCTGGTCTCCGCGCCGCAGGTGGCGGGACGTGGCCGAGTTCGACGACCGCGTGGCGGGGCTCGAGTGTCGCCAGACCGCCGTCCTCGCGGAGATGACCGGCCTGCACGAACAGATCCCGCGGGCGGAACAGGCGGACCGGGAGGAGCTCGCGACCTGGGTCGCAACGCAAACGGGGTTCGCTCCGCAGCCGACGGTGCCGGCGCTCGAGCAGCGCGTCGCCGAGTTGCAGCAGGAGTGGGACGCGCTCGCCCTCGCCGCGGCACGGGTGCTCGAGGACAAGGAGCGTTATGTGGTCAAGCATCGTGGCCGGCTGGAGAAGGACGCGTCGAAGGCGCTTCAGGCCGCGGTGACCGACTACCGGCAGCGCGTGGAGGGGACGGAGCGCGCACGCGACCACGCGGCCGCCTGCCTCGAGGTGCTCCACGGTCGCGCGAGTTCCCCGGCGAGGCGACGTCGGTCTGCAGCCTCCACTTGGAGTGAGCAAGGGCGGCAGGGTGCCGAAGGTGGTGCCGACGTTCACGTCGATCACCCCGATCGCGCACCTCCTCGAATGGCTTCGCGAGGACGCCGCCTGGCTGGCGCACGCGCTCGACCCGAAGCCCGCGCAGGAGCACGGACCTGCGCCGGGAGGCGGTCTGGCGAGACACGCCCGAGGGCGAGGCGGCGTACAAGCGCGAGACCGAGCGGATGCGCGAAGCGATGAAGCCCAAGAACGTCCACACCGCCGGATGGGAGTAACCGAGGAATGGAGGCGTACTCGTCGGCCACGACCCGCTTCCCTTCCCCTCAAGGGTCGCGGGCGTGGTCGACAAGCATCTCGCGCTGGGCCGCGGCAGAGATTAAACCTGCCGAGCTCGAATGCGAAGGAGCCTTAACATTGTCCGACGTAGGCGCCGGTCGCGCAGCGGGCCGAAGGCGATCTCTTTGAGAACACAATCTTCCCTGACTCCCGCACTCTGCCTCATCTCCCCCCGACGTCGGGAAATTGGGGGGTGTTCGGTGGCTGAGCGGCAATGTCTGGTCTGTGGCCGCCGTTTTTGGCAGAAGACGGGGCAGCACCGGTACTGCACCCGTATCTGTCGGGAGCGTGCGAAGGCGGCGTCGCGGGCGCCGGGGGAGCGCGCGAAGTACGGCTACCACCATCAGCGGGCGAGTGAGACGTGGGCGCGGGCGGTCGCGCCGGGGCGACGGTGTGCGCGGTGTGGTGAGCGGATCGTGCCGGGCGACACGTGGGACCTCGGACACGACGACGTGAATCCGTCGCGGTACGCGGGCCCGGAACACCGAAAATGCAACCGTGGTCGGCAGGTCGGAACGGGTACGGCGAGCCGCCGACCGCGGTCGTTGCGTGGGCCGCCGCCGGTGAACCTCGACGACTACCGCGACGACCCGGAGAACCATGTCCGCCCGACGGGGAGAGTGGTGTCCCTCGGCGGTGGCGCGGGCCGACTGGCGGGCGGGGTGAGGCTACGCCGGCTCGACGACCAGGATCGTGAACTTCTCCGCGTCGTCGGACTCGAGCAGGTCGACGACGCGGAGGTTGTCGCCGGCGCCGCGGTAGATGATGGTGCCGGGCGGCCAGTCGGGCCGGCCGAGCTCGATCGGCCCGAGCGATACGCCGTCGACGGTGAGGAGGACGAAGTGCGGCATCCGCGAGAGGCTACGCTCATTGTTCTGCCCCCACGATCCACGCTGCTCAGCTGGTGGGCGGCCCTTTTCCCTACGGGGCCCCCTCAAAATAAGCTTGCTCAACGGACTCCGAGAGGCGGCATGAAACTTCTTCTCACCTCGGCTGGCATCAAGAACACGAGCATCCGCGACGCGTTGGTTGACCTCTTGGGCAAACCGATCGACCAGTCGAATGCCCTCTGCATTCCGACCGCGACGTATGCCTTCCCCGGTGGTGCTGCCGGCGCCTGGCGGCTGATCAACGGACGCGCTGCCTCGCCCCTCTGCGAACTCGGTTGGAAGTCACTGGGAGTGCTGGAACTCACCGCGCTGCCGAGCATCGAGAGGACGATTTGGATCGACGCGGTCGAGGAGACGGACGCCCTTCTGGTGGGAGGTGGCGATCCCCTCTACCTGTGCTACTGGATCGAGCAGTCAGGACTGGTCGACCTGTTGCCCTCGCTGAGCAACATGGTCTGGGTGGGAGTCAGCGCCGGGAGCCTGGTGATGGGGCCACAGCTCGGGGACGGGTTTGTCTCTGGGAGCCCAGTCACCACCGGTGACGACCGATTGCTGGGCCTCGTCGACTTCGCGATGTTCCCGCACCTGAACCACGAGGCGATGCCAGACCGCTCGATGGCCGCCGCGGAGGTCTGGGCGGCCGGTCTGCCGGTTCCGGCGTACGCAATCGACGACGAGACGGCGATCAAAGTGGTCGGTAGCACCGTCGAAGTCGTCTCCGAGGGGAAGTGGCAGCTGTTCAATGCCCGCGCGAACGCGCGCGAAGTCTCGTAGACGGTCATCGTCCGTTCGTGTGGGCTGGGCGAGCGTACTCTCGCCTGACCAACGCTGTTCTGCCCTAACGCGCCACGCTACTCAGCGCGGCGGGTCATCCGAACGATGTCGGGCGAGAGCACGTTGGCGCAGGCGATCGCTACTCGCGGCGCGTCAGTGGCTGTGGATTTCATGCACAACCGCGTGGCCTCGACCCCTTGCGATGAGCCATCGGTTGACCGGGACTGTCAGCACAAAGGCGATCGCCAGGCTCACAAGCAGGCTCCACCAAAACAAGCTGTCAGACAGCCCGGCGGCGATCGCGCCAGGCACCAGCAAGATGAAGGCGTTGTCCACGATCTCCATCGTCGTGATTGACACGGTGTCGGAAGCCACGGTCAGGCGTGCCGCACGTTTTGCTGGAACTCCGGCTCGGAGGATCGGGCCGAGTGTGAGCGCGTAGCCGAAGGCGAACGCGAGCACGACCGAAACCGCGATCGAGGCCGTGTTCCCCCAGCCGAGGGCCGTCGCGATCACCATCCCGAGCACTTCGCCGATCGCGCACCCTGTAAGGCAGTGGACGGTGGCCTGAACAGCGGCCCGGTTCAGGGACTTTTGCTGCGTCTCGCGCCTATCGAATTGGTGGTCGTCCATCGCTCTTTCAGGTACCACGATGCGTGGATTGACACGGCATCAAGCTTATCCCCCGGCTCATGCAACATTCCCGAACACTGGCGCATCCGAGTGTTGTGGCCTATTTGATCCACGCTACTGAGCGTGGAGGGGCGCACGCGCGCCTTGTTCGGTTACGTCGGCTCGACGACGAGCACGGTGAACTTCTCGGAGGCGACGGACTCGATCCACTCGATGACCCGGAGGTTGTCGCCGTCGCCGCGGCAGATGACGGTGCCGGGCGGCCAGTCGGGCCGGCCGAGCTCGATCGGCCCGAGCGATTCGCCGTCAGTCGTGAGGAGGGCGAAGTGCGGCATCCGCGGGAGGCTACGCCGTCGTGGCGCCGGGCGCTATTGGCCTATCTGGACGTGGCCGTCGCCCAGCCTGCGCCGACACGTACGTCCGCCGACCGTGCGGGTACGCTTCGGGGTGAGCTCCGGCTCAGGTGACGAAACAAGCGCGGCGTGCGGCCCTTCGGGGCCGTGCGTCGTTCCGGGGGAACGTCCGACCCGTTTTCTACCCTGGAGGGCAATGGCTGCGCCAGCCACGTCACTTGGAGTAGGAGCGAACCGTTCGTGCCGCATGAGCTGACGGTCGACGAGGTGCTGGTCGTCCTCGGTGGGCGGCCTGGCGTCCACGACGGTCCCGACGACCCGAGCTACCGGCGGGCGGTGGCGCACAAGGGCGCTGCGCGACGGCGCGCGCTGAGGCTGCATAAGCCGGCTGGCCCCGCGCGGTACCTCACGCCGCGGGAGGAGCACGCGTTCATCCGCGACTATCGGCGGTTCCAAAAGATCCCCGCGCCGGTCCTGATCCGGCTCGAGCGGAACGACCACGCGCTGCAGGCACACGCTGCCTTCGTACGCCCGCGCCGCACGAACGTCCGCACTCCGCGCCGCACCCGCACAACCGCTGCTGCGCGCGCAAGGGCCGCCCGGACGATCTGACGACGGTGATGTAGACCCACCACCGCCGCCGGCGTGGGTGGGGCTGGCGGTCGCGTCACGGCGGCTGCAGTCGCGCCTCGAACGGCGTGCTGGCGCACGGAGGGCCGCGGCGTGACGATGCCGCTGACGCCGCTACAGGCGGCGCAGTTGCGGTTCCTTGCGGCGTTCGCGGACGCTCGCGCCGAGCTCGACGCCCACGAGTACAGCGTCCTGCTCAACTTCGTGTTCGTGCTCGTCGCGGGCAGGGTGGCCGAGCGCGAGCGCTGGGGCGAGGAGCGCGCCGCATGACCGGCCGCGGCCGCTGGCTGACCGTGAACGACCTCGCGCGCCGTACCGGCCGCCCTCCGGCGCTGATCGCGTGGGTGCTCGACGTCGACCTCCGCCGCGGCGTTGTCGACCACGACGGCGCCGGCGGCTACCGGCTCTCGCCGCAGGCCGAGCGACGGTACGGCGCCGCGCTCTCGAACGACCTCCACGACGACGGAGACGAGGCATGAACGCGGCCGAACTCGACCGGGTCGAGCAGCGGGCGCGCGAGCTCGCGCTCGTCGCCGAGGGTGTCATGGACGCAGGGTTCGAGTCGCTTGGGAGGCGGTCGCGTGTCGCGGCGGACGACCTGCTCCCGGTGCTCGACGAGCTCAGGGCGGAGCGGTCGGCCCGGTGCACGCTCCAGGAGCAGCGCGACGGCGCGCTCGAGATTCTGGCCGCCCATGCCGGGGCGGCGCTGACCGACGACCAGGAAGGGGGTCGCCGGTGAGCGACCGTGACAGCGTCAACGTGCACAAGGGGAACGTGTGGGAGTGCCCATGCGGGCAGGAGCCGGGGCGCGGCGCTGCGACGCCGGTGTGGACGATCGTGTCGCTGCGGGAGCCGGTGCTGCCCGTTCTGCGGCCGCAAGTACCGGGACGACCTCGCGGTCGTGCCGTCGGGACGGCCGGAGCGTGACGCCACGAGTATCTCGCGGCGCTGCTCGAGGAGACACGGACGTTCGTGCGCCGGTTCGTCGTCGTCGGCGAGCGACGAGCTCGACGCGATCGCGCTCTGGATCGCGCACACGTACGTCTATCGACACGGCGCGCGCGACGCCGTACCTGCATCCGCACAGTCCGGAGCCGGGATCGGGGAAGACGACGCTGCTCGAGGTGCTCGAGCTGGTCGCGTGCAACGCGATCGCCGCCGACAACCTGACCGAGGCGGCGCTGTTCCGGATGATCGACCAGAAGCGGCCGACGCTGCTGTTCGACGAGGTCGACGCCGTGTTCGGCAAGAAGAACAGCGACAGCACCGAGGGCGATCCGGCAGGTGCTGAACTCGCGGCTACAAGAAGGGCACGAAGGTCTGGCGGTGCGTGCCGCCGTCGCACGAGGTGCAGCGTTCGACGTCTACTGCCCGAAGGCGACCGCCGGGTCTGAACGAGCTGCCGGGGACGCTTGGCGCACCGGTCGATCCCGATCGCGATGAAGCCGCCGCGCCCCGACGACGTGCTACGAGGACTTCGACCCGGAGGAGGTCGAGGCGCAGGCGGAGACGCTGCGGCACCAACCTCCAGGCGTGGGCCGACGAGTCCGAGGAGGTGCTGCGCGACCCGCGGTTGAAGCCGCCGCGGCTGCGAGGGGCTCGACGCGCGCGGCAACGAGATCTGGCGGATCCTGTTCCGGATCGCCGACATGGCCGGGGGCGACTGGCCGGAGCGTGCACGCGGTGCGGCGGTCGAGCTGTCAGGTACCGGCCGCCGCCACGACGACGCGTCGATCGGCGTGAAGCTGCTCGCCGACATCCGGCGAGGTGTTCGTCGACGAGAAGATGTCCTGCGCCGACCTCGCCGCCGCGTTGAACGCGCTCGAGGCGTCGCCGTGGGGCGGCTGGAACGACCAGGCCGGGATCCGGACGCGCGAGATCGGCAAGAAGCTCGGCGCCGTACGGGATCCACGCGAAGACGATCCGGATAACCGACGGACGCGCGAACGGCTACGACCGCGAGCAGTTCGACGACGCCTGGAGCCGCTACCTCGCCGCACCCGACCGTTTCAAACCGTGACACCGCGACAACCCGCATCGTTGAGCCGAAAACGGGCGAATCGCAACCGGGACAAAACGCCGATGTCCCGGTTGCCGAAAACGGCGCAAACCCGCATGGATACAGCGATGTCACGGTTGTCACGGTTTCCGGAGCGGGGAACGGGGTTCGGCTGCCCGCGACCGACGTGCTGCGGCTTCTGAGTGCGCACCGGCCGGAGCTGGTTGGCAACGAGTACCTCACCCGAGGCGAGCGCCGCGAGATCGCACACCTGCTCGCGCTGTACGAGAGGACCAGCACCAGGGGATGACCGAGCGGCTGTATACAGCCCGCGAGCTCGCCGACTACCTCGGGTTGGCTCCGGCGACGGTGCTCGACTGGTTCGAGTCTGGGCGGCTGCCGGGATTCAAGCTCGCGGCGGCGCGGTGCGGTTCCGGCCGTCGGAGGTCGACGCCCGGCTGGAGGGGTGCCGGCGCGGCCCTTCCGTTCCGGCCGTGAGCAAGACCAACCGAACCAAGCAGAGGTAAT
>CAVUKP010000020.1:0-10904 GCA_963742135.1 uncultured Thermoleophilia bacterium | reverse complement strand
CCAGTCGCTGCCAGGAGGCGCACAGACGCGAGAGCTAGTCGGGCTTATATCCGACGAACAGGGCGTACCGCTGCGGCAGCGTGCGCGGCGCCAGTACCGCCAGCTCGAGGTCCGGCCCAGCACCGACGGCAGCCCCCGCGCGGGTCCGTACCGCTCGAGCGCGGACGCCTCCCCGTAGTTCCCCGCGACGATCGCGGCCGGCGCCGGCGCGGTCCGCGCCGGGAGTCGCGCCACGCGATGGCGGTCTGGCGGCGAGCTCGGGCCAGCCGATCTCGTCCTTGAAGAACGTGTCCTCCCAGACGCCCGACGTCACCATCGACGCGGTGGTGCGGACAGGCACGACGATCGGCAGGAAGAGCGCGAGAACGGCGAGCTGCAGTGCGGCCAGCGGCACGAGCACGACGAGCCTACGCCGGCTACCGCGACGGAGCCACCCGGCCAACGAGACACTCCCGCAGCGACCGCGACCGAATCCGCAGGAAGCGGGTAGTACCCGCGCCCGCGTGCGAACAGGAAGGGGAGCGTGACGAGCGGCGGGACGAGGGCGAGCGTCCGCAGTCGCCGCCGCCGCCACAGCCCACCACCCCGACGACCGCGACGACGATCGCGGCGCCAAGCAACAGCTGCCCGCCCATGTACGTGGCGGGCGGCGTATCGCTGGCGGTCTTCTCATTCTGACTCTACGCGAACTCGAGGCTCGGCCACCCGTGCTGCGGCTGCCAGACGAGGTTGGGGAGCCCGAGCGCAACCGCAAGCGCGAGCGCGAGCCAGGGCCACCGAGTGCGGAGCTCCACGCTGCCGAGCTCGTCGTCACCAGCGCGACGAGCATGGCGGCGAGCAGAACGACGAGCGTGTACTTCGCCTTGAGTCCGACTCCGGCGATCACGCCCGCTGCTAGCCACAGCGCGGCTCATCCCGGTTCAGCGCGAGCAGCACGACGTAGAGGAGCGCGACCCAGCAGAGCGCGTCGAGCCAGGTCGGGTGGAAGATGCTCGCGTGCTCCGAGGGCATACGGGCTGACGCCCCAGACGAGGGCTGCGGCGAGCTGACGACAGCGCTTCCTCCGAGCTCGCGGGCCATCAGCGCGACGAGCACAACCGTCACCGACATCGCGAGCAGCGACGTGAGCCCGAGCGCCGCGAGCGAGTCGCCGAACGGCTGCCGCACCGCCCAGGCGAGCCACGCCGTGAAGAGGCGGGAAGTCGACGTAGCCCCAGGTCGGCCGACTCCCGGCCGAGAGGAAGTAGAGCTCGTCGCGATCCCAGCCGTAGCGGCCGAGGAACGGCAGGACGAGGAGTGCCTGAGCGACAGCTGCGAGCGCACCGCAGACTCCAGGGAGGTGCGGAGCGAAGTGCGCGAAACGGTAGCCGCCCCGGTTCCGGCCACGCGCGTCTCGCCTCAGTCCAGGCTCGGGCAGCTCGGCGAGCCAGGGCGTGCGGTAGCCGGACTCGTCCCAGACGACCGGGAAGAACGACTCGTCGAGCGAGAGGTCGCCGCGCCGGCGGTAGCGCGAGTAGGTCGACGTCGACGTTCGTCTCGTGGAAGCGCGCCTCGACCGGGATCGAGGTGCGACACGAGCGCCATGCGCGGCGACCGTGCCGCTCGTGTTCGGCGCGGAGCCGTGCCAGGTGAGGCCGTGGTGGAAGGAGCCGCCGCCGGGCTTCACGACCACGGGCACGAGGTCGAGCTCCGGCTCCGCCCGGCGACGCCGCGCGTGGCCCCGCGAGCCAGTCGTCGCGGCGCGTGGAACTCCGAGCGCGCGGGCGGACGACTTCGGCCACGCGTGCGAGCCGCGCGACGAACTCGAGCGGCCCGGCGTCCGCCTGCGTCTCGTGGAGCGAGATCCAGCACGTGATCATCTCGGACCGGCACGAGGTAGTCCGCGTACGAGGAGTCCTGGTGGTAGCCGATCGCCTTCGTGCCCGGCGGCTTCCAGAGGACGTTGTCCTGCAGGATCCGCACGCCGCGGTAGCCGGCGAGCTGCGCCGCGAGCCGGCCGGTGCGCTCGGAGAGCACCTGCGCCGCGACGACCGTGTCCGACTTCCACGCGTTGCAGAGCTGCCGCGTGCGGTCCTCCGGGTCCCGTCCCGGAACCCAGTTCACCTCGTCCGGCCGGATCCCGGTCTCGTACTCGCCCGTCGAAGAGCGGCTCGTACCGCTCGCGGAGCAGCTCGAGGCCGCGCTCGGAGACGAGGCCCTCTTCGACGATCAGGAAGCCGTCGTGCCGGAACGACTCGACCTGCTCATCGGTGAGCGCGTCGATCACGAGGTGCTACGACCGCGGGCGCGCCTTGTCCGGGTCGTAGAACGGGAACCGGACGACCGTGGCGGCGATGCGCTTCTGCAGGCCGTCGAGCTTGCCGACCTCGAGCGCGGTTCCCAGCTCCGCGACCTGCACCGCGACCCGGGCGAGCGCGATGTTCTTCTTGAGGATGGGGCTGCGCGTCCCGCTCGTCACGACCCCGACGCGCTGCCGGCCGACGTAGACCTCGTCCCCGTGGCCGGCGGTCTCGTTGCCTTCGAGCTCGAGGCCGACCAGGGTGCGCTGCGGGTGGGCGTGGCGCTCCTCGAGCGCTGTACGTCCGACGAAGTCGTCGTCAGTGCGGAGGTCGACGGCGAAGCCGACGCCCGCCTCGAACGGATCCACCTGGTCGTCGAACTCGTACCCGGCGAAGATCAGCCCCGACTCGATCCGCAGGATGTCGAGCGCCTCGAGCCCGAGCGCCGTCAGCCCGTGCTCTGCGCCGGCCTCCCAGATCGCGTCCCACACTGCGGGCCCGTCCGACGGGTGGCACCACACCTCGTAGCCGAGCTCGCCCGTGTAGCCCGTGCGTGAGACGACGATCGGAATTCCGTCGTAGGAGCCGATCCGCCCGACGGTGAAACGGAACCACTTGAGGTCGTCGAGCGACGTCTGCGTCGGCGGCGTCCACACGACCTTGCGGAGGAGGTCGCGGCTCTGCGGCCCCTGAACCGCGACGTTGTGGAGCTGGTCGGTCGAGGGCTTCACCCACACCTTCAGCTCGTCCCGCTCGGCGAGCTCGTTCAGCCAGATTCCGTCGTACTCGTCGCCGCCGACGAAGCGGAAGTTGTCCTGGCCGAGGCGGTAGACGGTCGCGTCGTCGATCATTCCGCCCGTCTCGTTGCAGAGCGCGGTGTACGTCACCTGCCCGACCGCGAGGCGGCGCGCGTCGCGCGTGATCGCACGCTGGATCAGCGCCTCCGCGTCCGGCCCGAGCACCTCCCACTTGCGAAGCGGAGAGAGATCCATGATCGCGACTCTCTCGCGGCACGCCCAGTACTCGGCGATCGCGCCCTCGTTGTCGAAGCAGTGCGGGAGCCAGTAGCCGCGGTACTCGACGAAGCTCTTCGTCAGCTGGCTCGTCCGCGGCTGGAACGACGTCTCCTTCGTCAGCACCGGGTCGGCGTCGGCCGTCACGCGGCGCGCGATTGCGACGGAAAACGAGTTGTCCGGCGCGTACACGCGGACGTGCACGGGCGTGATCTGCCACCCGTTCGCCGGGTCGATGTCATCGGGGCACGCCGAGGACGCGCACACGAGATCGTTCATCGCCTTCAGGAGGACGTAGTCGCCCGGCCGCGACCAGGGCTCGTCCATGACGAACACGTTGTTGGCGTCGAAGCCCGTGTTGTAGAAGAAGTTGAGGGCCTCCCAGCCCGCGCGCGGCGCGATCCCGAACGGCGTCACCTCGCCGTTGAAGTTCTCGCTGCAGTTGACATGGCCCGGGTAGCCCATGTCCTCGTAGTACTTCGCGGTGCAGGCGAGCCCGAAGGTGTCGTGCCGGCCGACGGTGTCGCGGACGACCTCGACCAGCGGGTCCTGATCGACGTCGTAGAACTTCCCGTGCAGGCCCGGGCATCGGATACGCCTGGCCCATGAGCGAGCGGGTCGTCGTCGCGTCGAGCCCGCGCTCCTGGCCCGACTCGAGCTTGCCTCGGTGGAAGGCGAGGAAGTCGGAGCACTGCTTCCCCTCGACGTCGATGACCTGGATGAACTCGCCCGCACGCACCTCGTACGCGAGCGCGGTCGCCGCGTCGACCCGGAAGTCGAGGCGGGGCTCCGCGAGCGGGGGAGGGAGCTCCTGCTGCTCGTAGCTCCGCGGCGTTGCACGGCGCACCTCGACGACGAGCTCGGAGGGAGGCGGCGCTCCGTCGACGATCCGGCCGGCGGGAGCGGCGACGACGATCGTGACCTCCCGCTCCGCGCGGAACGACTGCGCCGAGCCTGCCGGTGACCACTCGCCGAAGAGGCGGATCGCCGTGCGCCCCGGCGGGGTCGAGCCCGCGCGCGCCGAGCTCGTGCGCGAGCAGGCTGCCGTTGCGATCCGCGAGCGCGGCGCGGATCACGGTTGCCGGCCCGTCGGCTCGCGCGCCGATCGCGGCGGCGTCGTCGCCTCCCGTCGGCGGCGAGCACCGAGACCTCCGCCGACTGGCTGCCGCGCGTGTCGACGACGGTCATGCGCTCGTCCGCAGCGAGCGCGAACACCGTCGCGCCGCCGGGGCGGACGACGTACGTCTCGACGAACGGGTCCTCCGGGAGGAGCCCGCGGATCAGGGTCTGCGTCAACTCACGCCTTCGCGGGCGCCTTTGCCTCCATCTCGGCGGCCTCGGACATGAGCTTCTCGGCGAGCTCGCGCTTGCCGTCGGCGTCGAGCTTCTTCACCTCGTTCTCGACGGCGCGGCGGTTGTACGACTGGTTCCAGTAGTCGAGCGCCTCGAAGCCGAGGAGGACGGCCTTGCCGACGAACTGGCGCAGCACCTCGTTCGTCGGCCCCATGACCCAGCCGGCCTTCGCGTCGCGGAGGTAGCGCTCGAGCTCCATGTCGCGCTTGTAGCCCGAGCCTCCGCAGGCGTGGAGCATCTTGTCGACGGTGTGCGCGACGTTCTTCGCCGCGATGAACTTGATCTGCCAGGCCCAGTGCAGGTAGTCGGCGCGGGCGAGCTCGCCCACGGCGAGCACCCGCGTGTTGTCTGAGGTCGCCTTGTCCATCGCCTGCGCGACGGAGTAGACGAAGAGGCGCGAGGCGTTCGTGTCCATGACCGCCTCGCCCACGTAGTCCTGGATCGTCGGGTAGTCGGCGACGCGCAGCCCGACGTCGACGTGGCGCTTGCGCGTGGTGTGGCGCTTCGCGATGTCGATCGTGCCGAGCGCGATCCCGTTCCAGACCGACGACGAGCCGATGAGGAACCACGGGTCGACCGACTCGTCGTTCGAGGCCGCGCCGTCGCCCTCCGGCCCGACGAGCTGCTCGCCGGGCACGTCGACGTTCGGCACCTCGAGCGGGCCCGACTGGTTGCCGCGGAGTCCGAGCGCGTCCCACAGCGACGGCTGCGACTCGACGTCGTCGCCGTCGATGACGAACACGGAGAGGTCGTCGTACCCGAGAAGTCCGGGCTCGTCGTCTGCACGACGTAGAAGTCGGCGAAGCCGGCGGAGGTCGTCCACGACGCCTTCTTGCGCACCTTGTAGCCGCCGTTCGAGCGCTCCGCGCCCGACGAGATCGGGTACCAGAAGTGCGAGCCGGTCTCGGGGTCGGAGTACGAGAGCGTCCCGATCTTCCCCGAGTTGAGCGGCCGGATGTAGCGGTCGATCGAGCTCCGGCGTCGGGCGGAACATGAGCGTGTTCACCGCACCGATGTGCATGACGTAGCACATGGCCGTCGACGCGCAGCCGTAGCGCGCGATCGTCTCGCACGTCATCGCGTAGGCGACGTGGTTCTCGCCGAGGCCGCCGTACTCCTCGGGCACCGTGAGCGCGAGGAAGCCGTGCTCGCCGAGCAGCTCGAGGTTGCGGCGCGGGAAGAGCAGCTCGTCGTCCGAGCGCTTCGCGTTCGCGCGCATCTCCTTCTCGCACAGCTCGATGAGCGTCGCGCGCAGCTCCTTCTGACGGTCGGTGAGGACCCAGTCCGGATCCCAGTCGTAGCCGAGACCCCAGAACGGCTCGTCTCCCCACATCTTCTCGGACATGCTCACCTCCACCGGGTTTGCGTTCTCCGCGCCATCGTAAGCCGCGCTACCCGCCGACCGCTACCTCCACCGTCACGTCGGGCGTCGCAACTGCGACGCTGCCGTAGAGCGGTCACCTGCCCTTGAAGCGCGTGACGAGCTGCTCCGCCTCGTCCCGGGTGACGCCTTCGAGCTGGAAGCGGATGCGTACGCGGTTGAAGACCGTCACGTCCGGATGGACGGGATTGCCGGGCTCGATCTCGCCCGCGATGTCGACCGCGACCCCGCCGAGCGCCAGCTCCTCCTCGCGCGCGAACACCTGGACGAGCTCGACGCCGCACGTGGCTATGCCCGCGAGGAAGAGCTCGGCCGGCGTGACCTCCTCGCCCGGGCAGCCGTTGTGGACGGGGCCGTCGACGACGAAGTGGTGGTCGCGGCAGTCGCAGAGCACGCGGCCGAAGACGTCGGTCGAACGGGCCGCGACGTCCGCGTAGCTCCGAATCGGCGCCGTGCTGGTCACGACCACCTGAGCGATGTCGAAATCGAGGTCGGCGTCGCGCGGGAGACCGTCCGCAGGCGGCTGGTCGTAGTCCGCGGCGTGGCGCGTGTACCAGTGTCCCGCCGCCTGCAGACCGGTGGGCGGATCGAGCGTGCCCGCGGCGACGCTCACGCGCGATCCGTCGCCGGGTGCCCAGAAGAGGCTCGACCCGCACGCGACGCAGAAGCCGCGTCGCGCGTGCCGGTCGCTGTCCGGGCTGACGATCCAGACGAGCGTCTCGTCGGCGACGATGTCGAGATCGTCCGGCCGCGTCGCGGCGAACGCGCCGAGGTGGCCTCCCCACCGCCGCGCACTCCTCGCAGTGGCAGAAGCACGACGTCCCGCAGCGGCCCGCGCACCTCGAAGGTCACCGCTCCGCACAGGCAGCGGCCGGTGGCGCGTGGCCGAGCGGCATCCTCCACGGGGGCATCGTAGAATCGCCGCGTGCCGCTCGTCGCCGACCACATGACGAAGAGCCTGCTCTCGATCGACGCCGACGCGACGCTGGGCGAGGCGGCGGCGAGGATGGCCGAGCGCGGGGTCGGCGCGGTCGTCGTCCTCGAGGGCGACGGCGTCGCCGCGATCCTCACCGAGCGCGACGTGCTGAAGGCAGTCGCCGCGGGCAAGGACGGCAGCGCCGCCGCGACGGACTGGATGACGCGGCATCCCGACACGATCGAGCCCGGTGACACGACCGATCACGCGGCCTCGCTCATGATCCACGGCGGCTTCCGTCATCTCCCGGTCGTCGAGGACGGGAAGGTCGTCGGCATCGTCTCGATCCGCGACCTCATGCGGGTCGCGCTCGACGACCGCTCGCCGCGCGGCGTGTAGTGGTTCCTCCGGCAGGTACGCACCCGCCTCGCGGGGCTGCAAACGCTTCGCATGCCGTCGTCCTCGGTCGGCCACGTACGTTCCAGTACATGGTCTCCCTGCGTCCTAGGCATGCTCGGTTTTCGCCGGCGAGTCAGGTCCGTACCTGCCGGAGGAACCACTGACCGACTGGAGCACCCTCCTCGTCTCGGACGTGCGGGCGGTCGAACCGCTCGACGTACGCGGCGACGGTCGGCGAGGTGCGGGCGCTCGCGCGGTCACGACGCGGCGGCGAAGCTCGACTGGAACGAGAACCTCTTCGGTCCGCTGCCCGGCGTCGTCGAGGAAGCGGGCCGGAGCCTCGCCGCCGCGTCGCATCTATCCCATCGCGGCGTACGACGACTTCCGCGCCGAGGTCGGCCGTCACAGCGGGGTCGACCCGAGCAGGTCGCGCCGGGTCACGGCCTGCAGGCGCTCGTCGGAACCGTCGCGAGCGTCCTGCTCCGGCCCGGGGACGGCGTCGTGATCCCGGAGGTCAGCTTCTACCTCTACGCGCTCGTCTCGTCCGCCCGCGGGGCCGATCGTCCGGCGCTCGCCGATGCGCGCGTACGCGCTCGACCTCGGGCGCTCGCGGCGACGGCGCGCGAGACAGGCGCTCGGGTCGCCTGGGTCTGCGACCCGAACAATCCGACGGCCACGACGCTGTCGGCGTCCGAGTGGGCAGTCGTTCCTCGACGAGCTTCCCGACGGCTGCGTCGCGGTGGTCGACGAGGCGTACGGCGACTTCCTGTCGCCCGGAGTCGCGGCTCTGGCGCGAGCGCGACGTCTCGGACGGGCCGCCCCGTGATCCTCCTGCGCAGCTTCTCGAAGCTGTACGGGCTGGCCGGGCTGCGGCTCGGCTACGCGATCGCCGACCCGGCGGTGGTGCGCTGCCTCGCCGTTCGTCGACGAGCCGTTCAACCTGAACTGCGTCGCTCTCGCGGCCGGCGGCGCGTCGCTGCGGGCGGTCGAGGCTGCGGCGAGCGCCGGCGACGAGAGGTGGCCGAGGCTCGCGCGCGACCTCGTCGAGGGTCTGCGCGACGGCCGGGCGCCGAGCCGCTTCCGTCCGAGATCGGCTTCGTGCTCGCGCGCGTCGACGTCGACGACGTCGGCCCTCACGCGGCGACTCGCCGAGCAGGGCGTGCTCGTGCGGGCGGGCTCGAACGTGGGCCTTCCGGGACACGTCCGGGTCGCGGTCGGGCCACTACCGCTGATGGAGCGAGCGGTCGCGGCGTTCGCGAACGCGCTGCTCGCTCCGCGGCTGACGCGAGCTCGAGCCAGCGAGCGAAGAGCGAGCGCCCGGCGCTGCGCATCTCGTCGGCGTGCTCGGCGATCTCGGCGAGGAACGACGCCGCCGACGCTGCGCCGAGGGTGCGTTCGAGGGAGTCGACGTACTCGGGCACCTCGGCCCACTCCCTCGCCATCTCCGCGGAGACCTCGAGGTGGAACTGGACGCCGTACGCGCGCCCGTGGCGGAACGCCTGGTTCCCTCTCGGGATATCGTCGGCGGTGCCCCGTACCGGCTCGCTGACGCTCTGGAACGCAGCGTCTCTGGACGGCGGGTGCCGAGCGGACACGCACGGGCGCGTTCGCGGTCGTCGTCGAGGACGGCGTGATCAGCGGCGTGTCCGACTGCAGAGGCGCTGCGCCGGCGGGTGCCGTCGACGTCGACGGACGGACGGTCATGCCCGGCCTCGTCGACGCCCACAACCACGTCACGAGCGACGTCTCGCGGAGCCCCGGATTCGGGCCGCCCGCCCCGCTGCACGGCGAGAGCCCGCGTCCGCGCGAGCTCGGCTACTTCGTGCTGGCCAACGCCGCGGCCGCCTTCCTGCGCGGCGGGATCACGTCGGTGCGGGACGTCGGCTGCTACGACGACGAGGCGCTCGTCCTCGGCCCTGCCCTCGAGCTCGGTTTGCTCGACGGCCCGCGCCTGACGAGCTGCGGCCGCATCATCTCCGCGACCGCCCCCGGCGGCCCGATCTTCGGGACGATGTACCGGCGAGGCGGACGGGCCGTGGGAGATGCGCAAGGCGGTCCGCGAGCAGATCCAGTCGCGGCGCCGGCTTCGTCAAGGTCATGGCGACGGGCGCTCGCTCGGTCGCGCGGGAGGATCCCGAGCCGGCGCAGATGACGCGCGAGGAGCTCGCCGCGATCGTCGACGAGGCGCACCGGATGGGGCTCCGCGTGGCAGCGCATGCCGAGGGGCTCGAGGGGACGAGGATGGCCGTCGAGGAGGGTGTCGACACCGTCGAGCACGGGCTCGCGCTCCATCGCGATCCGGCCCTGCTCGAGGAGATGGCCGCGCCGCGGAATCGTCCTCGTGCCCGACCCTGACCACCTTCCACGACCTGGCGGAGCGATTCGCGCCCGAGTTCGTCCCGGCGCTCGTCGACCAGGCGAAGCGTCAGCTCGAGGAGGCGTACCTGACGCTCGTGGCGGCCCGCGACTGCGGGCGTGACGCTGGCGATGGGCTTCGACAGCGGACCGCCGGGTGCGAGCGCCGCGGAGCTCGTCCGGATGGTCGAAGGAGGGTTGACCTCCGCCGAGGGGCTCGCCGCGGCGACCGCCGGCTCGGCGGCCGCGCTCGGCAGCGACGAGGTCGGAGCGGTCGAGCCGGGCCGGAGCGCGGACCTGCTCGTCGTCGACGGCGACCCGTCCTCGGACGTGCGCGTCCTCGCGGACTGGGCCCGGATCTGGCTCGTGCTGCGCGACGGGCGTCCGGTGGCGGGCACCGCGCTCGAGGCGACGGGCCCGTCGAGCTGCCCCGAGCCGCCGCGTCGGTCGGGACGCGCGGCGCCTCGTCGCCGTGCCTGGCGCTCCTGGCCGGCGTCGAGGCGCGCACAATGACGGCATGACGCGCGTCCTCGTGCCTCGCCGTGTCGGCCCTCGCGCTCCTGGCGGCGACGATCCAGCCGTCGGCTGCCTCGAGCGTCCCGCCGTTCCACGCGTCCATTCGTCCCTTGTCCGGCGAGCAGCGCGCGCTGCTCGCCGACGCGCGTCTGGCACCGAGGCTGTCCGGTCGCGCCTGACCGATCTTCGCGTGCTCAGCGTCGTGCACGTCGGGTTCGACGGGCGCGCTCGCACCGGCCAGCTCGTCGTGAATCGCGACGTCGCGACGCCCGCTCGTGAGCGTCTTCCGGCAGCTCTACGCGCTGCGCTTCCCGATCCGGCACATGCGTCTCCACGACTTCTACGCCGGGCCGAGCGCGTACCCGACGGACCTCGACGTCACCGCGTCGTTCGAGTGCCGCCAGGCCGTGCCGTCGCCGTGCACGGGCGGAACGGCGAACGGCCACTGGTCGAACCACGCGTACGGGCACGCGATCGACCTGAACCCGCGCGAGAACCCGTACGTCGGCTGCGGCGCGACGCGCGACCCGAACGGGCGGAAGTACCTCGACCGCACCCGCCTCCGTCAGGGGATGGTCACGCCGGCCGTCGTGCGCGCGTTCGCCTCGATCGGCTGGGGCTGGGGCGGTTCGTGGTCGGGCTCGACGAAGGACTACATGCACTTCTCGACCAACGGGCACTGACCGGCCTGG
>CAVUKP010000019.1:0-19408 GCA_963742135.1 uncultured Thermoleophilia bacterium | reverse complement strand
ACGGCTGAATCGATCTTCCGTACCGAAACGCGTGTCATGACCACCGACCCCGCCGCACGCGTAAAGTTCCGGCGGTACTGGTCCTTCCTGTCGCCCGGCATCATCTTGATTCGATGGGTTTCGCTCAGGCCTTTGAAAGCCGAAGCCGAGCGCCGCGCTCGCGGCGAAGGGCGTCAACCCACACTGAGCGGCTAGTTGTGACGAGAGCTCACCATGGACGTTAAGTCAGCAGAAGCCGTTACGAAACGAACGTTGAGAGTCGCAGCGATCCAGATGGTCGCCGAGCCAGGCGAATCCGCGTCGAATCGGGCCCGCGCCGAGCCGCTCGTCGAGCGGGCGGCGAGCGACGGCGCGGCGCTGGTGGCGCTCCCCGAGATGTTCGCTCCCGGCTACCTTACTTCGCGCGGGGTTTGGGACCTCGCCGAACCACTGGGCCGCGGCCCCACGGTCGCTTGGCTTCAGCGCATCGCACGGCGATTCGGCATTCACGTTGCGGGAGGGCTCGTCGAAACGGACGGGCGGCACTTCTTCGACACGTTCGTTGTCTGTACGCCAGCGGGCGAAATCGCGGGTCGCGCGTGCAAGGCAAATGCAGAATCCTATGTATTCTTGCGCGGGCGCGGCACCCACATCGTGGACACATCGCTGGGTCGCCTCGGCATCGCCATTTGCGCCGACAACCAGTTCGTGCAGATGCCGTCGTTCTTCCACGCACACGGGGTGGATCTGGTGCTGATGCCGCATGCCTGGCCTATTCCGCGCGTGGCTCGCGGAATCGTCAAAGCCCACGACGTTCGCGAGCAGCTCGAACACGTGCGGTCGCTTCCAGTGCTCTATGCCACGCTGCTTGGTGTGCCGGTCGTGTTCGCGAACCTGACCGGGCCGTTCGCTCCGGTGCCCGGAGTGCTCGGACGACTGATAGATCCGACGGTGTTTGCCATGGGTGGTCAATCGCGCGTGGTCGACTCGGATGGCATCGTTCGCGCGAGCCTTGATTCCGGCGAGGGCGTCGCGACCGCCGACGTCGTGCTCGACCCGGCGCTGAAACGGCTCGGGAAAATCCCTGACCACCATGGCTGGCTGTTTCCCGGATCGAGGGTCGCGCGCGAGCTGCTGATGCCGATCGACATCGCGTGGGGGCGACTGAGCTACACGCTGAGCCGCTCGCGCGCGCACACGGCGCGCGAACTCGTGCACCACGTTGCGAAAGACTTCAGTGGAACCAGCGAGGTAATGTGATGGCGAAATCACTCGTTAAACGAACGAGAGACGCTGCGGTGACGACTGCTGCCGACCGCGCACGGAAGGTAGTGACCGATGGAGCAGCCAACGTGACCGAGCACGACATTGCTCGTCGCGCCTACGACCTATACCTTGGACGTGGCTGCGAAAACGGACACGACGTCGAGGACTGGTTCCAGGCAGAACGAGAACTCCGCCGCTCAAGCGCCGCGTGACCGTCATGACGTACGACACCATGACCGAACTGTCGAGTCTGAGGAGGACCACGGAACAGCTGATCGAGCGTCTCAACTGTCGTGGAACGCGGCGGGAGGCTGGGCGTCAGCGGCCGCAAACTGCTTGAGCCGGCAAAGGCTGCGTAGCTCTTCGAGACTCACCTCGCGAAACCCTGGCGAACCTGTCAATAACAGGCCATTTACGCTGCTTCTCGGATCAGCCAGGGTCGAAAATCTCTCCCGATCATGCCGGGCTGCTCGATGGAGCCGGGAGAAGTTCGACGCGATAGCCGAGACTTCGCAGTTCGCGGATCATCTTGCGCGCGCGCACCTTCTTCGCCTCGGCGCTGACGGCCGGCCCGCGTTCCTCGTAGCGCACGCGCTCGTGCAGGATCTTCCAGATCAATCGACACAGCCGGTGGGTGATGGCGCCGATCGCCTGGGCATGTCCGAGGCGCGGGACGATCCGGCGATACACGACGGCGAAGATCGTCCCCTTGGCCTTCACCGCGGCATTGGCGGCCTGATTGAGGACGCGCCGCATCTGGCGATTGCCTTTGGGGCAGCGGTGGCTGTAGTTCACGCCCGCACTCTCCTCGTTGCCGGGACAGGCGCCCATCCAGGACGCGAGATGCTTCGGTGAGGGAAACGTGGCCGCCGTCGCGCCGACCTCCGCGATGATCTGCTGCGCGGAATCGACGCCGAGGCCGGGGACCTCGGCGAGGCGCTGCACCGCGTCGTGGTGTGCCGCGAGCAGGTCGGCCATCTGCTGATCGAGTTGTCCGAGGTGATCCTCGATCACGCGCAGTTCTTCGAGCGTGAGCTTCAGCAGCCGACGGTAGACCGGATGCAGCGTCGGACACGCCTGGAAGGCATCGCACAGCTGCTCCGGCGTGGCGCGCAAGCGCGGGGCCGCGAGCGCCGCGAGGGCGGCGGGATCGGTCTCACCATCCGCCAGCGCCTGCAGCATGCGGCGGGCGCTGATGCCCAGCAGGTCCGAGACGATGCTCGACACCTTGATGTGCGCCTCCTCGAGCAGCGCCTCCAATCGGTTGTGGAGCTGCACGCGGTTCCGGGTGATCTGGTACTTGCGCCGCATCACGGTGCGCCAGAGCCGCTGCTCCGTGTCGGGCACGAAGCTCAGGGTCAGCTCCTGGGCGACCAGGCGTTTCACCAACCGCTCCGCATCCGGGAAGTCCCTCTTGCGGCCCCCGGGCCCGCGATTCGATTGCGCTTGGGCGAGATGGAGCGTGCCCGCGAGCCGCGGCGCACCGTCGCGCGCCCGGCGTCGGGGGCGCCAATGCTGTTCCAGCGCTTCCCACACCGGCCGCCAGTACTGCGCGGTCGACTCCATGACGACTTCCTCGACGTCCTGCTCGACCAGCCAGTCGGCCAGGCCGCGCAGATCGGCCGGCGTCGTCCCGACCTTCTGGCGCTCGAAGTGAAAGTCGCCGTCGATCTCGACGTCGGCCACCACGACCGCGAGCATCTTCTTGTGGACGTCAATTCCCGCGATCCGGTACGGCATCGGTCTCTCCTCGGGGAGCGGAGAGCGTGCCTCGTCGCATCAGTCAGGGTCGCGAGCTATCGTGGAGCGCACAGGAGCCCACACGACGCTCAATTATTCGGTCAATCACGCACGCTCCGGATCAAACAGTTGCTCGGCCTCAATGGCTCCACTGGTTAGTTCGATCTCGCCGCTCCCGACCGGCATTCTGACCGCGCCGATTTTCATCGTCTTTCGCGGGCCGCAGGCCCACGTCAACCAGTTGCGGAAATCGTCCCTAACACCCAGCCATCTCTCTCACAACTTCGTTGCTCGCTCGATGGCTGGTCGGCATCGCTTCCAGGGCCTCGCGTTCCTCGCTCCGCTCGGAACGACTTAGCTCGAATCCCTCGGAAAGCGGCGCGAAGCGTTTCGCGCCGCGGACGATCAAGCGTGATACAGTCCGGGGCCGGTCAGACATCGCATCCGTCATCAGGAACAGGCCGGGGACGATGAGCAGGATGAGCCCGGCGACGATTCCCAGACCGGCGAGAATGCCGGCGATCAGCAGCGGCAGGATCGACGGGGACACGCGCGCAGAGCACCTGGCCGAGGGTTGCGTCGAAGCTGCCGTCCCGCGCATCCTGAACGGCGTAGACGAACGCCCCCTGGAGCCAGGTCGTGCCGATCACGACGGTCGCGAGACCCAGGATCGCGAGCCAGAGGGCCCTGCCGTCGTTGTCCGAGGAGATCGCCTCGACGATCAGCGCGAACAGGAGGTTGACGACGGCGAACACGACGAGCGCAAGCACGAAGAACCGGAGAAAGAAGCGCGTGAAGAGCGTCCAGGTCTCGTCGAGAACCGCACCGATGCTCATCCGGCGATCCTATGCGACCTCGGTCGCCCGGGCGACGCGCGCCAGCTCGCGCCGCACGTGGGTGAGCGCCTTCCCGAGACGCGCGCGGTTCGTCGCGTCGTTGAGCCAGCCGCTCGCACCCGACGGGTGCGGGAGCGGGACCGCGACCGCGTCGCCGAGCACGTAGCTCTTGCCGATCGCGTCGGTGAGACGACGGATCCCGAGCAGCATCGCCCCGGGAGCGAGTCCGACCGTGACGACGAGCGCGGGGCGGAGGAGGCGCAACTCGGCCTCGCGCCAGTCGGAGCACAGCGCGCGCTCGACCGCTGTCGCCAGTCGGTCGCCGCGCCCGCCGGGGCTCGGGCCCGGGTAGCAGCGCGTGACCGAGGCGCAGTAGAAGCGCCGGAAGAACTCCTCCTCGTCGAGGCGCAGCCAGCGCCGAAGCGTCCGGCCGGCGCGACCCTGCCAGGGCAGTCCTGTCTCCGCCTCGACCTTCCCGGGCGCGAGCCCGAACAGGTACGCCCGGTGGGCCCCGTTCCCGGCGACCACGGGCCGCGGGTCGATGGGGAACCCGGCCTCGAGGCACCGCCGGCAGCGGCGGTTGTCGCGCTGGAGTCGGGTCAGCGAGCGGTACCCGGTCACCGCGGCGAGCGCACGACGACGAACCAGTGGCCGGCGTGCAGCACGTCTCCGCCCGCGTCACCGACCTCGGCGAGCAGCGCGTCGGGCTCGAACCACCGCTTGAAGACCTCCCAGACCGTTCCGTCGTTGAGGCGGCGCTCCGACCACTCCTCGTCGACCGGCGAGTGCGCGCGCGAGGCGTCCACGAGGACGAGCTCCGGCGCGACCCTGCGTGCCTCGCGGAGGAACGCGATCCGCTGGTCGTCGTCGAGATGCCCGTAGAAGTGCCCGCTGACGACGCGGTCGAAGCTGTCGTCGGGGAACGGGAGCGCGAGGGCGTCGCCCTGGACGAATGTCGCGCCGGCGACGCGGCTCGATGCGATCGCCAGCATTCGCTCGCTCGCGTCGAGGCCGGTGACGTCACCCCGGAGGTGCCGGGTCAGGAAGCCGGTTCCGCAGGCGACGTCGAGCGTGCGCGCCGGCGCGCAGCCCGGCGAGGACCTCGCTCACCGCGTGCCAGCTCGTCGTCGAAGCCGGGTCGCTCCCGGTCGGCGAACAGGCCGACCCCGAGGTACCAGTCGTCGTACTCCGGGGCGCGGCGGTCGTAGTAGGCGGGGGCCGTCGGCTCGCGCACGATTTCTAGAGTAGGCGGATGCATCCGCTCGAGTCCGTGCCGAACGTCTCCGAGGGGCGGGATGCCGACGTCGTCGACGCCGTGGGACGCGCCTTCGCGGTCGGCGGGCGCGCGGCTGCTCGACACCCACGTCGACCCCGACCACCACCGGTCGGTGTTCACGCTCATCGGCGACGATCGAGGCGCTCGAGGACGGGCTCGTCGCAGGCGTGGCGGCGGCGCGGGCGGCGATCGACCTGCAGCGGCACGACGGCGTGCACCCGCGGGTCGGTGCGGCCGACGTCGTCCCGGTCGTGCCTCTTCGACGGGAGGATGCCGCGGCGCGCCGAGGCGGTGGCGCGCGCCGTCGCGCGGCGGCTCGGTGACGAGCTCGGCGTGACGGTCTTCCTCTACGGGGCGCTCGCCGAGGATCGGCGCCCGGCGTTCTACCGGCGTGGCGGGCCGGTCGAGCTGCAGCGGCGGATCGACGCCGGAGAGCTCGTGCCTGCCCACGGGCCGGCGAGGCTCGACCCGCGGGCGGCGCGGTGCTCGTCGGCGTGCGCGCGCCGCTCCTGGCGTTCAACGTCGAGCTCGAGGGGCCGCTCGACGTCGCCGCAGGAGGTCGCCGCGGCGGTGCGGGAGTCGTGCGGCGGGCTCCGCGGCGTGCAGGCGCTCGGGCTGCGGCTGCGACGGCGGAGTGCAGGTCTCGACGAACATCGTCGACCTCGACGCGACGGCGCCGCACCAGCTCGTGGAGCGCATCGTCGCGCGAGGCAGAGGCTCGCGGGGCAGCGGGTCGGGGCCGGCGAGCTCGTCGGTCTCATCCCGGCGGCGAGCGTGGTCGCGGCGGCCGTGCGCCGCGGGCGTGAGGGAGCCGCTCGGAGCTGACCGGCGTTCCGACCGACGAGGCGCTCTGCGGTCGACTGCCTCGGCGCTTCGTCTCGAGCGGCTCGAGCCGGATCGGGTGCTGGAGTGGCACATCGGCACTGGGAGCCGGCGCGTCGCGGTGTTGGTGCAAACCTGGCACGGAGTCGTGACGGTTCTCGGCGATAGCGTGACTCCAGGGAGCCTCGCTCCCCCATGCCGGGGGTGCGCGCACTCGGTCGGTCGACGCTGCCACGCACCGCCCGGCCGGTCGTCGACGGAGCGGCGCGCTGCGCACGTCTAGACTCGACGCGTGCCGGCCCCGGTCGAGCTGACTGGCGACGACCTCACGATCGTGGACGTCTGGGACGTCGCGGTCGACCGACGACCGGTGGCGCTCTCGGAGGTCGGGCGGGAGCGCGTCGCCCGGGCGCGCGCGTTCCTCGAGTCCCAGGTCGGGGATCACACGTACGGGGTCAACACCGGCTTCGGCCGCTTCGTCTCCGAGTCGATCCCGCCCGAGCAGGCCGCCGAGCTCCAGCTTCGGCTCCTTCGCAGCCACGCCTGCGGCGTCGGCGAGCCGTACCCGGACGACGTCGTGCGCGGCGCGATGCTGCTCCGCGCGAACACCCTCGCCAAGGGCTACTCCGGCGCGCGGGTCGAGACGGTCGAGCTGCTCGTCGCGGCACTCACCGCGGGCCTCGTCCCGCACGTCCCGTCCCGTGGCTCGGTGGGTGCGAGCGGCGATCTCGCACCGCTCGCGCACCTCGCGCTCCCGCTGGTCGGAGAGGGCGAGGCGACCTTCGGCGGCGAGCGCCTCCCGGGCGCGGATGCCCTGCGCGCGGTCGGGCTCGAGCCGATCGTCCTGGAGGCGAAGGAAGGGCTGTCGCTCATCAACGGCACGCAGTTCATGACCGCGATGGCGTCGCTCGCCCTCATGCGCGCGCAACGCCTCGCGCGCGTCGCCGACATCGCCTGCGCGATGTCGCTCGAGGCGCTCCAGGGCACGCCGACGAGCTTCCATCCGTCGATCCACGCTGCCCGACCGCTTCCGGGCCAGACGCGAAGCGCCGCGACGCTTCGCGCGCTCCTCGCCGGCTCCGCGATCGTCGAGTCGCACCGCTGGTGCGACAAGGTGCAGGACGCCTACTCGCTGCGCTGCGCGCCGCAGGTGCACGGCGCGAGCCGCGACCTCCTCGACTACGTCGAGCGCACCGTCGAGGTCGAGCTCAACGCCGCCACCGACAACCCGCTCGTCCTGCTCGAGGACGAGTTGATCGTCTCGAACGGCAACTTCCACGGCCAGCCGATCGCGATGGCGCTCGACTGCCTCGCGATCGCGTGCGCGGAGCTCGCGAACATCAGCGAGCGCCGGACGGAGCGGCTCGTCAACCCGTCGCTCTCCGACGGGCTGCCGCCGTTCCTCGTCGCCCGCGAGGAGGGCCTCAACTCCGGCTTCATGATCCCGCAGTACGTCGCGGCGGCGCTCGTCTCCGAGAACAAGGCGCTCTGCCATCCCGCCTCGGTCGACTCGATTCCGACGAGCGCCGGCCAGGAGGACCACGTGTCGATGGGGAACGGAGCGGGCCTCAAGGCGCTGCAGGTCGTCGCGAACGCGGAGCGCGTGCTCGCGATCGAGCTCCTCGCCGGCGCTCAGGCGGTCGAGTTCCTCGCGCCGCTCGAGCCGGGCGTCGGCGTTCGCGCGGCGCGCGCGTTCGTCCGGACGCTCTCCGACCGCGTCCGCGAGGATCGGTCGCTGTCGGCCGACATCGAGCGCGTTGCCGTCCGCGATCGGCGACGGCCGGGTCGTGCGGCGGTGGCCGACGTGGTGGAAGGTGTCGACGATGAGCGACCTGCCGCCGATCCGGCAATCCGTACCGGGCCGTCTGCGATGCTCCACGGCGGGCTCGCCGTCGTGATCCTCATCTTCGCGGGCCTGACCGGCGGCGACCTGACGCGGGCGGTGGCGTTCGCCGCCGGCTACTTCGTCGCTCGCGACCGGGTGGACCTGGTTCCGCTTCCGACAGCGCGAGTCGCGTCCGGAGCCTGTCGTCGCGCCGGAGGAGAACGGGAAGGCGAACGGCCGCCCGACGAGCGGAACGGGACTCGTGAGCGACGCCCTCGTCGAGCGGCTCGTCGGCGACCTCTCGTCGATTCGCGCGCCGCGCGGCTCGACGCTGAACGCCCGGTCGTGGCAGACCGAGGCGCCGCTCCGCATGCTCCTCAACAACCTCGACCCCGAGGTCGCCGAGCACCCCGAGTCGCTGGTCGTGTACGGCGGCTCGGGACGTGCCGCCCGCTCGCACGACGGCGCTGCGGGAGATCGTGCGGGCGCTGCTCCGGCTCGCCGACGACGAGACGCTCCTCGTGCAGTCGGGCAAGCCGGTCGGCGTGTTCCGGACGCATCCCGGCGCGCCGCGCGTGCTCATCGCGAACTCGCTGCTCGTGCCCGGCGTGGGCGTCGTGGGACGAGTTCCGGAGGCTCGAGGCCGAGGGGCTGACGATGTTCGGCCAGATGACGGCAGGGTCGTGGATCTACATCGGGACGCAGGGGATCCTGCAGGGCACCTACCAGACGTTCTGCGCGGCGGGCGAGACGCACTTCGGCTCGCCCGACCTCTCCGGGCGGACGATGCTCACCGCCGGCCTCGGCGGGATGGGCGGCGCGCAGCCGCTCGCGGCGACGATGGCGGGCGCGGCGATCCTGTGCGTCGAGGTCGACCAGCGATCGATCGATCGTCGGCTCGAGACGCGGTATGTCGACGAGCAGGCGCCGACGCTCGACGACGCGCTCGCGCGGGTACGCGAGGCGGCCGCCGAGCGACGGCCGCTCTCGGTGGCGCTCCGCGGCGAACGCCGCCGACGTCTTCCCGGAGCTCGTCGCCCGCGGCGAGCGTCTTCGACCTCGTGACCGACCAGACGGCCGCCCACGACCCGCTGACCGGCTACGTCCCGGCGGAGGTGCCGTTCGAGGAGGCTGCGGCGCTCCGCGAGCGCGATCCCGAGCGAGTACCTCCGGCTCGCCTCGGAGTCGATCGTCGCCCACGTCCGGGCGATGGTCGAGTTCGTCCGGATGGGGTGCTACGTTTTCGATTATGGCAACAACCTTCGAGGTGAGGCCTATCGAGCGGGGCTGACGGACGCCTTCACATACCCGGGCTTCGTCCCGGCCTATATCCGGCCGCTCTTCTGTCGTGGGATCGGGCCGTTCCGCTGGGCGGTGCTGTCGGGTGACCCGGCCGACATCGCGGCGATCGACGACGCGAGCTGAAGGAGCTGTTCCCCGACGACGCGCTCCTCCAGCGCTGGCTCGAGCTCGCACCGGAGCGGGTCGCGTTCCAGGGCCTGCCGGCCCGCATCTGCTGGCTCGGCTACGGCGACCGGGCCAAGGCGGGCCTCGCGATCAACGAGCTCGTCCGCGCCGGGACGGTGTCGGCGCCCGTGGTGATCGGCAGGGATCACCTCGACTCCGGCTCGGTCGCGTCGCCGTACCGCGAGACCGAGGCGATGCGGGACGGCTCGGACGCGATCGCCGACTGGCCGATCCTGAACGCGCTCCTGAACACGGCTGCCGGTGCGACGTGGGTGAGCGTCCATCACGGCGGCGGCGTCGGGATCGGGAACTCGATCCACGCCGGCATGGTCGTCGTCGCCGACGGAACGGACGATGCCGCGGAGCGTCTCGAGCGCGTGCTCACGGCCGATCCGGGCACGGGCGTGATGCGACACGCGGACGCCGGCTACGACGAGGCGCGTCGACGGCGGCGAAGAGTGGCGGTCTCGACCTGCCGGGGATCACGACGTGACGTTCGTCCCGTGAGCCGGCTCCTCGTCCGCGACCTCGCGCAGCTCGCGACGCCGGCCGCTCCGGGCGCCCGCTCCGCGGCGCGGCCCTCGGCGAGGTCGAGGTGGTCGAGAACGCGTTCGTCCTCGTGCGCGACGGGCTCATCGAGGCACGTCGGTCCGATGACGCAGCCTCCCGTCGATCGACGGCGACGTGCACGAGATCGACGGGCGCGGGCTCAGTGCCATCCCCGGGCTCGTCGACTGCCACACGCACCCGGCGTTCGCCGGCGACCGTGCGCACGAGTTCGCTCTGCGCGCCGCCGGAGCGACCTACGAGGAGCTTCTCGCCGCGGGAGGCGGGATCCTGTCCACGACCCGCGCGACCCGCGCGGCCGGCTCGGACGCCCTCCGCGAGATCGTCGAGCGGCACCGGGACGCGATGCTCGCCCACGGCACGACGACGTTCGAGGGCAAGAGCGGCTACGGCCTCGATCACGACACGGAGCTCGCGCAGCTCGAGGCGGTGCGCGGCGCGGGCGGCGTCCCGACCTGGCTCGGCGCCCACGCGGTGCCGCCCGAGCACGCCGACGCGGACGCCTACGTCGACTGGCTGATCGCGGACGTCCTGCCCGATGCGGCGCGAATCGCCGTCGCCGCGGACGTCTTCGTCGAGCGCGGGACGTTCGACGTCGAGCAGGCTCGCCGCTACCTGCGTGCCTGCGGCGCGGCCGGGCTCGCCCTGCGGCTCCACGGCGACCAGCTCTCGGAGATCGGCGCCGTGCCGCTCGCCGTCGAGCTCGGCGCGCGGTCGATCGACCACCTGGAGGCGACGAGCCCGACGGGGGTCGAGGCGCTCGCCGCCAGCGACGTCGTGGGCGTCCTCCTACCCGTCGCCGCGCTCTATCTCGGCCGGCCGATGCCGCCTGCCCGCGCGCTCGTCGACGCCGGAGCTGCGATCGCGCTGGCCACCGACTTCAACCCGGGAAGCGCGTACTGCGAGAGCCTGCCGGTCGTGTGCACGCTTGCGTGCACGCAGCTCGGACTGACACCCGCCGAGGCGCTCGCGGCATGCACGGTGAACGCCGCGTACGTCCTCGGGCTCGCCGACCGCGGCCGGCTCGCACCCGGGCTCCGCGCCGACGTCGTGCTCGTCGACGCCCCCGACTGGCGGCACCTCGCGTACCACCTCGCCGGCGACGTCGTCCACACCGTCCTCCGCGAGGGGCGAATCGTCCGTTCGCGGGCATAATCGGGTCGATGGCGAACCAGAAGCAGCGCCGCCGCCGGGCGAAGGAGAAGCGCCACGCGTACGACCTCGTCGAGATCGACGCCGAGGGGAACGAGACCGTCCTCTCCGCGACCGAGCTCAAGTCCGAGGGCCGGCCGAAGAGCCCGGCGAAGAAGTCCCAGCCCGCGCGCGGACAGGCGAAGTCGCGTGGCCGAGGGACGCCGCAGCCGCCGTCGTGGCCGCGCGTCCTGAAGCGTGGCGCGATCTTCGCGCCGATCTTCCTCGCGACCGTCCTCCTGCTCGCCGGCAACCGGCTCAGCTTCGCGGGCGCCGTCGTCCAGACGCTGTTCCTGCTCGCGATCTTCGTGCCGTTCAGCTACTTCATGGACCGGCTCGTCTGGCGCTCGCACGAGAAGCGCCAGGCGCGCGAGGCCGCGCGCTAGCGCGACGCTGACGAACTGCCCGCGCGAGCGCGGAAGCTCAGTTCGGCGTCTCGCCCTCGAGGTAGTGGCCGTCGCCGGGCCACGGCGCGAGGAGGAGCAGGATCCGGGCGCCGGAGGCGCTCGAGACTGCGTGCCGTTCGCCCGGGTCGAACGTCGCGAGCGTGCCGACGCCGCCGCGGACGACCTCGTCGCCGCATCGGATCTCCGCGTCGCCCTCGACGACGACGAGCCACGCGCGCTCACGCACCTGATGGTCGCTGAGCTCCTGGCCCGCGTCGAGCCGGATCGCGATCGCGCGTGCGCCGTCGTCCGTCATGAGCACCGCCGGGTCGATCGTGCCGCCCGGTGCCTCGATGTCAGTGAGGTGCCAGGATTGCACGCGTGCACCCTATCGCGCATGAGTGCGAGGACGACGTCGGCGCGTCCGTACACTCGCGATCGTGCCACCGGTCGTCGACCAGCTCACGTTCGGCCCGTACGCGACGAACTGCTACGTCGTGCGTGCCGACCGATCCGCCGCCGAGGCGGTCGTCGTCGACCCGAGCGGCACCGCGACGGAGATCCGCCTCCGGCTCGCGTCGCTCGGCACGCGCTGCGCGGCGATCCTCGTCACGCACGGTCACATCGATCACGTCCTCGGCCTCGCCGACCTCGCGGAGGGCACCGAGGCGCCCGGTGCACGCGCCCGCAGCGGAGCTGACGCTCTTCGAGGAGCCCGGCCGGTTCGCGCCCGCGGGCATCACGGCCCGCGGATGGACTCCCGAGGTCCTGCTCGAGGGCGACGAGACGCTCGAGCTCGCCGGGATCCGGTTCGACGTCGTCTCCGTCCCGGGGCACTCGCCGGGACACGTCGCGTACGCGATCGACGGCGCGCTCCTCTCGGGCGACGTGCTCTTCGCCGGCTCGGTCGGGTCGCACCGACCTCCCCGGCGCGGACTGGGAGACGCTGCTCGCGTCGCTGCGCACGCTGGTCGACACGTATCCCGGCGACACCGTCGTCCATCCGGGCCACGGCCCGTCGACGACGCTCGGCCAGGAGCTCGCCCGCAACCCGTTCCTCGCCGAGCTGCGGCGCGAGCGCGCAGGAGCCCGTCGAGTGACCGATCGACCGAAGCTCGAGCGGCCGCGCGGCACCCATGACGTCGTCCCGGCCGAGATGCCGCGCTGGGAGCGGGTCACCGGCGAGATCGAGCGCCTCTGCGCGCTCTACGGCTACCGCCGGATCGTCACGCCGGTCTTCGAGGACACCGCGCTCTTCGCGCGGACCTCGGGCGCGGGATCGGACGTCGTGCAGAAGGAGATGTACACGTTCACCGACCGCTCCGATCGCTCGCTGACGCTGCGTCCCGAGGGGACCGCGCCGATCTGCCGCGCGTACGTCGAGCACGGGATGCACCGCGACCCGCAGCCGGTGAAGCTCTTCACGATCGCGCCGATGTACCGGTACGGCGCGCCCGGGCGCGGGCGGTACCGCGAGCACTGGCAGGCCTCCGTCGAGGCGCTCGGGCTCAGACGATCCGTCGATCGACGCCGAGCTGATCCAGCTCTACGACGCACTTCTCGGTCGACTCGGAGTGACGCGGTACCACCTCGAGCTGAACTCGATCGGCTGTCGCGAGTGCAGGCCCGCGTACCTCGACGCGCTCGGAGCGTGGCTCGCGGCGAACGCAGAGCGGCTCGACGACGACACGCGCGCGAAGATCGACGTCAGCCCGCTCCGCGTGTTCGACAACTACCTCGCGAAGCCGCAGGCGGTACGCGACGCGCTCGACGAGGCGCCGAAGATCGGCGAGTCGCTCTGCGCGGCCTGCGTCGAGCACTTCGCGGCGGTCCGGGCGGACCTCGACGCCGTGGGCGTGACCTACACGATCGTCCCGACGCTCGTGCGCGGCCTCGACTACTACACGCGGACGACGTTCGAGTTCATCGGGCCGATGGAGAACCAGAACTCGACCATCACCGGCGGTGGCCGCTACGACTACCTCATCGAGGAGATCGGTGGGCCGCCGACGCCGGGCATCGGCTTCGGCGCGGGCATCGAGCGGCTGCTCATCGCGATGGAGGAGGACGGCGTCCCGACGAGCCGCCGACCCACGGATCGACGTGTTCCTCGCGCTCGACGAGGGCGCCCCCCGACCGACCGTCGCACGCTGGCTCGCCGAGCTCCGCCGCGCGGGCGTCGCCGCCGAGACCGACTACGCCGGCCGCTCGCTCAAGGGCCAGCTCACACAGGCACGGCGGCTGGGCGCTGCTGCGACCGTCGTCGTCGGGGCCGAGACGGCGACGTTTCGCCGACCGGGCAGCCCGGACGAGACGCTCGCATCACGACGAGATCGTCTCTAGGCTCTCGACGTGAGCTGGAGAGACCTGATGTGCGGCGAGCCGCGCGCCGAGCACGCCGGTCGCACGATCACCCTCGCCGGGTGGGTCGCGCGCCGCCGCGACCACGGCGGCCTCGTGTTCGTCGATCTTCGCGACCGGAGCGGGATCACGCAGCTCGTCATCAACCCCGAGCGGGCGCCGGCGGCCGCCGAGCTCGCGAGCGAGATTCGCAACGAGTTCGTGCTCCAGGCGCGCGGCGAGGTCGTCGCGCGGTCGCCCGAGACCGTCAACCCGCGCATGGCGACGGGGGAGGTCGAGCTCGCGGTCGACGCGCTCGAGATCGTCTCGCGATCGACGCCGCTGCCCTTCCAGCTCGACGAGGAGAACGTCGACGAGACGCTTCGGCTTGCGCTACCGCTGGCTCGACCTGCGCCGCGAGAAGCTCCAGCGCAACCTGGGGCTTCGCGCGCAGATGGTCGGGATCATCCGCCGGCACATGGAGGAAGCGGGCTTCCTCGACATCCAGACGCCGATCCTCTACAAGTCGACGCCCGAGGGGGCACGCGACTTCGTCGTCCCGAGCCGGCTCCACAAGGGGCGCTTCTTCGCGCTTCCGCAGAGCCCGCAGATCCTCAAGCAGCTGACGATGATCGCCGGCTTCGACCGCTACTACCAGATCGCGATCTGCTTCCGGGACGAGGATCTCCGCGCCGACCGCGTCCAGGAGCTCACGCAGCTCGACGTCGAGATGAGCTTCCCGGACCAGGAGGCCCTGTTCGACCTGATGGAGCGGATGTTCGCGGCGATCTGGCGCGACTGCGTCGGCGTCGAGATCGAGACGCCGTGGCCGCGGATGACGTACGACGAGGCGGACCGCCGGTTCGGCTCGGACAAGCCGGACACGCGCTTCGGCCTCGAGATCGAGGACGCGACGGCGGCCACGCGCGACTCGGAGTTCGGCGTCTTCGCCGGCGCGGAGACGGTGCGCTTCCTCCGCGTGCCGCGGACGTACTCGCGTGCGGAGATCGCCGCCCTCGAGGAGGTCGCGAAGGAGCGCGGCGCGAAGGGGCTCGCCTATCTCGCACGCGACGAGGAGAGCGGGGAGATCCGGTCGCCGATCGCGAAGTTCCTCTCGGAGCGGGAGCTCGAGGCGCTCGCGCCGGCACCGGGCGAGACGCTGCTCTTCGTCGCGGACGCATGGGAGGCTGACCTCGCGCGTCCTCGGGCACCTCCGCCTCCACGTCGGTCGTGAGCTCGGGCTGATCGACGACAGTGCGTTCACGTTCCTCTGGGTGACCGACTTCCCGATGTTCGAGTGGGACGAGGAGGAGCAGCGCTGGTCGCGCGAAGCACCACCCGTTCACGCGGCCGACCGACGAGTGGAAGGCGCGGTTCGCGGACGAGCCCCGGAAGGCGCTCGCGCACGCGTACGACATCATCGTCAACGGGAACGAGCTCGGCGGCGGGTCGTTCCGGATCCACGAGTCCGACATCCAGGCGCGGGTGTTCGACCTGCTCTCCCTCACCGAGGAGCAGCAGCGCGCGCAGTTCGGCTTCCTCCTCGACGCACTGGCGATGGGTGCGCCGCCGCACGGCGGCATCGCGCTCGGCATCGACCGGATGACGATGGTGCTCGCCGGCGAGCCGAACCTGCGCGACGTGATCGCGTTCCCGAAGAACCAGGCGGGTCTCGACCCGATGTCGGGCGCGCCGTCGCGGATCACGCAGGCAGCAGCTCGACGAGCTCGGCCTCCGCGGTCGTCGCGCCGGAGGAGGATGCGACCTGAGCCCGCGGGTCGTCGTCCGACTCCTCTCGCTCGCCGCCGTGGCGCTGCTCGCCGGGCTCGTCGCGGTGGCGGTCGTCGAGCGCGTCGGACGACGAGAACGTCCCGGTCGCGTCGGAGGGAGCCGTCGCCGCCGGCGGCGGGTGGTACGACGCCCTTGCCGCCCCGCGACCGCCGGCCGGTGACGCCGAGCGCACGAGCTGCGGTCTCACGCTGACGACGCGGTCGCTCGGCGTGACGCACCCGGTGCTTCCGTGTGGCGCGAAGCTGCTCGTCCGGTACGGCGGCGAGACGATCCTCACCGAGGTGATCGACAACGAGCTCGTCGCGACCGGCCGGCAGTTCGAGCTGACGCCGGCGCTCGCGCAGCTCGTCGGGCTCGACGGCACGCAGCAGGTCGAGTGGCGCTACGCGACTCGCTAGTGGTCGTCCGGCGACGGCCGGGTAGGATGCGATCTGCTCGGCGTCACGCGTGGCCCCGGGCTCTCAACGTGAACCAACACTCACACGAAGGGAGCTCGGGTCCGGGCGACGGCGTTGCCGAAGGCCGGCAGGGCACCCACCTGGAGAAGCGGGTTCGCTTTTCCGGCCCGGGGTCACGCGAGGCGCCGAGCACCTCTTCGAGCGCGCCGATGAGCGACGATCGTCGGGCTCGACCATGTCCAGGTCGCTGCGCCGCCGGGATGCGAGGACGAGGCACGGCGCTTCTACGGTGAGCTCGTCGGGCTCGAGGAGCTCCCGAAGCCGCCGCTTCTCGCCTCGCGTGGCGGCGTCTGGTTCCGCGCCGGCGTGCACGAGCTGCACGTCGGCGTCGCGGAGGACTTCGCACCGGCGACGAAGGCACACCCGGCGTTGCACGTCGCCTCGACCGACGGCGCTGGGCGAGATCGCGCGGCGGCTGCAGACGCGGCGGCGTCGTGTCGCGTGGGCGGATCCCGCCGAGATCCCCGGTACCTCCCGCTTCCACGTCCACGACCCCTGGGGCAACCGGCTCGAGCTCGTCGCTCGTGACGAAGTCGGCACGAACGCGTGACCCCCGCGGCATTGGCTCGGCGGTAGCGTGGCATCAGGGACACGGGAGTGCCCCCGGGGGAGGTTGGGGGCGCGTTGGGTGGCGCGCGGCCCCTGGCGCCGGGCCGTCGACGGATCCCGCCACGGCACGCGCTACCGTGGATCGATGCCCGTCGAGGTCACCGGCGACTCCGCCCGCGGCGACGCGTTCGCGTTCGCGCGGCTCGTCGTCGACGACGACCGGATCGTCGAGGCGGACGCGCCGGGGATGGCGCGCCCGCTCGCGGGTCTGACCCTTCTCGAGGCGGCCGCGGTGCCGGGCGAGACGCTTGCCGCCGATGCGGTCGCGAACGCCATCGCGCAGGTGTTCCGCGCGACCCCGAGCCCGGGGCGGATCGCCGTGGCGATGAGCGGAGGCGTCGACAGCGCGGTCGCGCTCCTGCGCGCGCGCCCGGATGCGATCGGCGTCACGCTTCGACTCTGGCTCGATCCGGCCGGGCCGGATTCCGAGCGGGCGTGCTGCTCGCCGGACGCAGTCATCCGCGCGCGCCGAGACGTGTCACGCCCTCGGACTGCCGCACGTGACGCTCGACCTCCGCGAGGCGTTCCGCGACGCCGTCGTGCGCCCGTTCGTCGACGGCTACGAGGCGGGCCTGACCCCGAACCCGTGCATGCGATGCAACGGCGTCGTTCCGCTTCGCCGCGCTAGTCGCGTTCGCCGACAGGGTCGGCGCCGACGTGCTGTGGACCGGGCACTACGCCCGGTCGTCGAGCGGGACGGTCGAGCGCCTCGTCGCACGCGCTGCCGACCCCGCGAAGGATCAGTCGTACATGCTGGCGACGCTCGCTCCGGACGCTCCTCGACCGCGTCGCTTTCCCGCTCGGCGCGATGACGAAGGCCGAGGTGCAGCGCCGAGGCCGCCGCGGCCGGTCTGGCGTCGGCACGTCGGCCGGAAAGCCAGGAGGCGTGCTTCCTCGCCGGTGGCGACTACCGATCGTTCCTCTCGCCGAAGCGGCGTGGCGATCGCGACCGGGGCCGATCGTCGACGAGAGCGGCGACGGTCGTCGGACGGCACGACGGGCTGTGGCGATTCACGCCCGGCCAGCGGCGCGGGATCGGCGTCGCGTCGCCCGAGCCGCTCTACGCGCTCCGCGTCGGACGTCGAGGCGAACGCGCTCGTCGTCGGCCCGCGCGCGGCTTTGCGGGTGACTCGAGTCGACGCGCGCGGCGACCTCTACGTCCCCGTCGACGACGTCGAGGCGAAGCTCCGCTACCGCAGCGAGCCCGTGGCGGCGCGGGTCACGTCACGGACGTCGGGCTTCGCGCTCGAGCTCGCCGAGCCGGTCGAGGCAGCCGCGCCGGGTCAGATCGCCGTCCTCTACGACGGCGACGCAGTTGTCGGTGCGGGCGTGATCGAACGTGCGACGGGGTAGGATCCGGCGCGATGACGGTCGCGTTCTCCGCCGGTGACGTCGCCTACTGGGGCCTGGCGATCTTCCTCATCCTCCTCGGCGTCGGCTCGATCTTCGCCCTCTACAAGCTCGGTCGGGTCTTCGACCGGGTCTCGTCGTTCGTTCAGGGAGCAGAGCGCGACGCGCTACCGGTCGTCGTCAAGACGGGCGGCACCGTCGACCGCGTCAACTACCAGCTCGACAAGCTCGACACGGTGACGGACAGCGCGGTGTCCATGGCGGACAGCGCCGACACGGCCGTGCGGGCGGTCTCGACGGCGATCGCCACGCCGGTCGAGAAGGTCTCGGGCTGGCGGCCGGGATCGCACACGGCTTCTGCGTCCTTCCGCAAGTCGACGAGATTTCTCCGAGGCGAAAGACGCGGCGACAGGACGCGGCGCGACGGCGCGAACAGGATCTCGCGGAGGATCTCCGGGCCGCCGGGCCGCACGCCTCCTTCGGAGGAGCGGCCGACGCCGACGCCGACGCCGCCTCCGCAGCCGAAGCCCGATCCGTGGCCGCAGCCGCCGCCGACGCCGAAGCCCGATCCGGCGCCGGTCCCGCCCGACGAGGTGCCCTAGGCCGGCGCCCAGAGCGACGGCCTGACGGCGACGCGACATAGAGACGCGTCCGTCGCAGCCCGCGACCGATTCGGCGAGTTACCACCGCCGTCGCGACGCGGGCGTGTCCACTCCGGTCACACAACCGGCACGAACTCGTGACGCTCTCGTCGGTCGTCCGCCGATAGCCTGACCTCAGGGACACGGGAGTGCCCCTGGGGGCGGTTGATCGGAGAGTCCCGACCACTCGCGCATCTACCAGGCGCGAAACGGCTTCGGCGCTACGATCGGCGGATGCGCACGACGGCCGAGCTCCGCGAGGGATTCCTTTCGTTCTTCGAGTCGCGAGAGCACATGCGGTTCCCGTCGTTCTCGCTCATCCCACCGCCCGAGGACCCGTCGACACTGTTCATCAGCGCCGGCATGCAGCCGCTGAAGCCGTACTTCTCGGGCGACAAGCAGCCGCCCGCGCCGCGCTTCACGACCGTCCAGAAGTGCCTTCGCGCCGGCGGGAAGGACACCGACCTCGACGAGGTAGGGCTCACCGCCCGCCACGCGTCGATGTTCGAGATGCTCGGCAACTTCTCGTTCGGTGACTACTTCAAGGATGGCGCCGTCGACCTCGCGTGGGAGTTCGTGACGGAGCACCTCCGCTTCGACCCCGACCGGCTCTGGGCGAGCGTCTTCGCCGGCGACCCGACGCTCGGGATCGGAGAGGACGAGGTCGCCGTCGCCGCCTGGTTGCGGAAGGGCATCCCGCGTGAGCGCATCGTGCCGTTCCCGCGCTCCGAGAACTTCTGGGGCCCTGCGGGCGAGACCGGCCCCTGCGGCCCGTGCTCCGAGCTCCACTACGACCGGGGCGCCGAGCACGGCTGCGGCGAGACCGACTGCGGACCGAACTGCGAGCGCTGCGACCGGTACATC
>CAVUKP010000018.1:0-27305 GCA_963742135.1 uncultured Thermoleophilia bacterium | reverse complement strand
TACCGCTCCTGGGACAGCGCCGGCAACGCCGAAGCCACACACACCCAGACAATCCAGATCGACGCAACCGCGCCGACGACGACGATCAGCTGTGGCGGCGCGGCCTGCGGCGCCGGCTGGTACACCGCAGCGGTCGATGTCGCGTTGTCGGCGACCGACGGCGGCGGCTCGACCGTCGCGGCGACCCGCTACACGACCGACGGCAGCGACCCGACCGCGACCAGCACCGAGTACATCGGCTCGTTCCCGGTCGCCGCGACCACCACGGTCAAGTACCGCTCCTGGGACAGCGTCGGCAACGTCGAGCCGACCCAGACACGCACGATCAAGGTCGACTCGGCCGCACCGACGACCACGATCAGCTGCGCCGGCGCCCCCTGCGCCAGCGGCTCGTACACCACCGCCGTCGACATCGCGTTGAGCGCCGACGACAACGGCGGCTCCGGGATCGCCGCCACCCGCTACACCACCGACGGCAGCGACCCGACCGCCACCAGCACCCTCTACAGCGCCCCGATCACCGCCGCCACCAGCACGACCATCAAATACCGCTCCTGGGACAGCGCCGGCAACGCCGAAGCCACACACACCCAGACAATCCAGATCGACGCAACCGCGCCCACGACGTCGTTGACGGCACCCGCCGACGCGGCGACCGTCGCGGGCGTCGTGACGATCTCCGCGGCCGCCGCCGACGACGTCGGCGTGGTCAAGGTCGAGCTCTATGTCGGCCAGACGCTCGTCGGAACCGCGACCTCGACGCCCTACACGGCGGCGTGGGACACCGCGACCGTGGCGAACGGCGCCTACACGCTGACCGCAAGGGCCTACGACGCCCTCGGCCACACGACGACCTCGGCGGCGCGGACCGTCGCGGTGGCGAATCCGCCGGGCGCGCCGAGTGCCTTGACGGCGACCTATCCCGCACGCGGCCGGACAGCGCTTTCGTGGACCGACAACGCAAACACGGAGACCGGCTACCTGGTCGACCGCAGCACGTCGACGAACTTCGCCTCGCCGACCGTGTTCACGCTCGCGGCGAACGCGACCGCCTACACGGACGATGCGCCGTCGAACGGCGTCTACTATTACCGGGTCCGGGCAGTCGCCGGCGCGACGCCGTCGCCGCCGTCCAACGTCGTCACGGGGTCGAGGATCAAGGACATCACCTTCGAAGACGGCACCGCGTCACTCGTCGACGGGACGAGCGGGGCGTCGCTGAACCTCGGCGGCGGGATGACGAAGAGCTGACGACCCCGCTGAAGGGGCAGTATTCGGCACGGGCGTCGAACGTCTCCGGGACCTACCTCGAGCAGACGCTCGCGCCGCAGGGCGATCTGTCCGCTTCGTTCTACGTCTCCGTCCGCGCGCTTCCATCGGCCGACGCTCAGGTCGCGGCGATTCTCACCGGCGCGACGACCGTCGCGAGGGTCGTGCTCCGGCCGAACGGGACGCTGTGCCTCGAAGTCGCCGGCGCCTGGAGCGGCGGCTCGCTCGCCACCGCGTGCACGACCACGGCGCTCGCGCTCGCGCCGGCGACCTTCCGGGTCGGCCTGCACCAGCGCGCAGGCGATGGGACGCGCACCGCCGTCGTCGAGGCGTTCCTCGCCTCCGGCGACGCGCAGTTCACGACCGACGCGACCGGCCGCCCGCTCGCGTTCGCCTCGACGACGATCGCCGCCGGCGCGGCGGGCTACTGGCAGGCAGGGGCCACCGCGATCCGGATCGGCCCGGCCACGCAGGCAAGCTCGACGCGACGTTCGACGACGCGAAGCTCGACGCGGCGTTCATGCCGCGCGCCTCGCGGACGCCGGCGCCGACGGACGCGACGCCGCCCACGGTCGCGCTGACCGCTCCGGCCGACGGCTCGACCGTGAACGGCATCGTCGGGCTCGCCGCCAACGCCTCCGACGACACCGCGGTCACGAAGGTCGAGTTCTTCGCGGCACCGTTGCGTCGGAACCGCAACGGCGAGCCCGTACACCGTCTCGTGGACGACGGCCGTTCCGAACGGCGCGTACGTCCTGACGGCGCGGGCCTGGGACGCGGCCGGGACCAACACCGTCTCCGCCCCGCGCACGGTCACGCTGTCGAACCCGCCGCCCGTGACGACGATCAGCTGCGGCGGCGCCCCCTGCGCGACGACGTGGTATCGCACGGCCGTCGCCGTCTCCTTCACGGCGACCGACGCAGGCGGGCCTGGTCTCGCCTCGACGCGGTACACGACCAACGGGACCGATCCGACGCTCACGAACGGCACGGTCTACGCGGGCGGCTCGGTCTCCGTGGCGCAGTTCGCCACGGTCGCGTTCCGCTCGTGGGACGCCGCCGGGAACACCGAGACCGTGAAGACCCAGGCGCTTCGGTGAAGCCGCGGCGCCGACGGTGGCGATCACGGCCCCCGCGAGCAACGCGACGGTAACCGGGACGTTCAAGGTGACCGCCACCGCCGCCGACACCGGCCCGTCCGGCTTGCAGTCCGTCGCGTTCTACCTCGACGGCGCCCTCCAACAGACGGTGGCGGCGGCCCCGTTCACCTGGTCGTGGAACACGAAGAAGGCGGGCCTCGGCTCGCACACGCCACGCCGCCGTCGCGACCGACGTCGCAGGCAATACGACGACCTCCACGGCCGTCGCAGTCAAGGTCGCCTAGCCCGCCCGACCATGAGCGCGTCTCCCTGACTTTCGTCGCGCCGCTGCGCCTCCAGCTCGCCGTCGCAGTCGGTGCCGCCGCGGCGGGCATCGCCGCGACACGGCAGCCGACTCTGGCCGTCGTGGCCGTCGCCGCGGTCGGTTTCGTCGTCGCAGCGCTGGTCCGGCCGAACGTGGCGACCGTCGCCGTCATCTTCCTGACGTTCACCAACACGCCGTCCGTCCTGGCGAACTACCACGGCGTCCCCCAAACGGCCGCTGCGCTGCTGCCGCTCCTCCTCTGCATCCCCGTCGCCGCCGCGCTCCTGCGGCGAGAGCCGCTCGTCGTGCCCACGGCGCTCGTCCTTCTCGGCGTCTACCTCGTCGTCATGCTGGCGGCGACGACGATGTCGAGCGATATCTCGCTCGCGCTCGTGCGGCTCCAGACGTTCGTCTTCGAGGGGCTCGTGCTCTTCACGCTGCTGACGAACGCCGTCCGGACGCGCCGTGCGCTGAACAACGTCACGTGGGCGATCATCGCGGGCGGGGCGTTCCTCGGCGCGCTGACGCTCTTCCAGTACGCGACGCACACCTTCTACTCGTCGTATGCCGGATTCGCGCAGGTGAGCCAGGACTACTTCTTCGGCCTGAACCCCGAGCCGCGACTCCAGGGGCCGATCGGCGATCCGAACTACTACGCGCAGGTGCTGCTGATCGCCATGCCGCTCGCGCTTCTGCGCGCGTTCGCCGGCTCGGGTCGCGTCCGCGTGGCCGCAATCGGCGCAACCGTTCTCGCCTCCGCGGGGATCATCCTCACCTACTCCCGCGGCGCGGTGGTCGCGCTCGGCCTCGTGTTCGCGATTATGGTGGCGATCCGCGAGGTCAAGGTCCGGCATGCGGCCCTCGTCGCGTGCTGGCCGCGGCGCTCGTCGTCGCCGTGATCCCGTCGTACCGCGACCGCGTGTCGTCGCTCGCGAGCGTGACGAGCGCGACGCAGGCGGAGGGGGCGTCGGCGGGCGAGGACCAGTCCGTGCAGGGCCGGTCGACGGAGATGCGTGCCGCGGTTCTCGCGTTCCTCGACCACCCGGTGCTGGGCGTCGGCCCGGGGCAGTTCCCCGTGCACTACCAGGAGTACGCCGGCCGCGTCGGCGGGGTCGTGCACAGCACCGTGAAGTTCGGCCCGCAGAAGGGAGCGACGCCGGAGCGGCAGGCGCACGACACCTACCTCGGCATCGCCGCCGACCTCGGCGCCGTCGGGCTCGCCGTCTTCCTCTCGACTCCTCGCGGTGTCGGCGCGCGGCCTCTGGCGTGTCCGCAAGCGCTGCAGGTGGAGCGACCGGGAGCTCGCCGCGCACGCCGAGCAGGGTACCTCCTGGCGCTCGCCGCGTACCTCGCCGCCGGGGTGTTCCTGTCGCTCGCCTACGAGCGGTACCTCTGGATGGTACTCGCGCTCGCTGCGGTCGTCGTACGGCTCGGACGGTCCGAGCGCGCGGCGGACGCCTGACCGCTGCGGCAGCTACAGACGTGCGCGGCCGCGCGGCCCCGTCCCGAGCGTCGACGCGAAGAACTCGACGATCCGGTCGAGCTGGGCCTCAGTCGTCTGCTCGCGGACGGACTCGAGGCCGCGCACGATCAGGTCGCGTCGCAGCACGGGGTCGGTCGCGATCCGTGTCACCGCGGCCGCGGCGACGGGCGCGTCCGACGGCGGGACGAGGAGGGCGCTGTCGTGGCGGCGCACCGCCGCTGTGACCCCGCCGACGGCCGTCGCCACGACAGGTGTTCCCGCGGCCTGGGCCTCGAAGAGCACCTGCGGGAATCCCTCCGTCAACGAGACGTGCAGGAAGACGTGATGGCTCAGATACAGCGCCCGCAGCGCGTCGCCCTGCGGCACGTATCCCGCCGGCTCGACCGCGTCGCGGATCCCGAGCGCCTCGGCACGCGCCTCGACGGCGCCAGCGAGCGTGGGCCGTCGCCGGCGATCGTCAGCCGCCAGCGGGGGTCGACCCGGCGGAGCGCGGCTAGGACGTCCGGGAGGAGCAACGGATTCTTCTCCTGGTCGAGGCGTCCGACGCTGAGGATGCGGAGATCAGCGCTCCACTGCCGTGCGAGCGCCTCGTCGAGCGACACGATCTCGTCTCCGCCGATCAGCGAGAAGCCGGTCGAGAGCACCGGACCACCCCGAGCGGGCGTACTTCTGCGCCAGATCGTCGCCGACGGCGACCGTCGGCGACGTCCGCGCGAGTCGGCGGAACGTCGCCTCGAGTGCGTGCGCCGCGGCGACGGCCCACGCCCACTTCCTGCTCGGGAGCCGGCTCGCGATGTACATCGGATAGTCCTGGCGCACGCCGAGCGCGAGCGGCGTGCCGTGGCGGCGGGCGGTGAGCGCGAGCGCAACGGCGATCGGGTGCGGGCCGAAGATCCAGACGGCGTCGAGCCGGTCGAGCTCCGCCGCGAACGCGTCGCGCGTGCGCCGGAGCGCGCGCAGCTGTCCCGTGACCGACGTCACGCGCGCGTAGTGCGGGAGCGGGACGAAGCGCACGCTTTCGGGGAGCGGGTAGTGGCTCCGCGCCGGAGCCGGATCGACGCGTCCGAAGATGACCAGCTCGCTCACCCGTGGGGGCAGCGACGTCACGAACCTGATGAACGCCTGGTGCGTCCAGATCCGCTCGCCGTCCGAGCGGTAGAGAAGGTCGGAGTAGACGCCGAGCCGCATCGCGAGGCCGTCAGACGCGTGCCCGCGCTGCCTGCAGCTTGCTCCAGAACCAGCGGAGCTCGCCGCGAGTCGGCGCGAGGTCGCGGACGGGGAGGCGGAGCGTGCGACTGAAGATCCACGCCGCTGCGACTCCCCCGATCGTGTAGGCGACCGTGTTCGCGGTCGCGGCGCCGATGCCGCCGAACGGCGGAATCAGCGCGATGTCGAGCGCGATCGTCACGACGAAGGCGACGGCGATCGCCCACATGCCGCGGATCGGCATCCGTTGCGCCGTCAGCGCGTTCGGGAGCAGGTCGATCGCCGTGATCCCGAACGCGCCGAGGGCCAGCACGCGCAGATCGTCGACGGACGCGCTGAACTCCGATCCGAAGACGACGGTGCAGAGGAGCGGCGCGACGAGGATCAGGACAACCGACGCCGACGCTGCCAAGATCACCGCGATCCGGAATACGCGGGCCGTCCGCCGGGCAGCTTCCTCGCGCGTCGCCCGCACGAGGTCCGGTCGCTGGACGAGAGTAAGGACGCCGGGGAGGTAATAGAGCATCTCGGCCCAGGCGACGGCGACACTGTAGAAACCGAGCTCGCGCGCGCCGGCGATCGAGCCGACGAACCACTGGTCCGCGCGGTAGTTTCCGACGCCCATCAGCCGCCCGGGGTGCGTCTTGAGCCCGAAGCCGAGGGCTCGCCGCACCAGCCCGAGATCCGGCCTGGCGAAGCCGCTGTGCCGCGCCGCGTAAGCGACCATCAGCACGAGCCCGATCACCTGCCCGATCACCCACGTCGCGAACGCGGTCGTGACGGTGATCCAGCCGAGGAGGGCCAGCGCCGCGTTCCCGCAGGCGCCGATCAGGGGCCCAATGAGCCACGCGGCGTTGGTCACCTTGAACGCATACTCCGACTGCAGGAGGAAGCTGAAGTAGACGCGGGCGATCACGACCGGGATCGACGCGACCGCGACCCAGAGGAGCCCACGGGTGACGGGGCCTCCGACCGCGGGGAACACCGTCACGAGAGAGCCACGATGATGGCCGCGGTCGCGATTCCGCAGACGAGCGCGACGAGGAGCGAGTTCGTCGCGAGCCGGGCGCGCACTTGCGGCTCCGAGCCACCGATGTTCGCGTTCGCCTCCTGCACGCTGAGCCCGCCGATCTGCGCGGACATCGTTGCGACCGTGATCAGGAACGCCACCTGCCCGCGGGCCCCCGGGCCGAGAACGCGCGAGACGATGAGCACGTTCGCGAGCGACAGCGCGGACACGCTGAGGTTCGTGCCGTACGTGAGAAGCGCCGCCGAGGTCGCGGAGCCGCGCTTCGAGAGCGCGTCGTCGCTTTTCGTCTCGTGCACTTTCTGCCTCACTCCGTCGGTGCCGCGCGCGACCGCGGACACCGGCGGCGCAGCCCGGTCGTTTGCCGCAGGGGCGGGACAGTCTAGCGGCGCTAGAATCCCTCGATGCTCGGCGGGCGCGGCGACCGGGGGCCGAGCGGCGGCAGCCTGGCGGAGAGGGCCTTCTGGGCCTCCGCCGGCCTCGTCGTCTACACCTTCATCGGCTATCCCGCCGCGGTTGCGCTGCTCGCGAAGCTACGCCCCCGGCCACCGGCCTCCGACCCGGCCCACGAGCCGGCCGTGAGCCTCGTCGTCGTCGCCTACAACGAGGAGGACGTGATCGTCGAGAAGCTCGAGAACGCGCTGGAACTCGACTATCCGCGGGATCGGCTCGAGCTCCTCGTCGTCGCCGACGGTTCCGACGATGCGACCGCCGACCGCGCACGCGGTTTGACCGGAACGCGCGTCCTGCACGAGCCGGAGCGGCGCGGAAAGCTCGCCGCGATGGTGCGCGCCGCCGAGACCGCAACGGGCGACGTCTTCGTCTTCTCCGATGCGAACAACCACTTCGAGCCGGGTACGCTCCGTGCGCTCCGTCGCGCCCTTCGCCGATCGCGAAGTCGGGGTGGTCACCGGGCGGAAGCTCATCGACGACGGGTCCGGCAGGTCGCTCGATCGTGCCGAGGGCCTCTACTGGCGGTACGAGTCGGCGCTCAAGAGCTGGGAGACCACGACGGGCTCGGTCGCCGCGGTCGCCGGCGAGATCCTCGCCTTCCGCCGCGCCGCGTTCCGCGTGCCCGACCGCGGCTTCCTCACGGAGGACTTCGTCCAGGCGATGCTCGCGGCGCTCGACGGATGGCGGGTCGTCTATGCGCGCGATGCCGTGTCGGTCGAGCGGGCGTCCGCCACCGTCGAGGACGAGGCCGTCCGCCGCGCGCGGATCGTGAGCGGCCGCTGGCAGGCCCTCGCCGCGCTCTTCCCGCGGCTCGCCGCCCGCAAGCCGGGCCTCGCGCTCAAGGTGCTCTCGCACAAGGCGCTGAGGCCGGTCGTCCCGGGCGCGCTCGTGACGGCCGCGGTCGCGAACACCGCCGCCGCGCCGCGCCGCCCGTTGCTGCGCCTCCTCCTCGTCGGGCAGATCACGTTCTACGCGGCCGCGCTCGCCGGCTATCGCAGGGAGCAGACGGGGCGTCGCAACCGGTGGCTCTTCCTCCCGTACTACTTCTGCCGGATGAACCTGGCGACGCTCGCAGGCTTCCGCAATTTCCTCCGGCGCCGCGACGCGAGCGTCTGGACGCGCGTTCGGCGCGGCTGACGGCTCACCGGCGGGCCATCGAGCTGCAGCTCCGGCGGCTTGCGTGCCCGGCCGGATCCCACGCGCGGACGCAGAAGATGGCGCGCTTCGCCGAGCTTCCGCCTAACCACGGCACCGTCGTCACGCGGCGCGAGGTCGGGACGTGGAAGGCGCGGCGCAGCGTCGCGACCCGCCGTCCGGCGACGCTGACCGTGATCTCCTCGCGCGTGGCGTTCCCGCGGTCGAACACGACGTAGCGCAGAGGGGCGAGACGCCCCCGGACGCCGTGGCTCGGCAGCGCGCGCACGAGCGGGCGCGAGTCGACGACGACCTCGAGCCGGTCCAGCGGGATCGTGCTCGGGGTTCCTGCCGTGACGGCACCGTCCCACCGCGCCGTCTCTTCGTACTCGACCATCACCTTGGGGCGACCCCCGTTGTCGATCACGTACATCCCGTAGCGCTTCAGCGCACGGGCGATCGTGAGACAGGCGCCGTCGCAGCCGCGATCGCGAAGCTCGCCGTCGGACAGGCTCGGGTCGAGCTGAAGTCGTGTCCCCTCGGGCAGGTCCTCGGTCGATCCCCTCCCGTCCGACTTCGTGGCCGGGTAAACGTGCTTCGCCGACGGATACGGGTATGCGAAGGCGAGCGCGTGGTCGATGCGGCCCCGCGCGATCTCGCACGGGCGCACGAGCCCGGCAAGGTACGGCACTCCCGCGCCGCGCGAGACGAACGGATCGTTCGACCGCGTGCGCGGCGGGACGCCGCTCCAGGTCGTGTTGTAGTGGTAGGCGTTCGTGGCGCTGAGCGTCCCGTCGCCGTGGCTGTCGAACCTCCACGCTCCCCACTCGTCGCCGGTCGACGGGTCCAGAAGGACGATCTGGCCGTCGGATCCACTCGCCGGCCTCGCGTTTGGCGGCACCGGGATCTGGACGGTCGTCCCGCGCTGCAGGCGGAGCGACGCGCCTCCGGCACCGACGTCCGAGTACCAGCCGTCGAGCCGCACGGGTCGCCCCGCCGCCGCTGCCCGCACCTCGTAGACCGGATACGTGTACTGCGTCGGGTCGGAGGTCAGCGGATCGTCGAGCACCGGCAGGCGCCCCCGGAGCGAGCTGTCGCGGACGGGGTCGACGATCGGCGTGTTCCACGGGCTCCACTCCGTGTAGGGCCGCTTGCACGGGGACGCCTCGTACGTGCGCAGCGCCTGCGCTGACGACCTGTCGGGCGTCTCCACGACACCGAGCATCGCAGCGGCGGTCACCCCCGCAAGCACGAAGACGAATGCCGCGATGGCGATCGCCACCGGTGCTTTGCGCAGCCCCATCCGCTCCACGGAGGATATCGCCGCGTCAGACGTCGTTCGACCGTGGCATCGACGCTCTACACGCGGAGAATCGTGCCGAGGACGCTGACGCCCGTCATCGACAGCGTCGCGAGCGTCCGCTCGACCGCCGCCGTCGTCGTCTTGCGCCGGCGGACGACGATCACCGCGCCGTCCACGAGCTGTGCCCAGGCGAGCGTCGCGGGCGAGCGATCGATGGCGGGGCAGTACAGCAGGACGAGCGAACCGTTCTCCCGTAGACGCTCGAGCAGGGCGCGCGCCCTGGCGGCGTCGAAGGCCTGGCCGCCCTCCTGGGTTCCGCGCGGCACGATCGCGAGCGCATCGCTCCGGTGCACGACGAAGTCGTCGAGCGGGATGCCGTTGCGCGAGAAGTCCGCGTCGGCGAAGAGGTCCGTGTACCCGCGGCGACCGCCGAGGTCGAGAAGCTCCGTGATCTCGCCCGTCGAGGTCGCGTCGACGAGCGTGACGGGCGGGCCAAACTCGGAGAGGACGGACGCCAGGTGCGCGACGGTCTCACCGGCGCCGACGGCATCGTCGGCCCCGACCGCGAGCAGCGTGCCCACGTCGGAGTTCGCGAGCTCGATCTTCGCCACCACGAGCCGGTATGTATCGGCGACGCCCTCACGCGCGCCGGTCTCGCCTGCGAGCGCTTCCCCTCGCCGCCCGGCTCGCGGCGACACGGCGCCCAAGAATCGCACGTTGTTGAGGGCGCCGAGCGCTTGCTCGCTGTCCACCCGGTCGTTCGTCGCCTCGCGCAGGAGGACGACGACCCCAGCCACGACCAGTCCTGCGATCGCGCCGAGGATCGTGATCAGCCCGACCTTCGGCGACGCCGCGCCTGCCGGTACCTCGGGTGGATCGACCACGCGGAGCCTGCCCGGGGCGACGCTACCGAAGACGCTCGTCGCCGCCGCCCGGACCGCGTTCTGCTGCGCCGCCGGAAGCTGCGAGACGGCGTCGCTCGCGACGAACGCGTCGATCAGGCCGGCCGTCGACTCCGACCCGATGTCCCGGAGCTCGTTCGCGAGCGAGCTCGCGAATGCGCGCGCTGCTTCCGCCGTCCCGCTGCGCGCGCGAATCGTCAGGATCCGCGTGACGTCGTTCGACGTCGCGTTCACGTCCTTGCGCAGATCGGCCACCGGAGCCTCGACGCCTGCGTCCTTCGCCGCGGCCGCGAGCACCGGCCCGCTGGTTACGAGATCGGCATACGTCCGCGCGAGGTTTCCGGACGCGCGCTGGTTGTCGAAGCTCGCGTTGATCGGCCCGACGAGCAGCTGGACCGACGACTCGTACGTCGGGTCCATGCGCTGGGCGGCGACGTAGGCAACGAGCCCCCCGACGAGCGCCCCCAGGAGGAGCAGCGCCCAGAAACGCCGGACGAGCTGAAGCAGATTCGAGTCCATTGCGGGAAGGCGCCGTTTGGCGCCATGGCGAAAGAGTAGCCGCCGCGGATTCGAAATCCACTCGGCGAGGATTCGAATGAATTCTCGGGAGGCGCCGTAGCGCGACGGCGAAAGAGTAGCCGCGGAATTCTGCGGACCGGCCGGCGCTGCGGCGGCCGACGTTACGGGCGATGACTGGACGAGGGAGCCGCCCCGGGCACGCGCCGCACGACTGCCGCACCTGGATCGCCCATCCGAGGGTTCATTCGCGACGTCGAGGTTCCGATCCGTTCATCGATGTCTCTCCCGCGGTCACGCGACCGCGTCGACCCCTCCAGGAGGCCCTTCCGTGACGATACGGGCAGCTCGTGCTCTGGGACGCGGTCAACGGTGTCGAGTACGGCTACTGGCAGTTCTCGCGCGACTCCTCCGGCGCCGTCACCGCTACGAACGGCTATCGCTACCACACGACCGCGGGGTACAACGGTCGGTTCGCCGACGGCCTCGCCGGGCGCGGCGCAGGAATGCCGTACTCGGGCGGCCTCGTCCGCCGATGGGAGATCGCGCAGGGACACATCGACCACGCGCTCGCCTTTGCCTACAACTCGCCCTCGAGCGGCTTTGTGTATCCCGCCTCGAAATCGGACGGCGGCAACTTCGGCGGCGTGACCGGGATAGATCTTCCGGAAGGCGCTCGCCTCCAGCTCAACCCGCAGCTGACGGACCTCGACTTCGATGCCTGGGGCCTCTCCCCGACGGCACGGACCATCGCCCGCGCGATGCAAGCGTACGGCATGTTCGTCGTCGATCATTCCGGCTCGTCGAAGATCTACGTGGAGGACCGCGCGACGGCCGGCTGGGACTCGACAGTCGGCCGCGGGATCCTCAGCGCGATCCCGTGGTCGGCATTCAGCGTCGTGACGCCGCCGGCCACGCCGTGACTCTAGACCACTTCCGAGCGTGCGAGCGGCGGCGGCTCCGCTCCTCGCGCGTTAGCCTCCATCGCCGACGTGACGCCGCTCGCTTCGAGTTGGGCGCGCGTCCCGTCCTCGATCGACACGTCCCCGGCTCCAACCCGGAGATCCGCGCACGTGAGGTGTCGGCGGCGGTGCGGCGTACAACGTCGCCAGCCGCAGCGTCGCCTTAGCTTACGTCAGCCCGCCTGCCGCTCACGCGCGACGACGCACCGAGAGGAGCAACACCCACAAACGCCGAAAAAGGCGGAAGCAGATTCGAATCAGTGCGGCAAAGGTGCAGTTGACACGGCAAAAGACTAGCCGTCGGGTTAGGATCATTCGCGCAGGCAGATCATTCGTACAGGACCGAGCGGCGCCAAGCCCCCGCGCCAGCCGTCAAACACCTACCCGTTGGAGGGATGCCGCCCCCCGAACGGACGAGGAGCCCGAGCCGGGTAGGCGGCGTGCGAGGTCTTACCCAGGATCGATCCGCGCCGCGTCCGTGCCCCCTTCCACGCCGCTGGAGGTTCTCCCGTGCCCGCGCTTCCGCCGCCGAAGTCCCGCCGCTACCCGGAGCTGACCGCCCTCGTCCAACAGGCCCTCGACCGACGCGTCCTCATCGCTGCGGTCCTCGGCTGCGTCGGCCTCGCGCTCGCGCTCGCGCCGCTTCAGGCCGCGCGCGCGACCGCGTCGACGACCACCGTCACGGCTTCCGCCGACACGTACGTCACCGCCGGGTCGCCGGCGAGCAACTACGGGGAGTCCGCGTCGCTGAGGATCGTGGGCTCACCCGTCGCTCGGGCGTACCTGCAGTTCGACGCCGGCGCCGTCACCGGGCCGATCACGCGCGCGACGCTCAGGGTCTACGCGAAGAGCCGAAGCACGGCCGGCTTCGAGGTTCGCGGCGTCTCGACGGGCACCTGGTCAGAGGACGCGACCACGTACTCGAACGCACCCGCCCCCGACGCCACGGCAGGCCCACGCTCCGGGCCGTTCTCCGGCGGCACCTGGGTGCGCGTCGACGTCACGGCGCTCGTCGCCGACGCCGCGATCGTCGACCTCGCGCTTCTCCCCGGCGCCTCGTACGCAAACTTCTCCCTCGCGAGCCGCGAATCCGGCGCCGGATACGCGCCGCAGCTCGTGCTCGAAACGTCCGATCCGACGACCTCCAACGGCACGACCACCACCACCACCACCACCACCACCACCACCGCTCCGTCGTCCAAGACCTTCGTTCCGACCGGGGACGCGTTCGTGCACGAGTGGCAACCGTCCGGGAACTTCGGCGACGACGTCCTTCTGAAGGCGTCGTCGTCGCCCAAGCTCAGGTCCTTCCTGCGCTTCGACGTGTCGGGCCTCGACGGAGCCGTCTCGAAGGCGACGTTGCTGCTGAAGGCGGTCAACACCGACCTCCTCGTCGGTGTCGACGTCTACGGCACCGACGGCCGCGCCTGGGACGAGTCCACGATCACGTTCGGAACAGCGCCGGGGCTGACGGCGACGCCCGTCGCCGCCCGCCTCCGGCTGGTCGCCGGCGCGTGGACGGCCGCAGACGTGACGAGCCTCGTCACCGGGAACGGCCGCGTCGACCTGGCTCTCGCCACCGTCACGCCGAGCACCGAGCTTCGGATGTCGAGTCGCGAGGCCGGCGGAGATGCCGCTCCGCGGCTCGTCGTCGAGACGGGCACGGCTCCGCCGCCCCCGGCCGCGCCTCCGCTCAACCTGACCCTCCCGACGCTCTCCGGCGTGGCCCAGGACGGCGCTCTCCTGACGGCGGAGCCCGGCACCTGGTCGGGCTCGCCCACGAGCTTCGGCTGGAGCTGGCGCCGGTGCGACTCGCTCGGCGCGCTCTGCGTCGCGATTCCCGGCGCGACGTCGTCGACGTACGCGATCGGAACGGCCGACGTCGGGTCGAGACTCGCGGTCGCGGTCACCGCGGCGAACGCCTCGGGATCGGCGAGCGCGGCGAGCCTGCCGACCGCCGTGGTCGCGGCGCGCCCTGTATCGACCACGCCGTCGTCCTGCCGGCGGCCGTACTCCGACTCGAGCCCGTGGAACACTCCCGTCGCGGCTGACCCCGCGCTCGATCCAGACTCGCCGTTGTACGTGAGCTACCTCGTCAAGAACACGGACCAGAACATCCTCACGTCCGACCCGACGCAGTACTCCTACCCGGTGTTCCTCGTCGACGCGACGACGCCTGTGCGGACCGTGAGGTTCAACGTCAACAACCCGTACGGATACGGCAGCGGGACGTACTCGAACGTGTTCGGCGGCGGCTCCGACCCCCTGCTCAACCTCGCGGTGACGCAGGGCCGGTGGTCGGTGACAATCCCGGTGCCGCCCGACACTGCCTCCGCCATGGGCAGCGACGGCCAGGCGATCGTCCTGAACCCGTTGACCGGCGACGAGTGGGCGTTCTGGCAGCTCATGCCGGACGCCTCCAGCCCCGGCAACTTCGTCGCGACGAACGGCTACCACTACAACACGCTCTGGAACGGCGTACCGCCGAAGGGGTTCGGCTCGCGCGGTCCCGGGATGACGTACACGGCAGGGCTGATCCGTCCGTGCGAGATCATCCAAGGCCACATCGACCACGCGATCGCTTTCGCCTACCGGTCGCCCTCTGGCGCCTGGGTCTACCCGGCGACGAAGTCCGACGGCAACAATTTCGGCGACGCCTTCCCCGAGATCGCTGGCGTCACGAAGCGGATGCCCGAGGGGGCACGCCTCCAGCTCGATCCCGCTCTGACGGACGCCGACCTGGGCCCGCTCACCGACCGGCACGGGAATCCGTGCTCGACGAAGGACGGCGCCGGCGCCTGGAGGCTTACGCCATGCCTCGTCATCGCGCATGCCCTCCAGCGGTACGGGATGATCGTCGCCGATCACTCCGGGCGGTCGAAGATCTACGCCGAGTACAGCGACTGCGTCACGAGCCCGTGCAGCGGCTGGACAGCCCACTGGGGGCAGACCGTCGACGGCACGGCGATCCCGGCGCTGGACCAGTACACCGCGAACCCGATCCCGATCGCGAGCCTCCGCGTCATCAAACTCGGGCCGCTCAACCCCTGACGGTTCGACACGCGCTGCCGCCCCGCCCTGGGGCGGCAGCGCGTCACGCGCCGTCGTCGGAGGTCGCGCCGCCCCACTCGAGGTGGGCTCGCAGGCCCTCCTCGATCGACGTCCGCGGCTCCCAGCCGAGATCGGCGCGGGCACGCGACGTGTCGGCTGCCGTCCGCCGGACGTCGCCGGCCGCCGCGGGTTCGTAGACGACGTCGAGGCGCCGTCCGCTCAGGCGCTCGCAGATCGAGATCGCCTCGCGGAGCGATGTCTCACTTCCGCCGCCGACGTTGTACGCCGCGCCGCTTTCCCCCCGTTGCATGGCCGCGATGGTCGCCGCGACGGCGTCGCCGACGTAGGTGACGTCGCGGCTCTGCTCGCCTGTGCCGAACACGGTGAAGGTGCCGCCGGCGGCAAGCGTCTTCACGATCCGGGTGAACGCCATGTCCGGTCGCTGCCGCGGGCCGTAGACCGTGAAGTACCGCAGGGCGACGTGGTCCAGGCCGGCGGATTCCGCGTACGCGCCGGCGAGACTCTCGCAGCAGAGCTTCGTCACGCCGTACGGCGAAACGGGACGCGGACGCGCGTCCTCCCGCGTCGGGTACGCCTCCGCGTTGCCGTAGACGGAGGACGAAGAGGCCCACGCGACGCGGATGCCGCGGCGCGCGGCAGCCTCGAACACACGCTGAGTCGCGACCACGTTGTCGCGTGCGTAGTGGGCGAAGGTCTCTCCCCAGCTCCCGCGCACCCCGGGCTGCGCGGCGAGGTGGAACACCCCGTCCGCGGACGCGACGAGGTCATCGAGGGCGGCGTCAGCGAGGTCGAGCTCGACGAACTCGAACTTCTCGTGCTGCGTCACGAGGTTGAGATTCGCCGTCTTCAGCGCCCGGTCGTAGTAGTCGGTGAACGCGTCGACGCCGTCGACCGCGTCGCCGCGCTCGAGGAGCGCCTCCGCGAGGTGTGAACCAATGAACCCGGCCGCACCGGTGACAACGTACCGCGCCATGGCGAGATCGTACGCTCCTGGACGCGCGACGGCGCGACCGCAGGCGCCGGCGACGAGCTCTCAAGCGGCGGCGGGCTGCGCGGCCGGCGCGCTCAGCAGCCCGTGGCGCTGCGCCCAGCGGCCGGCTTCGGTGCGGTTCGCGACGCCGAGCTTGCGATAGATGTTCGAGAGGTGGAACTTGACCGTCTGCTCGGTCACCCACAGCATCTGCGCGAGCTGGGAGTTCGAGTATCCCTCGGAAACGAGGCGCAAAATCTCGCGCTCGCGCTTGGTCAATCCGATCGCAACGTCGGACGTGGCGACCTCGGATGCGGCGACGGGCGCGGGAGCGGCAGCCGGAGGTTTGGGAACCCCGCCCTGAAGGCTGTTGAAGAAGATCGAGGTCGAGAACGCCTGCGTGATCGAGAGGGCGAGATCGTCCGGCTGCGCCGCCTTCAGGACGTATGCGATGGCGCCGGCGCGAAGCGCACCCTCGATCGCGTCGATCTCGACGGCCTCGCCGAGGACGACGACCTTCGTCGACGGACAGTGGCCCCGGACGAAGCGGACGAACTCGTCGGTGAACTCGCCGGTCGCGTCGATGCCGACGATCACGAGGTCGGGTCGGTGGCGCTCGACGAGCGCGGTCGCGCCGACGACTGTGGTCGCGCGTCCGACAACGGCGACGCCTTCGCCGATCGCCACACCCTCGATGGCATCAAGCCACAGGGGGTGATGGTCGGCCAGCACGGTTGTCGCGCCGGCCACCTGGGTTCTGGGCCGCATCCATCCCCTCGGTGTATGAACTTAGCTCTTCGTTGTAGCGGAAAAGACCTTCGCGATGAAAGGGATTTCTCGTACGAGTCTGTTCCATCCTATCGATTCCTCAACCGGTGCTCGCGTGCCTACGGCCGCGGAGCCGGCACCGGCTCCGGCAGGAACGCCTCCTTGACGGCGCGGAGCACCTTCTCGCGCGTCCCCTCGGCAACCGGCTGGAGGCCACCGAGCTCGAGCCGCGCGAGCCCAACTCGTCCCGCCGCGCGGACGAGCTGGAAGCCGAAGTCCGCGAGGAAGTCCGCCGGGAACACCGTCTTGTGCACACGGAACCGCTCGTAGGCGGTCTCGCCCTCCGGGTAGCGGTAGGAGAACGCCTCGACCGCCGTCGCGCCGCGGTCGCGCGCCTCGCCGATCGCGGCGAGGAAGAGCGACTGGAGCACCCACGGCGACGACTCGTCGACGATGTAGGCGCACGTGACGAGGACCGCGTCGTCCGACGGCGGCCCGCCCGGCAGCTCGTACGCCCGCGGAAAGAGCTCGGCCGGGCCGTACTGCATCGAGCCGAGGACGCGTCCGTCGCCGTCGTAGTAGACGGTCCCGAACGCGCCGAAGCCGAGCTCCACGCGCTCCATCCACCGATCCTTGTCGACCTCGCGCCGGCCGCGCGTCTGCCACCAGACGCAGCGGTGACAGACCGTCGGCGCGGTCTCGAGCGTGAGCTTCGTCAGCCCCGAGAGGAGCGGCGGCACTAGGAGCTCCCCGCGTCGCGCGGAGCTCCGATCTCGGCGACGACGACGTCGACCCGCGACGGGCGGGCGCGCGTCATCTGCGCGAGGTAGTCGGCGACGCGCCGCTGGACCGCCTCGCCGAGCGCCGGGATCGACGCTCCCCACTCGACGGCGAGCGTCAGCTCGACGGTCCCGTCCGCGAACTTCACGCCGCCGTGACGACCGGTGAGGCCGGTCACCCCGGGGACGTCGCACGCGGCGTCCCGCGCGTAGCGCGCGAGCACGTCCGGCGCGACGTGGCTGCCGCCCTCGGTCTCCATCAGCGACATCGTAGAACCAGCTCGGTCGCCTCGGGCCGGGCGAAGAGCCGGAACGGCACGAACGTCGTCCCGAGGCCCGGCGAGACGTGCATCGTCGTTCCGCCGCGCTCGTAGACGCCGGCGAGGTACCTCGCTCGCGGGTGTGCGAGCGCGAGCCGTCCGCCCGGGTACGGGAGCACGATCTGCCCCGCGTGCATGTGGCCGGCGAGGACGAGGTGGAAGCGGCCGGGCCGCACGTACTCGAGCGCGCGCGGGAAGTGGCAGAGCAGGATCCGCAGGTCCGCGTCGCCCGTGTCGAACCCGCTCCGCCGCTTGCCCAGCCACGACCGCGGATCGACGCCGGCGAGCTCGACGCGGCGGCCGCGCAGCTCGAGCTCCACTGCCTCGTCCGCGAGCAGCGTCGCGTCGCGGAGCCGCAGCAGGTCGACCGGCTTCGAGAACGGGTCGCGCGAGAGCGCGAAGTCGTGGTTCCCGAGCACGACGTACGGGTGGTCGAGCCGCGACAGCAGCTCGAGCAGCCGCGGCTCCGCGCGCGGCCGCGAGAGCAGGTCGCCGGTGACGCAGACGAGGTCCGGCCGTCGCGCGGCCGTCCACTCGAGCGCGCGCTCGACCGCAGCCTCGCCGCGGGAGGGGACGCCGAGGTGGAAGTCCGACAGGTGCGCGATCCGCAGCCCGTCGAGCTCCGGCGGGAGCCCCGGCACCGGAAGCTCGCGCTCCCGCAGCCGCACCCAGCCCGCCTCGAAGGCGCCCCAGGCCGCGGTCGCCGCTCCTGCCGTGAGCGCCGACGCGACCAGGAGAGGGCCCCGACGCGGCCGCCGCCTGCCGCGCCGGGACATGTTCCCCCTCATGTGGATCGACCCCCGCCGACCGCGAGACTTGCGGTCTGCTCGAACGGCGGCGCTACGCCTCCAGCTTCTCGAGCACCGGCCCGACGCTGACGACGTGCCGCTTGAACTTGAGCTCGGCCTCCTCGAGGCCGGCGGCCACGCCGATCAGCTGGGCGAGGTGCAGCACCGGCATCTGGAAGTCGCGGCCCGTGGCGGCCTTCAGCTTCGACTGCCACGCGTCCAGCGAGAGGTGGCAGAGCGGGCACGGCGTCACCATCGCGTCCGCACCGGCCTCGTAGGCCTGCTCGATCGGCTGGATCAGCTCGCCCATCGCCGTCTCCTCGCGCGCCTGGATGATCGGGAAGCCGCAGCACTTGATCTTCGCCGGGTAGTCGATCGGCTGGCCGCCGCAGGCCTCGATGATCCGCTCGAGCGACCACGGCCGGTCGGGGTCCTCGAAGCCGAGGATCTTCGACGGGCGCAGGATCTGGCAGCCGTAGAACGGCGCGATCTTCAGCCCCTTCAGCCCGCGGTGGGCCGACTGCTTCAGCAGCTCGTAGCCCTCGCCCTCCGCGACCTCCCAGAGGAAGTGCCGCACCTCGACGTCGCGCTCGTACGCCGGCACGCCGACCGAGACGAGGTTCTCGTTGATCCGCGCGCGCAGGTCGGTGTCGCCGAGAAGCTGCCAGTTCGCCTGCCGGAGGTTGAGCGTGCAGACGTTGCAAACCGTCATCAGCGTGTCGGCGCCGGTCGCGGCGGCGTAGGAGAGGATCCGCGCGTTCAGGTGCAGGTAGTAGTCGGGCTCGGCCTCGTGGATGTCGCCCGCACCGCAGCAGGTGACCGACTCGAGCTCCTCGAGCTCGAGCCCGACCTTCGGAGCGAGCGCCTGCGTCGCCGAGTCCAGCTCCTTCGCAGAGAGCGAGGCGAGGCAGCCCTTGTAGTAGGCGACGCGCTTCACGCGCCGCCGCCGGGCTTCCGCGTCGGCTCCTGTCCAGGCGTGACGTCGGCCTGGGTCAGCGATCCCATCCCGACGTTCGAGCCGCCGATCTCCTCCGGCTCGTCCGGCGCCTCGTCCTCGGGGAGGAACGGCCGCGCGAACGACCCCTCGCCGTACGGATCGCGGTCGCCGTTGCCGTGCCCGTGCGCGAGCTTCGCGAGCGCGCGCTCGCCCTGCACGATCCCGCGGTAGCCGTCGCGCCCCTGCTCCTCGACGAGCTCGTGCAGGCGCCGCGCCTCCTTCACGTCCTTCGCGACGTGCGGCGGGAACGGAAGCGGGACCTTTCCCTTGGCCGCCAGCCCCATCGCGAACCGCGTCTGCTTGATCGCCGAGACGAGCCCCTGCGTCTTCGGCACGAGCTCCGTCTCGCGCAGCCAGCCCGTCGTCTTCGCGGAGGTGACGAACCACTTCGCGTGCTTCGCGCCCATGTCGCGGTCGATCCCCTCCTTCATCGACTCGGCGCCGAGCTTCGCGATCGCGTCGCGCGGGTCGACGCCCTTCGGGCAGCGCTCGTTGCAGAAGTAGCAGCGGGTGCAGTCCCAGATCCCGTGCTCGCCGTTCAGCGCCTCGAGGCGCTCCACCTTGTGGCCGTCGCGCGGGTCTCCGACGAACCGGAACGCCTTCGCAAGCGCCTGCGGCCCCGTGAACAGCGGGTCGGACTCCATCGCGTTGCACTCGGAGACGCAGCAGCCGCAGTTGATGCAGAGCGCCTCCTTGTGGATCACGTTCATCCGCTCCTGGCTGATCACGTGCTCCTTGCCGCCCGGCGGCTCCTGGTAGCCCGGCCGGAGGAACGGGTCGACCGAGCGGAACTTCTCCCAGAACGGGCCCATGTCGACGACCAGGTCCTTGATGATCGGGAGGTTCCCCATCGCCGAGATGACCGGCACGTGACCCGCCTGCGCGACGTCGTACATCCGCATCTTGCACGCGAGCACGGCCGCGCCGTCCATGCGCATCCCGCAGGAGCCGCAGATCATCATGCGGCAGCTCTTGCGGTAGGCGAGCGTGCCGTCGTGGCGGTCCTTGACGATGTCGAGGCAGTCGAGGAGCGTCGCCTCCTCGGGCGCGTCGATCTCGTACTCGCGCAACTCGCGCTCGCCCGTCTCGCGGTTGTAGCGCCAGACCTTGAGGCCCACCTGCATCAGTAGGTGCGCTCCATCGGCTCGTACTTCGTCACGCGAACCTCCTTGTAGGAGAGCTCCGGGCCGCCGTCGACCCAGCGCGAGATCGAGTGCTTCATCCAGTTCGCGTCGTCGCGATGCGGGTAGTCGCGCGGCCGCGCATGGGCGCCGCGCGACTCCGTGCGCGCGGAGCCCGCCTGGAGCATGCAGCGGGCGAGGTCGATGCAGAAGCCCAGCTCGATCGCCTGCGTGAGGTCGGTGTTGAAGACGTCGCCCTTGTCCTCGACGACGACGCCGCGGTCGTAGCGCTCGGAGAGGCCGTCGAGGATGTCGATCTGCGCCTCCATCTGATCCGGGTACCGGAAGACGCCGAAGTTGTCGAGCATCGAGGTCCCGAGGTCCTGCCGGATCTGCCACGGCCGCTCGCCCGCATCGACGTCGAGAAGCGCGCGCAGCTCGCGCTCGGCGTCCTGCTCGGCGCTCGTCGGCACCTCGACGGTCGTGTGTGAGAGCGCCCACTCCGCGGCCGCGCGCCCGGCGCGGCGGCCGAAGGTGATCGTCTCCATCAGCGAATTGCCGCCGAGGCGGTTGGCGCCGTGCACGGAGACGCAGGCCGTCTCGCCGGCGGCGTAGAGGCCGGTGAGCTCGGTGAGGCCGTCGTTGTCGCAGTCGACGCCGCCCATGTGGTAGTGCGCGCCCGGCCGGACCGGCACGGGGTCGTAGATCGGGTCGACCCCCGCGAAGGTCATCGAGAGCTCGCGCGAGCCCGGCAGGCGCTCGATGATCCGCTCCGCGCCGAGGTGGCGCATGTCGAGGAGCACCGAGCCGTTGACGCCGCGGCCGGCCTCGATCTCGGTCGTCTCCGAGCGCGAGACGACGTCGCGCGAGGCGAGCTCCAGGGCGTTCGGCGCGTAGCGCTTCATGAAGCGCTCGCCGTCGTTGTTGATCAGGAACGCGCCCTCGCCGCGGCAGCCCTCCGTCAGGAGGACGCCCGACGGGTACAGCGTCGTCGGGTGGAACTGCATGAACTCCATGTCCTTGAGCGGGACGCCGAGCCGCAGCGCCATCGCCATGCCGTCACCCGTGCACGCGTACGCGTTCGTGGTCACGCGGTAGATCCGGCCCTGGCCGCCCGTGCAGAGGACGACCGTCTTGCCGCCGAAGGTCGTCAGGCCGCCGTTCACGAGGTCCCACGCGATCACGCCCTGGCAGCGGCCGTCGTTCTCGACGAGCTTCCACGCGAAGAACTCCTCGTAGACCTTGATGTCGCGCTTCACGAGCTGCTCGTAAAGCACCTGGATCAGCACGTGGCCGGTGATGTCGGCGGCGAACACGGTCCTGGGGCTGCCCGCGGCGCCGAACGGGCGCTGCGCGAGCTTCCCGTCGTCGCGGCGCGAGAAGAACGCCCCCCAGTGCTCGAGCTGGTAGATGTCGCCGGGCGCCTCGCGCGTGAAGATCTCGATCGCGTCCTGGTCGCCGAGGTAGTCGGAGCCCTTGACGGTGTCGAACGCGTGCTTCTCCGGCGAGTCCTCGGCCGCGTTCCCGAGCGCCGCGTTGATGCCGCCCTCCGCCGCTCCCGAGTGGCTCCGCGTCGGGTGCAGCTTCGAGATGACGCCGACGTCGGCTCCCGCGTCATGCGCCTCGATCGCCGCGCGCATACCCGCGCAGCCGGCACCGACGACGATGACGTCGTGCTCTGCGTCCACGTGAGAGGACGCTACCGAAACGCCTCTCGGCTGTGCGCCGCTACCGCGGCGCCCGCGAGCCCGTGCAGTCGCAGCTCCAGTGCGCGAAGCCGCGGCGCGCGATCGGTGCCGCGGCGCTCCGCGCGCGGTGGCCAGTCCGCTGAACCGGTGTTACAACCGGCACGATGGAGTTTCTCCTCCTGGGCCCGCTCGAGGTGCGTGACGGGGGTCGCGTCGTGCCGATCCCGCGCACGAAGCAGCGGTCGCTGCTCGCGCTCCTCCTCCTGAACGCGAACGAGGTCGTGACGACCGAGACGATTCTCGACGCGCTCTGGGGCGAGGAGCCGCCGCGGACCGCGATCAACTCGCTGCACAACCTCGTCTCGCAGCTCCGGCACACGGTCGGTGCCGAGTCGGTCCTCACGCGGCCGCAGGGCTACGTGCTGCAGGTCGAGCCGTGGCGCATCGACCTGCACCGGTTCCAGGGGCTCGTCGAGGAGGCGGAACGGGTGCCTCCGGAGACGGCGGCGCGGAAGCTCCGCGAGGCGCTCGCCCTCTGGCGCGGGACGGCGCTCTCGGATCTGGCGAACGAGCCGTTCGCCCTCGCCGAGGCGCGCCGGCTCGAGGAGCTTCGGGTCGGCGTCGAGGAGGAGCTGATGGTGGCCGAGCTCGCGTCCGGCCGCGATGCCGACGTCGTCGCGGAGCTGGAGGCGCTCGTGGCGGCGCACCCGCTGCGCGAGCGGCTCCGGGCGCAGCTCATGCTCGCGCTCTACCGCGCGGGCCGGCAGGCGGACGCGCTCGAGGCCTTCCAGGCGGCGCGCCGCGAGCTCCAGGACGGGCTCGGGCTCGACCCGAGCCCGTCGCTCGTCGAGCTCCAGCGCGCGATCCTCCGCCAGGATCCCGGCCTCGCGCCGGCCGCCGCAGCTGCGGACGAGAACGCCGGCGACCGTGAGCACCGGCGGATCGTGACGCTCGTCGCCGCCCATTTCGACGCCGGCGACGACCCGGAGGCGCCGCCGCCGGGCCTCGACGCCTTCCGCGCCGCGGTCGAGCGCTCGGGCGGGTCGGTCGAGTCCGTCGCAGGGAACGAGGCGATCGCCGCCTTCGGCGCCGCGCGCGTGCGTGACGACGATGCGCTGCGAGCGCTCTCGGCGGCTGCGGAGGCGCGCGCGCCAGGCGTTCGCGTCGGCGTCGACACGGGCCCGCTCGTCGCCGCCGGGAGCGAGGTACGGCTCCTGGGCGGAGTCGTCACCTCCGCCCGCTCGCTCGCGCTCGACGCGCCCGAAGGCGAGGTCGCGGTCGGCCGCGGCACCGCCGCGGTGACGCGGGACGCGGCGACGATCGAGGACGGGCGGCTCGTGACGGTGCTGACGCAGGTGCCGCCGCGTCGCCTCGACGGCCCGTTCCGCGGCCGCGAGCGCGAGCTCGCGGCGCTCGTCCGCACCGTCGACTCGGCGCGCGCCGACACCGCGTGCCGTCTCGTCACCGTTCTGGGCGAGCCCGGCATCGGCAAGACGCGCCTCTCGCGCGAGCTCGCGCAGCGAGTCGAGCGCGCCGCCACCGTCCTCGTCGGCCGCTGCGCGCCGTACGGCGAGGGCGGGACGTACGAGCCGGTCGTCGAGCTGCTCCGGGACGCGCTCGGGACGGTCGACGCCGACACGATCGCCGCCGTCGTGGCCGGCGAGCCGGAGGGCGCGACGATCGGGCGCCGCGTCGCCGAGGTGGCCGGCGCGGCCGATGGAGCAGCGCCGCAGGGAGAGGCGCACTGGGCGCTGCGACTCTTCCTCGAGGCGCTCGCCCGGCGGAGGCCGCTCGTCGTCGTGATCGAGGACGGGCACTGGGCGCACGCGGCGCTGCTCGACCTGGTCGAGTACGTCGCGCGCTGGAGCACGGCCGCGCCGCTCGTCCTGCTCGTCCTGGCGCGGCCGGATCTCGTCGAGCTGCGGCCGGGGTGGGCGACGCCGCCGGCGCCCGGCACGCGGCTCGTCCTCGAGCCGCTCCGCAACGCGGACGCGCACGCGCTCGTCGCCGCCCTTCCCGGCGCCGAGACGCTGAGCCGCGAGACGCAGCAACGGGTCGTCGCGCTCGCCGAGGGAAACCCGCTGTACGCCGAGCAGCTCCTCGCCCACGCCGCCGAGGGCGGAAGCCTCGCCGATCCCCCGCCCACCGTGGAGGCGCTGATCGCGAGCAGGCTCGACCGCCTCGACCCGGCCGAGCGGGACGTCCTCGACCGCGCCGCCGTCCTCGGCCGCGACTTCTCGCCGGAGGCGGTTGCGGCGCTCGGCGACGCGACGTCGACGCTCCACGCGCTCGAGCGAGGCGGCCTCGTCGACGGCAGCCGGTTCCACCACGCGCTCGTCCGCGACGTCGCCTACGGCGAGATCACGAAGGCGCGCCGCGCCGACCTCCACGAGCGCGCCGCGGGGTGGCTCGAGCGGCACGAGGGCGCGGACGAGGTCGTCGGCTACCACCTCGAGCAGGCGGCGCAGTACGCGCGCGACACCGGCGGCGACCCGGGCCGCGCCCGCCGGCTCGCGACGGACGCCGGCGAACGGCTCGGCGACGCGGGGCTGAGGGCGTGGCATGGCGACGAGGCGGCGGCGACCGCGGGCCTTCTGACTCGCGCCACGACGCTCCTGCCACGGCGGGGCCTGCGGCGGCGTGAGCTCCTCTGCGAGCTCGGCATCGCGCTCCGCACCGCCGGCGACCTCGCGGGCGCGAAGGCGGCGCTCGCCGCCGGAGTCGTCGCGGCGGAGGAGGCGCGTGACCGCCGGATCGCGCTCCGTGCGCGCATCGAGCTCGAAGGCGCGCGCCTCTTCGGCGGCGGCAGCTCGTCGCCCGACGCCCTCCTCGCCCTCGCGGACGAGGCGATCCCCGTCTTCGAGGCGATCGAGGACGACCGCGCGCTCGGCCGGGCGTTCCTCTTCGTCGGGCTCGCGAACGGCGCCGTGCGCGGCCGGTGCGCCGACTGGATGAAGGCAGCCGACCGTGCCCTCGACCACTACCTCCGAGCGGGTTGGCGGCCCTCCACGTGCCGCGGATCTCTGGCCGCCGCGCTCTACCACGGGCCCGCGCCGGTTCCGGAGGCCGTCGCCCGCTGCGAGGCGCTGATGGCGGCGAGCGACGACCGGAGCGGCCGCGCACAGGTGGCGGGCGTGCTCGCGGGCCTGCACGCGCAGGCCGGGCGCGGCGCCGAGGCGCGGGAGCTCGCCGACGAGGCGGCGCGCATGCACGAGGAGCTCGGGCAGGCCGTGCTCGTGACGCGGCAGCTCTGGATCCGCTCGCAGATCGAGCTCCTCGCCGGGGATGCCGACGCCGCGGTCGCCGTCCTTCGCAAGGCGTGCGAGCGGCTGCGCGAGCGCGGAGAGGCGGCGCAGCTCACCGGCCGCGCCGCCGACCTGGCCGAGGCGCTCGTCGTCGCGGGCGAGCCCAGCGAGGCGCTCGAGTGGGCGGCTCGCGCGGAGGAGCTCGCGTCGGAGGCGGACGTCTGGGCGCGCTTCGGATGGCGCCGCGCACGCGCGCGGGCTCTCGCGCGGCTCGGAGAGTGCGACCCCGCGGAGGTGCTCGCCGCGGGAGGCCCTGGCCGCCGTCGACGTCACCGACGCCCTCAACGAGCGCGCGGCGACGCGGACGGCGCTCGCGGAGGTGCTCGCGGCGGCGGGACGGAGCGACGAGGCTGCCGCTGCACGTGCCGAGGCGGCCCGCCTCTACGAGCAGAAGGGGAACAGCGCCGCCGCGGCGCGGCTCCGCGCCGCGGCCTCCGCGGCCGTCGAGGGGTGAGCGCGCGCGCGAGCGCGACGGGCAACGTCGGCCCGCCGCGTACGCGCGGTCGGTGCGAGTCAGTGCCCGCCGCCGTCGCCGCCGCCGGCGACCATCTGCGCGGCAGGGGCGTCGCCGGTTCCGGCCGACGCCGCGAGCGGCGCCGCCGCGGCGAGCGCGAGCGTTGCGAGAGTTGCCGCGAGGATCCGCCGGCGGAGCGCCTTGCGTCCGTACGTGGCCATCGTGTGCCTCCTCACGACGGTCACGCGTGGCGCCCTCCGACCTGCTGTTGCGCCGACTTCGTCGTGACCGTCGCGGCCACGCTCGGCGCAGGCGCTAACGGCCCCTCAACGAGGGCGCTAACCGCCGGCTCACCGGCGGCGGGAGGCTCTCGCTACACGCGCGGGCCGGCGGCTGCGACGACCGGATCCACGCCCTCGAACTTCTCGAAGTTCGCGTGGAACATCCGGGCGAGCTCGGCCGCCTTGCGGTCGTACGCTCGGGGTCGCGCCACGTCGCGCGCGGGTCGAGCAGCCTCCGCTCGACGCCCGGGACCGAGAGCGGCACCTGGAAGCCGAAGACCGAGTCTCTCCGGAACTCGACGCTGCTCGAGCCGACGCTCGAGCGCCGCGTGGAGCAGCGCGCGCGTGGCCTGGATCGGCATCCGGTGGCCCTCGCCGAACGGCCCTCCCGTCCAGCCGGTGTTGACGAGCCAGACGCGCGGCCGGTGGCGCTCCAGCTTCTCGCCGAGCATCCGCGCGTAGACCTCGGGCGGCTGCGGCAGGAACGGCGCGCCGAAGCAGGTCGAGAAGGTCGGCTGGGGCTCGGTCACGCCGAGCTCCGTCCCCGCCAGCTTCGCCGTGAACCCGGAGAGGAAGTAGAACACGCGCCTGGTCGTAGTCGAGCCGCGCGAGCGGCGGGAGGATCCCGAACGCGTCGGCGGTGAGGAAGACGACGTTCGACGGGTGCCCCGCCATCTTCGTGCGCAGGGCGTTCGAGATCCGCTCCAGCTTGTAGGCGGCGCGCGTGTTCTCGGTCTTCGAGTCGTCGTCGAGGTCGAGGCGTCCGCGCTCGTTCATGACGACGTTCTCGAGGATCGTGCCGAAGGTGCGCGTCGTGCGGAAGATCTCGGGCTCGGCCTCGGCCGACAGCTTGATCACCTTCGCGTAGCAGCCGCCCTCGATGTTGAAGATGCCGTTGTCGCCCCAACCGTGCTCGTCGTCTCCGATCAGCTGCCGGTGCGGGATCCGCGGACAGCGTCGTCTTGCCCGTGCCCGAGAGGCCGAAGAAGATCGCGACGTCGCCGGCCTCGCCGACATTCGCCGAGCAGTGCATGGAGAGGACGCCGGAGAGCGGCAGCAGGTCGTTCATGACCGTGAAGATCGACTTCTTGATCTCGCCGCCG
>CAVUKP010000017.1:0-134051 GCA_963742135.1 uncultured Thermoleophilia bacterium | reverse complement strand
TGTTCCACCATAGCCAAGGCGGGTTTGCGAATTGCAACCCGGCGCATTGTGGGAGACAATGCGGCTCTGGTGGCGACCCTCCACAGCGGCAGGCATGGCCTGTTGCGGTGGGCGGAAGGCGGGACGGGAAATCCTCGCCAATGAGCACCGACATGCCAGACAAGACGAAGGTCCACCAAGACGTGCTGACGGCCAACGCAGCCTATGCCGCCGACTTCGGCGACAAGAAGGATCTGGCGCTGCCGCCGGCGCGCGGCTTTGCCATCCTCACCTGCATGGATGCGCGGCTGGATCCGGCCAAATATGCCGGCCTCGCCGAAGGCGACGCGCATGTCATCCGCAATGCCGGCGGCCGCGCCACCGACGACGCGATCCGCTCGCTGGTCATCTCCCACAAGCTGCTCGGCACCAAGGAATGGTTCGTCATCCACCACACCAATTGCGGCATGGAGCTTTTCTCCGACGAGGTGATCGGCGACCTGCTCGACGACAATCTGGAGACGGCGGCCTTCGACGGCAAGGCCTGGAGCAACCCGAAGCACGGCCACGGTCGCGCGCATGGCCACTTCATCAAATGGTACACGATCGACACGACAACGAGCGAGAGCGTCGTGCAGGACGTGAGGCGCATCCGCGAGCACCCGCTCGTGGCGCCGCATCATCCCGATCTACGGCTATGTCTACGACGTGAAGACGGGGCGGCTGCTCGAGGTCAAGGCAGCGACCGAGGCGGGCCGCCCGGGCTGAACCACGGCGCGCCCGGGCGCCGGGCCGTCCTGGGTGCCGGTCAGACACCCAGGGACTTCAGCTTGCGGTGCAGCGCCGACCGTTCCATCCCGATGAATTCGGCGGTGCGCGAGATGTTGCCGCCGAAGCGGTTGATCTGCGCCAGGAGGTACTCCTTCTCGAACAGCTCGCGGGCCTCGCGCAGCGGCAGCGCCATGATGTGCTGATCGGACTGGTTGGGCGCCCGGGGCATGACGTCGCCGATCTCCGCCGGCAGAAGATCGGCGCTGATCGGCGCCTCGACGTCCTCCCCGCGCACCAGGATCATCAGCCTTTCGATGTTGTTGCGCAGCTGCCGCACATTGCCTGGCCAGTTGTGCGCTTGCAGCACGGCCAGGGCATCGTCACCGATGCGGCGCGGCTTGATGCCTGCTTGGCGGGCCACCTGGCGCATGAAGTGGTCGACCAGGAACGGGATGTCCTCGCGGCGCTCCGCCAGCCCCGGCACCAACACGGGCACCACCGCGAGGCGATGGTAGAGGTCCTCCCGGAACCGCCCCTCGGCGATCATCGCCTCCAGGTTCTGGGCCGTCGACGAGATGATGCGCACGTCGACCTTGACGCGCTTGGTGCCCCCTACCCGCTCGAACTGCTGGTCGACGAGCACGCGCAGGATCTTCGACTGCGTCTCGCGCGGCATGTCGGCCACCTCGTCCAGGTAGAGAATGCCTTTGTGCGCCTCTTCCAGGGCGCCCACCTTGCGTTCGCCGCCGTTCGACTCGGTGCCGAAGAGCTCGATCTCCATGCGCTCCGGTGTGATGGTGGCCGCGTTGAGGGTCACGAAAGGGCCGCCCTTGCGGGCCGAATGGGCATGGATGGCGCGCGCCACCAGCTCCTTGCCTGAGCCGGACGGGCCGATGATCATGACTCGGCTGTTGGTGGGCGCGACCCGCTCGATGGTCTGCTTGAGCTGGTTCATGGCCGCCGACATGCCGATCAGGTCGAAGGTCTCGCCGCTGCGCAGCTTGAGGTCGGAGACCTCGCGCTTCAGCTTCGAGGTCTCCAGCGCACGCTCCGCGATGAGGATCAGCCGGTCGGCCTTGAACGGCTTCTCGATGAAGTCGTAGGCGCCGCGGCGAATCGCCGAGACGGCCGTCTCGATATTGCCGTGTCCCGAGATCATCACGACGGGCAGGCCGGGATGCATGACCTTGATCTGGTCGAGCATCGCCAGGCCGTCGAGCCGGCTGCCCTGCAGCCAGATGTCCAGGAACACCAGCCGTGGCACCCGGTCGGCGATGGACGCCAGCGCGCTGTCGCTGTCGTGGGCGGTGCGGGTCTCGTGGCCCTCGTCGCTCAGAATTCCCCGCGACGAGCTCGCGGATGTCTTCCTCGTCGTCGACGATCAGGATGTCAGAAGCCATTGGCGACCTTCTCAGTTTCCATGGATTGGGTGGCCTGCGGGCGGCTGCGTGCCTCCGCGGCCGAGGCAGGCAGGATGATGGTAATCATGGCGCCGCGCCCGCCGAAGAAGTCCTCGGGAGCATCGTGCAGTTCGAGACGTCCGCCATGGTCCTCGACGATCTTCTTGACGATAGCAAGACCGAGCCCCGTGCCTTTCTCGCGGGTGGTCATGTAGGGTTCGAGCAGCCGCTGCCGGTTTTCCCTCGGCAGCCCCTTGCCGTTGTCGGTGACGTCGATGCGGATCGCATCGCCCCGCCGCGCCGCCTGCACGCGGATGACGCCGGGCTGGCGCTCGTCTCGCTCGACCAACTCGATCGCCTCGGCGGCGTTCTTGATGACGTTGCCGAAGGCCTGCGCCATCAGCCGGTTGTCGAAGGTGCCCATCAATGGCTCGGAACCGAATTCGCGATCGAAGGCGATATCGGCACGGCTCACCTCAACCAGGAAGGAGGCCTCGCGCAGCGCATCGCGCAGGTCCAGCCGCTGCATGTCCGGCTTCGGCATGCGCGCGAAGGCGGAGAACTCGTCGACCATGCGGCCGATGTCCTCGACCTGCCGGATGATGGTGTCGGTGCATTGGTCGAAGACCTCTCGGTCCTCGGTGATGACCTTGCCGTAGCGGCGCCGGATGCGCTCGGCCGACAGCTGGATCGGCGTCAGCGGGTTCTTGATCTCGTGCGCGATGCGCCGCGCCACGTCTGCCCAGGCGGACGACCGCTGCGCCTCGACCAGGTCGGTGATGTCGTCGACCGTGACGACATAGGACCCCTCGCCCCCGGCGCCGCCCTCCACCGTGATCTGTACGTCGAAGGTGCGTTCCGCGCCGCCGCGGTAGAATGTGACCTGCTCGCGATAGACCGGCTTGCCCGACCTCCGCCCGATCTCCAGCACGCGCCCGACATGCGGCAGGATGGCGGAGAGCTTCTGGCCGACCGCCTGGCTGGCGGAGAGCGCCAGCATCGTCTCGGCCGAACGGTTGACGATGGTGACGACGCCGCTCTGGTCGACGCCGATGACGCCTGCGGTGACGCCGGCGAGCACCGCCTCGGAGAAGCGGCGCCGGTCGTCGATCAGGTCCTTGGCCTGAAGCAGCTCGTTGCGCTGCGACTTCAGCTCCAGGATCATGTTGTTGAACGTGTCGGCGAGCGACCCGACGTCGCCGTCGGAGATGCGCACCGGCACCGCGACGTCGAGATTGCCGGTCGAGACCTCGTCGGCGGCGCCGATCAGCTGGCGGATCGGCCTGACCAGCCGATCGGCCACCGCGATACCGGTCCAGATGGCAGCCAGGATGATGATCAGCGTGAGGCCGAGATAGAGCAGCGCGAAGGCGATCTGCGTGCCCGGCCTGGTCGCCTCGAGGCCCCGATACTCGTCGGAATTGGCGCGCATGATCAGGCTGGCCTTGATCACCTCCGGGTCGACGAGCCGGATGGTGACCAGATAGGCGTCCGGAATCTCGCCGCAGCTTGACGATGGCGCCGGCGATGTTGCGGGTCACCGGACGGATCAGCACGGGCTCGTCGACGGTCACGGGCTGCAGCCACTCCTCCGGGATGTTCGGCATCTCGAAGCCGGGACTGGTGGCCGCCGCCATGATCAGCGACCCGTCGCTCCTCACCAGCACGGCATGCGCAAGGGCGCGGCCGATCGCCTGCTGCGTCATCAGCTCGCTGAAGCCGGTGCGGTCGAGGTTGTAGAGCGACCGCGCCTGGTCCAGCGTGTAGGCCATGGAGAGCGTTGTGCCCTGCAGATTGCGGCCGTTCTCCTGGACGTAGGCCTCGGCGATCGACAGCGATGAGCTGACGATCGCCTTGGTTCTGAGCTCGAACCAGCGGTCGAGCCCGATGTCGAGGGTGATCGACGCCACCACCGCGACCAGAATGGCCGGGATCGCCGCCACCAGCGTGAACAGGGTGACGATGCGCACATGCAAGCGCGAAGCCGCCTTACCTCGCCGCCGTGCCGCCCAGATGCGGTGCAGCTCGCGGCCGATCAGCGCGGTAAGGAGGAGCACGAAGGCGGCGTTGATGCCGATGACGATCAGCGTGGTCCGCTCGTCCGGCCTGACATAGGGCTCGGCCGCGCCGAGCAAAATGGCGAACGAGACCGCCGCCGTCACCATGGCGCCAATGACCGCAAGAACACCGGCGAGCGCATTGAGCCGCCGGCCCTCGACGGGGCGCGCTTTGGGGAAGATGGGGCGAAGAACCGCCGGCGTGTCGGTCGTCATGCTGGAACGGGGGCCATGTCAGTCCGTTGCATGTATGCAACGCATTGTGGCAATTCTGCAACAAAGACGGCCTAGAAACCGGCGCCGCGACGGGTCGCAGCGCGCGCACGGCGGGCAGTCTCCTCGTCACCGCCGCCTCCGCGACGATCGCCGCGCCGACGAGGAGCAGCACGAGGTCGCTGATCGAGACGTTGAAGCCGCCCCGGCCGCCGGTGAGGCTCCTCGCGTCGGGAAGCACCACACCGAGCGCGACGAGGAGCGCGAGCGGCTGGCCGAGAACCCAGGCGACGAGCGGGAAGAGCGCGAGGGAGGTCGCGACGAGGCGATGACCGCCGACGAGGGCGTAGGCGACGAGCGCCGCGAGGCCCGCCGCGCCGACGGCGAACCCGACCGCACCCGCGCCCTGCCAGCCGCCGCGCGTCCGGGGCGGCCACGGGATCACGCTGCGCGACACCACCGGGCGCTCTAGGAGATCAGCTCGGCCTCGGGTGCCGACGCGCGGCGCGTGTAGCCGTAGCGTGCGTACTGGTAGGCGCCGGCGCCGCCGGTCGCCACCACCACGACGTATCCGAGCGGCGCGGCCGGCGAGCGGGATACGACGCGCCCAAGCTCAGTCAGGGCGGGGCGCCGGGCGACGTCGGGGTTGACGACGAGCACGATCCCGTCCACGAAGCTCGCCATCGTCAGCGGATCGCCGACCTGGAGCAGCGGCGGTGCGTCGACGACCACGAAGTCGACGCGCTCGCGGAGCTCGCCGATCACGCGGCGGACGCGATCGCTGCCGACGAACTCGCCGGGGTTCGGGGGGAGCGGTCCCGCGAAGAGCACGTCGAGACCGCCGTCGCCGAGCGAACGGCGACTGCCGTTCTCCTCGGGAAGGAGTGCCCGGCCGGCGTTCGGTGCCGCGCCGAGTGGCACCGCCTCGAGCGCCTCGTCGAGGCTCGCGTGCCCGAGGACGACGTCGGTGAGGCCCGGCACGGCCAATCCCGCTGTGAAGAACCGGTGCAGCGCAGGCCGCCGAAGGTCGAGGTCGACGATCGCCACCCGCTTTCCGGCCCGTGCGAGCGCGACGGCGAGGTTCGCAGCCGTCGTGGACTTGCCCTCGCCCTCGAGCGCGCTCGTGAGCATGATCACCGCGCCTGGCGGCCGAGGCTCGTGAACTCGAGGTTCGTCCGCAGCATCCGGAAGGCCTCGGCCGAGACACTCGTCGGGTCGGCGAGCATCGTGAGCCTGTTCGACCGCCGGAGCTGACGGCCGGGATCGGGGAGCCGGGCCAGGAGCGGGGCGTCGTGTAGAAGCGTGCCGATCTCCTCCGCGGAGCGCAGACGCGTGTCGAGCGCCTCGCGCAGCAAGGCGAGCCCGAGCCCGAGCACGAGCCCGAGCGCCAGGCCGAGAACACCGTTTCGCCTCGGCCGCGGCTCGATCTGCGCCGCGCCCAGCGCCTGCCGGACGACGACAGCGTTCGCCTGCTGGAGGGCCACGAGTGTCTGGAGCTGGTCGGCCTTCTGCTGCAGCTCGCGTGCGTTCTCACGCGACGTCCGGTCGCCCACCGCGCGGAGCTGGAAGATGCGCGAGCGCAGCGTCCGCAGCGAGCCGGTGTAGGCCTGCGTGTCGAGCTGCTTCCGGTAGAGCGTGTACTGGCGCGCGTACTCGTTCGCGAGCGTCGTGGCCGCGGCGGGGCGGGACGCGGAGACTGCGAAGCGGAGGAAGTCGGTGTTCGGGACGGACGAGACGCTCGACGAGCCGAGGAGCTGACCGCCGGACATCCCCGCCTGCGGCGCCGCGGCGACGACACGATCGGCGAGCACGGGCAGGCGGGCGAGCTGGGTCTGCGTCGTCGTCGCACGCTCGGGGTCGACGTAGTACGGGCTCGCGTTCGGGTCGCTGAGGCCGCTGAGGCTTGCAGGCAGCGTCTGCGACCGGAGCAGGACGTCGGCCGAGCTCTGGTACACCTTCGGCTGCCGGACCGAGTAGAGGACGGCGACCGAGAGTGACGATCACGACCGCCTGCACGACGATCCACATCCTCCGCCGGAGAACGTGGAGGTAATCGGTCAGCGAGAGGTCGCGCACAATCGCTGCAAGGTAGCCGATGTCACGGGCGTCTCGACCCTCGGGACGCGCTCACGACCGCGCGCCTCCGCTTCGACCACCGCCTGCAGCCGCTCGACGAACCGCCCCTCCGCGAAGGCGTGGGCGTGCGCCCTGATCGCGCCCTCGTCCCAGGGCATCGTGCCGGAGGCGACGGACGGCGGCCGCGATCTCGGCCGGCTGCGGGCGGTCGAAGAAGACGCCCGTCGTCCCTTCGACGACGGTGTCGAGAAAGCCGCCCCAGCGGAGGACGGCCGAGGGCTTCCCGAACGTGGCGCCCTCGAGCGGCGTGAGGCCGAAATCCTCGTGAGACGCGGCGACGAGGCCGTTCGAGTGCCCGTACAGCCAGCGCAGCTCCTCGTCCGTGACTCCGCCGAGGATCGAGACGTTCGGCCCGGCGAGCCCGCGCAGCGTCTCCTCCCACGGTCCGCGGCCGACGAGGACGAGGCGATCGTCCGGAAGCTCCGCGAACGCCCGCACGACCGCGTCGAGGTTCTTGTAGGGCAGAAGCCGCGAGACGGCGAGCACGAAGCCCCTGTCGACGCCAGGGACGAGGTCAGCGCGGCCCGCGGGAGTGAGCGCCGGCGGTGGCGGGACGACCTCGGCGTCGATCCCGTACGCCGCGCGGACGCGCTCGGCGACGACGGTCGAGTTGGCGAGGTAGCGGTCGGCGGAGGCCGCCGCGGCGCGATCCCAGCGCGCGAGCGGGCGGCGGATCCCGCCGGCGACGGCGCGAACGACCGCCGGTCGCCCGCGCAGGTAGCGGTCGGTCTGGTAGAGCCAGCGCGCGGGCGCGTGGCAGTAGACGACCTTCCGCCCATCGACGCGCGCGCCGTGCGCCCACCCGCTCGAGCTGCACAACGTGACGTCGGCGGCGACGCGGAGCCGCGAGAACGCGGGAGCCAGCAGCGGCAGCGCGAGCCGGTGGCGGCGGCGCAGCACTCCGATCCCGTTCAGCGGGAGCGGGCGGACGTCGACGTCGGCAAACTCGGGAAAGGTGCCGGCGGGGTCGTAGAGCGAGGTGTACAGCGGAGCCTCCGGGAACGCGCGCGTCATCGCGAGAACGACCCGCTCCGCTCCCCCGCGCTGCGTCAGGTAGTCGTGGACGAGCGCGACGCGCACGCGCTGAGGACGGCCGTCCGCCCCGGCGCTACGTGTCGCCCGACGGGGTTTGTGGTGATCAGGTGCGGTCTCGTACAGGTCTATTCCCCGTCGCGCCGTCGGTCACGCAATCGTACGAGAGGCCGAGATCGGCGTGCTCGGGGTGACTCCGGCACAGGCGATCGATCGGTTGCTCGACGAGTTCGACGTCGCCGAGGCCGACCTCCGCGACGAGGTTGGCGAGGTGCGCAACGCTAGTACTCGCTGAGGGATCCCGTTCTCTTGGCGCGCGCGATCGAGTACGCGAAGGCAAGAAGCGCGAGCGGCGCGAGAAGACAGCCGAAAGCCGCGAGCGCAAGCGCGTCGCCCTCCCACCCCTCGCCGGCGAACAGCGCCGCGCGCACGCCGTCGAAGGCGAAGCGCACGGGCATCACGCGGCCGATCCACTCGAGCCACGGCGGTAGCACCGAGACGGGGAAGAATGCGCCCCCGAGAATGGTCATCGCGTAGATGATCGTTCCGCCGATCAGCGCGCCACGCTTGAAGAGGACGACGAGGGCTCCCGACAGGATCCCGAAGGGGCTCAGCGCCACAGCCGCCGTCACGAGCATGATCACGACCCCGGGCCAGCTCGTCTGCGAGACGTCGAGGTTCATCCAGAAGGCCGCGACGACGAGATAGAGCATCGCCCTCGCGAAGGCGAAGGCGAACGGGAAGCTCACGAGGCCGACGCAGAGCTCCACCGTCGTGGCGGGCTGCGCGGCCAGAACCTCGAGCGTGCCGGCCAACTGCTCCTCGCGTAGGCGACTCGCGATGCTGACCGAGACGGCGCCGAGCACCGCTCCGACGACGATTCCGACCGCGGCGAACGCGAAGTAGCTGGGCGCGCCGCCGAGCCCCGATGGAACGTCGTCGACCGCGCGCGAGATGAAGAAGTAGACGGTGAGCTCGATCACGCCGTAGAACGTGTCGAGGAGGAACGCGAGCTTGTACGACCGCGTCGTCAGGAAATCGCGACGGGCAAGCGCCCTAACGACGTTCGAGCGCGGTAGCCGCGAGATCGATGCGGTGGTCGCAGCGGTCAATGTCGTCGTGATTGTGCGTCGCGATTACCAGCGCGGTCGACGGACGTCGCTCGACTGCCGCCCACAAACGGCCGACGGCATCGTCGTCGAGCGAACGCGTCGGCTCGTCGAGGACGAGCAGCGGGGGGTCCGACAGCAGCGCCCGCGCGAACGCGAGCTGCTGGATCATCCCCGCCGAGCAGCGGTCGACACGCTGCGCGAGGATCGCGTCGAGCTCCAGCTCGTCGCAGAGTCGTGACACGCGCCGGTCTGCCTCCGTCGCGCCGTAGCCGCGCACGCGAGCGAAGAAGAAGAGGTTCTCGCGGCCCGAAAGTCGAAGGTAGAACGAGCGCTCCTGCGAGAACGAGATGCCGATCAGCCGCCGAGCTTCGAGCGTCCCGGTCTCGTATCCGCCGACCAGAACGCGGCCCTCCGTGGGAGTGAGCGTGCCGGCGATGCAGCGGAGAAGCGTCGTCTTTCCCGAACCGTTGTGACCGCAGATCGCGACGCGGTCGCCCGTCGTAGCGACGAGATCGAACGACCGCAAGACGTAGCGATCGCCGAAGCGACGAGCAAGCCCGTCGACGACCAGGGTGCGCTCGGCGTCGCGACCGTCGACAGTCACCGCCGAAGCCTCAGACGTCGACTGCGCCGTCTCCGACCTCACCCGTGTCTCGCGCCGCGCCACCCCGCCAACCTTACGGCCTGTACGGCGGAGCGGCTCTACCGCTCCCGCCTGATTCGCGTGCTCGCGCCGACGGTACTTTCCGGACGTGCTCGACGGCGAGACAACGTGGTTTGCCGCAGTGGGCCCCGCCGAGCGTGACGCGGCGCTCGCGGCGTCGCCGAGCTTCTTCTCGTTTCGGGGACGCCGCTCCAACCTCGCTCTCGAGGTCGATCTGGGCGACGCGAGCCCACCGCCGCGCGTCGCCGTGTCGGACGTTGCTGCCGTGGTCTTCGACGGCCTCCTCCTCGACCGGGAGCCGCTGCGGAGAGCGTTGGAATCGACGGCGCCGTCCGACGAGACCGATGCCGAATTCGTCCTCCGCGGCTACGTGGCACTCGGCGAGCGCGTCTTTCCGTTGTTGCGCGGCCTTTTCGGCCTGATCGTCTGGGACGGCCTTCGGGAAGAGGCGATCGTCGTGCGCGATCCGACGGGCCCGCACGCGGTCTTCTTCAGCCAGGACGGGGATCGGCTCGTCGTCGGCGGCTCGTCCGGTGCGCTCCTCGAGCGAGCGCGGATTTCCGCAGACATCGACCGCTTGGCGCTCGCCCGATGGGTGCTCGACGGGTCGCTGCGGCCTCCGCAGACCTTCCACGCCCGCATACGGAGGCTTCCGCCCGGGCACTGCATCACCGCGGCAAGGGGCCGCGTCTCGATCGTCCGGTACTGGCACCCGCGTGACGCAGCGCCTCAGGCCGAAGCGACGGCCGACGAGGCCGTCGACCGCTTTGAGCAACTCCTCGACCAGGCGGTTGCACGCTGCTCGATCGGCCGCCTGGGGATCTTCCTCAGCGGAGGCGTCGATTCGGCGTCGATCGCCGCGTCGGCAGCCAAGGTCGCCAGGGGCAGGTCGCTCGCCCCTCCGCTCGCACTCTCCTTCGCCTTTCCCGATGAGGAGAGCGAGGAGGACGCCCAGCGTGCGATCGCCGCAGCACTCGGCCTTCCACAACGATTGATCCCCATCCTCGACCGAGTCGGACCGGACGGTCTGCTTGCGGACGCACTGGCGATCGCCCGGCAGTCGTGGACACCGAGCGTGAACCCGTGGGAGTCGCCGTACCTCCGCGTCGCCGCGGAAGCAGCGTCCTCCGGAGTGGAGGTGATTCTCACCGGGGAGGGCGGAAACGACTGGCTCGAGCCCGAGCGGGCGGAAGCGGCGGACTACCTCCGCTCGCTGCGGCTTCTGGCGCTCAGCCGACTCTGGGACGCTCAGCGAAAGAGGCGCCGCAGCGCCCTCGGCGCTTCCAGGGCGGTGCTGTGGCGGAACGGGTTGCGGCCGCTCATCCGGGACACGGCTTTCGCGGCCCTCGGTCATCTCGGTGACGGTGCCGCGCGAGCCCGTCGGCGGAGGGCCGGAAGATCGCTTCCGTCCTGGTTGACTCCCGATGCGAATCTTCGTGCGGCTCTGATCGACGACCTCGTCGAGTCGTGGTCCGGCGACTTCGGGCGAAGCTACCGAGAGGCAGCCGCTAACCGACGGCTCGATGGCGTACATGTCGTGACGCCGCTCGAGAATCGCAACCGCATATCGCGAGCCGCCCGAGTGTCGCTCCTCGACCCGCTCGTCGATCCGGATCTGCTGGCGTTCCTCTTCGGTCTTCCCGCGCACCTGCTGAATCGCGGCGGCCGCTACAAGGGTCTCGCCGCCGAGAGCGTCGGCCGTCGCGCGGGCGACGCGGCTGCAGACATGCTGCGCGTCGGACCCGTCGAGTCGTTCTTCGGCTCGCTGATCCGAGAACAAGCCCCGGGCGCTCTCGTCCGGCTGGGGGGGCTGTCGCAACTCGATCGGCTCGGAATCGTCGACGGGGATGCATTCAGCGCTGCGCTGAAGGGATCACGATTCAACACCGAACTTAGCTACTATCACGTCTGGCAGGCGCTCGGATGCGAGGCCTGGTTGGCGTCACAGACGAGGGGGGTCGGGTTTGAAGGCGCAGACGGACCAGACAACATTCGTTCGGGCGGCCTCGGCTGAGAGCCGTCAGGCATGGGAGCCGATGTCCCTCGAGCGTGTGGGCGTCGTGGCAAGTGTCCTTCGCGGTAGTTCCGGCCAGCAGGGGGATGGAGGAGCCACCAGGCGTACTAATGCCTAGCCGGTCCTGGACGTCGACGAATTAAGCGCCGGCATCGGGACACACGCATGGTCGTGTCGAGTTGCTGCGGCTGAGACTCGTCCGCACCGGCGCACCCCACGCTGAACACGCTTCTCGCTCAAAACGGCGACGTCGCGTTGTACGACGGCGACGGCATTCCTGTCGCCTACAGCAGCGAGCGTCGCGGGATGCTTCGCATCGACGTACCGCAGGTCGGACAATACGTCCTGGCACGCACTAGCCGTGTCGTCAGCGCAGAGATTGCCGACGACATCCCTGCGGACGCGGCGGAGGACGCGTTCTTCGGAACGGTTATCCCGCTCGCCGTCCAGGCAACAACCGACTTTGAGGTCGTCCATGCGAGCGCCGTGCTCGTGGACGGCCGCGGCGTCTCCGCATTCTGTGGTGCCTCCGGCTCCGGGAAGTCGACCATCGCCTCTGGGCTGACCACCCGCGGGCACCGGCAGTGGGCCGACGACGCGGTTGCGTTCTCGACGCGAGGGACATCGTGGCCGGCCGCCGTCTCGCTGCCGTTCGTGCCGAAGCTGCGACCAGCGTCGGCGGCTGTACTCGGCCCGCCGCTCGCGGTGCCGACCTCGGCCGACCGCAGCTCCGCACCGCTCGTCGCGATCTTCATCCTCGAGCGGGCCGTTACGACTGGAGCGCAGACGTCGATCGCCCGCGTCGACCCTGCCCGAGCGCTCCCCAAGCTCCTCGCCCACGCGTACCAGTTTCAGCCCCAGCGGGCAATGCGCCGCCGCGCGATGGTGTCGGCGTATCTCGACGTCGTCACAGCCGTCCCCGTCCTGGAACTGCGGTTCGCAAGCGATCTGAGTCGCCTCGCCGAGCTCCTGGATGCGGTCGAGTTGGCGATGGCCGAACAGACTGGATCGCCGAGTCAGCCGGCCGAGACGTCCGTCACGCCCTGAGGCGTGATGAGGGCGCTATAGGTCCCGGCCTGCAGCGGAAGCGCGCGCCCGTTCAGGCTCGCGTCGACGCTGCCTGCGTTGCCGAAGCGCACCCACACCTGCGACGCGCTCACCGTCTGCGAGTCGCCCTGCGGCAGGATCCCCACGTACAGCACGTCGCCCTGCGGCGATTCCGACCGGACCTCCATCCAGCTATCGGCACGCGCGGCCGTCAAGCGCAGGGAGACGGTCGCCTGCCGCCGCGAGGCGCCGACGGAGCGCGTTCGGGGCGCCGTCTCCGTGGACGTGCGGACGGCCGCCGTCGAAGGTGGCGGCGAGGATGTCGTGTCCGCGGCGACGGGGCGAGGCGTCGGCTCCGTCGACGTCGTCGCCGACTCGCCGCCGCGGGCGAAGGCGATCAGCGTCGCCAGCGCGACGATGGCGCACAACCCGACGGCGAACAGCAGCTTCTCCGTCCGCGTCTCCGGCACGTGCCTCAGGGTAGCCTCGGCGTCGAACGGCGCGTGACGACCGGCTACCATGCGGTGGATGCGGCGGAGGCTTGCGATTCTCGCGACGCTCACGGTGACGGCCGTCGTGACGCCGGCCACGGCCGGTGCCGATCCTCAGCCGCCGGACGAGTGGGCCGCTGCTGCGCAGTACGTCGAGATGATCCCGACCAGCGCCGGTCCTCGGCCGTCGGGGTCCGGCGGCCGTACGGCGCAGCCCTCGAAGGCCCTGGAGCAGCAGCTTCGCCGGAGCGGCGGCGCCGACGCCCAGGCGCTGCAGACACTCGTCACGGCGAGCGGCTGGGGCGCCGTCGCGTCCAGCGCGCGCGGCGAGGCCGCTCCCATCGAGAAGGCCCCGGCATCCTCGGAGAAGGCCCCGGCATCCTCGGCCGACGCGCCGCCCGATCGCGTGGCCGCCGGGCCTGGGCTCGCGGTTCCGCCCCCGTCCGAGAGCGAATCACTCGCAGGCGCCGCGGGCGGCGCGATCGCCTCCGATTGGCGCGGGGTGCTCGTGCTCGCGACGATCGTCGCGCTCGTGGCCGGGCTGGGCCTCCGGCTCCGCCGGGCAGCTCCGTAGAAGTCAGCGGCGAAAGAGCCCGAACCTGCGACGCCCCGCCGCGTGGCCGACCTCGGGTCGCGAAGGGACTGGAGCGCCCGCGACGAGAGCTGCGGGCACGAGATCGGTCAGCCACCGCGCGAGCGCGGCGTCGCCGACAGCACGAGCTGCGGCCCCTAGCCCCGCGGTTCGGAGCTCCGGCGCGTGAGCGTCGCTTGCGACGAGGTGCGCGAGGCCCCGGTCTAGGAGCGCCCGCGCCGCGGCGGCAGAGGCGCGGCCGAGCCGGCCGTCGACGGAGGCGGCGGTGAGCTGCACGAGGGCGCCGGCCTCGACCGACGGCCGCAGCCGCTCGGGCGCCGACTGCACCTCTGCACTCCGTTCGGGGTGTGCGATCACCGCGGTGATGCCTCTGCGGCCCAGCCGCGAGACCGTGTTCTCGAGCGCCAGCGGCCACCCGTAGTACGGGAACTCGACGAGGAGACACCGAGGATTCCCGCCGAGGCCGAGGCGCCGAAGCTCGCTTGCCTCGAGGCGGTCGACCTCGGCCAGCGCGATCTCGGCGCCCGTGAGCACGTCGATCTCGATCCGCCGTCCCGACGCCCGTTCGCGCAGCTCCGCCACGAGTCGCTCCATCGTGACCGGCTCGGTCGGATAGTCCTCTCGAACGTGCGGCGTCGCTGCAACCGCAGTGACCCCGTCGGCGGCCATCGTCCGCAGGATCTCGAGCGACTCGTCCCACGTCCGCGCCCCGTCGTCGACGCCGGGAAGGATGTGCGCGTGGAGGTCGATCACGAGCAGGCGAGGGTAGACGATCATCGTCTGTCGACTCGGCGACCGGCGACCGGTCATGTTCGCCGGGCGGCCGTCTGCGAACATGTGTTCGTGACGGCGCAAGGGCACCCGCGGACCGTCTTCCGTCGGGCGCTCGAGCGCGGCAACTACCTGATCGCCATCACGACGGCGCGCGAGGTCGGCGAGCTCTCGCTCGACGAGGCGCTCGAGCTGCTGAACCTGATCGCGCTCCACGACCCTGGGCTGTACGACCGGGCCGCGCGGCGCTGGCTCGTGCGACTGCTCGCCGAGCGGGAGGACCTCACCGTCGCGGACGTGCAGCTCGCGGCGGCCGCCGTCGCGGCGCTCGCGACGACATCGCGTGCCGCGGCCGTCGATCTCCTGCGCTCGCTCGCGGCGCCGGCCCGCGGCCGCGCCGACTGTTGAAAGTCGTGCGCCGGCGACCTATAACCGGAAGGGCGGCATGCGGACACCCGAGGACCTCGACGAGCTGCTCAGGCGGCTGCGCGACCAGGAACAGGAGCTTTCGCGACGCCGAAGGCAGCTCCACGAGCGCCTCGGGATCTTCCCGAGCGAGTCCGGCGCGACGCAGGAGCAGGAGATCTCGAAACGCCGACGCGATCTGCAGAAGCAGATCGACGAGCTCGAGGCCGAGCGGCGCACGCTCGGCGAGGTCGACCCAGGCGACGCCGCCGCCTGAGGCGACGGGCCGAGCTGTATGACCTGGCTTCGCGGCTCGCGCTCGACGGCGTCGAATTCGTCCCCGACCGCTAATTTTCGCACCTTCCACGCGTCGAGTCGGACACGAAAGGGGCTTCCCATGAGCGGCTATGCGCTTGCGCGCCTGAAGGACATCGAAGAGGTGGACGACGGCCGCTCGCCGATGCGGCCCGTGCGCCACCACTTCGGTATCACCGGCTTCGGCGTCACTGCGTGGACCGCCCGCGACGCGGGCGACCGGATCATCAACGAGCACGACGAATCCGGCAGCGACGAGGAGCTCTACCTCGTGCAGGAGGGGCGGGCCGTCTTCGAGCTCGACGGGGAGCGGCTGGACGCGCCGGCAGGCACGTTCGTTTTCGTTCGCCCGGAGGTCAAGCGGACGGCGTTCGCCGAGGAGGCGGGAACCACGATCGTTGCGGTCGGCGGGACGCCCGGCAAGCCGTACGGCCCGACCGGGTGGGAGCTGTGGGCTCCGCTCCGACCGCTGTACGAGGCCGGCGACTACGCGGAGGTCGTCGCCCGCGCGCGCCAGGTGGTCGAGGCGAATCCTCGGTACGGGCTGCTGTTCTACAACCTCGCGTGCTGCGAGAGCCTCACGGGCCACGTGCCGGAGGCGCTCGAGCACCTCGGGAAGGCGATCGAGCTGTCGGAGGAGTTCCGCGAGTACGCGAAGAGCGACTCGGACCTCGATCCCGTCCGGGAGGAGCCCACCTTCCGGGAGCTGGTCGGCGCCTGAGGTCGGGAGCGATGGTGGATCCGCGTGGGTACGGAGAGCCGCACCCTCCAGACGCCTGCTGGCGCCACTGGCGCGGCGGGCGCGCGGTGCGAGGCTCCGAGTGTCAAATCACGAGGAGGCCACGGTGCAGCTCACGTTCGACATCACACAGATCCCGCTCGAGCTCGACCGCCGCGAGACGGACGGCATCTCCGTCAGCCTCCTGTGGCGCAAGCAGGGCAATGTCGTCTCCGTCGCCGTCACCGACGACCGCACCGGCGCCGACTTCGAGCTGGTCGTCCCGGCCGACCGCGCCCGCGACGCGTTCCACCACCCCTACGCGTACGCCGCCGGCAGCGGCCTGCTGACGGAGACCGACGAGTACGCGGCGGTCGCCGCATAGCCCTCGAGCGACAGCGCCTCGCTCGTCCCGCGGACGTGCCGGGCGCGTCTCGAAGCACCGCTCGTCGACGCGAGGCGGCTCCGAGCGATTAGGGTCTCCGGGCTTCAGATGGCGGATCCATTGCAATCGCGGCTCACGCTCACGCGACAGCAGATCCTGGCGTTCCGGCGACGCGTCGGAGCGCTCGACGAGCGAATGCCCAGCGGCTCGCAGTCGTTGCGGCGGGCGGCGTGGGCCGGCCTGCAGGACAGCATGCCGCGAGCGGCGCTGCTCTCCTTGCACGCCCGCCTGAACGGGGTCGAGTCGTCGACGTGGGAGGATCCGTCGCTCGCCCAACTGTGGGGGCCTCGGTACCACACGTATGTCGTCGCGAAGCGCGACTTCGCCCTCTTCTCGCTCGGCAGGCACCCCGAGAGCGGCAAGAGCCGCGTTCGAGCCGAGCGCGTGGCGGAGCAGTTGCATGAATATCTCGGCGGCAGGCGGATGTCCGATCGGGAGGTCGCGCCCGCGCTCGGCGTCGGCGGCGCGCTCAGGTACGCGGCGACGACGGGCACCGTCGCCATCCGCTGGGAGGGCGCGCGTGCGCCGACCGTCTGGACGGTCGCCGCTCCCGACGTCGACCCGGCCGACGCGCGGCGCGAGCTCGCCCGACGCTACCTCCACATCTTCGGGCCCGCGACGGCTGAAGCCTTCGCGCGCTGGGCGGGGATCTCCAGGCGATCGGCGACCGAGACGTTCGCGTCGCTCGACGGATCGCTGCTGCCGGTCAGGTCGCCGGTTCGAGACGAGTGGCTGCTCGCAGAGGACGAGCCGGCGATTCGGGCCGCCGAGACGGCCGCCGCGCCGGCGCGCCTGCTGCCGAGCGGCGATGCCTACTTTCTGCTCGACGGCGCGGAACGGGAGCTCCTCGTTCCGCGCGAGGACGAGCGGAAGCGTCTCTGGACGCCGCGCGTGTGGCCGGGCGCGCTGCTCGTCGAAGGCGAGATCCGCGGAACCTGGAGACGGGCGCAGCACTCCGTCCGGATCGAGACCTGGGGACGGCTCTCGCGTGGCGACGCGGGACGCGATCGAGGCCGAGGCCGCAGGGCTGCCGCTCCCGGGCCTCGATCGGCCGATCGAGGTGCTCTGGAACACGTAGCGCGGGTCACGGGCACGTTTCGCGACGACGCCCTCGAGCCGGCGATCGCATACCGCCTGAACAGCGCCGAGCTGGGCCCGAAGCTGGGTCGGTTCGTGCACTCTGCGATCGATTCCCAGATGAGTTCGGCGACGTCGAGGACGAGGCTGGACTGCGCACCCGCGCGTGCCCGCACCTCACCGGCGGTCACGCAGACGGCGTCGTTGAGCCAACGGTAACGATCGTCCTCGCTCAGATGGAAGACGGCGCCGACGATCTCGCGTCGGCCGACGGGATAGGCCCGTCCGTAGCCGTGCCATTCGAACATGATCGTTGCACCGTCGTCGGTCTCGGATCACCGCTCGGAAGTCGGGGCGAAACGTCCCGCCGCTACGCCGGTGCGGGTAGTTGGCGCCCCGGAAGCGCCCGCTGATGCTGCCCTCGCAGCTGCCCTCGGCAAGGTAGAAGTGCTGCTCCCACCCGCCGCCGAGTCCGACCTGCCACCCCTCCGGATAGGTGAAGCGGATTCGATACAGAGGCTCGAGCCTCACGACGCGTCACTCTGTCCCTTTCCCTCTCGCGCCAGTCGGCTGAAGAGCGGCTCGACCGAGGGGCACGCGCCGGTCGAGGCTACCGACTCCGAAGATGAGGCCCATTGCTCCGCGGACGATCGTTCATGCGGGCGTTGCCGTCAACGACCGTGCTCAGGCAGAGACGCCGACGGTCGGGCGGGACGACTCGAGCGACCCCCGGTGCGGCGCCCGCCAGGGGTGGAGCGGGCCGTGGACGAGGTAGCACGCGGCCTCCGGCTCGCGCCCGCAATCAGCGGTTTGGATCGGGTTAGCTGAGAACGACTCTACGCGCCCGAAACACCGAAACCGCTGGATTAGCAGCGGTTTCGGCTTGTCTAGTAGGAGCGGGCGAAGGGGCTCGAACCCTCGACCCTCAGCTTGGGAAGCTGATGCTCTACCAACTGAGCTACGCCCGCGTCGGCGCCGATTGTAGCCGTGCACAAGTGTCACGGGACCGTGCCGTTTCCGTGACATCTCTCCGCGTGCCATTGCGCCGGGCGGCCGCGACGTGCACCCTCGGAAGATGCTTCGCGCACTCCTCCTCGTGCTTGCCGTTGTCCTCGTTCCCGGCCGGCTGCACGCTCCGGCGAACGGCAGCCGCTCCCCGTCGCCGTACTGCCGCGGCGGCGACCCGCTCGCGGGCGTGTACCACCCGACGCGCCTCCGCGTTCGCGACCGGTGCGCCGTCGTCACCGGCACCGTCGAGGAGATACGGATGGAGGACTACGACGGCGATGTCCACGTCTGGATGCGCACGGCGGACGGGCGGCTCGTCGTCGAGATCGTTCCGCAGGACCGCGCGCTCGTCGGCATCCCCGACGAGGGAGCCGAGGTGACGGTCGTCGGGCCGCTCGTCGACGACCTCCAGCACGGGTGGCGGGAGATCCACCCGGCGTGGCTCGTGACGCCGAGCCGCATCCTCCCCGCGCTCCCCACCGAGCTCGCGCGCGCCCGCGAGCTGCTCCGCGGGGAGGCCGCCTGATCCCTACCATGCCCGCCGATGGAGGCGCATTCGACCGAATCCAACCCGGACGCTCCTGCCGCGCCCGATCAAGGGCTTCGACGGCCGGCCGTTCGACGAGGTGGAGCACCTCGTGCAGGACGACGATCCCGATACGGCGCTCTGCGGCGTCGACCAGACGGACGTGCCGTGGAACCAGGGGCTGCCGTTTGCCAGGCGTGTGTGGCCGTCGCCGAGGGCCGCCTCGGCTGAGCCGCGCCGGCTCGCCGGCCCGGCGAACGGCGGATCCGAGTCAGGCGGGTGTCGGCGCGCCCTCGTAGACGTCGATGAAGCGACGGTACTTGGACGCGATCGACTCGACTGCCGCCTCGCGGTCGAAGTCATCGCCGGTGGCGTACGACTTGACCGCCTCGCCGAAGATCGACCGTCCGATCGCGAACCCGATGTAGCCCTCGAGGCCGGAGCCGGCGCGCAGCCACGTGTCGACGCGGTCGTCGGACGCGCCGCGGCCGAGGACGACGCACGAGACGCGGTCGCGACCGTTGCGGCGAACGAGCTGGGCGATCTCGTCGCACGCCTCGCGGTCGTCGATGCCCTCGATCTTCCAGATGTCGGCCTCGACGCCGCCGTTCTGGAGCTGAAGGATCGCCTCCATCATCAGCTCCGGCCGCAGCTCCGTGTCGTAGCGGTCCTCGTCGCCCTCGAACCGCTCGAGCTGCGACGGGCTCGGCCGGGACGAGCAGCTCGAAGAGGTACTTCCGCCGGCGCTCGTGCAGCCACTCCGACAGCCGCCGGAGCCGCTCGATCTGCCGCTCGTTCATCGCGCGGTCGCCCTCCGGGTTGTACCGCACGAGAACCTTCGAGAAGTCCGGGTCGAACTCCTCGATCTTCTCGCCGAACCGGTCGCCGTACTCGAAGTCGAACTCCTGCTGGCCCGACTTCTCGACCGGCATCGCGAGCACGTAGCCGCCCGCCTTCGCCTCGCGCGCGACGTCCGGCCCGTACTGGCCGTCGACGAGCACGCCGGCGAACTCCTTCGGCGCGCCCTGCTCGATCGCGCGCTTGAACCCCTCCCAGATCAACGACTTCGCGCCCGCGACGCGGTCGACGTCGCCGACCATCCTCTCGAACGACCCGCGGTGGTCGAACGCGAGGACGTACAGCTTCTTGTCGTAGCCGAGATCGTCGATCCCGAGTGGCTGAGTCACGTGTCGTCCCCCTCCCTAGACGGCTGCGGCTTCGCGCTCGAGCTCCGGCGCGTACGTGCCCGAGCGCGCGGCGGAGTTCATCGCCGCGCGGTGCAGGTACGCGGCCTGCGCCGCGGCGCGATTCGCCGCGTCTCCGCCCCACGCCTGCAGCGCGGCCGCCTGCAGCGCGCGGCCGTACGAGAACGAGAGCTGCCACGGATGCGGCCCGCGCGCGACCAGCGCGTTCAGATGCGCCGTCGCGTCCTCGTCGGTCTGACCGCCCGACAGGAAGACGATCCCGGGCACGGCGGCCGGAACGTGCCGGTACAGCACGTCGAGCGTCGCGTCGGCGACCTCGTCGACCCCGGCACGATCGTCGGCGTCGTAGCCGGAGAGAACCATGTTCGGCTTGAGCAGCGTCCCGCGGACGTCGACGCGCTGGTCGTGCAGCTCGGTGTAGACGCGCCTGGAGCACGCGGCCCGTCGCCCTGGCGGCTGCCTCGATCGCGTGGGCACCGTCCATGAGCACCTCCGGCTCGACGATCGGCACGAGGCCCGTCTCCTGGCAGAGCGCCGCGTAGCGCGCGAGCGCGTGGGCGTTCGTCCACACGGCGTACTCGCTCGGCGTCGAGTCGCCGACGACGTACGTCGCCCGCCACTTCGCGAACCGCGCGCCGAGCGCTCCGGTACTCCTCGAGGCGCGCGCGCAGGCCGTCGAGACCCTCGGTGATCGTCTCGCCGCCGCGCGAGAGCGAGCGGCTTCGCGCCGTTGTCGACCTTGATCCCCGGGATGACCCCGCGCGCGGCGAGCAGCTCCGGGAACGGCGTCCCGTCGTTCGCGCGCTGCCGGATCGTCTCGTCGAAGAGGATCACGCCGCTCACGAACTCCTCGGCGCCCTCCGTCGTGAAGAGCAGCTCGCGGTAGAACCGGCGCGTGTCCTCCGTCGACTCGACGCCGATCGAGTCGAAGCCGCTTCTTGATCGTGCCCGTCGCTCTCGTCGGCCGCCAGGATGCCCTTGCCGGTGCGACGAGCGCGGTTGCCGTCTCGCGCAGCCCGCTCGTCATCTGTACTCCCTTCCCGTGAACTCCGTCAGCTGCTGGAGCCGGTGGCGCGCCTCGACCCGGCGAACCGTCCCGGACAGCGACCGCATCGAGATCGAGTCCGTGATCGCGCCGTCGCGGACGTACCGCACGCCGCGCAGGAGGTTGCCGGTCGTGACGCCGGTCGCGGCGACGAACACGTTGTCCGCCGCGGACGAGGTCGTCGGCGCCCAGCACGTGGTCGAGGTCGAATCCCGCCTCGACGAGCCGCCGCCGCTCGTCGTCGTCGCGCGGCCAGAGCTTCCCTGGATCGCGCCGCCGACGCACTTGAGCGCCGCCGCCGAGATCACGCCCTCCGGCGTCCCGCCGATCCCCATCAGCGAGGTCGACGCTCGTGCTCGGGCCGCGCGGCCGCGATCGACGGCGCCACGTCGCCGTCGCGGATCAGCATGACGCGCGCGCCTGCCTCGCGCAGCTCGCCGATCAGGTCGTCGTGCCGGTCGCGCTCGAGCACGACGACGCGGACGTCGGTCGGCTTGATGCCCTTCGCCTTCGCGACCGCCTTCACGTTCTCCGTCGGCGACGCGTCGATGTCGATCACGTCGGCCGCGTCGGCGCCGACGGCGATCTTCTCCATGTAGACCGCCGCGCCCGGAAAGAACATCGACCCGCGCTCGGCGGCCGCGATCACCGCGATCGCGTTCGGCTGCCCGAGCGCGCACAGCCGCGTTCCCTCGAGCGGGTCGACCGCGACGTCGACGTGCGGGCCGTCGCCGTCGCCGATCTCCTCGCCGTTGAAGAGCATCGGCGCCTCGTCCTTCTCGCCCTCGCCGATCACGACGACGCCGGCCATCGACACCGTGTCGAGCATCGCGCGCATTCCGTCGACCGCGGCCTGGTCGGCGGCGATCTTGTCGCCGCGCCCGATCCACCGCCCGGCGCCCATCGCCGCCGCCTCCGTCACCCGGACGAGCTCGAGCGCGAGGTTCCGGTCTGGCGGGCGCGTGCTCACGGGTGATCCTAGAACGGCGCGCAGCCGACGTGTCCGTAGAACTCCGACCGCCTTTTGCTGCGCCTCGACTGGGAGATCGCCAAGCGCGGCTACCGCCGGTACGCCGCCTACCCGGCGGCCACGTGGGCCGGCGTCTTCACGAACACCGTCTTCGGGTTCGTCTCGGCGTACATCCTGCTCGCCGTCTACCGCCACCGGACGGACGTCGGCGGCTACGACGCGGCCGACGCGGTCACCTACGTCTGGCTCGCCCAGGCGCTGATCATGACGGTCAACGTCTTCGGCTGGGACGAGCTCGCGCTCCGCGTCCGCGACGGCTCGATCGCGACCGACCTCTCGCGGCCGCTCAACCCGCAGCGCTACTGGCTCGCGTTCGACCTCGGGCGCGCGCCGTACCACTTCGTCTTCCGCGGCATCCCGCCCGTTCGTCGTCGGCGGCGCTCGTCTTCGACCTGCACTACCCGTCGCCGCTGCTCGCTGGCGGCGTTCGTCGTGAGCGTCGCGCTCGCCGTCGTCGTCAGCCTCGGCTTCCGCTTCCTCTACAACTCGGCGGCCTTCTGGCTCGTCGACCATCGCGGCGTCGATGCGGCTCGCGGTCACCGATCGTCGCTCTTCTTCTCCGGGCATGGTCGTGCCGCTCGCGTTCTTCCCGCTCGTGGCTCAGCGACGTCGCGCACGCGCTGCCGTTCCCGTCGATGATCCAGGTGCCGATCGACGTCTACCTCGGGAAGCACACCGGGCTCGACCTCGTCGCGGGTGCTCGCGGTGCAGGCGGCGTGGGCGGCGGCTGCTGCTCGGCCTCGGACGGCTGGCGCTCGCCCGCGGCACGCGGAAGGTGGTGATCCAGGGTGGCTGAGGCGTCCGTGTCTACCTGCTGCTCGCGCGCGCGAACATCCGCGTCGCAGCTCCAGTACCGCACGTCGTTCGCGCTCGACGTCACCGGCGACGTTCCTGATCTCGTTCCTCGACTTCCTCGCGCGTGCTCGTGCTCTTCCACAACGTGCCGCGGCTCGCCGGATGGACCGTCCACGAGGTCGCGTTCCTGTACGCGCACCTCGGCCATCGCGTTCGCGCTCGCGGAGCTCGCTCGTCGGCCACAGCGAGGTGCTCGCGAGCGCGGTCTGCGGACCGGGACCTTCGACCAGCTCCTCGTCCGCCCGCGCGGCACGCTGTTCCAGATCGTCGCCGCGCGACCTGCCGCTGCGCCGGCTCGGGCGCGCGACGCAGGGGCTGGTCGTGCTCGTGCTACGCGCTCGCCGGCGTCGACGTCGACTGGACGCCGGGGCGCGTCGCTCGTCTTCGCGACGATGATCCCCGCCGGCGTCGTCCTCTTCGCCGCGATGTGGGTCGGCGCGCTCTGCATGCTCTTCTGGACGATCGAGGGCAGCGAGTTCTCGAACGCGTTCACCTACGGCGGGCAGTACCTCACGCAGTACCCGATCGACATCTACTCCGACTGGCTGCGCCGGTTCCTCGCCTACCTCGTGCCGACCGCGTTCGTCGCCTACTTCCCCGCGCTGTACGTGCTCGGCAAGGAGGACCCGCTCGGGCTGCCGCGCGCGCTCCAGTTCTGCGCGCCGCTCGTCGCGCTCGCGGCCGCTGCTCGTCGCCGGCCTCACCTGGCGGCTCGCCGTCCGCCGCTACCGGAGCGCGGGCGGATGATCGAGGTCGAGGGCCTCGCGAAGCGGTTCGACGTCCGCGAGGGCCGCTTCCGGCGCCGGCGGCGCACGCGTCGAGGCGGTGCGCGGGATCTCCGTTCGGCGTCGAGCGCGGGCGAGCTCCTCGGCTACCTCGGCCCGAACGGCGCCGGCAAGTCGACGACGGTGAAGATGCTGACCGGCATCCTCGTCCCGTCCGCGGGCCACGTGCGCGTGGCTGGGCTCGAGCCGTCGCGGCAGCGGATCCAGCTCGCGCGCCGGATCGGCGCGATGTTCGGCCAGCGGATCCAGCTCTGGTGGGACCTGCCGCTCGTCGAGTCGTTCGAGCTCCTCCGCCACATCTACCGGGTCCCGGCCGACCGCTACCGCGCGAACCTCGCCCGGTTCCGCGACGTGCTCGAGCTCGACCCGTTCCTGCACACGCCGGTGCGCCAGCTCTCGCTCGGCCAACGGATCCGCGGCGAGCTGACGGCGGCGATGCTGCACGAGCCGGAGCTCCTCTTCCTCGACGAGCCGACGATCGGGCTCGACGTCGTCGCGCGCCAGCGCGTGCGCGAGTTCCTCGCGGAGCTGAACCGCGAGCGCGGCGTCACGGTCCTGCTCACGACGCACGACCTCGCCGACATCGAGCGGCTCTGCTCGCGCCTGCTCGTGATCGACCACGGCCGGCTGATCTGGGACGGGAGCCTCGACGACCTGCGGCGAGCGCTACGGCGAGGAGCGGACGCTGATCGTCGACCTCGAGGAGCCGGCGCCGCCGCTCGACGGTGCCCGGCGCGCGCGTCGAGCGCGTCGACGGGCCGCGCCAGTGGCTGCGCTTCCGCGGCTCGGCAGCCGAGCTGACGGCGCGCGTCGCGGCGCGGGCGACGCTCGTCGACCTCCAGGTCGCGGAGCCCGACATCGAGGAGATCGTCCGGCGGATCTACTCGTCCGGCCGCTGAGCCGCGCGCGAGGGCATCCGCGGCGTGGTGCCGTTCGCCGGTCACACGACTGGCAGGTCCACCGCGCAGCATCCGCGCGGCGAGCCGGCGTGCGGGTCCTACGGAACGACGATCGTCAGACGTCCGCGCGCGACGCGGCGAACGGGCACTACCCGTCGTGCGCGCGGAGGTGCGACTGCGCCGGAGCCTTCTTCGCCGGCCGAACGGTCGTTCCGGAGGCGCTCGAGACCGCCGGCGCGACGAGACCGGCTGCGACGACGGCGAGCGGGAGGCTGCGGTGACTCCGCTTCACGTGGTCGATGGTACGAGAAGCGGCGGCTGCGCGTCCACAACGTGACAACGTGTCACGAGCGTGCGCCGCCCGGGCTGCGCCTACATGCGGTCGGGCGCCTCGACCCCGACGAGGTCGAGGGCGCGCGCGACGCACGTGCTTCGTCGCGCGGCAGAGGCCGAGGCGGAACGCCTGCGACTCCGAGCCGAGGACGCGGCACTCGTGGTAGAAGCGGTGGTAGGCGTCGGCGAGCCCGATCGCGTAGACGGGGATCGCCTGCGGCGCGCGGTGCTCGGCCGCCTCGCGCACGATCGCCGGGAAGTCCGCGAGCCGCTTGACAGCGTCGCGCTCCTCCTGCCGAAGCGGCCCCGCCGGAGCGCCGCCGATCTCGGCGTCGCCGGCGTTCCGGAGGATGCCGGCGATCCGCGCGTGGGCGTAGCGGACGTAGTGCACCGGGTTCCGCTCGCGAGCGGTCGGCGGCCATGTCGACGTCGATCTCGATCGCCCGGTCGGGGCCGCGGTCGGCGAGGTACCAGCGGGCGGCGTCGACGCCGACGTCGTCGATGAACTCGTCGAGGAAGACGACGTCGCCGCGGCGCTTCGACATCTTCGTCGTCTCGCCGCCGCGCGTCAGGTGGACGAGCTGGTACAGCAGCACCTCGACGCGCGTCGGGGTCGTAGCCGAGCATCCGCGCGATCGCCGCATACCACTTCGCCGTGCCGTGGTGGTCGGCGCCGAGGACGTAGAGCGCGCGGTCGAAGCCGCGCTCGAGCTTGTCGACGAGGTACGCGACGTCGGCCGCGCGGTACGTCGGGCGGCCGCCCTGCTCCGCCGGAGCGGAGGAGCACGCGATCCTCGTCGTCGCCGTACGCCGAGCTACGCGCCCAGAGTCGCGCCGTCCTTCTCGTACGTGTCGAGCCGCGGCAGGAGCGGCGCGAGCCGCTGCTCGAGCTCGCTCTGGCAGCGCCCAGGAGTCGAAGTGGATGCGGAAGCGCTCCATCGTCGCCTCGATCCGGCGCAGCATCTCGGCGACGGGGTCGCCGTCCTGCGCCGCGAGCTCCGCGACGTACTCGCCGTGGTAGCCGTCCTCGGGCACCGGCTCGCCGCGCCGGAGCGCCTCGACCGACTCGCGGAAGCGCTCCATCTGCGTGCCGGCGTCGTTGTAGTAGTACTCGCGCTCGACGTCGTGGCCGGCGAACTCGAGGAGGCGCGCGACGCAGTCGCCGTAGGCGCCGTTCCGTGCCTGCCGAGACGACGATCGGCCCCGTCGGGTTCGCGGAGACCATCTCGACCTGGACGCGCTCCGGCGCGTCCGACCCAGCCGCCGCCGAAGTCCTCGTCGACCTCCGCCGACGACGTCGACGTACCACGCGTCGCGCGAGCCAGAGGTTGACGAACCCCGGCCCGGCGACCTCGGCGCGCTCGACCGCAGGGAGCGCCGCGACCCGGTCGGCGAGCTCCTGCGCGAGCTCGCGCGGCGGGCGCCGCGCGGCCGCCGCCGTCCGCAGCGCGACGTTCGTCGCGAAGTCGCCGTGCGTCGGCGTCCTTCGGCCGCTCGAGCTCGACCTCGTGTCCCGCCAGCTCGCCGATCGCCGCCGCCAGGCGCGCGACCGGGATCAGGCGCCAACGCGCTCCCGCGGTGCGAGCAGATCCTCGAGCGCCTGCAGCTCCGTGCCCGTGCCCATCGCGATCACGACGTCGCCGACGTCGAGCCGCGCGTCGGGGTTCGGCGTGATGTCGAACGTGCCGTCCGCCTTGCGCAGCGCGACGACGAGCGCGCCGGTCGAGCGCCGGATCGCGAGCTCGCGGATCGTGCGGCCCGCCTGCGGGCACGTCGGCCGTCACCTCGAGCTCCTCGAACCGCAGCTCGGGCCCGCCGTGCGCGGTCGACGATCTCGAGGAACGCGGCGACCTGCGGCTTGAGCGCGAGCTTCGCCATCTCGACGCCGGCGTTCGAGTACGGCTGGACGACGCGGTCGGCGCCGGCGAGGCGCAGCTTCCGCTCGGCCTCCGCGTCGGAGGCGCGCGCGACGATCATCAGCTCCGGCCGGCGCTGCCGCGCCGACAGCGTGATGTAGAGGTTCTGCGCGTCCGAGTCGGCGGAGGCGAGGACGCCGGCGGCGCGGTCGACGCCGGCGCGCGTCGAGGTCGGCGTCCTCGGCGCCGTTCCCCTGCAGGAACAGCACGTCGTTCGCCGCGGCCGCGGCGAGCGCGTCGTCGCTGAAGTCGAGCACGACGAACGGCGTTCCCGACGCAGCGAGCTCGGCCGCGGCGCGGCGGCCGACGCGGCCGTAGCCGCAGATGATGAAGTGGTCGCGGAGCTTCTCGATCATGCGGCGCCGCCGTCGCTCCCGCAGCGCGCCGCCCTCGAGATTCCGGACGACCTCGGCGACGAGCTGCGAGACGAAGTACCCAAAGATAGCCACGCCCGCGAGCACGACCGCGATCGTGAGCAGCTCGGCGCCCGGCCTCTCCGGGCGGAGCCGAGTCGAGCCCCGTGAGCGTGCCGTGACGACCGTGCGGTAGAGCGCCGCGTGCCACGGCTCGTGCAGGATCGTGGCGAAAACCGATCGTCCCGCCGACGCAGCAGCGCGGCGACCGCGACGAGCGGTTCCGACGACGTAGGCGGGCCGTCTTGCGGCTCCATCGCTCTAGTATCGTCCGGAGCCGATGGACGAGCAGGAGCGCCAGCTCAACATCCACGTCGAGCCGGAGAACATCGCCGGCGCCTACGCGAACTTCGCGAACATCACCTTCTCGCCCTACGAGTTCACGATCACCTTCGCGCGGGTCGACCACGAGGTGGAGCAGGGCGACGTCCCGGGCGTCGTCGTCTCGCGGATCAACCTCTCGCACGTGTTCGCGAAGGAGCTGCTCGACGCGCTCGCGGACGCGTGGTCGAAGTACCAGACGGTCACGGGGATCCAGGACCTGCCCGAGACCGACGGCCCGTCGAGCCGCGAGGACTGAGCTACCGCCGCGCGGCGCGGACGCGGGCGCGGAAGCGCTCGGCCATCGCGATCCGCTGCATCAGCGTCGGGTGGTTCTCGAGCCAGAGGTAGTCGAGGAGCGGCGGGTTCGGCTCCTGCGAGGCTCGTGCGCCCGAAGCGCTTGAAGAGCCCCTCGACCGCGGCCGGGTCGTTCGTCGCGCGGAGCGCGATCCAGTCGGCCTCGGCCTCGTAGCGGCGCGTGACGAGATTCTGGAACGGCGCGAAGACGAGCCCGACGACCGTGAGCACGAGCAGCGCGAACGGCAGGTTGACCGGGTCCTCGATCCCGCCGCGACGCCGGGTCAGGACCTCGACGAGGAAGAGCCCCGGCAGCGTGAAGAGCGCGAACCACGCGAGGCCCTTCGGGACGTGGCGCCGCTTCACGTGGCCGAGCTCGTGCGCGACGACGGCGCCGACCTCGGCCGTGCGAGAAGCGGCCGTCGAGGAGCGTGTTCCAGAGGACGACGTGCGTCGACGGCCCGAACCCGGCCGCGAACGCGTTCGCCTGGTCGGTCCAGTCGCTCACGTCCTGCACGTGGACGGGCGTGCCCGTGACGCCGATCTTCCGTCTCGAGCCGCGTCGACGTCGGCGCGCAGCTTCGGGTCGCGTACCGGCTTCGTGTCCGCCGCGAGGAGCCAGCCGGCGAGGAACGACGAACGAGGCGGCAGAGCGCGACGAAGACGCGGCGCGGCGAGGAGCCACCAGCGGCGGCCGAAGCGCCCGGCGAAGCCGACGACGACGACGATCGCGAGCATCGCGAAGACGGCGCTCGCGGCGAGCGTGTACCGCTGCGCACGATCCACGCGACGACGTCGAACGGGCCGAGCCCGTAATGGTGCTGCCACCAGAGCGCGGCGAAGCCGAACGGCAGCGACACGAACCAGAGCGTGACGAGCACGAGCATCCCGATCACGATCGCGCTCCCGATCCGGCCGAGCCCGAGCGTCGGCGGCGCGGCGCGGGACGACGCGGACGAGCACGACGAGCGCGACGAGCGTCGCAACCGTGGACAGCAGCCAGATCAGCCTCGCACGCCGTCGGAGTAGTCGTGCGCGCGCTCGATCGTCCGCGCCGTGAAGAACCGGCGCTGCGTCGAGCCCGTCGAGGTCGAGGTCGGGCACGGTCGTCTGCCAGAGCCACGCGGCGACCGCTAGCCAGGCCCGGCGGCGAGGACGAGTAGCGTTACCGCGCGCCCGAGACGGCCCATGCGAGTCGCCGTCATCTCCGACATCCACGCCAACCTACCCGCGCTCGAGGCGGTCGATCCGCCGCGATCGCGGAGGAGGCGCCGGACGAGGTGTGGTGCCTCGGCGACCTCGTCGGCTACGGGCCGCATCCGAACGAGTGCGTCGCCGAGCGTGCGGGCGCGCGCGACCGCTCTGCCTCGCGGGCAACCACGACCTCGGCGTGATCGGCGAGCTGTCGCTCGACGAGTTCAGCCCCGACGCGGCGGCGGCCGGCGCGGTGGTCGGCCGACGTGCTGGAGCCGACGCGCGGGAGTTCCTCGGCGGGCTGCCCTCGCTCGCGCGCCGCGACGACGCGGAGCTCTTCCACGGCAGCGCGCGCGACCCGGTCTGGGAGTACGTGCTGAGCCACGAGGCCGCCGCGGCGACGCTCGCGCTGACCTCGGCGCCGCTCGTCCTCGTCGGGCACAGCCACGTGCCCGCTCGCGCTCGGCCCCGGCCGGCTCGGGCCTCTCGGGAGGGCTCGCCGGCGACGGCACCGAGCTCGAGCTGACGGACACGCGCTGGCTCGTCAACCCGGGATCGGTCGGCCAGCCGCGCGACCGTGACGCGCGGGCGGCGTGGCTCCTGATTGATACGGACGCCGGACGGGCAGCCTTCCGCCGAGTTCCGTATCCGATCGAGCGAACGCAGGCTGCGATCCGCGAGCGAGGCCTTCCGGCTGCGCTCGCCGACCGGCTTGCGCTCGGCGAGTGAAAGGGGTTGAGACGAGCATGGCCGAGTTGACGAACCTGGAGTCGAAGCTGGGCGAGGTCGTGGGCCTCGCGATGGCGGCGCAGGAGGCGACGCGGAAGGTGACCGCGCTCGCGCGGAAGGAGAAGGCGACGGCGCTCGTGGAGACGCTGAAGCGGATGCAGGACGAGGCGAAGGAGGCGGAGCGCCGCGGGAAGCAGGTCGCGCTCGACCTTCGACGGGAAGAAGACGGCGATCCTCGCGGAGGCGCGGGAGGTCAAGCAGAAGGCGAGCGAGATGATGGGCGACTACCTCGACGGCGAGGCGGACGCGCTCGACGGCTTCGAGTTCCTGACGATGGCCGAAGCCGGCGAGGTCGGGCACTGGGAGATCCTCGGCACGATGAACAAGCGCGCCCGGCACGCCGGTGTCCGCGAGCTCGTCGCGTGGGGGCTGCCGATCCAGAAGCGCCACTTCAAGGAGGCGCGGGCGGGGTCGCTCGAGCTCGCCGCGCAGGAGGACCCGGACGAGGCCGCGTAACGGCCCGCGCGAGCGGACGCTAGATCGCGTCGGCGGCGGCGGCGGCCGCGGCGGGAGCGCGGGAGATCGACCCGGAGGTGATGCCCTCGCGGGCGAGCGCGAGCTGGACGTCCTCGCGCGCCTTGAAGATCCGCCACTTGACCGTCGCGAGCGTGATCTCGAGCGAGTCGGCGATCTCGTTGTACGAGAGACCGACGACGTCGCGGAGGAGCAGCGCCATCTTGAGGTCGACGTTCAGGTCGTTGACCGCGCGCCACAGCGCGTCGATCGCCTCGACGCGCTCGACCGGTGCGTCGAGCACCTCGAACTGCGGCGCGTCGTCGAGCGTCACGGCGACGAGCGGCCGGCGCTCCTTCGCGCGCAGCTCGTCGAGGACGCGATTCTTCGTCACCTGGAACAACCAGGTCGTGAACTTGCAGCGGAGCGAGAACCGCGGCAGCCCCTGGAAGACGCGCAGGAAGACCTCCTGGGTGAGGTCCTCGGCGAGCGCCTTGTCGCTCGTCAGCCGGAGAACGTAGTTGTACACCGGCGTCTCGTACGTCCGGAGGATGATCGAGAACGCTCTCTCGTCCCCCTGCTGGGCCTTGCGGAGAACCGCCAGATCGGGCTGGGGAAGGGACAAGGTGGCGTAGTCTAGCGGTGAAAGATCGTCGATCAAGGGCGCGCGGGGCCGCTCCGAAAATCTTTACCGCTCACTCGCTAATCCTTTACCCGTCATCGCGGGCGGCGGTTCTCGGCCGAGAAGTCGCAGGGCCGTCGGGACGAGATCCGCCAGCTCGCCGCCGTCGCGCAACCCTCCTTCGAGCGGCGTCGTGACGATCAGCGGGACGGGGTTCGTCGTGTGCGCCGTCTGCGGCGACGCCGTCCGGGTTGAGCTCCTCCTCGGCGTTGCCGTGGTCGGCGGTCACGAGGCAGACGCCGCCGAGCTCGGTCGACGCGAGTCGACGACGCGCCCGAGGCAGGCGTCGACGGTCTCGACCGCCTTCACGACAGCGGGGATCACGCCGGTGTGGCCGACCATGTCGGGGTTCGCGAAGTTGATGATCGCGAACCGGTAGCCGTTCCCGAGCTCGGCGCAGAAGCGGTCCGTCACCTCGAGCGCCGACATCTCGGGCTTGTGGTCGTAGCTCGGGACGTCGCGCGGGCTCGGGACGAGGATCCGCTCCTCGCCGGGCCACGGCTCCTCGACGCCGCCGTTGAAGAAGTACGTCACGTGCGCGTACTTCTCCGTCTCGGCGACGTGGAGCTGGCGCGCGCCGGCCGCGCGACAGCACCTCGGCCATCGTGTCGACGACCTGCTGCTCCTCGAAGACGACCGGGCAGTCGAGGTCCTCGGCGTAGCGCGTCATCGTCGTCAGGTCGAAGCCGCCGTCGAGCAGCAGCCGCGAGAGCTGGCGCGCCGCGGTCGGGGCGGAAGTTGACGAAGATCGCCGTGTCGCCCGGCTCGAGCCGCGGCGTCCCCTCGACGCACGACCGGCACGACGAACTCGTCGGTCACGCCCTGCGTCGTAGCTCCGCTGCACCGCCGTCGACCGGATCGTCGCGTCGCCGCGGCACCGTTCGCGGCCCGTGATCGCGTCGAACGCGAGCTGCGTCCGCTCCCAGCGCGCGTCGCGGTCCATCGCGTAGTAGCGGCCGACGACGGTCGCGATCCGGTCCTGCGGCAGCTCGGCGAGGTCGTGGACGGCCGACGTCGGCGACACGTCGCGGCCGTCGGTGAACGCGTGGATCCAGGTCTTCTCCGGCGCGAAGCGCAGAGCAGCGCGCGTGAAGTGGTCGATGTGCGAGTGGACGCCGCCGTGCGACGACGAGCCCGAGCAGGTGGACGCTGCCGTCCGCGCTCGAACGCCGCCCGCAGGACCGGGCTCTCGAAGAACGACCCGTCCTCGATCGCCTTGTTGACCCGCATCAGGTCCTGGTAGAGCCGCCGGCCCGACCCGATCGTCAGGTGACCGACCTCGGAGTTCCCCATCTGGCCCGGCGGCAGGCCGGCGGCCTCGCCGGAGGCCTCCAGCTCGGGTGTGCGGGAACTCGCGCCAGAGCCGGTCGAAGACCGGCGTGTCGGCGAGGTCGACGGCGTTCCCCGGCCCGGGCGGCGCGATGCCCCAGCCGTCGAGGATGACGAGGACTACGAGGGGGTAGACCGGCGGCAAATCTCGGCGAACGAGTCGAGGTCGAGGGACGCGCCGCCGACGAGCGCGCCGTCGACGGCCTCCTGCGCGCAGAGCTCCGACGCGTTCTCGGGCTTGACCGAGCCGCCGTAGAGCACCGGCACGTCGAGGATCGACTTGATGAAGACGTGCGCCTCCTGCGCGATGTCGGGCGTCGCCGTCCGGCCGGTGCCGATCGCCCACACCGGCTCGTAGGCGACGACGAGGTTCTCGCGCTCGTCGCCCGCGGCCTCGGCGACCGCCTCCGTCTGGACGCGCAGGACGAGCTCCGTCTGCCCCGCCTCGCGCTCCTCCTCCGACTCGCCGACGCACGCGATCACGAACAGCCCGGCCGTCGAGCGCGGCGCGGACGCGCCGCGCGACGGTCTCGTCGGTCTCGCCGAAGTGCTGCCGCCGCTCGGAGTGGCCGACGATCGTGCCGTAGACGCCGAGCTCGCGCAGCATCGCCGGCCGAGACCTCGCCGGTGAACGCGCCCTCGTCGGCCCAGTGCACGTTCTGCGCGCCGACCGCGATCTCGGTGTCGGCGAGCGCGGCGACGGCCGCCTCGAGCGAGACGTACGGCGGGCACACGACGACGTCGGCGTCGCCGAGGTCCGGCCTCGCGGAGCGCGCGGCAGAACTCGGCCGTCTCGGCCGGCCCCTTGAACAGCTTCCAGTTGCCGGCGATCAGCACTCGCGCCTCAGAGCACGGCCTGGGTCTGGGTCACCTGCGCGACGGGCTTGCCGGCGTCGTCGCTGAGGTCCGTCTGCACGACGACGAACGGGCGGCCGACGTGGAGCGGCCGCGCGCGCGCCTCCACCCTCCCCTCCCGCACCGCGTCGGAAGAAGTTCGTCTTCGACTCGACGGTCGCGGTCGCCGTCGCGCCGTCGGGAAGGTTGAGGTACGCGCAGAGGCCGCCGACGCTGTCGGCGAGCGACATCAGCGCGCCGCCGTGGAGGAGCCCGCCGGCCGTGCAGAGGTCGGGCGCCCACGCGAGCGCGCCGCGCACCTCCTCCGCGAGAGGCCGACTCGACCTCGATCCCGAGCCGCCCGCGAACGGCATCGCGGCGACGAGCTCGCTCATGCCGGCGGGATCGCGGCGACGCCCGGGAGCTCGCGTGCCCTCGAGCAGCTCGAGCGACGCGCCGCCGCCGGTCGAGATCCACGACACGCGCTCGGCGACGCCGGCCTCCTGCACCGCGCGGACGGAGTCGCCGCCGCCGACGACGGTGAACCCGTCGCACGTCGCCGACGGCGCGCGCGACGGCGACGGTCCCCTCGGCGAACCGCGGCCACTCGAAGACGCCCATCGGGCCGTTCCAGAAGACCGTCCGCGCCGCGCGGATCGCGCTCGCGAAGCGCCTCGCGCGTCTCGGGGCCGATGTCGAGACCGAGCCAGCCGTCCGGCAGCGAGTCGTACGGCGACGACGCGCGACTCCGCGTCGGCCGTCGAACGCGGCGGCCGCGACGACGTCGCGTCGGCAGCGTCGCCTCGAACGGGAACGGGTTCTCGTCGCGCACGTCCTCGGCCATCTTCCCGCCGATCAGCACCGTGTCGGCGCGCGAGCCGAGGTTCTGCAGCACGCCGATCTTGTCGTCGACCTTGGCGCCGCCGGAGACGAGCACGAACGGCCGCTCGACCTCGTCGCCGAGCAGCCGGCCGAGGTGCCGGAGCTCGTCCTCGAGCAGGAGCCCGGCGTACGCGGGCAGGACGTGCGCGACCGCCTCCGTCGAGGAGTGCGCGCGGTGCGCCGAGCCGAACGCGTCGTTCACGTACAGGTCGCAGCCGTCCGCGAGCTCGCGCGCGTAGCCCTCGTCGTTCTTCGTCTCGCCGGCGTTGAAGCGCGTGTTCTCGAGCACGAGTCACGCGGTCGTCGGCGAGCAGCTCCCGCAGCCGCGCGCGCACCGGCTCCATCGGAGTACTTCGCGCGATCCTCCTCGGTCTTCGGCCGGCCGAGGTGCGAGCAGACGCGCACCTCCCGCGCGCCTTCGCTCGAGCAGGAGCGCGCAGCGTCGGCAGCGACGCGCGGATCCGCGTGTCGTCGGCGACTCGCCCGTCCTCGAGCGGGACGTTCAGGTCGGCGCGGACGAGCACGACCTGGTCCGCGACGTCCGCGTCGCGGACCGAGCCTGCGGCATGCCTCATCGACAGCGCGTCCTCCTCACCCGATCTTCTCGACGAGGTCGACGAGCCGGCACGAGTAGCCCCACTCGTTGTCGTACCAGCCGAAGACCTTGACCATGTGGCCGTTCCCCATCGTCAGCTTGCTGTCGAAGATGCACGAGTACGGGCGACTGCTGGATGTCGGTCGAGACGAGCGGGTCCGTCGGAGTACTGGAGGTAGCTCGTGGAGCGGCCCGCTCGCGGCCGCGGCGCGGAACGCCGCGTTGACCTCCTCCGGCGTCGTCTCGCGCGAGAGGTGGACGACGAAGTCGGTGATCGAGCCCGTCGGGACGGGCGCGCGGACCGAGACGCCGTCGACCTTCCCCTTCAGGTCGGGCATGACGACGCCGATCGCGCGGGCGGCGCCGGTCGAGGTCGGGATCAGGTTGATCGCCGCGGCGCGCGCGCGCCGGAGGTCGCTCGTGCGGGAGGTCGAGGATCCGCTGGTCGTTCGTGTACGCGTGGATCGTCGTCATGAAGCCGCGCTCGATCGTGAACGAGTCGTGGAGCACCTTCGCCATCGGCGCGACGCAGTTCGTCGTGCACGACGCGTTCGAGACGATGTGGTGCTGCTCGGGGTCGTACTGGTCGTCGTTGACGCCGAGCACGACCGTGAGGTCGGGGTCGGTCGCGGGCGCCGAGATGACGACCTTCTTCGCGCCCGCGTCGAGGTGCTTCTGCGCGCCGTCGCGCTTCGTGAAGAAGCCGGTCGACTCGATCACGACGTCGACCTCGAGGTCGCGCCACGGCATCGCGCCCGGGTCCTGCTCGGAGAGGAGCCGGATCTCCTCGCCGCCGGCCTTCAGCGTCCCGCCCTCGACCGAGACGTCGCCCTCGAACGGGCCGAGGTTCGAGTCGTACTTGAGCAGGTGCGCCATCGTCGCCGCGTCGCCGAGGTCGTTCGCCGCGACGATGTCGAAGTCGGCGTCCCGCTCGAGCGCGGCGCGGAAGAAGTTCCGGCCGATGCGGCCGAAGCCGTTGATTGCCACGCGTGTCTTCGCCATGGCGAGGACACTAACGGAGCCCGCGTCGCCCGAGGCGCCGGGAGGGCTGGCGCTCAGCCCGCGACCGGGAGCCCGTAGATCTCGCCGAGCTTGCGCGCGCAGGTAGCGCACGTACGGCTCGGGGTCGATCGTCGGCGTCCCCGCGACGCGCTCGAGCGTCTCGGCCGGCGTGAACTTGCGGCCGTGGCGGTGCAGGTGGTCGCGCAGCCACTCGCGCAGCGGCCCGAACTCGCCCTGCTCGAACTCGTCGTCGAGGTCCGGCAGGTCGGCGAGGACGCGCTCCCAGATCTGCGCCGAGATCAGGTTCCCGAGCGCGTACGTCGGGAAGTAGCCGATCGGCGCCGCCCGCCCAGTGCGTGTCCTGGAGGACGCCGCGGCGTGTCGTCCGGCACCTCGATCCCGAGGTAGTCCCACATCCGCGCGGTTCCACTCCTCCGGCAGCTGCTCGAGCGGGAACGAGCCCGCGAGCATGCTCCTGCTCGAGCTCGAAGCGCAGGATGATGTGGAGGTTGTACGTCGCCTCGTCGGCCTCGACGCGGATCAGCGACGGCTCGACGCTGTTGACCTCGCGGTACCAGCGCTCGGCGTCGTAGCCCGCGAGCGCGTCCGGGAAGAGCTCGTGGAGGCGCGGGAAGAAGTGCCGCCAGAACGGCAGCGACCGGCCGACGAGGTTCTCCCACATGCGGCTCTGCGACTCGTGGACGCCGAGCGACGTCGCCGCGCGCGAGCGGCGTCCGCTCGAGCGCCCGGTCGACCTGGTGCTCGTAGAGGCCGTGCCCGCACTCGTGCATCGTCGCGAACAGCCCGTCGAGGTTGTCCTCGAAGTAGCGCGTCGTGATCCGGATGTCGTCGATCCCGGCGCCGCTCGCGAACGGGTGCACCGTCGGGTCGAGCCGCCACGCGCGCTCGTCGTAGCCGAAGCGCTTGACGACCTCGAGCTCGAACAGCTTCTGCGACCTCGATCGGGAACTCGCCGCTCGGCGCCGCGCCGTTCTCGGCTCGCCGCCTGCGCGATCTCCTTCACGAGCGGAGCCTGGTGCTCCTTCAGCTAGTCGAAGAGCACGCGGACCTCGGCCGTCGTTCAGTCGCGCTCGAAGTCGTCGAGCAGGACGTCGTACGGCTCGTCGTAGTCGTCGAGGAAGCAGCTCGACGTACTGCTTGCGCAGGTCGAGGTTCTTGCGCAGGACCGGCAGGAAGCGTCGCGAAGTCGTCGTTCTCGCGCGCCTCGACCCAGACCGGGATCGCGAGCGCCGCCGAGCGCGACATCTCGGCGCGCAGCTCGGACGGCACCTTGCCGCGCCTTCTCCCAGTCGCGCCGGGTGACGCGGACGAGGCTCGCCTCGAACGAGTCGTACGTCGTGTCTCCTCGCCCAGCCGTGCGAGGTCGTCGAGCAGCCGCCCGACCTCGTCGGACGGTGAACTTCTCGTGCGCGATCCGCCCGAGCGTCGCGAGCTGCTCGGCCCGCGAGCGGCGCGCCGCGCGGCGGCATCATCGTCTGCTGGTCCCAGCCGAGGACGCGCCGCGGCCTTGCCGAGATCGGCGATCTCGTTCAGCCGCGAGACGAGCTCGCCGAACCGCGTCTCGTCGCGTCACGCGCGCGGAACGCTATACGACCGGGATGAAGCGGCGGGCCGGAGGGGAAGCTCCGAGGACGACCTCCCCCTCCGGTTGAACCACGCTCCGGACCGTTGGCGGCGGACGGGGTCTGAATCCGCCGCCGGACGAGCATGGACCCGCCGCGTGCCCAGTATGCGCTGGCTGCACGCCGCGCGCGCCAGAGCAATCGCAAGTCATACGGATCTCAATCCGATGCTGCCGTCGACGAGCGCGCGCAGCCGGCGCTGCGCGGCCGCCTTCGTGATCGGCGGGCGGCACTTCCGCGCGAGCTCCGACAGCGGCAGGCTCGGATGGCGGAGCCGTAGCTCCGCGATCTCCTGGAGCTTCGGCGGGAGGCCGTCGACGTCGACGCCGCGGATCGCCTCGAGCTGGGCGTGCGCGGCGCGCGCTCGTCCGGACGAGGTTCGCGCCGTCGGCGTTCGCGAGCCGGTTCGCGCGCGCCCGCGTCGCGGCGACGACCGCCTCCTCGTCGAGCCGCAGCGCGACGTCGCCCGCACCCGCGGTCGCGACGACGTCCGCGATCGTCTCGCCCCCTTCGCGTAGGCGAGCGCGTGGCCGCGACGCTCGACGACCGCAGAGCGCGACGCCCTCGCGCGCGACCACCTCGGCGACGAAGCGCGCGCCCGCGAGGCCGGCGGCGCGGATCTCGAGGTGCGGCGCGCGCGGCCCGGAGAGCGAGCCGGCGCCGAGCAGCGCGCCCCGCAGGTAGGCCGCGCGGCAGCACGACCGTGCCGACGACGCGCCGCGGCGGCCGCTCGAGCGGCGCGCCGGCGAGCGAGACGACGCCGGCCTCGCGCAGCAGCTCGCGCGCGCGCGCGTCGAGGTCGACGTGCAGCTGGTACCGCGTCGCGCCGTCGAAGGAGCGCCTGCCGTAGGTGCGGATCTCGGAGCGCACGCCGCCGCTGCCGCAGGAGCGCGAACGCGCGGCGCGCGATCGCCGAGGCTCGCGAGGTCGAGGTGGACGGCGACCTCGCCGCGGCCGCGGAGGTGCCACGCGCCGGCGGTGTGGAAGAGCGCCGAGAGCTCCGCGAGCCGGCAGCACCGGCGCGCGGAGCGGATCGCGGCGAGCTCGTTCGCGGAGGTCGTCCGAGAGCGTCACAGCGCGACGCCCTCGAGCGCGAGCAGGCGCCGCTTGTACCCGACGCCGAGGTCGCCGTAACGGCCGATGCCGCCGGCCGACACGACGCGGTGGCACGGGACGAGGATCGGCGAAGCGGTTGCGCGCGCAGAACGTCCCGGCCGCGCGCGCGGCGCGCGGCCGGCCCGCGAGCGCCGCGAGCTCGCCGTAGGTGACGACCTCGCCCGCGCGGGACCGCCCGCAGTGCGCGCGCGCAGTCGCCGTGAAAGCCGTCGTCGACGTCGAGCTCGACGTCGCGAAGTCGTCCGCGGCGCCCGCGAAGAACGCCCGCAGCCGGTCGGCGAGCGGGTGGTGCGCCGACGGCGCCGGGCTCGCCGCGGCCGCGGGAGCTCCGACGAGAGCACGCGGTCGCCGTCCAGCCACAGCTCGCCCCACCCCCACTCCGGCACCTCGTACCGAACGAGCCTCGGCCTCACGACGATGTTGTACCGTCGCCGCGTGCTGACCCGCGCCCGCGTTGCCGCGCTCGGCTACGTCTACGTCGTCCTCGGTGCCGTGGCGCTCGTCCTCGACGGCGACCACCGCCGCGCCGCGACCGCGGTCTTCACCCTCGCAGCGTTCGCGTACCTCTGGTTCCTCGGCAGCCTGCGCGCGCTCCTCGTGCGGTTCGATCCCGACGGATTCTTCGCGAGCGTCGTCGTCCTCGGCGGCGCGTCGTTCCTGGCCCTGCAGGCGGCGGCGCTCGCCACCGCGAGACGTCGACCTCGCCGCGCCGGGCGCCGGCTGCGCGGCGGCGGTCGTGATCGCGTCGTCGCTCGCGGCGCTCCGCGCGCGGAAGGTGACGCGTTGGTTCGGCCGCCTCGGCGTCGCCGGCGGCGTCGCCGTCCTGGGCGTCGGCTTCGTCGAGGCGGCGGCCGGCTGGACGCTCTGGCGGTCGACCGTGTGGGCATCGTCGATCGGATTCATGATCTGGGTCGTCGTGACGACGACGTACCTCCTGCGCCGCGGCGATGTAGCGCCCCGCGGCCCGCGGGCCGCAGGTTCTATCCTCCGCGCATGAGCACGCACGCGATCTTCCGCCCGCCCTCGCCCTACAACGAGCCGGTCCGCGACTACGCGCCGGGAAGCCCCGAGCGCGCGCAGCTCCGGCTGCGGCTGGAGCAGATGCGCAACGAGCGCGTCGACGTCCCGCTCGTCATCGGCGGGCGCGACGTCGCGCACCGGGAGCACGCGCCCCGCCGTCATGCCGCACGACAAGGAGCACGTCCTCGCCGACGTGCACCAGGGCGGCGCCGAGGAGGTGCAGGCGGCGGTCGACGCCGCGGCGGAGGCGTGGAAGGACTGGTCGCGCCGGCCGTGGGAGGAGCGCGCGACGGTCTTCCTCCGCGCGGCCGAGCTGCTCTCGGGCCCGTGGCGCGACACGCTCAACGCGGCGACGATGCTCGGCCAGTCGAAGACCGTCGCACCAGGCCGAGATCGACGCCGCGTGCGAGCTGATCGACTTCCTCCGCTTCAACGTCGAGTTCATGACGCGGGTCTACGACGAGCAGCCCGATGTCGTCGCCGGGGATGTGGAACCGGATGGAGTACCGGCCGCTCGAGGGCTTCGTCTTCGCCGTCAGCCCGTTCAACTTCACCGCGATCGCGCGGAAACCTGCACGAGCTCGCCCGCGCTGATGGGCAACGTCGTCGTCTGGAAGCCGGCGTCGACCGCGATGCTCTCGGCGTACTACCTGATGCGGCTCTTCCAGGAGGCGGGGCTCCCCGACGGCGTCATCAACCTCGTCTACGGCTCGGGCGCCGCGATCGGCGACGCCGCCCTCGCGAGCGAGCACCTCGCCGGGATCCACTTCACCGGCTCCACGCCGGTCTTCAACGGCATGTGGCGGACGATCGGCGCAGGAGATGGAGCGCTACCGCAACTACCCGCGCATCGTCGGCGAGACCGGCGGCAAGGACTTCATCGTCGCGCACCCGTCGGCCGACGTCGACGCGCTCGCGACGGCGATCGTCCGCGGCTCGTTCGAGTACCAGGGCCAGAAGTGCTCGGCCGCCTCGCGCGTCTACGCGCCGTCGAACCTGTGGCCGCAGCTGCGCGAGCGCCTGCAGGAGCAGGTGGCGACGATCAAGGTCGGCGACGTCTCCGACTTCGGCAACTTCATGGGCGCGGTCATCGACGCGAACTCGTTCGCGACGCAGCGCGACGCGATCGAGGAGGCGAAGTCGAACGGAGAGAGCGACATCGTCGTCGGCGGCGGCTACGACGACTCGCGCGGCTTCTTCGTCGAGCCGACGGTGATCGAGACGCGCGATCCCGACTTCCGGTTGATGCGCGAGGAGCTCTTCGGGCCGGTCGTGACGACGTACGTCTACGACGAGGCACGCTGGGACGACACGCTCGACCTCGTCGACCGGACCGCGCCGTACGGCCTGACCGGCGCCGTCTTCGCCGAGGACCGCGCCGCGGTCGACGAGGCGGCCGACCGCCTGCGCTACGCGGCCGGCAACTTCTACGTCAACGACAAGCCGACGGGCGCCGTCGTCGGGCAGCAGCCGTTCGGCGGCGCGCGCGCCTCCGGGACGAACGACAAGGCCGGGTCGATGTGGAACCTGATCCGGTGGGTCAGCCCGCGGACGATCAAGGAGACGTTCCTGCCGGCGCGCGACTACCGCTACCCGTTCCTCGAGAGCGACGATCGGCGGCGCGCCCCCGACGGCGAGCACGACGGCTCGGGGCAGCCCGACCGGCCCTAGGCTAGGCCGAGGTGAACGTCCAGGCGACGGCGGTCCCCGCATCGGCGGTCCGGCCGAACGCGACCGCGACGTGCCGTCCGGGGGCCAGAGGCGACGACGGCGCGCCGTAGATCGTCCCGCGAGTGGCCGAGCCGCCGCCCTTCACCTCGAGCGGCGCGCCGTCGATCCAGAGGCCCGAGTCGACGAGCGGCGACCGCGCGGTCAGCTCGAACGCGGCCTGCGGCACCGACCCCACCCGCTCGTCCGGGTCCGGCCCGAGGATCCGCAGGCCGACGCGTCCCGAGAGGTCGACCCGCCAGCGCCCGCCGACCCTCCTCAGCGCCGCCGCATACGCCCCGTGCTCGCGCATCCCCTCGACGCGACGGTCGCCCTGGACGAGCGCGACTGCCCAGCGGCCGCTGCGGTAGACCGTCCGCGGACGGTGCCCGGCGAACGTGCCGAGGCCCTCCTCGAGCTCCGACGCCGTCGGCTTCGCGCCCGCGACGAGCAGCCGCCGGATCCGCGCCGCGTCTCCCGCGTGCGAAGCGGCGACGAGCGCGCCGAGCGTCTGCGCCGGTGAGGGCGTGGCGGCCGTCGTCTCGGCGCGTCCGCTCGAGCCGTCGCCGCCGCCGTCGCAGCCCGCGAGCAGCGCGCACGCGAGCGCGAGAACGACGGCGAGACGTGCGCGCACGCCGCGACTGTAGTCGCGGCGGATCATTCCCACGGAGGATCGCGAATCCTCCCGCGGGCCGACGACGCGCCGCCGCGGCCGTCGTAGCTTGCCGCGCATGACGACTTCACTTTCCACCTCGTGGCTCGGCGCGCGCCTCGGCCGCGACCCGCAGGCGCTCGACCGGCTCCGCCGCTCGGGCGAGATCCTCGGCGTCCGCAACAACGGCAGCTTTGCGTTTCCCGCCTGGCAGTTCGACGGCCAGGGCCGGATCGTCGACGGGATGCCGCGCGTGATCGCGACCGCCCGGTCCTACGGCGTCTCCGACGAGCGCCTCGGGCAGCTGCTCGAGATGCGGGTCGGCCTCGCGTCGAAGCGCCGGCTCGCCGACGATCTCCGCGACGGCAACGTCGAGCACGTCCTCGCCGTCGTCCGGCAGGCAGGCCAGGCCGCCGCTTAGCGGCCGCTCAGGCCCGGGCCGTACGCGACGCGCGCCACGCGCCCGCGCGGAGGATCACGAGCGCGCCGGCGAGCGCCGGCAGCGCGAGCACGATCCCGGCGACGCGCACGCCGAACGCCTCGGCGAGCGCCCCGTCGACGAGCGACGCGATCGGCCGCAGGCCGAGGAACGCGATCGACCAGAGCGCCATGATCCGCCCGCGCTGGTGCTCCGCGACGCCGAGCTGCAGCCGCGCAGTCGCCGCCGTGTTCGACGCGAGGTAGCCGAAGCCGGCGACGAACAGCGGCACGAGTGCGAGCGGGAGCCACGGCGTCAGGCAGAACGCGATGATTCCGCCCCCGAGCAGCAGCAGCGTCGACGCCATGCGGGTGCGCGACCCGGTCACGCGGCCGGCGACGAGGAACGCCGCGGCGACGGCGCCCGCGCCGAACGCCGCGATCAGGACGCCGGCCCACGTCGCCGGGTAGCCGAACTCGTGCGCAAAGGCGGGGCTCTCGGTGTTGACGGGGTCCGACGCGAAGCCGACGGCCATCACGATCAGGAGGTAGGCGGCGAGCTTCGGGTCGTCGCGGAGGAGTCGAAAGCCGTCGCGCACGCGCGCTCCCCGCGCGCGCTCCTGCGGACGCGGGCGCACGAGCAGCAGCGCCGCCACGAGGACGAGGTACGAGAATGAGTTGACGAGGAACGCAGCCGGGATCCCGAGCGTCGCGACGACCACAGCGGCGCTCGCGGGGCCGACCGCACGTGCGAGGTTGAACGTCATCGAATTCAGGGCGACCGCCTGCGGCACGTCCCGCTCCCGCACGAGCGACGTGATCAGCGCGAGCTGCGCCGGGCTCGAGAACGCCGACGTCACGCCCGCGAGGAACGCGAATGCGATCACCGTCCACTCGTCGACGCGGTCGGTCCAGGCGAGCGCCGCGAGCACCGCGCTCAGCGCCGCCGCCGCGAGCTGCGCGACGAGCGCGACCTTCCGCCGGTCGAGCCGGTCGGCGACGGCGCCTGCCCACGGTGACAGGACGAGCACCGGGATGAAGTTCCCGAAGTTGAGCACCCCGAGGAGGAAGGCCGAGTGCGTGAGCCGGTAGACGAGGATCGACGAGGCGAGGTTCTGGAACCACGTCCCGGCGGCCGACGACGCGTTCCCGACGAAGTAGAGGCCGAAGTCGCGCTGCCGCAGGACGCGCCACGCGGCCGCCGGCCCGACCGTCTCGGCCGTCACCTCGACCCGTCTCGCACGTCAGGCGCGGCCGGCCCGGTGGAGCTGCGCGTAGATTCGCCGCGCGGTCTTCGCGGGGAGCCCGGGCACGCCCTCGAGCTCCTCCTGCGTCGCGCCGAGGACGCGCTCGGCGCTCCCGAAGTGCCGCAGGAGCGCGCGCCGCCGTGCGGGGCCGACGCCATCGATCTGGTCGAACACCGACTCCCGCGAGGCCGCCTGCCTGCGCCGCCGGTGGAACGTGATCGCGAACCGGTGGGCCTCGTCCCGGATCCGCTGGAGGAGCTGCAGCGCCGGCGAGTGCGCGGCGAGGACGACCGGGTCGGGTCGGCCGGGCACGAACACCTCCTCGACCCGCTTCGCGAGCGCGATCACCGCCACGCGCGGAAGGTCGTACGCACGCATCGCGCCCAGCGCGGCCGCGAGCTGTCCCTTCCCGCCGTCGATCACGACGAGATTCGGCGTTGCCGTGAACGACTCGTCCCACTCGTCCGAACCCGGCGACGCCTCGAGGCGGGCGAAGCGGCGCGCGATCACCTCCGCCATCGCAGCGAAGTCGTCCTGTCCCTCCTGGCCGCGCACGGCGAACTTCCGGTAGTGCGCCTTCCGCGCGACACCGTCCTCGAACACGACCATCGAACCGACGATCTCCTGCCCCTGGATGTTCGAGATGTCGAAGCACTCCACGCGGATCGGCAGAGACTCGAGGTTCACGGCCTCCCGAAGCTCCTCGAGCGCCTCGACGCGGCGCAGCCGCTTCGTCTCGGCGGTGAACGTCTCCGACTGCAGCGCAAGCTCCGCGTTCTGCTGCGCGAGCTCCTGCAGGCGCCGCTTCTCGCCGCGCTCGGGCGCCCGCACCTCGACGTGCGCGCCGCGCAGCTCCGACAGGAACTCCTCGAGCGGCTCGAGCGTCCCCGAACCGCGCGGCACGAGGATCTGCGGCGGGATCGAAGGCGCCGAGCCGTAGTACTCGAGGCAGAAGCCCTCGAGCACCTCCGCGAGGTCGCCGCCGGCGGCGTTCTCGAGGTGGAACGAGTACCGGTCGACCATCCTCCCCTCGCGGAGCGGAAACACCTGCACGGCCGCGCGCGACGGCCCCACCGCGACGCCGATCACGTCGATCGTCCCGATCGACTTCCGCTCGACCGCCTGACGCTCGGACAGACGGTCGACCGCGAACAGGCGGTTGCGGTAGCGCGCCGCGTCCTCGAACCGCTCCTCCTCGGCCGCCTCCCGCATCTGTTGCTCGAGCTGGCGCCGGATCGGCCTGTCGTTCCCGGAGAGGAACTCGATCACGTCGTCGATCACCCGCCGGTAGTCCTCCTTCGAGATGTAGCCGACACACGGCGCGTGGCAGCGCTCGATGTGGTAGTCGAGGCACGGGATCCCGCTGTGGCGGCCGGGTTGCGGCCCCTCGCACGGGCGGTAGCGGAAGATCCGGTTCAGGGTGTCGAGCGTCTCGCGCACCTTCTTCGCGTTCGCGTACGGGCCGAAGTAGACGACGCCGCGGCGATGTCGCTCGCGCGTGAACATGACGCGCGGGTAGTCGTCCTCGACGGTGACGGCGATGTAGGGGAACGACTTGTCGTCGCGCAGCCGTACGTTGAACGGCGGGCGGTGCCGCTTCACGAGGTTCTGCTCGAGGTGGAGCGCCTCGACCTCGGTGCGCGTCACGATCGTCTCGATCTCCGCCACCCGCTCGACGAGCTGCGGGATGCCGTGCCGAGTGTCGCTCCGACCCGCCTGAAAGTACTGCCGAACACGCGGGCGCAGCGACTTCGCCTTGCCGACGTAGAGCACCTCCGCGCCGTCGTCTCGGAACAGGTAGACGCCCGGTTTCGCCGGAAGTGCCTTCAGCTGATCGTTGACGCGCTCCTGCACGCGCCCACGGTAGACACTCGGCCGGTCCCGGCGACCCGCCGAGCAGCCGCTACTTCAGGCAGAGAGCCGCGAGATTCACCTGGTAGACATTGCTCGTCGTGAAGCAGCCGACGCGCTTGGAGACGAAGATGCGGGTGTTGAAGTTGGCGTACGGCGCCATCGGGGCGGCGTTCTTCGAGATGTCGACATCGAGCGCGCCGTACGTCGAGTAGCGCTGCGTTCCGCGCATGCGTGCTGCCGCGTCCAGCTTCCTGTTGAACTCCGGGTCGTCGAAGTACGAGACGTTCTGGTTGTTCTGGGCCCCGATGTTCTTGCCGTTCAACAGCACGTCCATGAAGTCGTACGGGTCCGCGTAGTCGGCCGTCCACCCCACCAACGCGACGTCGAAGGGCTCGCCCCGGGTCGAGACCTTGTCGAGCACGACGTTCGGGGCGTACTGCTTCACCTCCGTCTCGAGGCCGATCTGCTTCACGTCAAAGGCGAAGATCTGCGCGATCGCCGCCGCGGAAGCCATGCTGAACGCGTAGTAGACGAGCTTCCCGTCGCGAGTCGCGCCGTTCGCCCACTTCCTCGCCGCCTTCAGGTTCGGCCCCTTGAGCGGGTAGAGGTCCGCATCCTTGAACCCGGCCATCCCGGGCGGCAGGATCTGGTCGGTTCGCTTGCCGGCGAGATAGCCGTTCTGCGTCAGGATCGCCTTGCGGTCGATCGCGAAGTTGATCGCCTTGCGGAGCTTCGCGTTGTTCTTGAAGATCGGACGGCTCGTGTTGAGGGCGAAGTAGAAGACGTTGAGGCGCGGCCGCACGTACAGCTGGCTCTTGTTGACGCCGTACTTCTGAGCGAGCTCGCCGTACGCCGGCGCGGGGACTCCGCCGGCCGCGTAATCCGAGTCGCCGCGCTCGACCCGGAGCCGGGTCGCCTCCTGCGAATTACCGATCGTGTAGACGATCTCGGCGACATTGTGCGGGCGCTTGCCTCTGTAGTACGGGTTCTTCTTGATCGAGATCGTCCGGCCCGGTGTCCGGTCGGCCACGTAGTACGGGCCTGCGGACGGCGGCGCCTCGACGCCGTTCGGGTCGCGCGGGAGGTTCGTCGGGATCGCGCAGAAGAAGGGCATCGCGACGCGCGCGAGAAAGTCGGGCGACGGCCGCTCGAGATCGACGAGCAGGTGCTTGCCGCGGACCCTGACGCCCGACACCGGCGAACGGTCCGCACCCACGATGTCGTCCATGAACTGGATCGCCGGGGAGTGCATCGTCCGGTCGGCGTTGCGATCGAACGCCGCCTTGAAGTTCGCCGCCGTGACGAGCGCCCCCGACGGAGCGAATCTCGTGTTCGTCACCTCGACGGTGAAGTCGTACGTCTTCCCGCCGTTCGACACCTTCGGAAGGCCGGTTGCGGCCTCCGGCGCGAGCAGCGACCCCCGGGGGCCGTTGACGTCCGGGTAGTTCACCAGCTTCAGGCAGGTCGCGTACTCGATCTCCCAGCCAACCGAGCTGTAGTCGAGTGCGGGATCGGTGTAGTCGACGTCGGCGAAGAGGTCGACCCGCAGCGTCCCGCCCTTCTTCGCGGCGTCCGCCGGCGGCGCGTCGGTCACGAGAGCAAGGGCCGCGCCAGCGACGACAGCGCCGATCCACGCCTTCGCGAACATCCGCCCCCTCTCACGCGCTCGCGTCCCGCGCGACCGCCTCTTCCCTCGCGACGGACCTCACTATCTCCGATTGGGGTCTGCGATGGAAGAGCGAGAGAGGGTCAGCCTCGCTCGCGACGCGAACGCAGCTCGGGATCGACAACAGCCTCGGCAAAGGTCGACCTGGCGAAGCCGTTGGCCCACATTCCCGTCACCCACGGCCGCCGCCACAGAATTCGGTCGTGGTACACGAGCGGTACCACGGCCGCGTGCTCGCCGATCCAGATCCGCTCGAACTCGCGGCAGGCGCGCAGGCGCTCGTCCTGGTCGCGCACGCCGGTCGCTGCCGACAGCAGCGCGTCGAGCCCCTCGTCGCCGGTAGAGCCACGTCTCTTCGCGCAGGAGCGGCTCGAGGAAACCGCCTCCGGTTCGGGAAACACGTAGTCCCAGGCCGTTGCGCAGGCGTGGGCGCGAGCCACTGCAGCTCGGAGAGCATCGGTCGCAGCCGCGCCCGCGGCAGCAGCCGCTCGAGCAGAGGCAGGCCAAACGACCGCCCCACGACCGCCGCGGTGGTCAGCAGCTCGCGCGCGTCGCCGCCGAGCCGGCCGAGCCGCGCCTGTAGCGCCTCCTGGATCGCACCCGGCACGGACGCGTCGCCGACGACGACGATGCGGCCGTTCTCCCGCTCCAGGGCCCCGCGCTCGCGACGATCGCGGATCCCCTCGCCGACGAAGTAGGGGTTGCCGCCCGTCCGCTCGCCGAGCAGCCGCGCGAGCTCGTCCGGAAGCTCGCCGCCGGCGTCCGCCTCGGCGAGCGTGCGCGCGTCCGCGTCGCCGAGAGGCTCGAGCTCGACGTCGACGAAGAGCCGCCGAAAACGCCGGCGCGCCTTGTCGACGAGCTACCACGCGGGATGGTCGGGGTCGCTCCGGTGGATGAGCGCGAACGCGACGGGACTCTCCTCCGCCGCCGGAAGCAGCTCGTCGAGCACCGCGAGCGTCGCCTCGTCCGACCAGTGCAGATCGTCGAGCACGAGGCACAGCGGGCGCTCGGCCAGCTCGACCACGATCCGGTAGAGCCAGTCGAACGTCTGCCGCTGCACCGCGTCCCGCGCGAAGCCCGCGACCCGTTGCTCCTGATCCGGCTCGAGCGCCAGCCCGAGCAGCGTCGCGAGAAACGGGTACGCCTCGTCGGCCTCGTCCGCGAGCGTCCGTGCGAGCCCCGCCCGCAGCTCGAGCCGCACGCGCGCCTCGGGGTCGGAGACGCCGAGGTCGAGCCACCCGCGAAGCAGCTCCCGCACCGGCCAGTACGGGATCGTCTCGGCGTACGAGACGGCGTGACCGGCGATCGAGACGATCCCTCCCCGCCCCTCGCACAGCTGTTCGAAGACGTCGCTGAGCGCCGCGAGGTCGGCGTCGCGGCCGACGAGCGGGGGCTCCGGCCGCGTGACTGGATCGACGCGCGGGCCGACGACGCGGAACGCGGCCACCGTCTCGCTCTTTCCCTTCAGCTCGAGCTCGCCGAGCGGGTCGAGCTCGAAGAGCGCGCTGACCTGCCGCGCCGTCGCTGGCCCCACGACCACCTCGCCGAGCGGCTGCAACCGCGCGGCCACGTTGACCGTGTCGCCGAGCGCGTTGAACAGCACGTCGACCGGCGCCTCCCCCGCCCGTCGAGTCGGCGACGTCGGACACGAGCACCGAGACGATCCGCCGCTCGCCGGCGGTGACAGCCATCGGTCAGTTATACGCCGACCGTCGACGCGCCGACCACGCGCGCGCGGGTTTTCCCCGCTCCTGGGCCGTCTCGTCCACGGCTACGCTGGCGGCGTGATGCGGCGCGCGCTCGTCGGACTCGCCTTTCTCGTGCTGGCCGCGCCTGCGCACGCGGGCGGCCCGTTCATGGCCGTCGGCGGCGCCGAGGACGTCGCGAAGCAGCAGGACTATGCATTCGCGAAGGTGCAGATGGACAAGGCGAAGCTCGCCGGCCTCGGCACGATTCGCGTGACGCAGACCTGGGCGCGCGGGCAGACGGCCGTCGGCCCCATCGACACGATCTCGCTCGCGAACGTCGTGAAGGCGGCTCAGTTCACGGGCGTCCGCGTCGTGCTCTCGCTCTACCCGTTCGGGTCGAGCGTGACGCCGCTCACCGACGAGGATCGCGCCGCCTTCGCCGCCTTCTGCGTCGACGCCGCCACGAAGTTCCCGTACGTGAAGGACTTCATCGTCGGGAACGAGCCGAACCTCAACCGGTTCTGGCTGCCGCAGTACGGGCCGGCGGGCGAGGACGTCGCCGCGCCCGCGTACGTCGCGATGCTCGCGACGGCGTACGACGCGCTGAAGGCGGTCCGGCCGCTGACGACGATCTACGGCGGCGCGCTGGCGCCACGCGGCGTCGACAAGCCGAACACCGGCCGCGACACGCACTCGCCGACGACGTTCATCCCCGACATGGGCGCCGCCTACCGGGCGAGCGGCCGCCTGATCCCGATCATGGACGCGTTCGCGTTCCACCCCTACGGCGACACCTCGTCGACGCCGCCGAGCTTTGCGCACCCCGCGGGTACGTCGATCGGCCTCGCCGACTACGGGAAGCTCGTCGCGCTCCTGGGCCAGGCCTTCGACGGCACGGGGCAGCGCGGCTCGACGCTCCCGATTCTCTACGACGAGTACGGCGTCGAGACGACGGTGCCGACGTCGAAGGCGAGTCTCTACACCGGCGCCGAGCCGGCGACGACGAGGCCCGTCGACGAGGCGACGCAGGCGCAGTTCTACGCCCAGGCAATGGCGATGGCGTTCTGCCAGCCGACGGTGCTGGGGATCCTCCTCTTCCATGTTCAGGACGAGCCTGCCCTCGCTGCCTGGCAGTCGGGCCAGTACTACGTGGACGGCACGGCGAAGGCGAGCCTCGGCCCGACGAGCGCGGCAGCAGCGCTCGTGCGGCGGGGAATCGCCGCGCGGTGCGACGGAATGCATCTGACGCCGACGGTCAAGCTCGCGGTCGCGAAGCCGACCTCGCGGGGCGCCAAGGTCACGATCACATGCTCGCTCGACTGCGCGTACACCCTCACGATCGACGGCCGGCGGCCGCTCCGCGGGACCGCCGTCGGACGCGTGGCGACCGCCGTTCTCGTCCGGGGCAAGATCGCGCGTGGGAGCCATATCGTGAAGGTGCAGGCGACGGCGACGCTCAACGCCGGGCCGGCGGGCGCCGCAACGAAGGCATTCCAGGTCCGCTGAGGCCGGCGGCGACGATTCTCGCGGCGGCGCTGACGCTCGTCGCGGTCGCGTGCGGCGAGCCCCCGAGTCGCTCCGCCGAGAAACGGCCGAGGTTCCTCGTCGGCGCGGTCGAGGACGCATCGAAGTGGGGCGATCCGCCGTCGAAGATGGCGCTCGCGCGCGAGGCGGGATTCGGAGCCGTCGTCCTCAGCGCGCTCTGGGAACCGCCGGCGCGCGCTCCCTCCGCCGACGAGCTCGACCGCCTTCGCCGAGCGGCCGGCGCCGCGGTCGACGCGGGCATCCGGCCCGTCCTCGCCGTCTACCAGTTCGGCCGAGCCACGCCGCTCACCCCGCCCGACCGTGCGCAATTCGCGGCGTTCGCCGCGTCACTCGCCCGCTCGCTCCCCGACGTGCGAGACGTGATGGTCGGGAACGAGCCGAACTCGAACCTCTTCTGGCGTCCGCAGTTCGGGCCCGACGGCGCCGACGCCGCCGCGCCCGCGTACCTCCGGCTGCTGGCCTCGACCTACGACGCGTTGAAGGACGCCGACCCGGCCCTGAACGTGATCGGCGGAAGCCTCGCCCCGCGCGGAGTCGACCGGCCGGGGACGGGCCGCGACACACACTCCCCCACTGCGTTCATCCGCGACCTCGGCGCCGCCTACCGCGCATCGGGACGGGCGCGCCCGGTCATGGACATGTTCTCGATCCACCCCTACGGCGAGCACTCCGGGATCCCGCCCGACCTCGCGCACCCGCGGTCGACGACGATCGGCCTCGCGGACCACGACAAGCTCGTGGCCCTTCTCGGCGAAGCCTTCGACGGCACCGCGCAGCCCGGTTCGACGCTGCCCGTCGTCTACGGCGAGTACGGGATCGAGACGGTGATCCCGCCGGCGCACGCCGCCGCCTACTCCGGGTCGGAACCGCCCTCGGTGCACCCCGTCGACGAGGCGACGCAGGGCGGCCGCTACGCGCACGCGATCGCGATCGCGCGGTGCTCGCCCGGCGTCGCGATGCTCTTCCTCTTCCACGTCTCCGACGAGCCCCAGCTCGAGCGTCTCCAGACGGGCGTCCGCTACGCCGACGACCGGCCGAAGCGCAGCCTGCGCGCCGTCCGCGAGGCGATCGAGCAACCCCCGCGCTGCGGCTAGAGTGACCCGCGTGGAGGGGCAGTACGTGGCCTACACCTTCTTCCGCGTGCGGCCGGAGTGGCGGGCGCTTCCGGTCGAGGAGCGCGCCGAGGCGAAGGACGCGTTCGCCGAGGTCGTCGACGCGTTCGCGCCACGGTTCGACGCGCTCCATGCCTATTCGACGACCGGCGTCAGGCCCGAGACGGACTTCTTCCTGTGGAAGATCACGCGGCGGTACGACGACCTCGGGGAGCTCGGCGCGGCGCTGAACGCGACGCCGCTCGCCGCCTGGCTCGAGACGCCGTACTCGTATCTCGCGACGACGAAGCCGTCGCAGTACACCTCGGCGCGCCGCGCCCGGAAGATCGTCCCGAAGGGGTCGCCGTATCTCGTCGTCTACCCGTTCGTGAAGGTCCGGCCGTGGTACGCGCTTCCCCCGGACGACCGCCAGCGGGCGATGGACGAGCACATCCGGATCGGCGCCGAGTTCGCCTCGATCCACAACCACACCACGTACTCGTTCGGGATCGACGACCAGGAGTTCATGACCGCGTTCGAATGCGACGAGCCGTCGGACTTCATGCACCTGATGCTGACGCTCCGCGACACGGAGGCATCGGCGTATACCGAGCGCGACACGCCGATCTTCGTCGGGCAGCTGCTCGAGGTCCGGGCGGCGCTCGACCGCCTCGACGGCGTCGGCGCACGCGTAGAGGCGTAGCCGCCGCCCTAGCCGGACGCGGGTTCGTCGCCCCGATCCCGAGCCTCGCGGAGTTCGCGGTCGCGCTCGAGTCGCTTCTCGAGCAATTCGCGGAACCGCTCGATCCGAGCGAGTTGGGCCTCGCGCTCTTCAGGCGTCCTCTTCGGGACCTTCGCCACCGAGCTCCTCCTCCAGCATGAACATGATCCGTTCCACGTTGCGACTCAGGTCGAGGATCGCGAAAAGCATAGAGGTGACTTCCTCGCGTGAACGAGCGGCTCCGGCACACACGCAATCCTCGACGACTTCGGAGCACGCGCACAAGACGCCCCTTCGGCCGTGCCTCTACGAGCCGTAGCGGGTCTGGTCGCGCCAGGTCCGGAATCCCGCGTAGACCGCGGCGGCCGCGACCAGGAAGAAGGCGAGCGCGTCGCGGCCGCTCACGCCGCGAACGAAGTACCACCCGAGGTCGACGACGAGCAGCGCGACGGCGCAGTAGAAGACCCACTGCTGCCGCGACGGCCACAGAGAGATCTCGCGGCGGCCGAAGTCGCGCCACATCAGGTACGCAGCCACGGCGATGGCGATGAAGAACGCGGCGCGCAGGAGGAGCGCCGCCGTCACGAGCGACGTCTGAGCGTTCAGGGCGACGATCGCCACCGACAGCACGACGAGGATCAGGAGGTTGCGTACGAGCGGCGTCATGCTCACGACGCGGTCATCCAGGCGCGGACGGAAAGCGCGGCGGCCAGCGCGGTGGCGGCGCCGAACCACAGGAGCCGCGTCCGTGCGTCCTCGGGCGCGTACAGCCACGGCGACAGCGCGGCGAGCAGCGCGAGCGTGCCGTACGCGTAGTGCAGCCGGTCGGCCGCGCGCCGGTCGTCCGAGAGGAGCAGCAGACCGAGCCCGACCTGCGCCACGAGCACCGTCTGGGCGAGCGCGAGCAGCTGGGCGACCATCGTCCCTGCCCCGCGCCGCCGCGCGACGAACGCCGCGCCGGCCGCAGCGGCGCACACGGCGATCGCCGCATAGGCGTTCCACTCGTGCGCGGTCAGCATCCGCGCGCACCCTACCGGCGGCTCAATCGCTGTCGAGCGGCGTCGCCGCACATTCGCGGTCGGTAGATCACCGTCCAGGGGCGGCGGTGGATATTCGATCTTCGGCGGGTTAGGGTCGGCGAACTTCGAAGGCCAAGTCTAGGAGGGGGTACATGCTCAAGCACGCAAGCCCGCGCCCATACGGCGCGCGGCACGCCGCCGTGCTCATCGCAGCGCTCTCGATCGTCGCGCTCGCGCTTCCGTCCGCCGGCCGCTCGGTCGTCTCGATCGAAGGCCAGACGCCGCAGGCACTGCCGGACTACGACTCGCGCGCCTCGGTCGCGCCGTCGGCGGACCAGCTGGCTGCGGCAGACGCGACCGGTGCGGACGTCAAGTGGAACGAGTTCGGCGTCGCGTCGTCGGTCAGCAGAGCCGGCGCCTACGTCGCCAAGGGTCTTGAGGCGCCCGACGCCGTCGCGGCCGCGCGCAACTGGCTCGACGCGAACAAAGTGCTGTTCGGGCTCGATTCGACGGACAGCCTCGTGGCGGTGACGTCGAAGCCCTTCGTCGGCACGACGAACGACTACGCGATCGTGTTCCGGCAGCAGGCGGACGGAGTCGCCTCCGACGCCGTCGCGACCGTCGCCCTCGTCGGGTCGAAGGACGCCGGGTGGAACGTGACGTACGCGTCCTCGAGCCTCACGGGAGGCAGCACGGACGCGACGGGCGCCGTCGAGCTCGCGCCTGCCGAAGCATGGACACAGGCCGCGAACGACGCGGGTGTGGACAAGTCCATCCTCGACGTGACCGCGCAAAGCACCACCGCCGGCGCGACGACGCTCACGGTGCAGGGCCTTTCGCAGCCGCAGCACGTCAAGAAGGCAGCGTTCGCCACACCCCACCGGGGCGCTCGTGCGGCCTACGACGCGACCGTGACCACGGACGAGGGCGGCGACCTTCAGAGCTACCAGGTCGTGGTCGACGCGCAGACCGGAGATCTCCTCTACCGCCAGAGCCAGGTCGACTACTTCGCCGACAACCCGACCTGGTTGGCGCCGCGGAACTCGATGCCGTACAACAACCTGAACGCCTTCCCGTGGAACTACCCGACAACGGACAACCGCGAGATCCACTGCTGGACGGCGACCGCGGGTTGTACCGTCGTCGTGGGCGACAACCCGGCGACCACCGTCTATCCGGCCGGCGTCGCCTCGAAGGTCCCGTGGGACATCCAGCTCAACTCTGCCGGGACCGACCTCGGCACGAAGGCGACGGTCGGCAACAACGTCGACGACGCCCGGCTCTGGAGCGGAAGCCACGGCGTCTACGGCAATCCGGCGCTCGTCCGGGCGACGAGCGCGACGCGTGACTACCAGCCGGCGTTCACGGACGCCTGGTACACGGCGGGCTGCAACCCGGGCAACGTCAATGCCGCGGTGAACCCGCTCGGCAACGACATCGAAGCCTCGACGGTGTCGCTCTTCGTCGGCCACAACGTCATGCACGACTGGGCGTACTACCTCGGCTTCGACGAGGGCCACTGGAACGCGCAGCAGTACAACAACGGCGTCACGACGAACGACCCGTCGCCGACGCCGGGCGGTCCGACGATCGCGGCTCCGCTCGGCAACGACGGGCTGATCGGAAACGCTCAGGCCGGTGCTGCAACCGGGAGCCGCGACAACGCGAACATGAACACCGGCGCCGACGGCCAGCACCCGTCGACGAACCAGTTCCTCTGGCAACCGCTGGCCGCCTCGTTCTACGCGCCGTGCGTGGACGGCGCGTACGACTTCGGCGTGTTCGGCCACGAGTACGGCCACCTGATCGAGAACCGGTTGATCGGCAAGGGCGTCGGCGCCCGCCAGGGCACCCACGCCGGCGCGATGGGCGAGGCGTTCGGCGACTTCGACGCCCTCGCGGCCTTCAACGAGCTGCACCTGCCGATCCCGGCCGGCTCGGATCGGTACACCGAGGGCGCGTACGCCACCGGCAACGGCTACAACGGCATCCGCGACTTCCTCGCGGGGCGGCCGATGGGCGGTGAGCTCCCGCAGCCGGGCAAGAATCCCGACACCGACCCGCTCAACTACGGCGACTACGGCTTCGACAACGTCGGCCCGGAGGTGCACGCCGACGGCGAGATCTGGATCGCCGTTCAGATGGACCTCCGCGACCTGTTCCTCGCGCGCAACCCGTCGCCCGGAGAGGCCACCGACATCGCCTGTGCCCGCGGCCAGATCGCCGCAACGTCGTGCCCGGGCGACCGGCGGTGGATTCAGGACTACTACGACGCGATGGTGATGATGCCGCGCAACACGACGATGATCCAGGCGCGCGACGCGATGCTCGCCGCCGATCTCGGCCGCTTCGGCGGGGCCAACCAGGATCTGCTCTGGCAGGGCTTCGCGATGCGCGGGTTCGGGCAGTTCCAGAACACCGTCAACAACGCGGACACCAATCCAGTGCCCGACTTCGCCTCGCCGGTGGCGAACAACACGACGGTCAACTTCTACGCCGACACGCGGGACAAGAACGCCACGGTTCCGGTGAACGCGAAGATCTACGTCGGCGACTACGAAGCACGTGCGACACAGATCGCGGACACCGATGCGGCCACTGTCGCCGCCGGCACGAACGCCACCGGCAACCTCGACAACACGGCGCAGTTCGCGCCGACGGCGCCGGGCGACGGCTCGCTCCTGCCGAGCGGGAGTGCGCGGAACCGGTGGTCGGCGTACAACTTCGTTGCCGTCGCGCCGGGCTACGGCCACGTCCGCTTCAGCATGAAGGACCTGAAGCCGGGCCAGACCCGGAACGTCACGATCCACTTCGCGACGAACTACGCGTCCGCGACGCAGGGCGCAACGATCGGGGGCGACGCGCTCGGGACGAACACGGGCCTCGGCAACCTCATCGACGACACGGAATCGACGAACGACGGCCAGACCGGCGCGCCCGCCGGCGGCCGCTGGGTCGTCGTGAAACTCGGCACGGCGAAGCCGGTGCCGGTCGCGAGGCTCGGCGTCTCCGCGCTGCTCGTTCCCGGCAACAATCGCTTCACGGCGCTCCGCTCGTTCGAGGCGTACGCCTGCACCGCGGGTAACGCGGCGAACGCGTCATGCGACGGGTCCGTTGCAGCCGGCTGGACGAAGATCGTGGCTTCACCGGCCGACGCCTTCCCGTCCGTCAACCCGCGTCCGGTCGCGCCTGACCTGACGCTCCGCTCCTTCAATGCGCTGGGCGCACCGCCCGCGACGCACGTCAAGCTCGTCGTCGTCGCGAACCAGTGCACCGGTCAGCCGTCCTACGCCGGCGATCAGGACAACGACCCGAACAACAACTCCGACTGCAACGCCACCGTGCGTGTGAGCGAGGTGCACGCCACCGAGCTGCAGGTCTTCGCCTCGCAGGCCCAGGTGGTGGACGCACCGCGGTCCGACAACTAGCGGCATCCGCGAAAGCGGACCAGGAGGGCCGGCGCGAGCCGGCCCTCCTTACGCTCCCCGCTCGAGCCGCTCGGAGGGGTACAACGTGCTGATGCGCCGCAATTCATCGCTCTTGGCCGGCGTAGCCGTGGCCTCGCTCGTCGCCGTCGGCGCGTCGTCCGCTGCGCGGCCCCCGATCACGCAGGCCGCGTCCGGCAACGTGCTCCGGCTCGCGAAGGGTCAGTCGGCAACGCTGCGGCTCTCGAACCGCTGGCGCTGGAGCGAGCCGCGCGTGAGCTCGAGCGCGGTCGAGCTGACGCCGGTCGAGTACTTCGTCGACCCCGGCTTTCGCGAGTGGACGATCGACGCGCGCAGGACCGGCCGGGCCACGATCCGCTCGATCGGCAAGCCGAACTGCAAGACATGCGCAACGCGCGGTTTCCACGTCACGGTGGTCGTCGCGCCGAGCTGACTCTGTCCCGGTGATCGCGCCGGTCCCGGTGACGCTCTTCGTCACGTCCTGCGCGTTGCCCGCGTGATCGTCGGTCATGTGGATGCAGCGCCGGCTTCCCTTGCGGAGGGATTCGGCCGCTCCGGTTCACCTACGGATGTCGGAAGGCCACAGCCGCGACCGGGGTCACTTCCATTTGTGAAGTATGCTCCCGGCTTGAGCACCGTGCGCATCCCGCCCGTGCTGCGTCCCGAGATCGGCGGCCGCCGCTCCGTCGACGTCGACGCGTCGACGGTCCGCGACGCGCTCGAGCGACTCGTCGTCGACTTCCCGTCGCTCGCGCCGCGTGTCCTCCCGGACGGCGTGCTGCCCGCATACGTCAACGTCTTCGTCGACGGCGACGACGTCCGGATGCTCGACGGGCTCGAGACGCCCGTCAGGCCGGAGTCGACGATCCTGCTGCTTCCCGCCGTCGCCGGCGGCGTGCGCCTCTAGCCGTTACTTTACTTTTTGTAGTAATACGGGTACGGTGCCGGAGTGGCAACGCGTGAACGTCCCGTGGCGGACTGGGAGCTCGTCCTCAAGCGGAACCCCGTCGAGCGGCTGAAGCGGGAGAAGGCCCCGCTCGGGATCCGCGACGAACTGCCGGCGCTGATCGCCGCGGGGTACGAGAGCGTGCCGGAAGAGGACGTCGTGCGCCTCCAGTGGTGGGGCCTCTACCACGACAAGCCGAAGGTGGGAACGTTCATGCTCCGCGTGAAGCTTCCCTCGGGGCACCTCACGCCGGCAAAGCTGCGCGCCGTCGGCGAGGTCTCCAACCTCTTCGGACGCGGCGACGGCGAGCTGACGACCCGCCAGTGCGTGCAGCTGCACTGGCTCGAGCTGGCGAAGCTCCCGGAGGTGTTCGCTCACCTCGACGGCGCCGGGATCACGACCGCCGGCGGCTGCGGCGACACCGTCCGCAACGTCACCGGCTGCCCGCTGCAGGGCCACGCGCACGACGAGCTCTTCGACTGCACCCCGGTCGTCGAGGGCGTTGCAGCCCACTTCTTCGGCAACCCCGACTTCGCCAACCTGCCGCGGAAGCACAAGTACTCGATCTCGGCGTGCGCCGAGCGCTGCAACGCGCCGGAGATCAACGACATCTCCCTCGTCGGCGTGATCCACGAGAGCCGTGAGGGCTTCGGCGTGCTCGTCGGCGGCGGGCTCTCGTCCGTGCCCCGGATAGCCCGCGACCTCGGCGTTTTCGTGCCGAAGGAGGAGGCGGTCGACGTCCTTGCGGCGATCACAGGGGTCTGGTCGGACGATCTGCGCTACCGCGTGTCGCGTGTCAAGGCCAGGCTCAAGTTCATGGTCGACGACCTCGGCCCCGAGGCTCTGCTCGAGCTGGTCGAAGAGCGGCTCGGGCGCTCGCTCGAGCGCCTCGTGCTGCCGCCGGTGGACCGAGTCCCGTCGAATCACCTCGGCGTCCGCCCGCAGAAACAGCCCGGGCTGTCGTCGGTGGGCGTGCCCGTTCACCTCGGCCTCGTCGCCGGCGACCAGCTGCTCGCGGTGGCCGCGCTCGCCGAGCGGATCGGCGCCGACGTGCGCCTGACCCGCCAGCAGAATTTCATCGTCGCGAACGTGCCCGACGACGAGGTCGGCGCAACCGTCGCCGAGCTCGCGCGGATCGGCTTCCCGCTCGACCTGAACGGCCTGCGAGGGAACTCGATCGCCTGCACGGGCGAGCCGCACTGCAACTTCTCGGTCGCGGAGACGAAGACGCGGCTCGGCGCGCTGATCGAGCGGCTCGAGGAGCGCTTCGGCACGGAGATCGCCGAGCTGCGGCTCAACCTCGACGGGTGCCCGCACGCGTGCGCGCAGCACTGGGTCGGCGACCTCGGCTTCCAGGGCACGACCGCGCGCGACGACGGCGGTTCGCGGCAGCAGGCGTACGACATCTTCGTCCGCGGCGGCCTCGGCCCCGGCGCCGCCATCGGCCGGCCGCTCTTCCGGCGCGTGCCGACGAACGGGCTCGACGAAGCCGTCGCCGGGCTCGTCGGCGGCTGGCTCGCCGGCCGCGGCGACGGCGAGAGCTTCACCGACTTCACGCGGCGCCTCACTGACGACGAGCTGGGCGCGCTGGCGGGGCTCGAGCCCGCGCGGGCGCGCGTTCGCGAAGAGGCAGCAGCGTGAGCGTCCACCCGGAGGTTGGCCGATGGCCGTCGAGCTGATCGACGAGCTGGAGGCGGGCGAGCTCTCGGTCGACTTCGAGGGCGAGGAGCCCGATTTCGTGCTCGCGTGGGCGCTCGAGCGCTTCGCGCCGCGAATCGCCATCTCGTCCGCCTTCCAGATCGACGGTATCGCGCTGATCGACCTCGCGTACGCGATCGATCCCGCGATCGAGGTCTTCAGCGTCGACACGGGACGCCTTCCGAACGAGACGTACGAGCTGATCGAGGCGTTGCGTGAGCGGTATCCAGGGCTGAACCTGAAGCTGCTCGCGCCGAACGGCGACGAGGTGTCGGCAATGGTGGGCCGCCACGGCCCGAACCTCTTCTACCGGTCGGTCGAGAACCGCCTCCTCTGCTGCAACGTGCGCAAGGTCCGTCCTCTGACGCGCCACCTCGCGCGGCTCGATGCGTGGATCACGGGCCTCCGGCGCGACCAGTGGGCGAGCCGCACGAACATCCGCAAGGTCGAGATCGACCACGACCACGGCGCGATCGTCAAGCTCAACCCGCTCGCCGAGTGGACAGAGGACGAGGTCTGGGACTACGTCCGCGACCGCGAGCTCCCCTACAACTCGCTCTACGATCGCGGCTACACGTCGATCGGGTGCGCGCCGTGCACGCGCGCGATCTCGGGCGGCGAGCAGGCCCGTTCGGGCCGCTGGTGGTGGGAGACCAACGCGCCGAAGGAGTGCGGCATCCACTGCTCGATCGAGACCGGCGGCTTCGAGCACGAGCTGCGCGCGATCGTCGGGGAAGCACATGAGTGAGGGCATCCGTGTTGTCGGCGAGGCAGCCGAGGTCGCGCGAGCCGAGGCGCAGGCCGTCCTGTCGATGCTCGTCGACGAGAGTCGCCGCGCGCGCCTCGCAGACGTGGTCGCGGCCGTCGACGAGGGACGCGTCGAGGGCACCGACGCCGACGCCCTCTCCGAGCTGCTCGAGCTCGGCCTCCAGACCGGGCGGCTGCGAGCCCTGTACGGCCCCGGCGGCGAGCAGGCGGCGCTCGCGCTCTTCCGCCGACTGCCGCGCGGGCGCGAGCTGGCCGAGTCGACGCAGGGCCTGAACGGCGCCCTCGCCTCGCTCGAAGGCCGCCCGATCGACCGGCTGACCGTCCATTCCGTCGGCCCCGGCGAGTACGGGATCTCGGTCTCGGCCGGCGGCCTCGAGCTCGAGGTGCGGCTCGGACGCAGCGGCGCGCGCCTCGCGACGGTGGGGGCCTGACGGGGCATCGTCGTGAACGAGCGCTACTACATGGCATGCCTCGACCTTCGTGCCCGGCGATGCGTGGTCGTCGGCGGCGGCGCGGTCGGGCTCGAGAAGGCGCAGGGCCTGCTCGCTTGCGGCGCGGCGGTCACGGTTGTCGCGCCCGAGGTCGTGCCGCAGTTCCACGAGCTGGACATCGTTTGGCGTCCACGCACGTATCGCGCACGGGACCTCTCCGGTGCGTTTCTCGTCGTCGCCGCGACCTCCCGGCGCCGCGTCAACGAGCGCATTCACGCCGACGCCGAGGCGCGCGGAATGCTGTGCAACGTCGCGGACGTCCCCGATCTCTGCAATTTCATCCTCCCGGCTGTGCACCGCGAGGGGCCGATCGCGGTCGCGGTTTCGACGGGCGGTGCCTCCCCGGCGCTCGCGAAGCGGATCCGTCGCGACGTGGCGGCGATCGTCGGGCCGCAGCACGCGGCGCTCGCACGCAGGCTGTTCGCCCTGCGCCCGGAGGCGAAACGACGGTACGCGACGTACGCCGAGCGGCGCGACTACTTCGAGGCGCTCGTCGAGGAGGCGCTGCGGTGACGGTGTGGCTCGTCGGCGCGGGGCCTGGCGACCCCGGGCTGATCACCGCGCGCGGGCTCGAGCTCATCAGGTCGTGCGACGCGCTCGTTCACGACGAGCTCGTCGCGCCGGAGCTCCTCGGCGAAACTCGAGCGGACGCTCGCGTCGTCTCGCGGCGCGGGATAGCGCAGCGCGAGCTGAACGCCCTCCTGGTCGATCTAGGCCGAGCCGGGCTCGACGTCGTGCGGCTCAAGGGCGGCGACCCGTTCGTGTTCGGGCGCGGCGGCGAAGAGGCGATCGCGCTGGCACAGGCCGGCATCCCGTTCGGGGTCGTGCCCGGCGTGTCCGCGGCCGCCGCCGTGCCGGCAGCGTTCGACATTCCGATCACGCACCGCGGCATCTCGGCGCAGGTCACCCTCGTCAGCGGCCACTCGGCTGCGGGCGACGAGCCCGACTGGGAGCACCTCGCGCGGGCGGCGGGGACGCTCGTGTTCTTCATGGGGCTGCGACAGTCGGGACGAATCGCCGCGCGGCTGATCGCGTACGGCAAGGACGCCGCGACGCCCGTCGCGGTGATCGCACGCGGAACACGACCGGACGGCGTGTGCGCAGCGGGCGAGCTCCGCGACCTCCCACAGCTCGCGCACGGCCTCCCGCAGCCGGCGCTGATCGTCGTCGGCGACGTCGTGGGCGCCCTCGCCGCCACCGCCGCGCGCGCCGCCGCGTAGCTCTTTCAGGCGGAGATCCCGGCTCCGGCAGCACGGTCCGCGTCACACGGCCACGCCCAGCTCATCCAGCAGCGCATCGGCGTCCGGCTCGATCCGGATGATCGACGGCCGGCGCACGACCTGCGGCGTCTTCAGGCCCGTTCCGGTGACGAGCGCGACGACGCGGTCGTGCTCGCCGATCGCGCCTCGAGCGGCGGCGGCGCGAAGTGCGCCGATCGTCACGCCGGCCGCGGTTTCGCCGAAGACGCCGGCCGTCTCCGCGAGCAGCGAGATGTTCACGCCGACCTCGTCCTCCGGCACCGCGTAGATCGCGCCGCCCGAGTCCCTCGCGGTCGCGACCGCGAGGTCGCCGTCGGCGGGGTTGCCGATCGCGAGCGACTGAGCGACCGTCGCCGGCCGCACGGGCGTCACCGGGCGGTCGTCCTCGAATGCGTGCGCCACCGGCGCGCACCCCTCCGCCTGCCCCCCGTAGAGCCGCGGCAGCGGTCCCTCGACGAGGCCCAGGCGGGCGAACTGGTCGAATCCCTGCCGGAGCTTGGAGAACATCGCGCCCGACGCGACGGGCGCGACGACCGCATCCGGTGTCTCCCACCCGAGCTGCTCTGCGATCTCGAAGGCGAGCGTCTTCGACCCCTCCGCGTAGTACGCGCGCAGGTTGACGTTCACGAACGCCCAATCCACCTCGCCCGCGAGCTCGACCGCCAGCCGGCTGCAGTCGTCGTAGCTCCCGTCGACTGCGTACACGGTCGCGCCGTAGACGCCCGTCGCGAGCAGCTTCTCGGGCTCGAGATCGGCCGGGCAGAGGATGACGGCGGCGATCCCCGTCGCGGCGGCGCGTGCCGCGACCGCGTTCGCGAGGTTGCCGGTGGACGTGCAGGCGAGCGTCGTGATGCCGAGCTCCGCCGCCTTCGCCGACGCGACCGCGACGACGCGGTCCTTGAACGAGTGCGTCGGGTTCGTGTGGTCGAGCTTCAGCAACACCTGGCCGACGCCGAGCTCCCGCGCCAGGCGCGGCGCGGCCACGAGCGGCGTCCATCCCGCTCCCGACCCGTCGGCAGGCGCGGCCACCGGCAGAAGCGACTCGTAGCGCCAGAGCGAACGCGGCCCCGCCTCGATCCGCTCGCGCGTCGCCGACCGCGCGACCTCGTCCCAGTCGTACGCCGGCTCGAGCGGCCCGAAGCAGCGAACGCAAACGCCGTTCGCAACCGGCGGGTACTCGCTCTCACAGATGCGGCAGCGGAGCGAGGTCAGCATCGCGTCGCTCCCTGCGCGGTTCCCGGCGAAAGCTCGCCGTCCCTCAACGTATCGAAGTCCTTGATCGTGCGCACTCGGCTCGCTCCTTCGTCGGCGCCTCGTCGGAGACGCACCTCTTCCGTTGACGATCGGCGTATGCGGCGTCGACGGCCGCGTGAGTGCGTACTCCCCCTAGAGGGGGAGAATCGCCATGGTGATGATGATCAGCCCGCCGCGCATGCACGGCGACGAAGGCGAAGCAGAACGGCTGTCGGCCCTCGACCTCATCTGCGCCCGAGTCTGCATGCCACGACGGACGCTGTCAACCTTTACTTTGTAAAGTGATGACGAGCTGAAGAGCTTAGAGCGAGCCGTTCGCGAGCGGCGTGCGACGGCGCGACGGCGACGGCGTGATCAGCCACGTGCGGCCGAAAGTCCGCATCGCGCCGATGATCGGAAGCAACGCGTGCCCTTTGTCCGTGAGCTCGTAATCGACGCGCGGCGGCGACTCGTGGTAGCTGCGCCGACTCACGATCCCCTCCTGCTCCAGCATCTGCAGCCGCTCCGCCAGTGTCCGCGGGCTTATGCCCGGGCACGCGTGCTCGAGCTGGGTGAAGCGTCGCGGTCCTTCCGAGAGGTCGTGGACGATGACTGCCGTCCACTTCGCCGCGATCAGCTCCGCGGTCGCGGCGACCGAGCACGTCTCGCCGTGAACGTCGTCCATCGTGCGCTCTTTCATGGCCGCGATTCTACTCCGGCTCGTCGGCCGACACTACCGCTGGAAGCGTTGACGCCTGCCACCATCCTGCAGCCCGCCGCGACCCCGGCCGGTGCCGATACGCTCGACCTCGCGACGGTGAACGGACCCGTCGCGTTCGTCAACACGAGGAGCGGACGACGCCGATCGGCGCGCCGCCGAGAGGAGGAGGAGCCAGTGGTTGCCGAGGGAGACGTCGCGCCGGACTTCGAGCTGACGAACGACGCGGGCGAGCCCGTCAAGCTGTCGTCGCTGCGCGGGAAGCCGGTCGTCCTCTACTTCTACCCCAAGGACGACACGCCCGGCTGCACCACGCAGGCGTGCGGAATCCGGGACGTCTACGGCGATTTCGACCGCGCCGGCGCCGTCGTCCTCGGCGTCTCGCCCGACGACGAGGCGTCGCACACCCGCTTCAAGGAGAAGTACGCGCTTCCGTTCACGCTCCTCGCCGATCCGGACCACGCAGTCTCCGAGCAATACGGGGCCTGGGGAGAGAAGACGTACCAGGGCGCAGCTACGTCGGAGTCAAGCGGTCGACCTTCGTCATCGACGCGGACGGCACCGTGGCCAAGGTGATGCACGACGTCAAGCCCGCGACGCACGCCGACGACGTCCTGGCGGCGCTCGCGCAGTAGCGGCTCAGGCGAGCGCTACCGTCTTCTCCTCGCGCGCCCCCGCGAAGTCCTCGCCGAGCTTCTCGCGCAGCGTCTGCTCGAGCTCGCCCGTCTGCGCAAGCTCCTCCACGATGTCGGCGCCTCCGACCAGCTCGCCCTTCACGAACACCTGCGGGATCGTCGGCCAGCCCGAGATCGCCGACAGCTCCTGGCGAATCTGCGGGTCGGGAAGGATGTCGACCGCCGTCACCGGCGCGCCCGCCTCCCGAAGCGCGCGCAGCGCGCGGTCGGAGTTGCCGCACATCACGAACTGCGGCGTCCCCTTCATGAAGAGCGCCACGTCTGAATTGTCGATCACGTCGCGGATCCGGTCGCTGTAGCTCATGCAGTCCCCCTCGTCTTGATTCGTAGCTCGTGGATGGTGCCGTCGGCAAGCGGTGTGCTCAGCGCGTCGTAGACGCGGCGGTGCTGCTCGACGAGCGTGAGCCCGCCGAGCGACGGCGCGGCGACGACGACCTGGAAGTGGTCTCCCCCGCCCGTCCTGTCGACGACGTCGAGCTCCGTCGCGTCGGGGAACGCGCGCTCGAGCAGCGTTCGAAGCGGGTCGGTGGTCACGACCGCAGGGTATCCGCGCGGGACGCGCCGGGGCCGGAACCGAGCGCGGGTACGGCCGAAGGCGAGCGCTACAATGCCGCCGCCCGCGGATGTGGCGGAATTGGTAGACGCGCACGGTTCAGGTCCGTGTGCCCGTAAGGGCGTGGAGGTTCAAGTCCTCTCATCCGCACGTGACAACCGTGACCACGGTCCGCACCAGGTCGTCGGCGACGACGCGCGACCGCCTCCCAAGCGACTCGAACCCCGCGTCCATGACGCCCTCGGCGACGAGCGCAAGCTCGCGCGCACGCTGCTCGACCCGGTGGAGGTCGGTCGTCATAGCCGCTTCGACCGCAGCTCCGACAACGACGCCGCGAGCCGAGCCACCTCGCCGGCGAGCGATGGCGAACGCGCGACCGCCCACTCCCGCAGACGTGCAGCTTCGCCGTCGTTCGCGACATCCACGACGAGACGCGGGTCGCCCTCGAACGGGATCACGATCGTCGCCGCGGGTGGTGACGATGGGCGCGTCGGTTCCATCCCGACGGAGCGTCGGGTGGATCGGCGTCGGGCGCAGGGGTTTCGTCCCGCCCTCGCCGCTTTGAGGCGGGACAGAACCCTTCTGCGGGGCTTACCGACGCTCGATCAGGTTCCGGACTGCGCGTTCGCTAACGAGCAGCCGAGATGCGATCGCGCGCCTGCCCCACCCCTGAACCGCGAGCTTGACCACTTCGGCGCGTTGTGCATCGGTTAGCAAAAGGTCGGCCCGCGTACGGCCCCCCAGCCGGCCACTCCACCGGCCGAGCCAAACCTGCCGTGCCCTCCCCGGCGCGAGGCTCACAACGTCCCGCGAGATCGCGATGCCCTTCTTCCACCGGTACCTGCCCCAACACTCCCGCGAGCAGAAGACGCCGTGCTCGCGGTGGAGCTGAGCGTCGTACCGCCAAATCTCGCGGCCGCAGTTCTTACACGCGATCGTCTCGCCCTTCTTGCGCCGATGGGCGTCCGTCGACAGAGCGGAGCACCGCTGAGAGCAGTACGTCCCCCAGCCCATCGCGACGTTGGATCCGGTCGGCGTGAACGTGTTCTCACAGCCGTCGCGCGCACAGACGCGCGGGTCGGGCTTCGGGTGGATCCGGTGCGCCTCGTGGTCGCAGGCGCGCGAGCAGTACTTCCCGAACCCGTTCCGGAGCTGTCGCGGCGACGGCCTGAAACTGTTCTCGCAGCCGTCGCGCGCACAGATACGCGCTGCCGTCTGCGGCTTGTTCGTGCCCCGCACCGGGACACCTGAGTCGCGCAAGTCAGCGCGAGCGGTCTGCGGGTGGCAACCGACTACCGCGGCGACGGCGCGCACCGACATCCCCTGGGTGTAGAGCTCGACGACGCGCATCCGCCGCTCGAGCGCGTCCCGCTGCTTCTGCTCGCTGGTAGCACCCACGGAAGCCAGTTTGCCCGCAGAGGCGGACGGGCTAGTGGAAGCCGTGCCGACGGAAGACGCGTCAGAGCGCGTCATCGCGACCGAGCGCCTACTCGGCGTCGAACCTTTCGATCCTCGGCCCTACCTTTGGGGCCACGCCCGCAGCTCCTCCCGTCGTTGCTCGGGCTTGGCGGGATCGAGGCGTGCGACAATCGCTGGAACGCGTGCGGGATCTCTAACGATGCCGACCCATCGCATCGGAGGAAGGATCATCTTGGCACCTCGAAGGAGGGCGAACGATGCTCAAGGCACTCAAGAGGCTGATGAAGCGGATCAGCCCACGTGGTCGCAGCGACACCACGGCGGACGAGCAAGGACCGGAGGAAGGGTTGCCGCCGCACCTGCGGGCGCGTAACGCGGACTTCAACGCGTCCGTAGGGCGAGTGGACGACGGACGGCCCCGCCACTAACGGTGAAGCTCCGCCGCGCCCGAACTCCCTCCCGTCTCGCCACGCCTACATCCCGTCCTCGGCCGCGAGGTGCGCGAACGCGCCTCGCGCGCCGGCGAGCGTCACCGCGAACGCGCCGAAGCCGTGCGGCGCCGGCCGCCCGCGAGCTCCTCCGCGAACCGCGCCGTCTCCCGATTCTTGCGCTTGATCCAGCCCCGATCGCCCGGCCGGTACCGGTCATGCGCACGTTTCGCCACGACGCCCTCGAGCCCGCGGTCGCACACCGCCCGGAACAACGCCTCGCCGTCCTCGAACGTCGCAACCAGCCGCACGTGCGGCCCCTCGAGGTCGAGCCGCTCGAGCAACGCGCGCTGTTCCGAGTACGGGCGCGCTGTCACCGGCATCCCCTCCACCGCCAGCACGTCGCTCCCGCAGGAGCTCGACCATCGCGGACGCGGCGGAGCGCGCCAGCGCGTCGCCATAGTCCTTGGAGCGCGAAGAAACCGGCTCTCAGCTTCGAAAATCGACGCGGCCATGAAGCCTCCACCCAGTTTCAAGCACCGCGAGCGCGACTGGAAAAAGAAGGCGGGGCCGGCCGACGTCGAGCGGGAGGCCCGGAGGCCTCCCGCTCGGACGTTCGCGTGGTCACGGGCGACGCGCGCCCGTTGTCACGCGTCGTTCACAGACCGATCGTGAAGAAGTTGCCGGGGTACTGGGGCAACCCCGTCGAGTCGATGAGGGGGCACGCGGCGAGCGTCTGGCCGGCCGCGGCCGGGCTGAGGTCGGTGATGTAGGTCCAGGTGTCGCCGGTGGCGCCGGCGTCGCGAACCATCAGCAGCACCGTGTGGCCGGTCAGCGACGGCTGGTGGGTGTCGTTGTAGACGGTGCCGCCTGCCCAGATCCGGTCGCCGGCTCGCACCAGGCACTGCACGCGCACGTAGCGCGTGCCGCCGGTGTCGGTGATCTGGAACAGCCCCATCGTGGTCCCGAGCGGCTTCGAGTAGGCGCTCACGCTTACCGACGGGAACGGGCTCGGCCCGAACCCGGCCCCGTACAGTGCGAACGGCGTGAACCACCACTTGGTCGCGTTGCCGCTGCCACCGGCCGCCGTGTTCGCAGCCGTCCCGGTCGTGCGCGTGATCGTCACCCCGCTCACGGGGATGTTCGAGGTCGCGGAGACGACCGTGGCGCCCGCGACCGCCGAGGTGATCGTGACCGTGCAGGACGCCGTCGCGGCGCCGCCGGTGTAGGTACACGTCGGCGAGCCGACGAACGACCCCGGGCCGCTGACGATCGACGCCGTCGCGGTGTGTGGACCCGCATCGATCGTGCCGCCGAGCGCGTTCACCGTGGTCGTGAACACGTGATTCGTGCCCACGGGGTTGGTCGCGAGCGGCGGACCGATCTTGATGTTCGCGTCCACCACCACGACCTTCGCAACGACCGTGTAATTGACGGAGTCAGACGGAACCCAGTACTGGCCGCAGTAGAACACGAACTCGAAGTGACCGACGATGTCGTACGTACCGGGAGTCGTCGGTGCAGGTCCTAGGTTGACTGATCCCGTCCCGCTTTGACCAGTGAACCCCGGGTTCTCGATGCAGCCTGCAGCATTCTGTCCGGCCCAGCCCACCGCCACGAAGTCAATGCAGCCGGGACAGTAATCGGGATGGGAATCAGCCCAGGCGGCGGAAATCGTCACATTCGCGCCGGGGGCCACCACGAGCACTGTCCCCGGCACGCCGTTCAGCTGGATGTTGCTGAGCGTCGTGAACCCAACCGTATTCGGATCCGGCGGGGCAGCTGCTTGCGCCACTCCCACGAAAGCCACGGCGGCGACCATGGCAATCAACGCGAGCCGAACGCGGCTGGACCAAGTCAAGCTTCTCATGCAGAACACCCTTCTTTTCGGACGAGCACAGTGGCCCCAGTGGCGTGGTCGCTCGTCCTTAACCTCGCCTCTTGTCTCTGCACCTTGGCAGGTAGAGAAGATTTTTACAACAGCGCTTTTGTTAAACCTGATGAAACCTCCGCGACAAGGAGCATCGCGTCGGCGCAGAACCGCCACAACGGGTGTCGCCGGTCACGCGGCGTCACCGCGCCCCACAACGCGCCGGATCCGCTGATGCTCCGTCCCCATACCCACGAGAAGACGTAACCCCCACCGAACTCTCAACCGAACGGGGGTATTTCCTGAGGGCGGGAGTCAGGAGCGCGTTGCATTCTCAAAAATCGGTTGAGCCCGCTACCTGGGATCGCGCACGTCGGCCGCGAGCGCCTCGGCGTCACCAAACTCGGCGAGTTGGCGCGCACGGTCGCGCTCGCCCTGCACCCAGGCCTGATACCGCGCATCACCGGCCCACATCGCCTCGGTGAGAGGTGTCGCTTCCGGTGCCGTGCCGAGCTGGCCGGCGGTCACCGCGTCGAACCGGGTGGCGAGCACCTGCGCGTCCGACTCGAGCGCGCTCATGACCTTGCTGTAGTCGATCATCGCCGTGGTCCCGAGGTCGCGCTGGGTCGGCGCGGCCAACCCGAGGTTGAGGGCATTCGGGTATCCGAACCGCTCGACCTGATTCGGGAAACACGCGACCCATTCGGCCGTCTCGCGACAGGCGACCGCCGCCTGGCGCAGACCGGGAAGCGCCTGCGCGTGGTCGGCCAACGCCGCGGTCGCTTGTTCGAGATCGCGGCGCGCGTCCTTGAGCATCTTGTCGCGGTGCCGTTCGACGTGGTCGCGGCGTCGCACGAGCGCGTCGTCGAGCGCCCGCCCTGTCGCCGCGACGAGCAGTTTGTGTGCGTCGCGCTCACGACGGCGTTCGGGCTCCGACGGCGCCGGCCGCCGGCCACGCTCCCCCGCCCCGAGCCACCCGGCAAGCGCCTGCGCGTCAGCATCGGGCGCGGCCTTCAGCGCCTCCTCCGCGCGCCGCAGCTCGTCGATCGCTCGCACGTACCGCTGCTCCGCGGCCTCCACGTTCGCGTCGTGCCGGGCGAGCGCCTTCCAGCGTCGGTTCCGCGGCCGCGACGAGAACCGCACACGATCCTCCTGTTCGAGCTCCCACGCCGCCTGCGACCTGTCTATCGGCAGCGCACCGACAACACGACGGTGAAGACGCTCGCGAGCCAACGCCGTCGCTTCCGACGCGATGAACTCCTCCCCGATCGGCGGCGCCGTTTCCTCGCCTCCCATCAGCTCAACCTCCCGTCAATCGTTCGTGTGTTGGCGCCTGGAGGGGTCGCTGTGAGCGCCGAGCGTGGGATCCGGATCGCCCCGGTTTCGGTCAGGCGCAGCGAAGGCAGCCGGCCGGTCTCGACGGCGCGGTAGACAGCGGACGGGTGGACGCCGAGCTCGGCGGCGACCTCTTTCACGGCCAGCCAGTCGCGGCCATCGGTTTCTGCATACATGAATACGGAGTATTCACAACGGGGTGGTCGGACCCCGGTGCGGTGGGGAATTGCTCGGCGTGGTGAGGACGACGTGTGTCTCCGTCGTGTGCTGCGAGTGCGGTGACGGCTTCGACCTCTCGAAGCGCAACGAGCGCGAGCATCGGCGGCGCGGAACGCGGCCGCGTTGCCGCGCCTGCCGCCGGTCGACGCCGCCGGGTCCGCCGACACCGGGCGAGGGTTGCGTGGTGGATCGAGCGGCTAGGCCGCGACGAGGCGGTCAAGCTCGCGTCCGCGATCTGGCCGCGCGTCGTCTAGGAGCTGCGGCCGGACCAGGAGCCGAGCCGGCGGATCACGTCGGCTTCCGGCTGGGTGTCCGCCATCGCGCCACTCACCGAAGGCCCGATCGCTGGCAGCCCCCTTAGGCGCGCTCGATCCCCGCCGGCGGCGCCTCGGCCGTGCCGTCTCGCGTCGAGCTCCGGCGCCGGCATCCTCGCGATCTCCTCGAGCTTCCGGCGGAGTTGTTCGTGTTCGCGGCGGAACCGGTCGAGGGCGGCTTCGAGGCCTTCGCCCTGGCGGATCAGAGGTGCCCGCATCGGCGCCATGATGCTGGTCGGGTGCGGATGGCGGCTCGTTTCTTCGAGAGCGCGACGTTCCACTCTCCGGGGAACAGTCCCCACCTGCCCTTTCGGATTCGTATACGCGTCCAAAACGTCAACCTCCGACGACTCGGTCATCAGGTGTTACGGACGTCCACATGCCGATCAGCCACGAACACGTCCACGTCCACATGCCGATCAGCGCCGCGAAGCTCGTCGGTCGTCGACTCCCAACTTCGAACCGATCGAGCAGGTCCTCCGCCGCGACCAGCGCCTCCTTGATCGCTACGTGGCGAGGGTCGTCCATCGGATCGAGCGTACCCGCGCCGAGTGCCCAATCCGTGCCCAAACGTCGCGGAGGCGGGTGGCTTCACTACAGGGCCGGAACCCAGAAACCGTGTAGCGAAGCCACTTGACGCCAGTCGCCTCCACCCTGCTCCACCCCCCTGAGAACCGCGTGGAGGTTCAAGTCCTCTCATCCGCATAGCCGGCTCATCCCGATCCGAAGCACGGCGTGGGACCGCCGCCGCGCGCACCTCGACCGCGGCCCGCCTGCCGCGAGGAGCACGAGAGCCTTCTGGCGCTGGTGAGTCGCGACCGCGACTGAACCCACTAGCCGCGCGCCACGCCTCCGGGGCACGCGAGCTCTCGATCAAGGCGGGCCGCGCGACGACGATCGACGACGGCGTCGTCTATCGTGCCACGGTGCGAGCCGAGGACGCTGTGAGACCGGGGTCGACCGGTGCCGGACGCGGTGCGGCGGCGCAGCGCGCCCTCCTCGCGGCGGCGGCAGGCGTCGTGATCCTGACCCTTGCCGGCGCGGCGACGGGAGCTCCCGGCGCACCGTCGGGCCAGACCGAGGTCGTGGTCACGATGAAGGCGCCGCCGCTCGCCGCATTCGGCCCGCGGAGCCTCGCGTCGGCCGACTACGTCCGCCGGATCGCGGCCGCGAATCGCGCGCTCGAGCGGAACGTGCTCGACGCGGTGCCCTCCGCCCACGTCAGGTGGCGCTACCGGACTGGTCCTGAACGGCTTCGCGGTCGTCGTGCGGCGGTCGGATGTCGCACGGCTCGAGCACGTCGCCGGTGTCGACCGGGTCTGGCGCAACGCGCGCTACCACGCGCTGCTCGACCGGAGCCCGAAGATCATCGGCGCCGACAAGCTGTGGGGGGCGGGGCTCGAGACGGCCGGCAACGGGATGAAGATCGCGATCATCGACGACGGCGTCGACGCCTCGCACGCGTTCTTCAATCCTGCCGGGTACGCGTACCCGCCCGGCTTCCCGAAGGGCCAGACCGGCGCGGCGACTCCGAAGGTGATCGTCCAGCGGGCATTCGCCCCACCGGCGCCGAAGTGGAAGAACGCGACGCGGCCGTTCGACCCGGACGAACTCGTTCCACGCGACGCACGTGGCCGGAATCGCAGCGGGCGAACGCCGGCACCTCCGCCGGGGCGCGCGACGATCTCGGGCGTCGCACCGCGCGCGCAGATCGGCAACTACAAGGCGCTGACGATCCCGACGCCGAGCTTCGGTCTCGACGGGAACTCGGCCGAGATCGCAGCGGCGATCGAGGCGGCGGTCAAGGATGGGATGAACGTGATCAACCTCTCGCTCGGCGAGCCGGAGGTCGAACCGTCCCGCGACCTCGTCGTCCGCGCACTCGAGGGCGCAGCCGCGGCCGGCGTGATCCCGGTCGTCGCCGCCGGGAACGACTTCGGCGACTTCGGCTTCGGGTCGGTCGGCTCGCCGGCGAATACGCCCAGCGCGATCACCGTGGCCGCGTCGACGAAGGCGGACGGCATCGCGAGCTTCTCGTCCGGCGGCCCCACGACGCTCTCTCTCGGAGATGAAGCCCGACGTCACGGCGCCGGGAATCCGACATCCTCGTCGTCTCTCCCGAGCGGCAAGGGCGGCCCGTGGGGCACGCTGCAAGGAACGAGCATGGCCGCGCCGCACGTCGCGGGCGCGGCCGCGCTCCTGAAGCAGCGGCACCCGTCGTGGACGCCCGCGCAGCTGAAGTCGGCACTCGTCCAGACCGGCAGCGCAGTTCGGAGCGACGGCGGAAGCGAGTCCCTCGCCGTTCGCGAGGGCGGCGGCCGCGTCACGCTCACTCGCGCCGACGTGCCGCTCGTCTTCGCCGCGCCCACAGGGCTGTCGTTCGGGATGCTCCGCCCCGGCGCGTCCGCCGCGAGGACCGTCACGTTGAGCGACGCCGGCGGCGGCGGCGGCGACTGGGCGGTCGCGACGACGGTGCAGCAGGGGCCCGCTTCGGTCAGCGCGCCTTCACAGCGTCACGGTGCCGGGGCGCCTGACGGTGACGGCCGTCGCCGGCGCGGCGCCGGGGGACGCGGCCGGATTCGTCGTCCTCACCCGCGGCACCGACGTCCGGCGGATCCCGTTCTGGGTCGGCGTCTCGCAGCCCCAGCTCGCTCCCGCGCGTCGAGTCGCGCTCGCGCGGCCGGGCGTCTACCGCGGAAGCACCGCGACCGGCTCCGGCGGCGCGTCGGCGCCGGCTTCGCGCGTGAGCGTCTACCGGTATCCGACCGGCGACGACACCTACCCCGGTCCGGAGGTCGTGTACCGGATCTCGATGCCCCGGCTCGTCGCGAACTTCGGCGTCGTCGTCGTCGCGGGGCGCGCCGTGCCGCACATCGTGCTCGCCGGCGACGAGAGCCGCCTCGCGGGGTACACCGCCCTTCCGCTGATGCTGAACCCGTACCTGGAGTCGTACGGCACGCCGCGGTCGGTCGTCCGGTGTCGTTCTCCCGGCGAAGGGGACGTACGACGTCGTCTTCGACACCCGCGCGGCCGCGGACGCCGGGCCGTTCACCTTCCGCTACTGGGTCAACGACACGGCGCCCCCGCGGCTCCGCGTGGCCAGCGCCGCGCGCGGCCGCATCGTGGTGTCAATGTCGGACGCCGGCTCGGGGATCGATCCCGCGTCGCTCTCGGTCAGCCTCGATGGAAGCGCGGTCCGCCCGCAGCTCCGAAACGGCCGCCTCACGCTCGCCGCCGGTCGCGGAACGCACACGGTTGTCGTTCGCGCCTCCGACTTCCAGGAGGCGAAGAACATGGAGGACGTCCCGAAGATCCTCCCGAACACCGCGACGCTCAGCACGAAGGTTCGCGTCCGGTAGGGACGCGGCGGCGTCAGCGGTTCTTGCCGTTGCGCGCGTCGCGCTCGTCGATCGTCGGAAGCGCGGCGAGATCGCGCTCCACCGCCCGCTGGAAGTCGTCCGGATCCGTATCGTGCTCCGTCGTGACGACCCGCAGCGACCGCTTGCGCCGGTCGCGCTTGCGCATCTGCCGAGCATCGAGGCCCACGCGCCGCTGAATACGCGACCACTCCGCGGCGACGACGAGCGCGCCGGCGGCGATCAGGAGGGCGACCGCGAACAGGCTCACATGAGAAGGATACTGCCGCCGTCGCGCCACGGCTCGCCGCCGCCGGCGGAGCCGTCGCGCGGAGCGCATTCGCCGCGGTGGCACACTGGCGCAGATGCCGAGAGTGCTCGCCCTCCTGTCGCTCGTCCCGCTCCTGGCCGCGTGCGGAGGCAGCACGAGCGCCGAGACGGCGCCGGCTGCGACCTCGACCAGGGCCAAACCGCCTCCTCCGCCCTCGACGTCGGCATCGACCTCGACGTCGACCGGGCCTGCGCCGATGCCGCTCATCGTCTATTACGTCCGCGACGGGCGGCTCGCGCCGACGCGTGCATTCGTTCCACCCACCCCGGCCGTGGCCGGAGCGGCGCTACGAGCTCTCTCGAAGGCAGCTCCCGACGGCTACAAGAGCGCCGCTTCGGACACCGAGGACCTGAAGGTGAAGATCGTCAACGGCGTCGCCGAGATCGACTGGCCACAGAAAGAGCTGTCGCACCTCGCGGCTGCTCAGGTCGTCTACACGCTCACGCAGTTCCCGACGATCCGGAACGTGAAGCTGCCCGACGGAACCGTCGCCAAGCGGCATGCATTCGAGGACGTCACGCCGCCGATCGTGATCGAGAACCCGCTCCCGGGCGATACGGTGCGAAGCCCGATCTCCGTCCTCGGCACCGCGAGCGTCTACGAGGCGACGCTCGTCGTCGAGCTCGTTCAGGACGGCGAGGTCGTCGAGAAGCACAACGTCACGGCGTCGACGGGCGCTCCCGAGCGCGGCACGTTCTGGACCTCGTTCGACACCGAGATCACCGGCCGCGCGAGCGTCGTCGCGTTCTCGCCGTCGGCCGACGACGGATCCGAGCAGCACCGCGTGGAGGTCCCGGTCCGGGTCGAGTAGCGCGCCGTCAGGCCTTGATCTGCTGGGCGAGCACCCACAGACCGGCAACGGTGTAGGCGACCATCAAGAGCACGAGCGGCGCCTGCAAGATCAGCGCGCGGCTCGGCCTGATGCCCCGGATCGCGAGACGGTGCGCGGCAAAGACCGCGACCACGTGCCCCCAGACGATCAGCAGCACCTGCACCCACCAGACGAGCGCCGCGGGGACGATCCCTTTCCAGATCTCGTATTCGCCGAGCCCCGCGGGGTCCCACCCCTGAGCGAACGGGTCGACGATCACCCCGAGCGTGTACTGGCCGGCGATCAGGAGGTATGCGAAGTAGTGCGCGGCGAAATACACGGCCGCGATCGGGATCAGCGTCGGCGCGACCTCGCGCGCCGACCCGCGCGCGACGAGGAGGAACGCGACGATGAACATCGCGACGACCGCGAGGAGCGAAAGCGTCTGGAGCACGTCCACGTGGTCGGCGAGGAACGACCAGCGCTCGTAGAACCACTGCTGGAACGAGCCGAAGCGGTCGGTCTGCGACCACCCGTCGAACACGACCGTCGCCAGCGCGGTGAGCACGAACGCTCCGCCTCCCGCCGGCAGGAGCGGGTCCGTGCGTAGCCCCGCGCCGTACGGCCGGAGCCGGATCGTCCGCTCGTCTGCAGCCGCCGCGAGATAGTCGTCCGGGTTGGCCGGCGCGAGCTCGAGCGGGCCGAACCGCGCAAACGCTCGCGCCAGCACGGTCAGGAGCTCGAGATTGCCGAGCCACGTCGCGGCGCCGAAGAGCGCCGATCCGATCAGCGTCAGGATCAGGTACGCGATCACGATCAGCGCCAGCGTGTGCGGATTCTTCGCGGGATCCCAGATCAGCTCCATCCACGTCCAGACGAGCATCAGCCCGACAGCGGGCCACTGGCCCAGTTTCTCCGGGTAGCGGAGCGGCTCGACGTCACGCCGGGCGAGCGCGCGATCGATAGCCCGCGCCGCGGCCGACAGCGGCGAGACGAAGTCCCAGACATAGCCGAAGAGGAACGACGCGATGCCGAGCCCCACCCACAGGTCGACCCACGTGAGCACCGTCATCGGGTTCTCGAAGAAGACGTCAGCCTCGTCGCCCGTCGCGAAGAGCCCGCCCGCGAGCGCGATGAGGAGCAGCGCCGTCGTGATCGTCAACGCGATCGGCCGCAGCACGCGAGGGAACCGCAGCGCCCGCGACCGTCGCTCGCGCGGCGGCCCCTCGGAGACCGCGATCGCCGCCGCCGGCGCGGAGAGCAGCACAGCCGCTCCCCCGGCGATGACATACAGCCAGATCGGGAGCGGGAACTTGTACGAGACCGGGGCCGCGTGCGCCAGAAGGTCGAGCACCGGCGTCACCCTAGCGCCGCCGCGCGGCGAGCCGCCCGTCACGCGAGGAGCGCCCCGCGGTGCGGCTACAATGCCCGCCGCCGAGCGGTCCCCGGTAGCTCAATTGGCAGAGCATCCGGCTGTTAACCGGAGGGTTGTTGGTTCGAGTCCAACCCGGGGAGCTGGAAACAGCCTGCAAACGCACGGAAACGCGAAGGGCGCCACGAGGGCGCCCTTCGACTTGGTACCGAACGTGGTACTGCCCGTCATCACTTGAGGGGCGAGACCTTCGGCCAGGATCCGGCCTAGTAGTACGCCGTGACCTCCCAGGTCGTGGTTCCGTCTCCGTTGTCAGTGATCGTGATGTTGCCGGAGACAGCAGGACGCCAGGTACCGCCGCCGGGGTTGATGAAGTACTCGTAGTCGCTGACCCAGTTACCTGCCGCCGGGTACGTTCCAGGAGTGAAACTCCCGCCAGTGACGAGGCACGTTGCCGTGTCCTTCGTGAATGCCTTCGGTGCCTCCTTGACGATTCGCGTCTCCGTGCAACTGAAGGTGCCTCCCGAGCCGAAGACTGCGTAGGTATAGACCGGCGGTGTGAAATTCGTTGTCTCTGCGCCGTTGTTAGCGGAAGCTGCGTTCGTCACTACGGCGGCGAACACCACAACAGGTAGGACAAGGAGCCGAGCCCACTTCATATACGTCCCCTTTCCTTGGTTGAACGGCGACGGGTGACGGCTCCGCATCGTTGCCGCCGCACCCCGCCCCCATCCTTTGCAAGTATCGACCACGCGTCGCTGCACGTTCAATAGGCCGAGCGGCCTATTGACTTGCCGGTCGGCCCCTATCAATGGCCGAACAGCCTCGCCTCTGCGAGCTCCGCTGCCGCCGGATACGAGGTCCGGTTCCCGTGCAGGTACCGCTCGGTCGTCGACCCTTGCGCGTGACCGGCCTTCGCCTGCACGACCATCGCCGCGACGCCGGCGGCCGCGGTCTCGGTCAGCGCGGTGTGGCGGAGGCCGTGCCACGGCCGGAACGGTCGGTACGAGTCGCGCTCCGCTTCGCGCCGACGCCCCGAGCCGACGGTTACAGACGCCAGAGAACAAGCGCGGAGCGGTCTCGCAAGCCTGCCGGACTCCGCGCACGGAAGAGAGGCCGCGTTGGCTCTCCGCGGTCGAAGGGTACGTCGCGTGCGGGTAGGCGCGGGACGCGCCCCGGGACGTGGGCGCGCCCCGCTGATCCTCTTCCGTAGGAGAGGTCCCAAAACGGGAAGAGGAATGCCCGCCTGTTCCCGCTGACGCGCTCCTGACACGTTCGTACCGCACGTAGGTAGATCACCTTGTCTCACGGACGGCGAGGGGACCGTTCGCGAGAGGTGCTCTCAGCCGCTCGATATCGCGTCGCGGCGGCTCGATCAGCCGAGGGCTGCGACGGCCTCGCGGACCTTGAGCAGCGTCTCCTGAAGCTCCTTCGTCCGGTCGAGGTCGGCGTGCTGGAGCTCGCGCTGGAGCTCACGGATGCGCAGGCGCAGCAGGAGCTCGGTGCCGGTCTCCTCGTCGATCCCCTCCGCGGACGCCGTCGCGGCGAGCTCGGCCAGAAGGCCCACGCCCTCCTCGTCGAGGGCCGCACCCGAGACGAGGTGCGCGCGGATCGAGCGCAACTCAGGCGCGCGGAAGTGCTCCGCCGGAAGCTCGGCGAGCAGCGGCACGAGAGCGTCGTGCGCAACGACGCCGGCGAGCGCCTCGCGCTCGAGGCGCGTCGAGGCGTCGACGAGCCGTCGCGAGCCGGGCGCGCCGGCGCGCGCGGACGACGGAGCGGCCGCGCGGAGCCGGATCGTCAGGTCGAGCCGATCGTTCGCGAGCCGCCATGCCTCCTGGCGGCCGGGGGAATCGGGAGCCGTGTCGAGCAGCTCCCGCACGCGCTCGAATGCCGCCTGGCGATCCTCGGCTCGGTCGATCTCGATCCGGGTGCGGTAGACGAGGTACGGCTCTGCGCGCGCGAGCCGCGCCTCGAAGCCTTGCGGGTCGTCTGCGGGGTCGATTCCAGGCGGAAGAGCGACGATGCGAACGTCGAAGCCGTTCCGGACGGCGAGATCCATCCCGCGTAGCGCGGCAGACTCGCCTGCTGCATCTCCGTCGAATGCGAGCCACAGGCGTGCAGTCAGCCGTCGCAGCTCGCGGAGCTGCTGTTCGGTCAGCGCGGTCCCCATGCACGCGACGACCGGGTCGAGCCCTGCCTGGCGGAGCGCGATCACGTCGGTGTTCCCCTCCACGACGATCGCTCGGTCATCCTTCGCGATCGCGGCGCGTGCCTTGTCGAGGCCGTACACGACCGACCCCTTACGGAACAGCTCCGACTCCGGCGTGTTGACGTACTTCGCCTTGAGCGGGTCGTCCTCGTGCAACCGCCGTGCCTGAAACGCGACGACCCGGCCGCGGGCATCGGCGAGTGGAAAGACGAGCCGCCGCTGGAAGTAGTCGTCGCCCCGCGCGCGGGTCAGGCCTGTCGCCGCGAGCTCGTCATGGGTGAACCCCCTCTCGCGCGCCTTCCGTGTGAGCACGTTCCCGCCGAGCGCGAGCCCGAGCCGGAAGTCGCGGCACGCGTCCTCGCGGAGCCCGCGCCCGGTGAGATAGTCGCGCGCCATCGACCCCGCCGGCGAGTCCCACAGATACCGCTCGTAGAACGACGCCGCGGCGTCGAGGACCTCGTAGAGACGCTCGCGGCGCCGGCGCGCCGCGTCCTGAGCCTCCGAGCTGTCCTCGTAGTCGAGCCGGACGCCGAACCGCTCCGCGAGCGATTCGATCGCCCCCGCGAAGTCGAGTCCTTCGGTCTCGCGGACGAACGAGATCAGGTCGCCCTTCGCGCCGCAACCGAAGCAGTAATACAGCCCTTTGACCGGGTTCACCCAGAAGCTCGGCGTCCGCTCCTCGTGGAACGGGCACCGGCCCATGAGCTCGCCGCCCCCGCCCTTTCGCAGCTGCGTCCGCGCCTCGACGACGACGACCATGTCGGCGCGCTGCTTGACCTCCTCGACGGAGCTGTCCTTGATCCGGCTCACAGCTCCAGCCCGGCAGCGTACGAGAGTGCGAACCGGTCCGTCATCCCCGCGACGAACTCGGTGATCGCGTGAGGCGCGTCCCCGCGGTCGGCGAGGTGGTCGAAGATCCTCCTGACCGTCGCCGCAGCGTGCTCGTGCTCGCGCCTCGTCTCCGGACCGAGATACACGCGGTCGAACATGAACGACCGAAGCGACGTCAGCGCCCCCGCGACGCGATCGCTCTGCGCGATGTCGCCCGCCTCCTCCGAGGTCTCGACGAGGTCGCGGACGAGCGTGTCGATCCGGCGGCTTCCGGTGGGGCCGAGGATCTGGAGCTCGTCCCGTGGGAGGTCGGCTTCGCGCAGGATGCCGTGGCGCAAGGCGTCGTCGATGTCGTGGTTGATGTAGGCGACGCGGTCGACGATGCGCACGATCTTCCCCTCGAGCGTCTCCGGCTCTTGCACGCCGGTATGGGTGAAGATCCCGTCGCGAACCTCGTGGGTCAGGTTGAGCCGCTCCGCGATCCGCAGCGACTGCTCGTTGTGGCGGAAGCCGTGGCCGCTCCCGAAGCGATCGCGGAGCGCCTCGTCGAGCGCCTCCTCGCCCGCGTGGCCGAAAGGAGTGTGGCCCATGTCGTGGCCGAGACCGACGGCCTCCACGAGGTCCTCGTTGAGACGGAGCGCCCGCGCGGCGACGCGCGCGATCGCCGCGGTCTCGAGCGTGTGGGTCATTCGGGTGCGGTAGTGGTCGCCGGCCGGGTCGATGAAGACCTGCGTCTTGCCCTTCAGCCGCCGGAACGGCTTCGAGTGCAGGATCCGGTCCCGGTCGCGCTGGAACGGCGTCCGGAGATCGGACGGCTCCTCCGCGCGCAACCGCCCCCGCGTCTCGTACGAGCGGACCGCGAGCGGCGAGAGCCAAGCTTCCTCGTGCTCGCGCAGCCGCGACTCGAAGCCGTCCGCGACCGTCCGAGCGAGTCTCGCCATCGCCTCCCAGCGTAGTCGCTCTTCCGGCGGTCCCGAACGCGGAAAACGGCCATGCCGCCGCCGGCGGCGGCGGGCCCGCCTCCGCACAGAAGGCACCGATATTTCACGAAGCCGTCTCACCAGCGCCGGTAACGTTGCCTTCGAGGGCGGCGGGACGGCGCCCCACCCAGGGTGGGGGTACGGTCGCAGGTGGCGGCGCGCCGGGCGGCGTCAGATGATGATCGGGACGGTGCCGCCGTCTGCGCTCCATGCCGCGCCGGTGACGTAGCTCGCGCGGTCCGAGCACAGGAAGACGACGACGGCCGCGATCTCGGGCGGCTCCGCGAGCCGGCCGAGGGGACGGCCGGCGGCGACTTTCGCGAGCACCTCGCGCCGGTCACCCTGCTGGTCGGCGAGGCCGCCCTCGCCGAGCCATGCGTCCGTCGCGGTCGGCCCCGGCGTCACTGCGTTGCACCGGATCCCGTCCTTCGCATACAGGTCGGCGACAAGGCGGGAAAGCGACAGCAGCGCCGCCTTCGTCACCGAATACTCGGGCATTCCCGTCGACGGCCGCTTGGCCGCGGTCGACGAGACGTTCACGATCACGCCCGATCGACGTTCCCTCATCCCCGGAAGCACCGCCCGGAGCGCGCGGACGGCGCTCATCACGTTCAGCTGCCACGACGCGTCCCAGTCGGCATCGGTCAACTCGTCGAACCGCCGGATGTCGGTGCCGCCGACGTTGTTCACGAGGCAGTCGACGCGCCCGAACCGGTCGAGAGCCTGGCCGACCACCTGCTGCGGGCCTTCCGGGTTCGACAGATCGGCCTGCACGTGCAACTCTCCCGGGCCGTCGGCGCCTCGTCCCGACGTGACGACGTGCGCCCCCTCCGCCGCAAGCAGATCCGCGACGACGAGGCCGATCCCTCGCGTCGAGCCGGTCACCACGCAGACTTTGTCGCGAAGCCCCAGATCCACCGGCGGCTACCTTAGCCGTCGTGACGACCATCCTCCTCGCGCGGCACGGCGAGACCGACTGGAACCGCGACGGGCGCTTTCAGGGGTGGGCCGACCCGCCGCTGAACGCGCGTGGACGCGCGCAGGCGGAGGCGCTCGCCGACCAGCTCCGTCACACGCCGTTCGACGCCGTCTTCTCGAGCGACCTGCGCAGGGCGCGCGAGACCGCAGAGATCGTGGCGGCACCGCACGAGGTTCCAGTCGTGACCGATCAGGGCCTGCGCGAGATCGACGTCGGGTCCTGGTCGGGTCTGACCCGATCCGAGATCGAGGAGCGGTTCCCGGGCGCGGACCACCACGACGGCGAGACACGCGAGGAGCATCTCGCGCGGGTCCTCGCGACGGTCGAGCGCATCGCGCGGGCCTGGCTCGGGCGACGGATACTCATCGTCTCCCACGGCGGGTCGCTTCGCGCGCTGCGGCGGCACTGCGTCGGGGAGGCCGCGACCCACCCGCTGCCGAATTGCGGCGTGTACGAGCTGGAGTTCAGAGACAACGCGTTCGCCGCCGGCCCCCCGAACACCTGAATCCACGGGCGGGATCGCGCCGTTGGCGCCGTCCGCGGCCCGTGCGCCCGAGCCTTGTGGAACGGCTAGGGTGCGCGCATCGAGGACTACACGAACAAGTACAAGGGCGAGCAGGTGGAGGTCGCCCTCTTCGGCGGCGAGTACCAGGACGGCGTCCTCACGGCCTACTGCTACGTCGACGACGTGGCGCACATCGAGCTGAACGGGCACATCCTCGTCCCGCTCCAGAACATAGCGTCGCTCCACTGTTCGAGTCGCTGCGACGCGCCGGAGCCCGACTGGCCGCCACGCGGCCTCGAGGACGACCCGGACGAGCGCGACGACGACGTGTAACCGCGATGCGCCTTCGCGTCGCGATCGCGCGCAACCTCCTCAAGGCGTGGCTCGTCCTCGTCGTGCCGACGGCGGCGATGGCGGCCGCCGGCTGGGCGCTCGGCGGCTACCGCCTGGCGCTCCTCTTCATCGGCAGCATCATCCTCGTGGCGGCAGCGCTCTACGTCTACGCCGACAGGATCGCGATGGGGATGGTCGGCGCGCGCGAGCTGCTCCCGAGCGAGGCGCCGGCGCTTCACAGCACCGTCGCGACGCTCGCGACGAGGGCCGGCGTCGTCCCGCCGAAGCTCTACCTGCTGGGCGACGGGTATCCGCGCGCGCTCGCCGCCGGGCGCGGCGCGCAGCGGCGGTGCGGCGGTCGCCGTCTCGACCGGGCTGCTCGGGGTCGCGACGCCGGCCGAGCTCGAGGGGATCCTCGCCCACGAGCTCGCGCACCTCCGGCACCGCGACGTGCTCGTCCAGACGGTCGCGGCTGTCGGCGCCGCGGCGGTCGTCGAGTCGTCACGGCTCGGCGGGTTCTTCTCGCGCGGGCTGCTCGCGATGCTCGGGCCGCTCGCGGCGTCGTTCGTGCATCTGCTGCTCTCGCCGAAACGCGAGTTCGAGGCCGACCGCTACGCCGCCGAGCTCTGCGAATCGCCGCACGCCCTCGCCGACGCGCTGCTGCGCCTCGAGGGGGCGATGGGGCTCGTCGAGTTCGAGGCGAGCCCGGCCACCGAGCCGCTGTACACGATCAACCCGTTCGCGAGCGAAGGGCTCGCGGCGATGTTCGTGACGCATCCGCCGGTCGGCGAGCGCGTCCTCCGGCTGCGCGACCTCGACCCCGAGTGGCGCGAGCGGCTCCGCGCCGCGTGACGGCCCGACGGGTTTCCGATCGCCCGCTGACGGTACTCGCCTCCATGGAATGTCGCTGCACGAACGTCACCGAGCTCCACGGTCCCGAGGCCGGCGAGTACGTCACCGGGCACCTTCGCGCCGTCGAAGGTCGATACGTGTGCCCCGACACCGGCCGGCGCTGGGAGCTCGACGAGAGCGATCCCGAGCAGACGCGCATCGCGCAGGTCTAGAGCCTCGAGCGCTCGACCACAGCCGGCCGGGGGTGTAACGTCGCCGCGGATGGGGCTCGCGATCTGCGCCGCGGCTTTCGTCGCGGCTCTCGTCGCGGCCGTCGCGGGTGCGTCCGCGACCGCGACCGCGACGAGGACGCTCGCCTACCGCGTGTCCGGTGCGCCGCTGGAACCTCGGCGCGAGCGGCGACTGCCCGGGCGGAAGCGCACGCTACGACATCCGGTCGGGCCGGGACGGCACGTCGGCACCTCGACGCTGTGCGTCCTCGACGCGACGAAACGTGACGCAGCCAGCGCGGTGACACGTCGTCGCCCGGATCGCGCAGACCGACGCCTTCGCCGGACGGCTGGCTCCGCACTCACGGCACGCAGACGACGACGATGCCGAGCAACGGCACGCGCGGGACGATCTCGCTCCGCGGCGTCGTCGTCGGCGGGACCGGCCGCTACCGCTCGGGCGCACGGAACGGTGACGGGCGCCGGCGTCCGTCGCGGCGACGAGGTCGACGTCCGCGTCACCGTCCGGCTGCGCTGATGAGCCGCGCTGATCAACGGCGATCCAGAGGCCCCTGACGCGGGGCCTTTCGAACGGGCCTGTCAGAAAGGTGGGCGGCGTCCTACTCTCCCGGGAGATTGCTCTCCGAGTACCATCGGCGCTAACGGGCTTAACTTCTCTGTTCGGAATGGGAAGAGGTGTATCCCCGTCGCTATGACCGCCCAAGCTGTGAGTCGTGGAGCGGCGGCGACCGCGCTCGCACCCTCAAAACTCCATAGCAGCTGAAGTGTGTTCTTCATCAAGACCTCGAGCAATTAGTACGGGTCCGCTGAACACATTGCTGTGCTTGCACGTCCCGCCTATCAACGTGGTGGTCTTCCACGGCTCTTACTCTCTCTAGGAGATGGGAGCTCTCATCTCGAGGTGGGCTTCCCGCTTAGATGCTTTCAGCGGTTATCCCATCCAGACGTGGCTAATCAGCAGCGCCGTTGGCACGACGACTGATACACCAGAGGTCCGTTCGTCTCGGTCCTCTCGTACTAGAGACGACTCCTCTCAAAGCTCCAACGCCCATGGTGGATAGGGACCGAACTGTCTCACGACGTTCTGAACCCAGCTCGCGTACCGCTTTAATGGGCGAACAGCCCAACCCTTGGGACCTACTCCAGCCCCAGGATGCGACGAGCCGACATCGAGGTGCCAAACCCTTCCGTCGATGTGGACTCTTGGGAAGGATAAGCCTGTTATCCCCGGAGTACCTTTTATCCGTTGAGCGACGGCACTTCCACTTGTTACCGCCGGATCACTATGGCCTGCTTTCGCACCTGCTCGAGCTGTCGCTCTCGCAGTCAAGCTCCCTTATGCCATTACGCTCTACGCACGATTTCCAACCGTGCTGAGGGAACCTTTGCGCGCCTCCGTTACATTTTAGGAGGCGACCGCCCCAGTCAAACTACCCACCAGATGCTGTTCCCGCCCCGGATCACGGCAGCGGGTTAGAAGCCCAGAACACGAAGGGTGGTATCCCAAGGGTGGCTCCACGCGAGCTGGCGCCCACGCTTCACAGCCTCCCACCTATCCTGGACAACCTGCCCCGAACTCCAACATCTAGCTGTAGTAAAGGTTCACGGGGTCTTTCCGTCCAACCACGGGTACTCGGCATCTTCACCGAGACTACAATTTCACCGGATCCCTCGAAGAGACAGCGCCCAAGTCGTTACGCCATTCGTGCAGGTCGGAACTTACCCGACAAGGAATTTCGCTACCTTAGGACGGTTATAGTTACCGCCGCCGTTTACCGGGGCTTGGATTCAAAGCTTCGCCCGAAGGCTAACCTCTCCTCGTGACCTTCCGGCACCGGGCAGGCGTCAGCCCCTATACGTCGTCTTTCGACTTCGCAGAGACCTGTGTTTTTGGTAAACAGTCGCTTGGGCCGTTTCACTGCGGCCACCTCGGGCTCACGACCGCGAAGGTCGATCACCCTACCGTGGCGCCCCTTCTCCCGAAGTTACGGGGCCATTTTGCCGAGTTCCTTTTCGAGGGTTCTTCCGATCGCCTTGGTATTCTCTACCTGCCCACCTGTGTCGGTTTTGGTACGGGCACGTCCCACCTCCCTAGACGATTTTCTAGGAGGCATGGCTTCAAGAACTTCGGCCCCTGAGGGCCTCGGCATCCCGTCTCAGGCTTGATGGGAGACGGATTTCCCTATCTCCCGCCCTACGCGGTTACCCCAGGACGACCATCGCCTGGGATTCCCTAGCCTACCCCGTCCCGCCATTGGTGATAGCGGTGGGGACGTGGTACAGGAATATCAACCTGTTGTCCATCGCCTACGCCTGTCGGCCTCGGCTTAGGTCCCGACTAACCCTGAGCAGATTAGCTTTACTCAGGAACCCTTGGGCATTCGGCGGAGGAGTTTCTCACTCCTCTTTCGTTACTCATGCCAGCATTCTCACTTCCCAAGCCTCCACGACTGGCTTCCGCCGCCGCTTCGCCGGCTTGGGAACGCTCCCCTACCACTCCGTCCAAAGGACGAAGTCCGTGGCTTCGGCTCCATGCTTGAGCCCCGTTACATTGTCCGCGCCCGACCACTTGACCAGTGAGCTGTTACGCACTCTTTGAATGGTGGCTGCTTCTAAGCCAACATCCTGGTTGTCTCTGCAATCGGACATCGTTTCCCACTTAGCATGGAATTAGGGGCCTTAGCCGACGGTCTGGGCTGTTTCCCTTTCGAGCACGAAGCTTATCCCCCGCACTCTGACTCCCAGGCTCTGGAATAACGGCATTCGGAGTTTGCCTGACTTCGGTAAGCTGGTGGGCCCCCTAGGCCAAACAGTGCTCTACAACCGTTATTGAACGCCTGAGGCTATACCTAAATATATTTCGGGGAGAACCAGATATCTCTGAGTTTGATTAGCCTTTCACTCCGATCCACAGGTCATCCGCCCAGTTTTCAACCTAGGTCGGTTCGGTCCTCCACGGGGTCTTACCCCCGCTTCAACCTGCCCATGGATAGATCACTCAGTTTCGGGTCTACCGCCCACGACTGAACGCCCTGTTCAGACTCGCTTTCGCTACGGCTCCGTTTCCTTAACCTCGCCGTGGACGAGTAACTCGCTGGCTCATTATGCAAAAGGCACGCCGTCACCGGACAAAGCCGGCTCCGACCGCTTGTAAGCACACGGTTTCAGGTGCTATTTCACTCCCCTTCCGGGGTACTTTTCACCTTTCCCTCACGGTACTAGTTCACTATCGGTCGCCAAGGAGTACTTAGCCTTGCGGGGTGGTCCCCGCGGGTTCCGACCGGGTTTCCCGTGCCCGGCCGTACTCAGGTACTCGAGAAGCGAGGCTGCGAGGTTTCGGCTACGGGGCCGTTACCCTCTGTGGCCTGCAGTTCCATGCAGTTCGCCTACCACGCAGCTTTGTAACTCGCCGACCCGCCGGCAGGCGGATCAACTCGAGCCCTACAACCCCCTCACCACAACGGCTGCCGCCTGTCACGTGATGAGAGTTTGGGCTGTTCCCTTTTCGCTCGCCACTACTCAGGGAGTCGAGATTTCTTTCCTTTCCTCTGGGTACTTAGATGTTTCAGTTCCCCAGCTTGCCTCTCCGCACCCTATGTATTCAGGTGCGAGTACCACCGCATTACCAGTGGTGGGTTTCCCCATTCGGAGATCCCGGGGTCAAAGGTCGGTCAGCACCTCACCCGGGCTTATCGCAGCCGCCCACGTCCTTCTTCGGCTCTTGGCGCCAAGGCATCCACCGTGTGCTCTTAGTCTCTTGATCGTGAAGAACACATTTCAATGCTGCTATGGAGTTTTCAAGGTGCACGCGGGCCGAACCCGCCCCACGAGAGCCACCCGGCTCGTCGCGCCTCCCAAGCAGGAGGCGCCGGCGCCGGTCTCTCAAAACTCAACAGCGAACGAAGGTCGTAGGTTTCCCTGCGACCCCACGTCGAGGTCGACGTTGATCTAGGCGAGTCCACGAACCGGACGGAAATGCGGGAGTCCATGAGGACTCCCTCCATCGACGGCGTGAACGGCCACCGGAGTCAAGAGCTCCGGGATCCCTAGAAAGGAGGTGATCCAGCCGCAGCTTCCGCTACGGCTACCTTGTTACGACTTCACCCCAATCATCGACCCCACCTTCGACGGCTGCCTCCCTTGCGGGTTAGCCCACCGGCTTCGGGTGTTGCCGACTTTCGTGGTGTGACGGGCGGTGTGTACAAGGCCCGGGAACGTATTCACCGCGACGTTGCTGATTCGCGATTACTAGCAACTCCGCCTTCATGGAGGCGAGTTTCAGCCTCCAATCCGAACCGGGACCGGTTTTTTGGGATTCGCTCCCCCTCGCGGGTTTGCAGCCCTTTGTACCGGCCAATGTAGCACGTTTGTAGCCCTGGACATAAGGGTCATGCTGACTTGACGTCATCCCCACCTTCCTCCGATTTGTCACCGGCAGTCTCCCATGAGTCCCCGTCTTTCACGCTGGCAACATGGGACAGGGGTTGCGCTCGTTGCGGGACTTAACCCAACATCTCACGACACGAGCTGACGACAGCCATGCAACACCTGTGCACGAGCCCCGAAGGGCTGCCGTGTTTCCACGACATTCCCGTGCATGTCAAGCCCAGGTAAGGTTCTTCGCGTTGCGTCGAATTAAACAACATGCTCCGCTGCTTGTGCGGGCCCCCGTCAATTCCTTTGAGTTTTAGCCTTGCGGCCGTACTCCCCAGGCGGGGTGCTTAATGCGTTAGCTGCGGCACGGAGGGAGTCGACACCCCCCACACCTAGCACCCATCGTTTACGGCGTGGACTACCAGGGTATCTAATCCTGTTCGCTCCCCACGCTTTCGCGTCTCAGCGTCAGTACCGTACTAGAGAGCCGCCTTAGCCACGGGTGTTCTTCCTGATATCTGCGCATTTCACCGCTACACCAGGAATTCCACTCTCCTCTTCCGGACTCTAGCCAGATGGTTTCAACCGGCGTCTCGAGGTTGAGCCTCGAGTTTTCACAGCTGACCTACCTGGCCGCCTACACGCTCTTTACGCCCAATAAATCCGGACAACGCTTGCCCCCTACGTATTACCGCGGCTGCTGGCACGTAGTTAGCCGGGGCTTCTTCTGAAGGTACCGTCACCCTCTGGGCTATTAACCCGAGTAGCTTCGTCCCTTCTGAAAGAGGTTTACAACCCGAAAGCCTTCTTCCCTCACGCGGCGTCGCTGCGTCAGGCTTTCGCCCATTGCGCAAGATTCCCCACTGCTGCCTCCCGTAGGAGTCTGGGCCGTGTCTCAGTCCCAGTGTGGCTGATCGTCCTCTCAGACCAGCTACGGATCGTCGCCTTGGTAGGCCGTTACCCCACCAACAAGCTAATCCGCCGCGGGCTCGTCCTCGACCGGAGGCCGAAGCTACCTTTTCCAGCCGCCCCGAAGAGCTGCTGGGCCATCCGGTATTAATCCGGGTTTCCCCGGGCTATCCCAGTGTCGAGGGTGGATTACCCACGTGTTACTCACCCGTTCGCCGCTTTCCCCCTCCCGAAGGAGGGTTCTCGCTCGACTTGCATGTGTTAAGCGCGCCGCCAGCGTTCGTCCTGAGCCAGGATCAAACTCTCCGTGAAGTAGTGGTTTGCCGGCAAGCCGGCAATCCTTTTCACTTTGAGCTCGAGCTCAAAGGTCGCATCCGAAGATGCGACGAGGTTCTGGCCTCTCGCTCACCGCGAGCCCGTGCCCTTGCAGGCGCGAGCACACGAACGAGCTCGAGGTCTCGACGTTTTGAACGTTCGCTGTTGAGTTTTCAAAGACCGGTGCCACTCTCGTTGCGAGAGCGACGGCGCAAAAAAGCCTCCGACTCGCGCCAGAGGCCTCCTAGGTGTCGAATCGTATCAGATACGGTCCGGGGCCCTGGAGGCTCCTGTTCGTCGAGGGATTGGGGACTTTCCAGCACCGTCTCTCCGAGACGGCCGAGGCAGTATAGCGCCGCGCGCCAGGGTGTCAACGGTTCAGGGTGTCAACCGGTTCGGAGCCGCGTCAATCGGTTCGGACGCGCAGGAAGAGTCGCTTCCCGGCCTGGAGCACGTCTCCGTCGGCGAGCGTGAGGTCGTAGGCGCCGACGGGCTCGCCGTTCACCTTCACCCCGCCCTGGTCGACGATCCGGCGCCAGTGGCTCGTCGAGCGGCCGAACCGCTCGGCGAGGAGCGCCGGCACGTGCGTCGCGCCGCCGTCGACCTGCACCTCCTCGAGCTCCTCCGGCGCCTCGTGCCGGCGAACGACCCGCGTGAAGTGCTCCTCGGCGGCGCGAGCGGCGTCCTCGCCCCAGGAACGGCGGACGATGAAGCGCGCCAGGGCGAGCTTCGCCTCGAGCGGGTCGCCCTCCGGCGGCGGCTGCTCCAGCACGAGCGTGTACCAGTCCGGGAGCTGGTCGTCCGAGATCCGCATCGTCCGGCCGAACATGTCCTCCGGGCGCGCCGCGCAGAGGGACGTTGTTGCCGACGGACGAGCTCATCTTCGTGCCGTCCCAGGCGTTGAGGATCGGCGTCGTCAGGATCACCTGCGGCTCGAGGCCGTAGTGCGGCATGACGTCGCGGCCCGTGAGCAGGTTGTAGAGCTGGTCCGTTCCGCCGAGCTCGACGTCGGCCTCGACCGCGACCGAGTCGTAGGCCTGCATGAGCGGGTAGAGGAGCTCCGAGACCGAGATCGGCTCGCGCGCGCGGAAGCGCTTCTCGAAGTCGTCGCGCTCGAGCATCCGCGCGACCGTGATCGTCCGCGCGAGGCGCACGACGTCGGCGTAGGAGAGCTTCGAGAGCCACTCGCCGTTCCGCCGCAGCTCGAGCGCCTCCGGCTCGGTGCGGATGATCGTGGCGGCGTCCTCGAGGAAGCCGCGCGTGTTGCGCTCGATCTCCTCGTCGGTCAGGATCGGGCGCTCCGCCGACCGGCCGGACGGGTCGCCGATGCGCGTCGTGTAGTCGCCGACGATCAGGACCGCCTTGTGCCCCTCGTCCTGGAACGCGCGCATCCGCTGGAGCGGGATGCCGCGCCCGACGTGGATGTCGGGCGAGGTCACGTCGATCCCGAGCTTGACGCGCAGCGGCCGCCCGAGGGCCAGCTTCGCCTCGAGGCCGCCGGCGGGCAGGACGTCGACGGCGTTCCGCGTCAGGTCTGCCAGCGCCACGCGAGCTACACTAGCGGGCGTCCTGGCTCCGTTCCGGAGAAAGAATCGAGCGCCGAAACGCCGGCGCATCCGCAAGCTCAGACTCCTCGCCCTCGTCACCGTCCTCGGGCTGCTGGGCCTGGCTTCGTTCACCTTCGGGTTCTTCGCGTCCGTCTCCGAGCAGCTCCCCGACGACCCGCTGTCGGCCACCTCGACCCGTCGCGAGGCGAACACCTACCTCTACGCGCGGGACGGGCGGACGGTGCTCGCGATCCTCCGCGGCGACCAGGCGCGCATCCTCGTCCCGAGCGAGCGGATCAGCCCGCTCGTGAAGCACGCGATCGTCGCGGTCGAGGACAAGCGCTTCTACGAGCACCGCGGGGTCGACGTGCGCGGGATCGCGCGCGCCGTCTGGGCGGACATCCGCAACAAGGGCGTCGTCGAGGGCGGGTCGACGATCACCCAGCAGTTCGTCAAGAACTCGATCAACCAGAACGACCGCACCATCTCGCGGAAGCTGCGCGAGGCGGCGCTCGCGTGGCGGCTCGAGCAGCACTGGAAGAAGGACCGGATCCTGACGGCGTACCTGAACACGGTGTACTTCGGGAACGGCGCCTACGGCGTCGAGCAGGCCTCGCGGATCTACTTCCACCACCGCGCGGCGACGATGCAGTGGCACGAGGCGGCGCTGCTCGCGGGGATCCCGAAGGACCCGTCGCTCTACGACCCGGTCGCGCACCCCCAGCTGGCGAAGGCTCGCCGCGCCGTCGTGCTGCGCGCGCTGCTCGCCAACGGGTACGTGACGCCCAACCAGTTCCGGGCCGCGCTGCGCGCGCCGATGCCGAACCCGGAGGCGGTGACGCTCCCGTCGACGCAGGGCGCGGCGGCGCCGTACTTCGCGAACTACGTCAAGGACCAGCTCGTGAGCCGGCTCGGGCCGCGGCGGGTCTTCGGCGGCGGCCTGCGCGTGAAGACGACGCTCGACGTCGGGCTCCAGTACCTCGCGCGGCGGGCGATCGCCGCAGGCGCTGCCGGAGTCCGTCGGCCCCGACGCCGCGCTCGTCGTCCTCAACGCCCACACCGGCGCCGTGCTCGCGATGGTCGGCGGCCGGAACTACCACGAGAGCCAGTACAACCTGGCGACCCAGTTCCAGCGGCAGCCGGGCTCGTCGTTCAAGCCGATCGTGCTCGCGACGGCGCTGCGCGACGGGATCTCGACCTCGACCACGTTCGAGTCGCGCCCCGTGACGATCAACGCCGGCGGCCGCGCGTGGCCGGTCGAGAACTACGAGGGCGACTACCTCGGCCGCGCCGACCTCGTCACCGCGACCGTGAACTCCGACAACTCGATCTACGCGCAGCTCTCGAGCCTGCTCGGCCCGGCGAACGTGCGCCAGACGGCGTGGGACCTCGGCGTCGACCCCGCGCCGAAGGGCTCGAGGCACCGGCTGAAGGCGTACTTCTCGATCGCCCTCGGCGGCGAGGGCGCCTCGCCGCTCGAGATGGCGCGCGCGTACACGGCGTTCGCGAACGGCGGGCTCCGGATCGACTCGAAGCTCCAGGGGAACGCGCCTCGCACGGTGAAGTGCCTGCTCGACGGGCGCGGCCGGTGCGTGCGCGAGAACACGGTGCAGCCGCGTCGCGTGCTGAGACCGGCGGACGCGGCGATCGTCACCGACCTCCTCCAGGGCGTCGTGCGCTCGGGGACGGGCCGTGCGGCGCAGCTCCCCGAGCAGCCGGTCGCGGGCAAGACGGGCACGACCGAGAACTACGGCGATGCCTGGTTCGTCGGCTACACGCCCGACCTCGTGGCGGCCGTCTGGGTCGGGTACCCGGACCGCCTTCAGCCGATGGAGACCGAGTTCCACGGCGACCCCGTCGCGGGCGGCACGTACCCCGCCCTCGATCTGGAAGACGTTCATGGGCAAGGCGCTCCGCTACCTGAAGCTGCCGCGGAAGGACTTCGCGCCGGCGCCCTCGCTCTACTCGTCGCCGCAGTACGTCACGCTCCGGCACGGGCGGCTCGAGCGCGACAACGGCATCTGCAAGGACGCCTTCCAGCTCTCGTTCTACAGCGGCGAGGAGCCGAAGCCGGTCGCCGACTGCCTGCCGAACGAGGTGGACGTCCCGGACACGCGTGGGAACACGCTCGCCGGACGCGAAGGCGCGACTGGAGGCGACGCCGCTCAGCTCGACGGTGCTCTACAAGCCCGCGCAGCCGGGGCAGCGCGTCGGCGTCGTCGTCGGCCAGATCCCGGCCGGCGGCAAGCTGTCCGCCGGATCGAACGTGATGCTCGTCCTGCCGAAGCCGCAGCACGGCGTCGTGCCGAAGCTCGTCGGCCTGCGGGTCTCGGCGGCGCGGCGTCGGCTGGAGCCGCTCGCACTCGACGTCGACGTCCAGGGCGCCCCGTCGGGCGAGGTCGTCGCCCAGACGCCGCGGCCCGGCGTCGCAGCCGCGCCGGGGATGCGCGTCGTCCTCAGCGCGAAGCGCTGAACGGGCGCGAGAGGTAGCGCGAGCCGGCGAGGCCGTAGCGCCAGGGACGGTCGGCCGCGCGCGTGATCCCGATCCGCGGGCCGACCACGAGCTGCGGCTCCTCACGCGCGCTCGCGAAGCTCGAACGGCGGGCGGTCGAGCGGCAGCCCGTCGTGCTCGCGCGTGATCCCGAGCGCCTGGCAGAGCCGTCCGGGCCCGGACGCGAGGAGACGGCGGTCGGCGATCCCTCGCCGAGCCGCCATCTCCTCCACCCCATGAGTCGGCTCGAGCGCCCTCACGAGGACGGCGCTCGCGACTCCCTCACCCTCACAAACGAAGTTGAGGCACCAATGGATACCGTAGGAGCGGTAGACGTAGGCGTGGCCGGCGGGCCCGAACATCGACGCGTTGCGCTCGGTGCGGCCGCGGAAGCCGTGCGCGGCGGGATCCTGCTGGTCGTACGCCTCGACCTCGACGATCACGCCGCCGACGCCTTCGACGTAGAGCTCCGTCCCGATGAGGTCCGGCGCGACCTCGTGCACCGAGCGCGCGAAGAAGCTCCTCCTCACGTCTCGGGAAGCGGAACGCGCGAGTCGTAGCGCCGGAAGCGCGGGAGCGCGAGCGCCGTCGCGACGCAGCCGACGACGCACAGGATGCCTCCGGAGACGACGGAGGCGCGGAGGCCGAAGGCCGACGCGACGACCCCGGCCTCGAGGTTCCCGAGATTCGGCGCGCCGGCGACCTGCGTGAACTCGATCCCGGACATGCGGCCGCGCATGTGGTCCGGGGTGACGCGCATCAGGATCGCCGTCCGCAGGACCGCGCTGAAGAAGTCGGCGCCGCCGGCGACCGCGAGCATCGCGAGCGCGAGCCAGAGCGACTGCGACAGCCCGAACGCGACGATCGCCGCCCCCCACACGCACGCCCAGAACGTGACGGCGAGGCCCTGGCGGCGGCGTGCGCGACGTCCAGCCGGAGAGGAGCGACCCGACGAGCGCGCCGCCGTACGGGGCGGCGTAGAGGTAGCCGACCGTCTTCGCGTCGCCGCCGAACTCGTGCCTGGCGAGCGCGGGGAACAGGGCCGTCGGCATCCCGAAGATCATCGCGTTCGTGTCGACGACGAAGATCCCGATCAGCGCCTGCTTCCCCTTCAGGAAGCGGAACCCGTCCAGGATCGAGCGCACGCTCGGCCGCTCCTCCGCCTCGCCGGTCGGCGGGATCCGCGGCAGCAGGTAGAGGACGACGAGCGACGCCGCGTAGCTCGCGAGGTCGATGCCGAACGTGGTCGGGACGCCGACGGCGGCGATCAGGATGCCGCCGAGCGCCGGCCCGGCGACGGCGGCGAGGCTCCAGTACACGGACTGGAGCGCGACGGCGGCCGCGATCTCGTCCTCGGGCACGAGCCGCGGGGTCAGCGACGCCATCGCCGGGCGGCCGAGGCTGAAGACGGCGACGGCCGCGGCCTCGAGCACGAAGAGCGCCCAGGCCCGCGGGTGCGGCAGGAGCGAGTTCGCGAGGAAGAGCGCGGTCACGACGACCATCCCGACCTCGGTCCGCAGGAGCACCGTGCGCCGGTCGCCCGTGTCGGCGATCGCGCCGCCGACGAGCGGCACGACGAGCAGCGGGACGAGCGCCGCGACGCCGAGCAGCCCGACCATCACGCGTCGACCCCGTAAGGTCGTACATCTGGAACGGCACGGCGACGGTGCCGATCATCCCGCCGATCGTCGAGACCGCCTGGCCGATCCAGAGGTTGCGGAAGTCGCGGTGCCGCAGCGGCCGCGTGTCGACCGCGATCCGCGAGAGCACGCCGAGGCGCGCCGGCCGCTCGCCGGCGGGCGCGGGCTCCGGGGTCAGCTCCTCCTCCGCCACCGCCGGCGGAGGCTACCCGCGCGGTTGCGGGCCTTCGGCCCCCGCGTCAGAAGAGGCGCTCGGGCTCGGCCGGCCCGCGCCGACGCCTCGAGCAGCCTGCGCGCGCGGCGGCCGAGGTCGCCGACGTCGAACCGCCCCTGCTCGGCGGCGTCGGCGACCCGCTCCGCGAGCGCGAGCGCCTCGTCGAGGAGCCGCGTCTCGGCCGCCGGCGCGCCGCCCATCGCCGCCACGATCGCGCGCTCCGTGCGCGAGGCGACGATCGGCTCGGGGATCCCCTCGACCCACACGCGCGTCCGCGCGCCGTGGCCCCGCTCGCCCGCCGGGAGCGGCTCGAGCGCGTAGATGCGGTCGGACCGCGCGTACTTGCCGAAGCCGAGGAAGATCATCTTCGCGCCGTCTGCCACGGAGGCGATTATCGCTCCCGCGTCGGTCGCGGCCGGAGCTGGCGGCGCAGCGGGAGCGGTGCTATTCAGTGCGCCGTGCGGAGAGCGCTCCTCGTCGCCGCCGCGGCCGCGCTGCTCCTCTCGGCGGCGGCGGCGGCCGCCGCCGCCGCCCGCCGGGCGTGCGTCCCGGGACGACGCTGCTCGGAGTCGCAGGGCCGACGCCGGAGCGCTTCGACGCGCTGACCGGCAAGCACCACGCCCTCCACCTCCTGTTCGCGCGCTTTGAGAGCGGCGTGACGGAGCTCGTCGCCGCCGAGCACGCCGCCGGGCGGATCCCGATCCTGTCTCTCGGGATGGATCACGCGCCTGCGGCCGTCGCAGCGGGCGCCGAGGACGGACGGTTCGTCGCCGCTCGCGCAGGCCGTCAACCGCGCCGGCGAGGCCGCGTGGATCTCGCTCTTCCCCGAGATGACCGGCTACTGGTCGACGTGGTGCGCGTTCGATCGCGCCGGTCGTCCCCGCGGGCCGCAGTACTCGACGGCGGCGTTCGTGCGCGCGTTCAGGCGCGTCGCCGTGATCGTGCGCGGCGGCTCGGCCGCGGCGATCGATGCGCGCCTGCGGCGCACCGGTCTCCCGCCGCTTCGCGCCCGCTCCGACGTTCCCGCCTCCGGCCGCATCTCTGTCGTCTGGAACCCGCAGGGACACGGCGTGCCGGACATCGCCGGCGAACGGCCCCGCCGCCTACTGGCCCGGCGGCGGCTACGTCGACATCGTCGCGGACGACATGTTCTCCGACAGCGGCGAGCCGTCCTGGCGCGGGATGGACACGCTCTACGGCTACGGCAAGCCGTTCCTCGTCGGCGACTGGGGGCTCGAGGGCGAGGACGACGTCGCGTTCGCCGCGCGGATGTTCGACTGGGTCGCGAAGCACCCGCGGACGATCGGCCTCGTCTACTTCGACAAGGGCTGGAGCGGCGGAACCGGCATCTACCAGCTCCACACGAAGCCGCAGTCGCTGGCGCTCTACCGGCGGGCGATCGCGGCGGCGCGGTTCGTCACGACGCTGCCGTGAGCGGCCGCGCGGAGGCTCTCGACGACGACCTCCTGATCCTCCCGCTCGAGCCGCGCGTGGAACGGGATCGCGAGCGTCCTCGCGCTGCAGTCCTCGCTCACGGGACACAGGCCCTCGGAGAAGCCGAACCGCTCGCGCATGTACGGCTGGAGGTGGATCGACGGCAGGTACGGCGCGCACGCGACGCCGTCGTCCAGGAGCCGCCGCGCGACCGCGTCGCGGTCGACGCCGGTCGGGAGCTTCACCACGTAGACGAACCAGGAGCGCTCGTGGTCGACGTCGTCCGGCAGCGGCGGCTCGACCTCGACGCCGTCCAGAAGCTCGCCGTAGCGCGCGGCGACCTCACCCCGCGCGGCGAGGATCCGGTCGAGCTTCTCGAGCTGGCCGATCCCGAGCGCCGCGGAGAGGTCGTCGAGCCGGTAGTTGAACCCGAGCCGGCCGTGCTGGAGCCAGCTCGAGGTCTCGAGCCGTCCCTGGTTGCGCAGCGAGACGAGCAGCTCGTGCTCCTCGTCGCTGCCGGTCACGACCGCGCCGCCCTCGCCGGTCGTCATCTGCTTGTTCGGGTAGAACGCGAACGTCGCCGGCCAGCCGTGCGAGCCGAGCGGCGCGCCGCGGTAGCGCGCGCCGAGCGCCTCGCACGCGTCCTCGACGAGCGCGACGTCGTGGCGATCGCAGATCGCGTGCAGCTCGTCGTACTCGGCGGGATAGCCGAAGATGTCGACGGCGACGACGGCCTTCGTCCTCTCGGTGATCGCGGCCTCGACCGCGGCGGGATCGAGGTTGTACGTGCGCGGGTCGATGTCGGCGAACACGGGCGTCGCGCCCTCGTAGATCGCGCAGTTCGCCGAGGCGACGAACGAGTAGGGCGACGTCACGACCTCGTCGCCGGGGCCGACGCCTGCGAGCACCATGCAGAGGTGGAGCCCGGCCGTCCCGGACGACACCGCCGCCGCGTGACGCGCGCCCGTCGCGCGCGCGAGCGCCTCCTCGAAGCGCGGCCCCGTCGGCCCGAGCGAGAGCCAGCCCGAGCGCAGCACCTCGAGGACGAGCTCCTCGTCGCGCTCGTCGATCCACGGCGCCGAGAGCGCGATCCGGCGAGTGGCGGTGGACACCGGCCGGCTCAGGCGCTGCGCGCGAGCTGCGGGACGGGCTCGAGCCACTGCGCCCACCGGTCGGTCGCGCCGCGCACCGTGTCGAGGTACGCCTCCTGGATCGCGAACGTGATCGGCCCGACTCCGATGTCGTGGTCGTCGATCGACCGCAGCGGCGTCACCTCCGCGGCCGTGCCGCACATGAACACCTCGTCGGCGAGGTAGAGGTCCGAGCGGATGAGGTGCTTCTCGACGACGCTGTAGCCGAGGTCCTCGGCGATCTGCTTGATCGAGTCGCGCGTGATCCCGGGGAGGATCCCCGTCGCCAGGTCCGGCGTCGAGAGCTCGCCGTCGCGGACGACGAAGATGTTCTCGCCCGAGCCGTCGGCGACGTAGCCCTCCGGCGTGAGCAGGATCGCCTCGTCGTAGCCGGCGGCGTTCGCCTCCGTCACGGCGAGCATCGAGTTGAGGTAGACCCCGGTCGCCTTCGAGGCGTGCGGGATGATGTTCGCCGACACGCGCTGCCAGGTCGAGATCTTGGCGCGGATGCCGGTGCGGAGCCCCTCCTCGCCCAGGTAGGCGCCCCACGGCCAGCTCATGATCACGGTCTCGATCGGGTTCGCCGCGCGCGGCGACGCCGAGCTCGCCGAAGCCGTAGAAGCAGATCGGGCGGATGTAGCACTCCGCGAGGCCGTTCGCGCCGATCAGCTCGTTGCAGGCGCTCCCTGAGCTCCTCGACGGTGAACGGGATCTGCATGTGCAGGAGGCGCGCCGAGTTGTGCGAGGCGCTGGAGATGGTCGGACAGCCGGAACACCGACGGGCCCTTGGGCGTGTCGTAGCAGCGGATGCCCTCGAAGACGCCGCGTCCCGTAGTGCAGCCCGTGGGTTCCGACGTGGATCCGAGCGTCGTCCCAGTCGACGAGCTCGCCGTTCATCCAGATCTTCGCGGTGGCCTGCAAGGCCGCCTCCTTCTCGAGCGGGAGAACCGGCTGAAACTCTACCCGCGCTCGGCGAGGTCGCACGGACGCGCGTTCGCGAGCCGCACCAGGTCGTCGGGCGCGATCGCCGCCATGTGGGCTGGCGACCCGGCGCCGATCCAGACGACGTCGTGGCGCAGGAGCGACCGGTCGATCAGCGTCCGCGCGACCGCGCGCTGCGGGAACGGCGCCACGGCGCCCGGCGCGAATCCCGTCGCGTTCTCGACCTCCTGCGCGCGCGCGACGCGGACGCGACGCGCCTCGGCGCCCGCGGCGACGGCCTTCTCGTCGGCCCGGCGGTCGCCCGGGACGAGCGCGAGGACGTACGTGCCGTCGCAGACGAAGACGAGCGACTTGACGATCTGCCCGAGCGAGCACCCGACCGCCCGCGCGGCGTCCTGCGCCGTCGGCGTCCCCTCCGTGAACTCCTGGACGCGCGCGTCGACCGCCGCGGCGCGGAGGAACGAGGACACCCGCTCGACGGTTTCGGGCCACATGCCGTGACCCATTTTGCCGCTCGCGCGTTGATTCATCAGTCAATGTCTGTCCCACAAGACGACAGCGAGAAGGTCCGAGCTCGCCCGGACGGAGGCGGTGTTCCGGGAGGTGAACGAGGCGATCGCCGAGACCGCGCAGCGGTTCGAGTCGGACGAGACCGAGTTCGTCTGCGAGTGCGGCGACCCCTCGTGCGCCGAGCGCGTGACGGCCGACCTCGACGGCCTACGACCGCGTCCGGTGCCACCCGACGCGCTTCATCCTCGTCGACGGGCCACGAGCGGCGCGAGATCGAGCGGATCGTCGAGCGGCGGCCCGCGTACGCGATCGTCGAGAAGTTCGAGCGGACGGCGGCAGCCGTCGCCCGGCGGCTGGATCCGCGGGCGTCGGTCGCGTAGCGCCGGGGCTCAGCCGAGCACGCGCACGTCGTCCATGCCCTCGCGCAGCTCGTCGACGAGATCCGGCGGCGCCGGCGAGTCGATCGACAGCGCCATCAGCGCCTTGCCGCCCTCGCGGTTCCGCGAGACGGCCATGTTCGCGATGTTGACCCCGGCGCGACCGAACAGCGTCCCGACGCGGCCGATCACGCCCGGCACGTCGTCGTAGAGCAGGAAGACCATGCGCGGCGCGAGCTCCATCTCGAGCTCGAGTACCCGAGCGCCGAGACGAGCCAGTGGCGGTCGTCGCGCCCGATCGTCGTGCCGACGACGCGCGCGCCGTCGGCGGAGACGGCGACGAGGTTCGTGTAGTCGCGCGACGTCCGCCGCTTCTCCTCCACGACCTCGATCCCGCGCTCGGCGGCGACGAGCGGCGCGTTGACGTAGTTGACGGGGCCTTCGACGCGACCCTCGAACGCGCCGTTCAGGACGGCGACCGTGAGGAGCCGCGTGTCGTGATCCGCGAGCTCGCCGTGGTACTCGAGCGTCGATCGCCGTCACCTCGCCGGCGGCGAGGTCGAGCGCGAGCCGCCCGAGCTTCGCCGCGAGCGGGACGAACGGTCCCAGCACCTCGAGCTCCTCCGCGCCGATCGCCGGGACGTTGACGGCGTTCGTCACGAGCTTGCCCTCGAGCGCCGCCGCGACCTGCTCGGCGACGACGACGCCCGCGCGGTCCTGCGCCTCCTCGGTCGACGCCGCGAGGTGCGGCGTGACGACGACGTTCGGCAGCTGCGAGCAGCGGCCCGGAGTACGGCTCGGTCGCGAAGACGTCGAGCGCGGCGGCGGCGACCTTGCCCGAGACGACAGCGCCTCGACGAGCGCCTCCTCGTCGACCAGCTCGCCGCGCGCGGCGTTCACGATCCGCACGCCGTCGCGCATCCGCGCGATCGCGTCGCGCCCGATCGAGCCGCGCGTCTCGGCGTTCAGCGGCAGGTGCAGCGTCAGGAAGTCGGCGCGCGCGATCACGTCCTCCCACGACGCGCGCTCGACGCCGAGCTCGCGGAAGCGCTCCGTCGGCGACGAACGGGTCGTACGCGACGACCTTCATCCCGAGCCCGAGCGCGCGCCGCGCGACCTGGCGGCCGATCCGGCCGAAGCCGAGCACGCCGAGCGTCTTCTCGGCGAGCTCGACGCCGCCCCAGCGCGACCGCTCCCAGCGGCCCTCCTTCAGCGCCGCGTGCGCCTGCGGGATGTTGCGCGCGAGCGCGACGAGCAGGCCGATCGTGTGCTCCGCCGCCGAGACGACCGTCGACTCCGGCGCGTTCGCGACGAGGATCCCGCGCCGGGTCGCCGCGTCGACGTCGACGTTGTCGACCCCGACGCCCGCGCGGCCGATCACCTTCAGCTGGTCGGCGCGGCCGATCAGGCTCGGCGTCGACCTTCGTCGCCGACCGGATGACGATCGCGTCGTACCGGTCGATGATCTCCGCGAGCGGCGACTCGCGAGTCGACGTCGACGTCGAACCGCGACCGCAGGAGCTCGACGCCCGCCTCCGCGATCGCCTCGCGGACGAGGACTCTCACGCGGCGGCGAAGCTCTCGTACGCCTCGAACGCGGCGGCCGCGGCGACGCCGCGCTCGATCGGCGCGCCCGAGCTCCGTCAGCGCGAGCTCGACCGCCGACAGCGCGGCCGCGATGTCGAAGACGTCGAACCAGCCGATGTGGCCGATCCGGAAGGCCTTCCCCTTCAGCTCGCCCTGGCCGGGCGCGAGCGTCACGCCGTGCCGGTCGCGCAGCAGGAGCAGCAGCTCGTCGGAGTCGACGCCGTCCGGCGTCCGGATCGCCGTCACGACGGCAGAGCGGTCGTCGTCCGGCGAGAACAGCTCGAGCCCCATCGCCTTCGCGCCGGCGCGGCAGGCGCGGCCGAGGCGCGCGTGGCGGGCGAACGCGGCGTCGAGGCCGTCCTCGAGCAGCGAGCCCGAGCGCGACGTCGAGGCCCGCGACGAGCGACACGGCCGGCGTGAACGGCGGCGTCGACCGCCTCCTGCGCCTTCCGCGTGCGCGCCCAGTCGAAGTAGAAGCGCGGCGCGCCGCCGGGCTGCCGCGGCGTACGCGGCGTCGGAGACGGCGACGAGCGCGAGGCCCGGCGGTGTCATCAACGCCTTCTGCGAGCCGGTGACGACGACGTCGAGCCCCCACGCGTCGGTCTCGAGCGGGACGGCGCCGAGCGACGAGATCGCGTCGACGACGACGAGCGCGCCCGCCTCCTTCGCCGCCGCGGCGAGCGCCTCGACGTCCGCGACGACGCCGGTCGAGGTCTCCGAGTGGACGAGCGTCACGTACTTCGCGCCGCGCGCACGGGCGCGCGACGTCGGCGACGGTCGGCGTCTCGCCCCAGGCGTAGCGGAGGTGGTCGACGTCGGCGCCGTAGGCCTTCGTCATCGCGGCCCAGCGCTCGCCGAACGAGCCGGCGGAGACGACGAGCACGCGGTCGCCGGGCGAGGTGAGGTTCGCGACCGCGGACTCGAACCCGCCCGTGCCCGGACGCGGCGAACAGGAGCACCTCGTTCGACGGTGCGGAAGACCTCGCGCAGCCGCGCGAGGCAGCGCTCGTAGAGCGACGCGGAAGTCCGGGCCCGCGGTGATGGACGATCGGCGCCGCCGTCGCCGCGAGCACCTCGGGCGGGAACGGGCGTCGGTCCGGGCGTGAACAGGTACGGCTTCTCCACGTCGTCCGCCAGGCCGTAGGCTCCGAGCGCGCCTACCGGTGGCCGTCGAAGCTCAGGACCTGCTGGAAGGTCGGCCGGTTCGCCCAGCGCATCGTGTCCGGGAGGAGGCCCGGTGCGAAGCGGATGCGCTCGCGCGTCGCGTCCGAGCGCCACGCGGCGGGATCGGGCCCCTGTGCGGCGGCCAGCTCGGCGCCGGCCTCGTCGATCGCTGCCCAGATCGACGCGCGGCACGCGGCGAGGTCGCCGCCGCCGCAGAACCGCGTCGCGAACGCGCCGCGGACCGGCTTCCCGAGCAGCGTCCGCAGGTCCTTGTCGACGTAGCGCGTCGACCCGGCGAACATCGCGAGGTCGAACGGGCGGTCGAGCGGCGAGGAACCGCGGCCGTGAGCGGGCCGAGCGCCGGGCGGAGGAGCGCGTCCGCGATCTTCGGCCACGCGGCGTCGAGGACCGCTGCGCCCGGATCGTCGATCTTGCCGTCGAGGTCGCGGTCGAGCCGGCTTCCGCCGGCGTCGTGCCACCGCCGCAGGAGGTCGAGCATCTGCGCGGCCCGCGCGCTCGGCGCCGGCGCGGCGGCCGAGCAGCTCCGCGAGCAGCGGCACCTCGTAGACGGCGCGGACGTCCTGCGTCGCGGCGATGTTCATCGCGCGCACGACGTCCGGCGACGGTGTTCCGCCGCTTCAGCGGCGCCGCGCAGCAGCTCGACGCGCTGCACCGAGCCGTAGGCCCAGTTCTCGTCGGAGGCCGCGAACCCCGGCGCCGGCTTGTTGTTCCAGTTGACGATCGCGCCGCCGGGCGGGTCGATCGCCTGCGGATGCGCGTTCGGCGCGAGAAAGCCGCGCCACTCGTACTCGCCCGTCCCGATCGTCGGCAGCCCGGGGTCGACGCCCGGTGCGCGGATCGGCAGCCGTCCCGCCGACGCGTACGCGATGTGCTTCGAGTCGACGTAGAAGCCGTTGAACGACAGCTCGAAGCGCGTGATCGCGTCGACGAACTGCTGCGGTGAGCGGATGCGGCCGGTCGAGAGCGCGTAGACGGCGGTCGCCGACCGGAGCTCGCGCCCGCGCGTCGTGCGCGCCGAGGCGAGCGCGACGCGCCTGCCGCCGACGCGTCGCGTAGCCGGACGACCGGGCCGTGCACGGTCTCCCAGAACGAGACCGGCGTCTCGCCCGTCGCGGCGCGCACGACGCCGGCGTCGAACCGCGTCATCGCGCGGCACTCGCCGCGGAAGAGGTAGTGGCGATCGTCGCCGCCGCAGAGCGTCTCGGCGAAGACGTCGATGTTGTCCGAGTTCGACGAGGTGAAGCTCCACCCGTAGTCCGGGCCGCGGCCGATCAGCACGTTCGGGATGCCCGGCGAGGGACGCCGCCGCGCACGGACACGCCGCCGCCCTCGAGGTCGAGCTCCATGAAGAACTCCGGGTAGAAGAAGCCGAGCTGCGGCCCCGCGACCATGATCGGACGCCCGGTCGCGGAGCGCGCTCGCGCCGACGAGGATCGCGTTCGACATCGTCCGGACGTCCATCGGCGCGACGACGTGACGCATCGTCGAGGACGACGTTCCCCGCGCCGGGCGCGCCGGCCGTCTGCGGCCCGTACGGGTACGGCTTGGCGATCGTCGTCGGCGTCTCGGGGTCCTGGAGCTCGCGCAGGTCGTTCCAGACCGTGAGGCCCCGCGCGCTGCCCGAGCTCGCGCCTCGCAGAGCCGACAGGAGCTGCGCGCGCGAGATCTCCGCGCCGCCGCCGGCGCCGAAGCGGGCGCCGAGCAGGCACGTCATCGCGACGACGTCCGTCCGCGTCCACGGCGCGATCGGCAGCTGCGCCGCGCGACGCTGCGCATTGATGCCGGCGACGTACGCGTCGACGTCGCGCAGCTCCTGTCGCCCGACCGCGCCCGTGAGCCACTTCAGCTGCGTCGCGGAGTCGCGCCTCCGTCCGGGCGCTCGGGACGAACTGCCGCCCCGACAGCGCGACGGAGAACGCGTCGTAGCCGGGCGCGTCGATGCAGGCGAGTCGGCCTGGCCCGCGCGCGAGCTCCATCAGGAGGCCGCGGTCCGCGGCGGCCGCCCAGCCCGCGCCGTAGAAGACACTCGGCTCCGTCTTCGCGAACACGTGCGGGACGCCCGTAGGCGTCCCGCCCGATCGTGACGCCGCGGCCGGGACGCTCGACGCGTACCGCCTTCTCCGTCCCGCGCCACAGCGGCTCCGGCTTGAAGTACCGACGGACATCCGCGGCGCTCACCCGGTCGAAGAGCGGCGTGAGACCGTCGTAGAGCGGGATCTGGTCGCGTGACCAGCGCTGGAAGTCCGCGCCGCCGTACTGCCCCGGCGGAAGCACCGAGTAGGCGGTCGCGGCGAAGTCGTGGCGCGCGGCGCCACCCGCCGCAACGGCGACGAATCAGCGCGAGGCGCGGCGGCGGCGAGCAGAGACCCCTCTTCACCGCGCGTCACACTATCGGCCATGGAGGTGCTGCTCTCGTTCGCGTCGGCGCTCCTCACGCTCCGACTCGCGGGCGCGCTGCTGAAGCGGCGCCGCGCTCGCGTGGGCCGGCGGCCTCCTGGCCTTCGCGGCTGCCGCCGCCGCGATGGCGTGGGGCGCGGCCGCACGGCTGGGACGCGCCGACCTTCCGCGTCTACTACGCCGGCGGGCGCGCTCCTGACCGCTCCGCTCCTCGGCGTCGGGTCGCTGCTTCTCTGGGGCCGGAGATGGGCGGCGCCGATCGGCCTCGTCTACACGGGCCTCGCCGTCGGGCATCGCGCTCGTCGATGCCCGTCCACGGCAGCTTCGGCGCCGAGCATCCCGGCGGCGCAGGACCACCTCGACTGGGCGCCGCGCGTCGTCGCCATCTCGGCGCAACTCGCTCGGGACGGCCGCGGTGCTCGTCGTCGCGGCGGCGACGTTCCGCCGCCGCCCGCTCCCGAACTCGCTCATCGTCGCGGAGTCGCTCGTCGCGGCGATCGGCTCGGCGCTCGCCGGCACCGGCGTCGCGGCGACCTCGGCGTTCGTCGCGGTCGCGGCCGTCCTGCTGTACCTCGGCGTCGCCGGACTCGCCGCGCATCCGGCCGCCGTGGCCCGCGGGGCCGACGGTCGCAGCCGGAGCCGCGACCGTCCCCGCGCCGGGTCAGACCGAGAGCAGCCGCTCGAAGAACGAGCGGTAGCGCTTCAGCGAGATCCGGAGGTCCTCGGTCGAGACGTCGTCGCCTTCGCTCCACTGAGACTCGAGCTTCCCGCGCGCGTCGCTGAACCCGCGCGCCAGCTCCTGGAGCAGCTCGGCCACGAGCGAGTCGGCCTCCGAGACCGTCTCGCGCGGATCGTCGACGAACCGCGACTGGAGCCGTGCCACCGCTCGCGCAGCTCGTCCGCGCGATCGGCCGCGAAGCAGCGGCTCGAGGGCGTCCTCGTCGCGCGCGACAGGCTGGTCCGCGTCGCGCCCGCGCATCCGTCGCCCCGCCGCGTCCTCGTCAGCGACGAGGTCGGCTGTGGACAGACGCTCGTCGCTCACCTGACCGCCTCCTCCGCGCCGCGGGACTCCACCAGCTCCTCGAACAGCGCGCGGTAGTGCTTCACCGCGTGACGGAGCTCCTCCGTCCCCGCGTTCCCGCGCGCGTGCGCGGTCGCGATCCCGTGGCCGGCGCGGTAGTTCTCGACGACGTCCGGGTGGTCGACCGAGACGTCGGCTGCGCGCGTCTCGAAGTCCTCGACCGGGTACCCGCGGTCGCGCATGACGCGGCCGATCAGCGAGTCGGCGTCGGCAACGGCCCCCGCGGGGTCGTCGACGAACCTCGCCTGGACGTCCTCCCACTCCCGGCGATAGCCCTCGCGCGCGTCGGCGCTCGAGCGCCCGGATGTCGAGCCCCTCGCGGCGCTCCTTCCGTTCGCGCAGCTCGGCCTCCGCCTCCCGCTTCGACGGCGCATCGGCCGCCACGCGGTCGTACTCGGGCCCGAACCGCTCCTTCAGGTCGTGCGACCGCCGCGCGCGCGTCGCCGCCCAGACGACGGCGAGCACGACGAGCGCGACCACGACAACGGCGATAGACCACCCATACCCACGTGTCCATCTGCAGTCTCCCTTCGCTCGCGTCTCGCAGCGCGCCGGATCTGGCACCCGATGGACGAGAAGCTACGCACGCCTCGACGGACGATGGACTAGTGGTTCGCCTGGTCGTGGTTCGCGCGGTCGAGCTCCGGCGAGACGTGGAACGGCCGCACGAGCTGGATCCCCGGGTCGTGGTCTCCGACCGGCCGTTGGAGAGGCTCGCCGCCGCGAGGCCGAGCACCGTCCCGAGCACGACGATCGACGACGACCGCACGAGCGTCAACAGGGCGTCGAACCCGGAGATCCTCTGCAAAGCGGCCATCTAGAGCGAGGGTAGCCCCGGTACGCCCGAGCGATCGACATCGTCCGCCGGGACGATCTTCCTGCGCCGCGCGGACGACCGCGGAATAGGCTCGACGGCGGAGCCGTTGGCGCCGTGAGAGCGACGAGGGAGGACCGACATGACGACGGTCGACGCGCTTGCGCGCCCCGAGACGGAGGCGGAGGAAGAGCGCCGGACGAGCTACCTCGAGCTCTTCTTCGACCTCGTGTTCGTGTTCGCCGTCACGCAGGTGACGGCGCTCGTCGCCCACGACCCGACCGCGCACGGCTTCGGCGCGAGGCGCGGTCGTGTTCGGCCTCGTCTGGTGGGCCTGGTCCGGCTACGCGTGGATGACGAACGCGATCGACGTCGAGAGCATCGTCGTCCGGATCGCCGTGCTGGGGCCGCGGCGGGCGCAAGCTTCTTCATGGCGATCGCGCTGCCGGACGCCTTCGGCGACGACGGCCTTCGCTTCGCGCTCGCCTACCTCGTCGTCCGCCTCATCCAGCTCGCGCTCTACGTCTGGGGCCTCCGCGACGACCCGGCGCACCAGGCCGCGATCCTCCATCTCGCGCCGTGGTTCCTCGTCGCGCCGTTCGTCGCGCTCGCCGGCGCGTTCGTCGACGGCGATCTCCGCGTGGCGCTCTGGATCGCGTCGCTCGCGATCGACGTCGCGGGCGCGGCCACCGTCGGGCAGCGCCGGGTTCCGCGTCTCGCCGTCCCATTTCGCCGAGCGGTACGCGCTGTTCGTCATCATCGCGCTCGGCGAGTCGATCGTCGCGATCGGCGCCTCGGCCGTCGCCCTTCCGCGAAACGGGACGTTCTTCGCCTCGGCCGCGGATCGCGTTCGCCCTCGCAGCGGTTCTCTGGTGGTCGTACTTCGACTTCCCGGCGCTGGCCGCGGCGCGGGCGCTGCGGCTTCGCGTCGCCGGAGCGCCGCGGCGCGCTCGCGCGCGACCTGTTCACGTTCTTCCACTTCCCGAACGTGCTCGGCATCATCTTCGTCGCCGTCGGCGTGAAGAAGGCGGTCGCGCATCCGTCGGAGCCGCTCTCGGGCGGCGGCCGGGCTGCGCTCGCGCTCGGCCTGTCGCTCTTTCTCCTCCAGTTCGTGCTCGGACGGCTGCGCGTGATCCATCGCCTGTCGTGGGAGCGCGTCGCCGGAATCACCGCGATCGTCGCCGTCTCGGCCGTGGGCGGGAACGTCGACGCCGTCTGGCTGCTCGCGGCGGCGCTCGCCGTGCTCGTGGCCACGACGATCGCGGAGGATCTCCGCCTGGGGGCGGCGCGCACGAGGTGCGCGCGGGCGGCCCGCCCGTCCCGCGTGCGGCGAAAGAGAAGGGGCCTGCGCCAGGCTGACGGGCGGACGCGACGGGGGCTACGCCGACAGCTTCTCGCGGATCCGCTCGTTGACGCACGCGGGGATCCGCGGTGCCGCCGGTCTCCCTCATCACCTGGCCGACGAAGAAGCCGAGGAGCCCCGCCTTGCCGCCGCGGTACTGCTCGGCCTGAGCCGGGTTCGCGGCGATGACACGCTCGATCACCGGGTCGAGCTCGGACGCGTCGGCGACGACCTTCTGCTCGAGGTACGGGTCGGCGCTGAACCCGTCGTCGGCGGCAGTGCGCGAGCGCCTCGTCGAACGCGCCGCGCGGGACGTCCGACGCGCGCCGCGACGAGCTTCGCGAGCTCGCGCGGGTCGACGCGCGCCGGGTCGACGCCCGGTCGCGACGAGGTGGTTCGCGAGTACGTTCGCCGTCTCCTTCGGATCGGCGCCGGCGTCGACGACGGCGGTCCAGAGCGCGTCGAGGCCGCCCGTGACGAGGACGTCGGCGTCGTAGAACGACAGCGTGTCCGCGATCCGCGCGATCCGCGCCGCGGGAAGCACGCCGATCTCGCCGCGCAGCCGCTCGACGACCTCCGGCGGCGGGTGGACGGGCACGAGGTCGGGCTCCGGGAAGTAGCGGTAGTCCTGCGCCTCCTCCTTCGACCGCATCGGCGGCGCCTCCTCGTGCGCCGGGTCGAAGTGGAGCGTCTCCTGGTCGACGGTGCCGCCGGACTCGTAGACGCGGATCTGGCGCGCGATCTCGCGCTCGATCCCCTTCGCCGCGAAGCTGAACGAGTTCATGTTCTTCAGCTCGGTGCGGGTCCGCAGCTCGTCGCTCCCGGCGGGGCGCACGGAGACGTTGACGTCGAAACGCATCGACCCCTTCTCGAGCTCGGCATCCGACAGCCCGAGCTCGACGACCGTCTGGCGCAGGAGCTGCAGGAACCGCTTCGCGGTCTCGGCGTCGTGGATGTCCGGCGCGGTCACGATCTCGACGAGCGGCGTCCCGCCGCGGTTGAAGTCGACGAGCGTCGCCGTCGCGCCGTGGATGCGGCCGCTCGCGGCGACGTGCACGTTCTTCGCGGCGTCCTCCTCGAGGTGCGCGCGCACGATCCCGACGTCGACGTCGCCGTCCGGACCGCGGCACGGCGAGTCGGCCGTCGTGGCAGAGCGGCTCGTCGTACTGGGAGATCTGGTACGCCTTCGGGAGGTCCGGGTAGAAGTAGTTCTTGCGATGGAAGACGGCGCGCTCGGCGATCGTGCAGTCGAGGGCGAGGCCGAGCTTGATGCAGTCCTCGATCGCCTGCCGGTTCGGCACCGGCAGCGCGCCCGGGAACGCGAGGCAGACGGGGCACGTGTTCGCTGTTCTCGGGCGCGCCGTACTCGACCGGGCAGCGGCAGAACATCTTCGTCCGCGTCTTCAGGTGCATGTGGATCTCGAGCCCGATCACGGGCTCCCAGCCGCCGCTAGCCATCGAGCGCGTCCTTCGCCTCGCGGACGGCGTCCTCGATGTCGCCGCTCACCTCGACCATCGCGAGCCGCTGCTCGAGCGCGCCGTGCGTCTCGATCAGCCACAGCTCGCGCTCGCCCGCCTCGAGCTGCAGCTTCAGCGTCGCCGACGAGGACCGCGCGCGCGCCGTCGAGGACGCGCGGCGGCTCGCCGAAGACGCGCTCGACCGCCGGCACGAACTCGGCGGCTCGGTCTGCGAACCGCCTCAACGCAGCCGCTCCGGCACGGTGTCGAAGCCGATCGCCCGCTCGAGGGCGTGGCCGACGCGGAAGAGCGTGTTCTCCGCGAACTGCGGCCCGATCAGCTGCAGGCCGACGGGAAGCCCGTCCGACGAGCCCGCACGGGATCGAGAGCCCCGGTAGGCCGGCGACGCACGACGGGATCGTGAGCAGGTCGGAGGCGTACATCGCGAGCGGGTCGGCGACCCGCTCCCCGATCCGGAACGCGACGGTCGGCGAGGTCGGCGAGACGAGCACGTCGAAGCGCTCGAACACCTCGTCGTGCTCGCGCTTGATCACCGTCCGCACCTTCTGCGCCGTGCCGTAGTACGCCTCGTAGTAGCCGGACGAGAGGGCGTACGTGCCGATCATGATCCGCCGCTTGGGCTCCGCGCCGAGCCCGGCCTCGCGCGTCCGCATCACCATCTCGCGGAAGTCGTCGCCGCCGACGCGGAGGCCGTAGCGGACGCCGTCGTAGCGCGCGAGGTTCGCCGACGCCTCCGCCGGCGCGATCAGGTAGTAGCAGGCGAGGCCGTAGTCGACCGAGCGCGGAAGCGAGCACTCGCCCACCTCGGCGCCGAGCTCGCGCGCGCGTTCGATCGCGGCGTCGACCGCGGCGCGCACCCCGGGCTCGATCCCCTCGGCCTCGTTCAGCTCGCCGCGGCACCCCGATCCGGACGCCGCGCAGGTCCTCGCGCTCGGGAAGCTCGACCGCCGGGACCTCGACGGTCGTCGAGGTCGTTCTCGTCGCGGCCGGCGATGATCCGGTAGAGGAGCGCGCAGTCGCGGACGGTCCGCGTCGTCGGCCCGACCTGGTCGAGGCTCGACGCGAACGCGACGATGCCGAAGCGCGAGACGGTGCCGTAGGTCGGCCGCAGCCCGACGATCCCGCAGAGCGCCGCCGGCTGCTTGATCGAGCCGCCCGTGTCGGAGCCGAGCGCCCACGGCGCGAGGCCGGCGCTGACCGCGGCCGCCGAGCCGCCGCCCGAGCCGCCGGGGACGCGCTCGGGGTCCCACGGGTTCCGCGACGGGCCGTACGCCGAGTTCTCGGTCGACGAGCCCATCGCGAACTCGTCGGTGTTCGTCTTCCCGAGGAGCGACAGGCGCGCGTCCTTGCACCGGCGCGGCGACCGTCGAGTCGTAGACGGGCACGTAGCTCTCGAGGATCTTCGAGCCCGCGGTCGTCCGGACGCCCTTCGTCGCCGATGACGTCCTTGAGCGCGATCGGGACGCCGTCGTTGTCCGGCTCGTCGGCGAGCGTCAGGTACGCGTGCAGCTCGGCGTCGCGCGCGTCGATCGCGGCGCGGTAGGCGTCCCAGAGCTCGCGGCCGAGACCTCGCGCCGCTCGACGAGCCCGAGCGCCTCCTCGGCCGTCAGCCGCAGCGTGTCGATGCACCGCTCACGCACTCCCCCCCAAGGGGGCCGAGCCCCCTTCCGGAATTGTCGCAGGACAGGAGAACGCCTTTGCGACGGGGCTGTGCCTTTTGTGCGACATCGTCACGGCCTTCCGGCGGGCGTCGCGGAAGAGAGTCGGTCCGCTCGCGGTCGGGGGCGTTCGCGAACACGTCGTCGAGCGGCAGGCAGGCGTGCGGCTCGTCCTCGGCCCACGCGTTCGCGACCTCGAGCGGGTGCGAGGTCGGCGGCACGTCCGCGAGGTCGAGCTCCGACACCTTCGAGACCGCGTCGAGGATCGCCGAGAGCTGCTCCCGGAAGAGCTCGACCTCCGCTTCCGTCAGCTCGAGCCGCGCGAGCCGCGCGACGTGCAGCACCTCGTCTCGTGTGATTCCCGCCATCGTCGATCCTCCCAGAAACGTCAGTCTCGCCCGCCGCGTGCACGGGCCGCCAACGACGAGGGGGCCCCTCTCGGAGCCCCTCTCTCAACCAGGTTCCGAAAGAGGCTAGGCCGCCTGGACGTTCGCCGCCTGCAGGCCCTTGTCGCCCTGCACGACGTCGAACGAGACCCGCTGACCCTCGGTCAGCGACTTGTAGCCGTCCATCGTGATCGCGGAGAAGTGGACGAACACGTCGTCACCACCCTCGCGCTCGATGAAGCCGTAGCCCTTTTCGTTCGAGAACCACTTGACGGTGCCTTCAGCCAACTACCTACTCCTTACGAGAACGACTACAGATGTCCGTCGACCGACGGAGCGGGCGGAACGTTACCAGCGTTTCAAGGCGGACGGGCGAGCGATTTCGCCGCGCCGAAAGCGGGCGCAGCGGACGGCGTTCTGGAGCAGGCACGCGATCGTCATCGGCCCGACGCCGCCGGGCACGGGCGTCATGAGGCGGCGACCTCGGCGGCCCCCGGATCGACGTCGCCGACGAGGCCGGCGTCGGTCCGGTTGATGCCGACGTCGACGATCGACGCTCGCCCGTCTTGACCATGTCGGGCGAGACGAGCGCCGGCCGTCCCGCCGCGACGACGAGCACGTCCGCCTCGAGCGTGTGCCGCGCGAGGTCGCCCGTGTGCGAGTGGCAGATCGTCACGGTCGCGTTCGCCTGCAGGAGCAGATGCGCGACCGGCTTGCCGACGATGTCGCTGCGGCCGATCACGACCGCGCGCGCGCCGTCGAGCTCGATCCGCGTGCTCGTCGAGAATCGCCATCACGCCGAGCGGCGTCGCGGGAACGAGCGCGCGGGCGGCCGAGGTAGAGCTCGCCCGGCGTTCAGGGGATGGAGCCCGTCGACGTCCTTCGCCGGGTCGACCGCGCGGATGACGCGCGCCTCGTCGATGTGGTCCGGAAGCGGCAGCTGGACGAGCAGCGCGTCGACGTCGTCGTCGGCGTTCAGCTCGGCGACCTTGTCGAGCAGCTCGTCCTCCGAGATCGTCGCCGGAAGGCGCAGGTCCGACGCGCGAATCCCGGCCTCGGTCGCCGCCTTCTGCTTCAGGCGGATGTAGATCTCCGACGCCGGATCGTCGCCGACGAGCACCGTCGTCAGGCCGATGCTGCCCGAGCGACGCGACCTCCTCCGCGACCGCGGCGCGGATGCGCGTCCGCGAGCGGCTTCCCCTCCATCCTCGTCGCTGGCATCGCACCCGCGACGTTACCGGCGGCGCCGCGCACCGTTCGACGCCATCCGGGAGGGCGCGATCGCCCGACCGTGAGCTTCGCGCCGTGGCGGCAAGCGGTGGCCGAGGAGGAACGACGCAGCGTCGATCCGCGCGCGGCAGGACGCGGTCGGCGTCGACGGGCTCGTCACGTCGATCGACCTCGAGCCGTTCGCGGCCGCCGCCGAGGCGCTGACCGGCGTCGCCGTGATCCCCGTCTCGGTCGTGCCCGCTCCGGATCGAGCTCGGCGCGTACGAGCTGTCGGACGGCGGCGACGTCGTCGAGACGAGCCGCAGCGAGGAGGACGTCCACGTGCCGCTCGCGCACACCGAGGGCGGCCTGACGCGTCTCGATGGCGCGCGGCGCGACGGCGGCGGGAACGATCCGCACGTACGTCCTCGCCGACCGGATCACGCGCGCCTCGTGCTTCGTCGTGCCGCGACGCCGCCGACGCGCTCGCGCTCGCGCGCTGGATCGACGGCGAGCTGCCGGCGATGCAGGCGTGGCTCGAGCGGGTCGGACGACCCGGCGCTGTCGCGCCGCGCGCGGCTGCGCGAGGCGAAGACGCACGTCGTCGGGCCGATGTGCCACGTGCTCTGGCGCTGGACGACCGGCGACGCGGTCGGCCCGAACATGATGACGCGGAACGCGTACGCGCTGAACATGGGCTACGTCCTCGAGCGGGCGCCGGTCGGCGTCGAGCGTGCGATCCTCGAGGCGAACATGGGCGGCGACAAGAAGCCGTCGTACGAGTACTTCCAGTCCGGGCACGGGAAGACCGTGCTCGCGGAGGCGTTCCTCGCCGACGAGCGCGATCCGGCGCGTGCTGCGCACGACCGCCGACGACCTCGAGGCGCTCTCGTGGGCCGGGACGCACGGCGCGGTCGCGTCCGGGATGCAGTCGGTCGCGTTCACGCCCGCGTCCGCGGTCGCGGCGGTCTTCGCGGCGACCGGCCAGGACCTCGGCATGGTCGGCACCTCGTCGATGGCGCACGGCACCGGCCGCCGGGTCCCGGGCGGGCTGCAGGCGTCGATCCGCTTCCCCGGCCTCGAGGTCGGCACCGTCGGCGGCGGGACGACGCTCCCGTCCGCGCGCGACTGGCTCGCGTCGATCGGCTGCGCGGGCGGCGGCAAGGTCTACCGCCTCGCCCAGATCGTCGCGGCGGCGGCGCTCGCGCTCGAGATCTCGGCGAGCGCGGCGATGGCGACGGCCGGCAGCGAGAACTTCTTCCGCGCCCACCGCGAGCGCGGCGGCCTGCGGTGAGCACGCGCGCAGTGATCGCGCTCGTCTTCGTCTACGACGTCGCCGAGGCGGTCGAGTTCGAGCGCATCTACGGCCCGGAGGGCGAGTGGGCCGCAGTTCTTCCGACAGGGCCGCGGGTACGTCGGGACCGAGCTCCTGCGCGACGTCGAGCAGCCGGGACGGTTCGTCGTCATCGACCGCTGGGAGTCGCGCGAGGCCTACAACGACTTCGTCGAGCGCCACCGCGACGAGTACATGCGGCGCGTCGACGAGACGGCTCTACCTCTACGACCGGGAGCTGCGGTTCGGGACCTTCGAGAGCGTCTGGCCCGAGTGAGGCTGAGGACGTTCGTCCTCGAGCGGACGCAGGTCGTCGACGCGCCGCTCGACGAGGCGTGGGCGTTCTTCTGCGACCCGCGGAACCTCGAAGCGATCACGCCTCCGTGGCTGCGGTTCGCGATCGTCTCCGCGCCGGCCGAGCTGCGGCGCGGGTCGCTCCTCCGCTACCGCCTGCGCCTGTTCGGCGTGGCCGATCCAGTGGCTGACGGCGATCGAGGCGTGGATGCCGCCGCGCGGATTCGTCGACGTCCAGCTCGACGGTCCTTACCGGCTCTGGGAGCACACGCACCGCCTGCCGTCCGTCGCCGGCGGACCGAACGGAGATCTACGACCACGTCCGCTACCGCGTCCTCGGCGGCGTCCGCCGCACGACCTACTCGTGCGGCGCTGGCTGGACGCGATCTTCGACTACCGCGCCGAGCGCACGTCGGCGCTCCTGACCCGCCGACGGCGAGCCGGATTAGCGAGGCGGGCCCGGCCGTCGGACCGTGCCGGCCTTCCGAGGCGTGTCTCTTTGGACATGTCGGGGTCTGACCCCGGCACGGCGGCTGAGGCCAGGTCCGAAATGGCCAGTGGTGCGGCCGTTGCAGCGACGTTTCGTCCGCCGCCGCCGAAAACGGCACACACTTTTCACGAAGGCCATGGCAGTTTGCGACGTGCCGGGGTCAGACCCCGGCACGTCTGATCTGGCCAAGGCCGAAATGGCCAACGAGGGGGCGAATCACGGGCCGGCCAGCACCTCGCGGACGCCGCGCAGGCGCGTCTCGAGGAGCGACTGCGCGCGGGAGCTGTCGAGCGAGACGTTCGCCGCGCGGTCCGGCGTCGTGTGCGCGGCTCTCGATCCGCGCCGCGTCGGCGCCGAGGAGCAGCGCGAAGTCGTACCTGCTGACGTCGTCGGCGCCGCCGAGGTGCAGGACGCCGCCGACGTCGCCGCGCGGCGAGCTCGAGGAGCGCCGTCTGCGAGGTCGCCGACGGCGACCGGCGAGCGGATCTCGTCGACGAAGAAGCGCGTCCCCTCCCGTGCGCAGCCGCTCCTGCGGCCCGGGCCTCGTGCCCCCGTAGAGGAGCGACGTGCGGACGATCAGCGCCTCCGGATGCGCCATCCGCACGGCGAGCTCGGCCGCGGCCTTCGAGCGGCCGTAGTCGTTGACCGGGTCCGGCGGATCCGCCTCGACGTACCTCCCGCGATCGCCGCGGAAGACGACGTCGGAGGAGAGGTGGACGAGGCGCGCCCCGCGCCGCGGCCGCGCGCGACGACGAGCGAGCCGTCGACGTTGTTCGACCACGGGTCGTCGTTCTGGCGGTACGCCGTGTGGACGACGACGTCGCAGCCGCGACGCCGCGCGCGTCACCGCGTCGGCGTCGCGCACGTCCACGCGTACCCACTCCACGTCGGAGCCGGCGGCTCCCGCGTCGCCCACGTCGCGCGTACGGCCCAGTCGCCGCGCGCGCCCGCCGGACGACCTCCTCGCCGAGGTACCCGGCGCCGCCGGTGACGAGCATCCGCACGGTTCGGAATCGTGCCTGCAAGGAAGGAGGGAGCCGTGAGCGCGCAACCGCCGCCACCTCCGCCGGACGACAGCTGGCCGACCCGCGAGGAGGTCGTCGTCGACGACCCCCGCTCGCGCCCGGAGACACCGCCGAGCGCCCGGCCGTCGCGCCCCCCGCCGGACGAGCCCGACCGCCGGCTCGGCAAGGGGCTCCTCCTGGGAATCGCAGTGGTGGCGATCGCGGCAGCGGCGATCGCGGCGGGCTGGTTCCTCACGCGCGACGACGACTCCGAAGGATCCGACCACGGCCGCGCGCACGGTCACCGTCCGTACGTCACCGTCGCGCCCGGCGTCGCCGTACCGCGAGTGATCGGCCTGAACGAGAAGAACGCGCTCGTCCGGATCGCCGAGGTCGGCCTCCGGCCGAAGGAGGTCTACAGCCGACGAAGAAGCCGACGAACGTCGTCGTCTCGCAGCCACCGGTCGAAGGGCGCACGCTGAAGAGGGGCGCGCAGGTCACGCTCGTCATCGACCGCGGCGCCCCGCGCGTCTCGGTGCCGGACCTCGCCGCGGCTGAGCGTCGCGGAGGCCGTGAAGCGGCTCGACGCGCTCGGCCTCGACTCGCGACAGACGCGCGTCGCGTCGACGGAGGACGGAGGGGACGATCGTCGACCAGTCGCCGCCCGCCGCCGGCGAGCCTGCCGAAGGGCTCCGTCGTCACGCTCAGCGTCGCGAAGGCGGCGCCGGTCGAGGTGCCGAACGTCGTCGGGCAGCTCGCGCGACGCCGCCGACGGCGGCACTCGAAGGAGCAGGTTTCGACGTCAACGCCGTCACGGTGCCGTCGGCGAAGCCGGAGTGACGAGGTCGTCGCGCAGCGCCCGGCGGCGGGCGCGCAGGCCGACAAGGGAGCGCGTCCGGATCAACGTCTCCGACGGCTCGGGCGGCTCGTCGACCGGCGCGACGACGGCCACGACCGCTACGACCGCGACGACCGCTACAACGACGTCGCAGGGTCAGACGACGCCGCACCGAGGCGACCGCGAACGGTTCCCGACCTCGTCGGCTCCGACCTCCAGACGGCGGCGAACAGCCTCGCGGACGTCGACCTGCTCGCCGGTGTCAAGTACGTACCCGCGGCAGGACTCGCTCGGCACCGTCGTCGCGCAGTCGCCGACTGGCGGGCGCGACGGCGAAATCAGCGCTCGCACGTGACCGTCAACGTGTCGTCGGGCCCCGGCGACAAGGAGCAGAAGACTCGTGCCCGACGCGGCAGGGTCAGACGCTCGACGCAGGCGGTCGTGAACGATGAACGGCGCCGGGCTCCGGCTCGTGTTCGTGAAGATCCCGGTCACCGACCGCGCACGCGGGCAAGGTCGTCGAGCAGACGCCGCGCGCGCCGGCAGGAACGGCGCCGCAGAACGCGCAGATCCTCGTCTACATCGGCGCGTTCCGCCGCTGAGGCCCGCGCGATTCTTAGGCGCCTCTCAGCGCGCTCTCAGGTTCGCCTGCTCGCGATAGCCGCTACCAGACCGGAAGGAGCGGACGATGAACCTCACACGAACGTGGAAGGTCGTGCTCGCCGCCGCGGTGGGCGTCGCCGCGCTCGTTGCCGGCGGCGCCGTCGCCGCGACGAAGCTGATGTCGCCCGGCGAGCGGAGCCAGGCGATCGTCAACGACGCGGCGAAGCAGCTCGGCGTCGAGCCGGCGAAGCTCTCGGCGGCGCTGAAGAAGGCGGTCGAGAACCAGGTCGACGCCGAGGTCGCGGCCGGCCGGATCACGAAGGAGCAGGGCGACGCGCTGAAGCAGCGGATCGAGGTCGAGCGAGTTTCCGCTGCTCGGCGTGCGGCGGACGCGGGTTCGGTCCGCACGGCGGCTTCGGCCATCACGACGGCCCGTTCGGCGGCCTCGAAGCCGCGGCCTCGTCGTACCTCGGCGTGACCGAGGCGCAGCTGCGGACGGAGCTGATGAACGGCAAGACGCTCGCGCAGGTCGCGAAGGACAAGGGCAAGTCGGTCGACGGCCTCGTGAACGCGCTCGTCGCGGACGCGAAGACGAGGATCGACGCGGCCGTCAAGGCAGGACGCCTCACGCAGGCGCAGGCCGACCAGGTGCTCGTCCGACCTGAAGCAGCGCGTGACCGACCGCGTGAACGACGTGCGCGGCCCGAGCACCTGCGCGGGTTCCGCCACGGCGGAGCAGACTTCGGCGGCCCGCCGGCGTTCGGCCCGCCGCCGTCCGCGCCGCCGGCGTACGCGCCACCGGCCTGACGATCGGCGCGGCTACCAGCCTCGCGTCTCGAGGAGCTGCTCGGGCGCGAGGCTGGACGCCGAGATGCCGACCATCGGCTCCCCGAGCCCCGCGCTCACGCGCGCGAGCACGTCGCTGTCCATGAAGTGCGTCGTCGCCTCGACGATCGCGCGGGCGCGCTTGTCGGGATCTCCCGACTTGAAGATCCCGGAGCCGACGAACACGCCGTCGGCGCCGAGCTGCATGCACATCGCGGCGTCGGCCGGCGTCGCGATCCCGCCCGCCGTGAACGTGACGACGGGCAGCCGCCCGTGCTGGGCGACCCACTGCACGAGCTCCACCGGCGCCTGCAGCGTCTTCGCCTCGGCGTACAGCTCCTCCGGCCGCAGCGCACCGAGCCGCCGGATCGCGCCGAAGACGGCGCGCATGTGCGTGACGGCGTTCACGATGTCGCCGGTCCCGGCCTCGCCCTTCGTCCGGATCATCGCGGCGCCCTCGGCGATCCGCCGCAGCGCCTCGCCGAGGTTCGTCGCGCCGCAGACGAACGGCACGGTGAAGTCCCACTTGTCGACGTGGTGCTCGACGTCCGCCGGCGTCAGCACCTCGCTCTCGTCGATGTAGTCGATCTCGAGCGCCTGGAGGATCTGCGCCTCGGCGAAGTGGCCGATCCGGCACTTCGCCATCACGGGAATCGTGACGGCCTCCTGGATCTCCTTGATCATCGCCGGGTCGCTCATCCTCGCGACGCCGCCCTGGACGCGGATGTCGGCCGGGACGCGCTCGAGCGCCATCACCGCGACCGCCCCCGCCTCCTCGGCGATCCGCGCCTGCTCCGCGTTGACGACGTCCATGATCACGCCGCCCTTGAGCATCTCGGCGAGGCCCGTCTTGACGCGCATCGTCCCGAACTCGTGCATCGACCTCAGTGTAGACGTCGCTACGACGCCGAGAGGAAGCGCTCGACCGTCGACGAGAACGCCTCCGGCTGCTCGAGGAAGGTCATGTGGCCGGCATCGCCGATGCAGCGCGACTTCGGCCTGACGGACACCGGCGACGATCGTCTCCGCCGCCGCGGGACCGCAGATGAAGTCGTCGCGGCCGGTGATGACGAGCGTCTCTGCCTCGATCGCCGGCAGCAACGGCCGGACGTCGAAGGGCTCCGAGTTGAACGCCTTCAGCGGCGCGGGCTGGAGGGTCACCTCGATCGCGGCCCGGTAACGCTCGTCCCAGCGCGAGAAGTAGATCGGCGCCATCGCGAGCCACATCGCGGTCGCCTCCTCGGCGGTTGCGTACGCACCGGCCTCCTCCTGCGCGAGCGCGGCGACGGCGGCGCCGTGCCACGGCTCGCCCGCCTTCGCCTCCTTCATCCGCTCGCCGGCCTCCGCGAGCTCCGGCGTGAACGCCGCGAGCGTCGAGGCGAGCACGAGCTTGCGGACGCGATCCGGATGCGTCGCCGCGTAGGCCATCGCGACGATCCCGCCATGCGAGAACCCGAGCAGGTCGAACGTCTCGAGGCCGAGGTCGGAGCGGAGCTCCTCGAGGTCGCCGACGTAGTCGTCGGTCCGATACTCGGCCGGGTCTTCCGGCGAAGGCGTCGCGCCCGTGCCGCGGGGGTCGACGAGGAGGAGCTCGCGTGTCGCCGACAGGCCGCCGAGATCGCCGAGCTCGTCGCCCGCGAGGCCCGGGCCGCCGGGATGGCAGACGAGCAGCGGCCCCGACCCGACGCGGCGGGTCGCAGGCGTCACGCGAGCTCGCGCCGGAGGACGGACGCGACCGCCGCGAGCGCGACGCGCGTCTCGTCGAGCCGCGGCTCGCGCGTCGTCACGCGCTGGAGCGCGAGGCCCGGGAGCAGGAACGACTGCCAGAACCGGTGCGAGGAGCGCTGGACGACGCGCCACACCTCCATCGAGAGCGCGAGCGAGAGCGCCATCACGACGAGCGGCGTGTAGATCGCCGGCGCGAGCGGCCAGAGCTGGTTCGCGAGCAGCGTCACGGGGAGCGCGAGCGCGGCGAAGTTCGTGCCGCACCGCGGCGAGAACCGCGTCGGTCGAGCCGCCCCCTCCCACGTCGCGCGCAGCCGCCGCTCCTCGGCGGCGGCGATCGCGCGGTGCTCGGCGCCGTGCAGGTTCAGCGCGCGGCCGCGCAGCAGCGTGAACAGGAGCAGGCCGGTGATCGCGAAGCCGGCGACGGTTCCCCACGCGCCGGGGAAGGCGATGAACGCGGCGGGCGCGAGCACCGCGGCGACGATCAGCCACCGCTCCCGCCGGGGCGCGACGCCGGTCCGCCGGAAGATCGGCGAGAGCGACGCGAAGAGCCGAACGAGCCCGCGCGCGAGCGGAATCCGGTTGAGCACCTCCGGCGGGCTCGGCATCCGGCCCTCGCGCACCGTGCCGTCCGTGCCTGCGAACGCCCAGTAGCGCTCGCTGACGATCACGACGCCGTTCGGCCGCGCCATCCCGCCGAGCCTGGGCAGGGCGAACGCGCTGTCCCCGCGACGGAGGAGCCCGGTCACATCCGCCTGCGTCACCCACATGTTGTAGCGCACGAACGGGCCGCCCCGCCTGGGCGGAGCGGCCCATGATTTCGTGTCGAAGGTCCTACCGCGCTACCACACGCTGCGGGAGAAAAAGCCCAGCAGCGCGAGCACGAGAACGACGATGAGAATGATCCAGAGGATGCTCACGGTGTCGATTCCCCCTTTCAGTAGCGGTACAACGGGGAACGCCGCGCTGCGGTTACGCCTCTGCTGGTCCTCCTGCTGCTCAATCCGCGGCGTTACGCGACGAACCCCCGCGCCGCGAACGCGTCGTGCACCGTCTTCGCCGCCTTCTTCCCGTAGAGGCGCTGCGGCCGTCGCGATCGCCGCGTTCGACGCCGCCGCGAACGACTCGTCCGGCGTGTAGAGGAACTGGCTCTCGAGCACGATCCGGTCCGTCACGGTGCGGCCGAGCGCGCGGTGGATGTCATAGAGCGCGCGCGACCACAGCTGCCCGTTGCGGTGCACCTCGCCGCCGTCGTTCTCCGGCCAGTGGAGGTTCGTGTCGACGCGGCGGAGGCAGAACGGCGGCCCGTCGGCGTAGCTCGTCGAGTCCCAGTCGGCGATGCACGCAGGGTCGCGCGGGTTGTTCCCGACGCTCATCGTGAACGCCCAGTAGTCGCCGAAGCCCTCGCCGATCGAGCCCGGCCTCGAGGGTCGTCCCGTAGCCCTCGACCTGGTCGTCCTGGATCGCGTGGCCGTACTCGTGCCAGATCACCTCGACGTCCTCGGCGTCGTCGACGCCGCCTTTCCCGAACTTGATCGTGTCGTAGTTGGGGTAGTACGCGCTGTTGTCCTGGCCCCACTTGTCGGCCTTGAGCCGCTGCGGCTCGTTGTTGACGTTCGCGAACCCGAGGCTCTGGATGTACTCCTGCGCCTTCGTCACGGCGTAGTAGGCCATCACCTGCTCGAACCGCTCGTCGGTGCGGCCATAGGCGAATTGGAGCGACGGCGAGTACGCGGGGCTCGTCGTCCCGCTGACGTCCGCGAACGCGCCGCGGAGGTAGCCGCTGCCGTCGAGGCGCGTGAGCGGCATCGTCACGTACGCCGGCTGGAGCGCCGGGTAGTCGGCGTCGTTCTGATCGGTCAGCGACTGGTTGTCGAGCGCGACGACCGGGTTCGGGTCGAACACGCGTCCCGACCCCGTCGCCGTCTTCGGGCCCGCGGCGACGACCTTCCCACTGCGCGTGCCGAGCGGGCGACCGACGACGTCGTAGTGCGCGACCTTCCACGTGGTCGCCGTCCGTGTCCACACGTGCGTCCCGGTCAGCGACCGGACGACGTCGACGTGCCGCGCGGTCGCGCCCGCAGCGGGACCCGCCGCCGCGAGCACGATGCCCGCGCAGATCAGAGCGATGCAGCCTCTCACCTCGTTCGTTCCTCCCCCGGCTGGTTGTTCGTCAGGACTTGTCGAGCGAGCTCGTCCCCGAGCTCTTCCCCTGGTGCGCTCCGGCCGACGCGGCGCCGCCGGCACCGGCGGCGACGACGAGGACGACGGCGATCACTGCCGCAGCTCTCTTCACGGACGTTCCCCCTTCGATGGAGCTTCCTCTATCGGCTGACGACCCTACTCCGCCACGCGTCGCCGAGCAACCGCTCGAGCGCCGGCTCGACGCGCCACGTCTCGACGAGCTCGTCGTACTCCTGCCGCGCGCGGCGCTCGCGCTGCGGGGACGGCGCGCGGACGGCGCGGATCATCACGTTCTTCGCCGTGTGCTCGGCCGCGACGAACTCGATCACGTCGACGCGGTAGCCGAGCGCCTCGAGCGCGGTCGCGCGCAGCGCGTCGGTGACGATCTCCGCCTGGCGGCCGAGGAGCAGCCCATGCCGGAGCACGGCGTCCTTCGCGCGCGACCGGATCTGCCTCGCGAGGTCGCGATGGCAGCAGGGGGCGACGACGATCGCCTCCGCGCCGAGCCGGATGCCGGCCGCGATCGCCTCGTCGGTCGCGGTGTCGCACGCGTGCAGGCTGACGAGCAGGTCGACCGGCTCGTCGTCCTCGTAGGCGTCGATCGTCGTCGCGACGAACCGCGCCTCGTCGTAGCCGAGCCGGGCGGCGATGCCGGCGACGGTCTCGACGACGTGCTCGTTCGCGTCCAGCCCGACGAGGTCGACGCGTGTTCCGACCTCGCGTCCGTACGCGACGAGCGCGAGGCTCATGTACGCCTTCCCGCACCCGGCGTCGACCGCGCGGATCCGCTCGCGCTCCCAGATCGGGAGCGGCCGCAGGAGCTCGACGTAGTGCTGCACCTGGCGGTACTTGTCGGGCGTGACGCCGGTCGCGTCGAAGAGCGGGTGGTCCGGCGGGAGCGGGTAGGCGCGGCCGCGGTCGTGGGCGAGCGACGCCGCCGCGGGCGCGGACGGGCGGCCGCGCGAGAGCAGCCACCTCCCCTTCTTCGTGCGCCGGGCGTGCAGGTCGCCGTCGGGCGACAGGAGGTGCACGTGCCTCGCCTCGGCGAGCAGCGTGTCGAGCCGCGCCGGCCAGTCGTCGCCCTCGACGATCTCGGTCCGGCCGTCGCGCTCGACCTTGACGGCCGCGCCGCGCTTGAGCTCGACCGGCGTCGCGGTGACGCCGTCGGCGACGAGCTTCCGCCACCCTACGCCGCGCGCCCGCTCGCGGAGCTCGTCCATCGTCGCAAGTGTGCCAGCGGCACGATCTCGAGCTCCGGCGGCGGACGGCGCAGGAACGACGCCACGAGCAGCAGCTCGTCGGCGGCCTCCGGCGCGAGCGTCGGCTCGGCGCGGTCGACGTCGGCAAGCCCGGCGCGAACTTCGACGCTCGCCGCCGTCTGCGCGAGCGTCGCGCACCCGGCGACGGTGCGGAGACAGACGACGCGACCGCGTGCGACGAAGAGCGCGCGCCGCCATCCCTCCTCGAGCGCCGGTGCCAGCACGCACAGCTCCAGGTGCCGCAGGCGCTCGATCCGCTCGAGCTCGGCCACGGCCCGCTCGAGTGCCTCGATCCGGTCGCGGAGCCGCGCGGCGTCCTCGAACCGGAGGTCGACCGCGAGCCGCCGGAGCTTCGCGCGGAGCGGCGGCAGCGCCTCGCGCGGCGCTCTCCACTCCGGCCCCGCGCTCTGGAGGGCGCGCGCGGCGAGCTGCGCGGTGCGGCGGCTCCGCAGCGGGCCGAGCTCGGTCGGCTGCGACGAGCAGACGACCGTGTCGCCGCGGCGGCGCAGGTAGACGTACCGGTCCGGCCGCGTCGAGCGCGCGTTCGCGGGCGGCCGCAGCTCGCGGATCAGCCGCAGCTCCTCGAGCGCCGCCTCGAGCTCCGAGCCGGCGAGCCGCCACTCGAGCCGGTCGAGCGCGCCGAGCGCAGCCTCGACCGCCGGCCGCTGAGGCTCGGAGCGGAAGTACGACCGCAGCCGGGCGCGCAGGTTCGCGCGCGCGGCCCACGTAGAGCACCTGGTCGTCGCGGTCGCGGAAGAGGTAGACGCCGGGCCGGTCGGGCGCGCCGAACGCGAGCGAGCGCTTCATGTGCACGCGCCGCGGCCGCGTCGCCGCCAGCTCGACGAGATCGCCGACGGTGCGCGCGCCGCGCTCCTGCGCCATGCCGATCAGCGCCAGGAGGATCTCGGCCGTCGCCTCGGCGTCCGGGAGCGCGCGGTGGCACGGCTGCGCATCGGTGATGAAGTGGCGGGCGAGCGCGTGGAGGGCCGCGGGCCGCCGGCCGAGCAGACGCCGCGCGAGCCCGAGCGTGTCGACGACCGTCGCCGCAACACGCCGTCCCGTCAGCCGCGCGGTCTCGGCGTCGAGGAACGCGAGGTCGAAGCGCGCGTTGTGCGCGACGAGGACGGCGTCGCCCGCGAAGGCGAGGAAACGGCGGACGACGGCGCCGACGGGCGGTGCTCGCCGGAGCTCGGCGTCGCGCAGGCCGGTGAGCGCGGCGACGCCCGGCTGGAGCGGAGCGCCCGGGTTCGCGAGCGACTGGAACCGTTCCGCGAGGGCGAGCCGCTCGACCCGCACCGCGCCGATCTCGCACGGCCGCGCCGAGCCCGGCCGAAGGCCCGTCGTCTCGAGGTCGAAGACGACGAAGGTCGCGTCCTCGAGCGGGCGCGCCTCCGCCGACGCGGGCGCGAGCGCGACGAGGTCGCCGGCCCAGCGGAGGCGCGCATCCGCCTGGATCGCCTCGTCGAGGAGCGAGCGGGCGAGCGCAACGGGCACGGGAGCGTCGAGCCGCAGCACCGCGCGCGCCGCGACCTCGGCCGCGACCGGTCCGCGCCGCTCCTCGACGAGCTCCACGAGCCGGTCCGCCGCGTCGAGCCGGAGCTGCATCCGTCCGAGATTAATGAGAACATGTGTTCGTGTCCAGTCCCGCGAAGATCACGACGTGTTCGAGCTCGTCCCCGACACGTTCGAGGTCCCCGCCTCGCTGGAGCACGAGCGGTTCCGGCTGCGGATGCTGAGCGTCGACGACGTCGTGATGGACTTCGACGCGATCTGCGACCGCGTCGACCGCGAGGGCAATCGAGAGCCGCCGTTCGTCGAGACGGTCCGGGAGAACATCGTCGACCTCGGCTGGCACCAGAAGGAGTTCGAGCTGCGTCGGTCGTTCGCGTACACGGTCGTCGCGCCCGACGAGTCCGAGGTGCTCGGCTGCGTCTACTTCGCCCCGTCGGAGACGCACGACGTGCGGGTGCGGATGTGGGTCCGGCGCTCGGCCTGGGAAAACGGGCTCGACCCGGTGCTCGAGGCCGTCCTGCGCGAGTGGGTCGCCCGCGAGTGGCCGTTCACGAGCGTCGACTGGGCCGATCGCGCGTAGCCCCGGGTAGCCGCGCGCAGTCGCTCGCGGCGCCGCGAGCGGCGCGTCAGGCGAGGAGACCGGTCACGACCGTCTCGGCGACCGCGCGCTCGGCTGCGGCGACGTCGTCCGGTGAGTCCGGGAGCTGGCCGAGGACCCAGCCCGTGAGGATCTCCTCGAGCGCGCCGTAGAGGATCCAGCCGGCGAGGCGGGGGTCGAGCGAGGGCCGGATCGTGCCCTCCTCCTGTCCCTGCGCGACAATCCGCTCGAGCAGCGCGAACGCCTCCGCGATGTCGTCGATCTCGCGCTGGAGGTGCGACGTCCGCGTGACCTCGCGCACGAGCAGCCGGACGAGGTTCGGGTCGTCGCGCCACGTCCTGAGCACGATCTTGATCACGGTGCGGAGCTTGTCGGGCGCCGGCGCGTCCGACCCCTCGACCTCGCCGACCGCTGCGACGAGCCTCCCCCACGCCTCGCGGAAGACCGCCTCGAGGACCGCCTCCTTGGACTCGAAGTAGTGGTAGACGAGCCCGTAGGCGACGCCCGCGTCCTTCGCGATGTCCCCGACGCGAGAGTCGTGGTACCCCCGGCGCGCGAACACGCGCACGGCGGCGTCGAGGATGAGCCGACGCTTCTCCTCCGTAGCCGCCACAGCAGTCCCAATCCTACTCGGCCGATCAACGAGCCTCCGCGGGCGCGCGCCTGCCGCGTCACGCGCACCGCCCGCGCGGGGTACGGCGAGGCAAGGTCGCGACCGTCCCGCCGCTGCTCGCGCCGGGCCGTTCGGGCGTGAGCGCTGCCGCCGCGCCGTCGGGACGGCGCGGCGGCAGCGTCGCTCGTCGGCTACTTCAGCCGCACGCGGTAGGCGCCGCGGCCGTGCGTCGCGGCGTAGATGTACCGGTCGTCCCGTGCTTCGCGTCGGCGAGCGTCAGCCCGGACACGGCCACGGCCGGCAGGCCGTCCGCGGCCGGCACCCACGTCTGCGTCCCCTGCTCCAGCAGGAGGACCGTGAAGTCGGTCGAGACGTAGACGTTGCCGGTCGCGCTGTCGAGCACGGCGTCGTTGACCGGCTGGTCGCCGATGTCGTAGGAGATGTCCGTCCACGTCGCCGTGCCCGAGGCCGGGTCGAAGACGACGTCGAACACGTGACCCGGCGTCGTCGGCGTGTTCGCGTTGTAGCCCGAGAACGTGACGATCGCGTGGTTCGGGTTCGTCGGGTCGGCGTAGATCGACGAGACGGCGCGGTTCGGCTGCGCCGCGGCGTGTCGAGCCGCGTGAACGTGACGCTCGCCGGCGGCGGCGTTCGACGTTCCTCGAGATCAGCACACGGCCGGCGCCGCGTGCCGGCCCACATCGTGCCGCGCGTCGCGGCCCGCGCGACGAGCGCTGAGAGTGCTGCCGCCCTTCGTCGTCCCGAAGGCGTACGCGCCGCGTCAGCGTCGACGTGCCGAGCGGCGGCCAGTCGTCCGGTCGTGCCGCACGCGCCGGTGTAGAGCAGGTCGCTCGGGAACTCGCCGACGGCCGTGTTGCAGTGCGCCTCGAGGAACGCGCGGTCGCCGCCCGCGTTCGGTCGTCCGCCACACGCTCTGCGCGCCGACGAAGATCGTCTTCGTCGCGCAGCGGGTCGGAGATCACCGGCGCGTAGAAGCGCTGCGCCTCCGGGAAGTCTGACGATGAACCGGTCGCCGATCCAGAGCCACGAGGTCGGGTCGGCGTCGTTGTAGTTCACGTCCATCTGACCGCCGGTGTAGGTGTGGAAGCGGAGGTGCGGGTCGACCGCGTCGAAGCCGCTGTCGCCGCCGTCGCCGGTGAGCGGCAGGAACCACGTCGGTTCTTGCCCGTGAACGACAGCGTCCCGTTGTCCTGCGTGCCGGTCATCGCCGTGTCGTCCGGCGAGTACGGGCTGACGGAGATGCTGTTCATCTGCAGCGTCCCGAGGCCCGCGTTCACGACGTCGAGCTCCGTCGGGATCTGCTCAGCCACGCCTTGCAGTCGGCGAGGAACGCCGGACGAGGTCGCGAGGCCGCGGCTGTCGCACTGGCTCGACGCGTCGGCCCACTTGCCGCTCGTCCGGATGACGCCGCCGTCGGAGCCGACGAAGAACTGGTCCGGATTGCCCGGCACGAACGCGAGCGCGTGCTGGTCCGGGTGCATCGACTCGCCGCCGACGTCGCCGGTCACGTCCGTCCACGTCGCGCCGGCGTCCATCGACATCAGCACGGCGCGGCCGTTCGAGCGCATGCCGACGACCGGCGAGACCTGCGGACGTACGGCTTCAGCTCCTCGTAGTGCATGAGCCCGCCGACGACGACCATGTCGGGCCGGTCGGGCGGCGACATGACGAACATGTCGTAGACGCACTGCGAGCCGACGAGCGGCGTGTTGCAGTAGTTGTAGACCGCGAATGCCGGGCGTGCCGGCGGTCGGGTTCGAGAGCCGCGTCCACGCCGCGTTGTTCGACGGCCGTCAGCGTCGCCGCCGGCTGGCTCGCGTCGTCGATGCGGTAGACCTGCGCGCCCTGGCCGCCGCCGCTCGCGTCGGACAGGTAGATGCGCGTCTTGCCGTTCGGCAGCTGCACCGGCGAGAACGAGAAGCGGCCGCGGTTCGAGCGGAAGATCGTCTGCCAGCGTGCCGGCCGCGCCGCCGGCGGTCGAGCGGATGCAGGCCGACCGTCGCGCTGACCGCGCGCGTAGACGATGCTCGGGTCGGTCGGGTCGAACTTGACCTCGTTGATCGAGCCGGCCTGCGTCGAGCGTGAACGTCGCGCCGCCGTCGGTCGAGGCGTAGACGCCGACGGCCGGCGACTGCGCCGCGACGGTGGCCGTGCTCGTGGCGTTCGAGCCGATCGCCGCGCGTGCCGGAGCGCGTGCCGATCAGGATGTGGTTCGCGTTGCCCGGCTCGATCGCGATCCAGGTGATCGACGCGGAGGTTCGCGACGGCGAACGACCCCGGCACGAGCGTCCAGTGCGCGCCGTCGTCGGTCGTCTTGTAGAGGCCGAGCCCGGCCTCGCTGTCGCCGCTCGCGTTCCCCTCGCCGGTGCCGACGTAGATCGTCTTGCCGGTCGGGTCGTTCGGGTCGACGGCGATCGAGCCGATCGCGTTCGTCGGGATGCCCGTCGGAGATCTGCTTCCACGTCCGGCTTCGGCGCGAGCGCGTTCTTCGAGCGCCAGACGCCGCCGCCGGCCGCGCCGACGTAGAGCGTGCACTCCTTCGCGCTTGCACTTCGGGTCGACCGTCAGCGCCGTCACGCGGCCCGGACCACTGCGTCGGCTTGATGAACGACTGCGTGCCGAGCCGGTCGACGTCGAGCGTGTCCGGGCCGAGGAAGTCCCACTTCGAGATGAGCTTCGGGTTCTTCGGCTTGAGCTTCGCGTCGGCCTTGATCGCGCCCTGGACCTCGTCGATCGTGATCTCGGACGCCGGGTACGCGCGGTCGGTGTACGCCTCGGCGTCCGCGCCGCCTTCGCCCTCCCCCGCCCGCTCGTGCAGCGCGGCGTGCGCCGTCGAACCCGCGACCGGGCGCGGGCTGGACGCCCGTCCGAACACGAGCCCGAGGACGATCAACGCGAGCAGAACGACAGCAGGCGCGGCCACGCGCCGGTATTTCCCCATGAAGCCCCCTTCAGCCGGTCGATGAAGATTCGAATATGACCGGCCTCGCGCCGCGCGTCAACCACGAATGTCAGATGTCGCCACTTCGGTCGTCGCCGTGATATCACCCCGCCGCCGCGCGACTCGGGCGCCCGGATGTGCACGCGACGCCGATGGGCCCGCCAGGACTCGAACCTGGGACCGACGGATTATGAGTCCGCTGCTCTAACCGCTGAGCTACGGGCCCGCGCGGCGCACCGTATCGCGCGGCTCGGCGCTGCCGGCGGCCACGCCGGCCGCCGACTACACTCACCGCGCGTGAAGGTCTACCAGGCGGAGCGCCATTTCCGGACGCGCGGGCGGCCTCCACGTCACCGACATCACCGACGAGGTGCGCGAGATCGTCCGCGAGTCCGGCGTGGTCGACGGGATCTGCTGCGTCTACTCGCCGCACACGACGTGCTGCGTCCGCGTGAACGAGTTCGAGACGCGGCTTCTTCGAGGACTTCGCGCGGCTGCTGCGGCGGCTGATCCCGCACGACACCTACTACGCCCACGACGACTGGGACCGGCGCACCGAGAACATCTGCGAGGAGGACATGGAGATCGGCAACGGCCACTCGCACTGCATGTCGATGCTCCTCGGCTCCGCCGGCGAGTCGATCCCCGTCGGCGACGGCGACCTCTGCCTCGGCACCTGGCAGCGCGTGCTCTTCATCGAGCTCGACCGCGAGCGCGACCGCGCCGCTGGATCGTCAAGGTCGTCGGCTCCTAGCCGCTTCCTTCACGCCTCCTCGACCGCGACCGGCTGCCGCGGCGCGTCCGGCGGCGAGCTCGAAGACCCAGAAGTCGCGCCCCATCACGTGGACGGCGACGTTGTAGACCGGCACCGCGCCGACGCAGCCCTCGAAGCGGCCGTGGTGGGCGTGGCCGTGCAGGACGAGGTCGGGCCGGTGCTCGGCGATCGGCGCCGCCATCCGCTCGGTGCCGAGGAACGCCCAGAGCCGCTGCGGCTCGCCCTCGAGCGTCTCCGCGATCGGCGCGTAGTGCAGCAGCGCGACCCGGATCTGCGCGCCGCGATCGCGCGAGGCCGCGCGTCGAGCGCCTCGACGTCGCGCGTCATCTCGGCGTAGCGCCTCGCGGACGAGCGGCTCGCCGAAGTTCGCCATCTGGCCGCCGAAGCCGCCGACGAAGCCCTTGACGCCGACGATGCCGACGCGAGACGCCGCCGACGCCGAGCAGGATCGTGGCTGCGGTCGAGCACGACGACGCCGGCCGCGCCAGCAGCTCGCGTACGAGCTCGGCGGGCCGGTCGGAGTGCCAGTCGTGGTTGCCGAGCACCGCGACGACCGGCAGCGGGAAGTCGCGGCAGGCGTCGGCGAGCACCTCCGCCTCCTCCGGCTGGCCGTGCGTCGTCAGGTCGCCCGCGAGCAGCACGACGTCGGCCTGCGTCGACGACGCGCGCGAACGCCGCGCGCACCTCGGTCGCGTCCCCGGTGCCGGCGTGGATGTCGCCGGCCGCCGCGATCCGGATCGCGCCTGCCACGCCTCCTTGCGTACCCGGCGCTGATTCAAACCGCCGGCGCGGGTACCGCTGCCGCACATGGCCGAGCGACGAGATCCCGTTCGACCAGATCCTCGACACGCTGAAGAAGTCGACCGGCGGCGCTGCGCGACGCGGAGATCCCGTTCGCGCTCGCCGGCGGCATCGCGTCGTGGGCGCGCGGCGGCCCGCCGCGCGAGCACGACCTCGACTACTTCGTCAAGCCCGAGGACGCCGAGCGCGCGCTCGCAGGCGCTCGCCGAGGCCGGGATGCGCGCGGAGAAGCCGCCGGAGGGCTGGCTCTACAAGGCCTTCGACGGCGACGTCGATGGTCGACCTGATCTTCGCGCCGGCGAGCGGCCCCGTCGACGACGACGAGCTCGAGCGCGCCGACGAGATGGAGGTGCACGCGATCGCGGATGCGGGTGCTCGCGCCGACCGACGTGCTCGCGACGAAGCTGCTCGCGCTGAAGGAGCACGAGGTCGACTACGACAGCGTGCTCGAGATCGCGCGCGCGCTGCGCGAGCAGATCGACTGGGACGTCCTGCGCGCGAGCGGACGGCGAGCATCGCCGTACGCGAAGGCGTTCTTCACGCTCGTCGACGAGCTCGGCGTCGCGCCGCGCAGGCGGCCGCGTAGCATGCGCGTCGTCGTCGTCGGCGCGACCGGCAACGTCGGCACGAGCCTCGCTGCGCGCGCTCGCCGCCGACGACGCGGTCGACTCGGTGCTCGGGCTCGCGCGCCGGCTGCCGGAGCTGCGACGGCGCCGAAGGTCGAGTGGGCGGCGGCCGACATCGTCCGCGACGACCTCGTCCCCCACTTCCGCGGCGCCGACGTGCGTCGTCCACCTCGCGTGGCTGATCCAGCCCTCGCGCGACCTCGACAAGCTCTGGCTCACGAACGTCCACGGCTCGACGCGCGTCTTCGACGCGGTCGCCGACGCGGGCGTGCCGGCGCTCGTCTACGCGTCGTCGGTCGGCGCGTACTCGCCCGGCCCGAAGGACCGCCGCGTCGACGAGAGCTGGCCGACCGACGGCATCGCGACGAGCTTCTACTCGCGGCAGAAGGCCGAGGTCGAGCGGCGGCTCGACGCGCTTCGAGCGAGGCGCACCCGGACGTGCGCGTCGTGCGGCTGCGCCCGGGGCTGATCTTCAAGCGCGAGGTCGGCGACGGGGCAGCGGCGCCTCTTCGCCGGGCCGCTGCTCCCGACGCCGCTGCTCGCGGCCCGGGCGGATCCCGTTCGTCCCGGACACGCCGCGGCTGCGTCTTCCAGGCGGTCGCACTCCGACGACGTCGGCGAGGCGTACCGGCTCGCGGTCGTCGGCGACGCGCGCGGCGCGTTCAACGTCGCCGCCGAGCCCGTGCGTCGACCCCGGACGAGCTCGCGCGGCTGCTCCGCGCGCCGCAAGCTGCCGGTCCCGAGCGCCGTGCGTCGCGGCGCTGTCGCAGCTGACGTGGCGGCTCCACCTCCAGCCGACGCCGATGCGGCTGGGTCGACATGGGGCTCGGACGTGCCGCTCCTCGACACGACGCGCGCCCGGACGGAGCTCGGCTGGGAGCCCGGCGGACGGCCGCCGAGGCGCTCGCTCGAGCTGCTCGAGGGCATCCGCGAGGGCGCGGGCGCGCCGACGCCGCCGCTCGCAGCGCCCGCGGTCGCGCCTCGAGGCCGTTCCGGTGACGGCACGTGCGCTCGCGTCGAGGCGAAACGCCATACACGCAGCGCCGCGCTGACACGGCCGTGCCGGCGCGTGCGGAAGCGTCACGCGAGCCGCTCCGTCACGACGAGGCGCGCGACGGCTACGCCGCCGGCTGGAGCGCGCGGATCTCGCGCCGCTCGCCGAGCCGGCTCAGCGCCTCCGCCTCGAGCTGGCGCACGCGCTCGCGGGTCAGGCCCAGGATCCGGCCGATCTCCTCGAGCGACTTCGGCTCGATCGTCGCCGCCGAGGCCGTAGCGGAGCTCGAGGATCCGCTGCTCGCGCTCGGGCAGCTCCGTCACCGCCGCGTGCAGCGTGTCCTCGGCGAGCGAGAGGTGCACCTCCTCGTCGATCGGCGGCTCGTCGCTCGGCGAAGAGGTCGCCGTACGAGCTCGAGTCGTACTCGTCGCCGAGCGGCTTGTCGAGGCTCGTGACTGCGCGCGCCGCGGCGCGCACCTCGCGCACCTGCTTGACCGGCAGCTTCGCCTTCTTCGAGACCTCGTCGTCGGTCGGCGGCGCGCTCCAGCGTCGCGATCAGCTCGCGCTCGGCGCGCGCGATCTTCTGCTCGCGCTCGACGATGTGCACCGGGATCCGGATCGTGCGCGCCTTGTTCGCGACGCCTCGCTGCACGGCCTGGCGGATCCACCACGTCGCGTACGTCGAGAACTTGAAGCCCTTGCGGTAGTCGAACTTCTCGACTGCGCGGATCAGGCCGATGATGCCCTCCTGGATCAGGTCGAGCAGGCTCAGGCCGTGGCCCTGGTACTTCTTCGCGATCGAGACGACGAGGCGGAGGTTCGAGTTGATCATCAGGTCCTTCGCGCCCTTGTCGCCGCGCTCGATCCGCTTCGCGAGCTCGACCTCCTGCGACGCCGTCAGCAGCGGGTACCGCCCGGCCTCGTTGAGGAAGAGCTGGAGCGCGTCCATCGTCGACGTCGACAGGTCGTCGAGGTTGTACGTCGTCGGGGACGCTCGCCTCGTCGGTGATGCGCGCGCAGTCGTCGGTGAGGTCGATGCCGGCGCCCTCGATGCGCTCGAACAGCGCCTCGATGTCGTCCTCGTCGAGCTCGAGCGTCTGCACGACCTCGTTCAGCTGCGTCAGGTGGATGCAGCCGTGCTCTTCACCGTGCTCGAGCAGGCGTGCGATCGGATCTTGGCTCATGGGGTGAGCCGTTCCCCCGGCAGCCGCCGAACTAACCAGGGCGCACGTCGCCGCACCGTCGACTCCCGCGGGCGAGCTCGGGAACGCCGCCTCCGTCTCGTCGCCCCCTCAGCCCCCGCCGACGGCCGCGACCCGCTGACCCGCTCGCGCACCTCGTCGGCGAGGAACACGAGGTCGCGAACCTCCCGCGCCCGCTCGAGCTCCGCCCACTCGAGCGGGGTCGAGACCGTCGGCCACGGGAGCGCGCGCAGAGACTACGGCGCGACGAGCGACTCCGTGCGGTCGTTCTCGTTCCAGTCCACGAGCGCCTTTCCCGGCGCGGAGCGCGCGCTGCGGCCGGTCGGTCACGCGCGGGTCAGCGGCCGCGAGCCGCCGCGCGAGCCCGCGCGCCGCCGCCTTCGTCTCCTCGAACGGCTGCGGCTCGTCGAGTGGGACGACCACGTGGAGCCCGAGCAGAGCCCCACGTCTTGACCCACGCGGCCGGGAAAGCGTCTCGGATCGCCAGCGCGACGGACACACAGTCGAGGACGTCCGCCGACGGCCCCGGGTCGAGGTCGAACACGATCTGCGTGGCGTGCCCAACGTCGCGGCACTGCGTCATGTACCAGCGCGGCCCTTCGACACCCCTCCGGGAAGCGGTAGGCGGCGAGCAGGCGCAGGTCGGCGTGCAGCTCGACGCCCTCCAGGCGGGTAGTCGTTGGCGTCGCGCTTCGTGAACCCCGCCTCGGGCCACAGCACGCGTTCCGGAGAGTCGAGCGTCACGTGAGCTGCTCCAGCGTGCACGAGCGGGGATCGCGGTCGGTTCGCCAGCGCCGGAAACCGCGCGGGGTGGCGGAAGCGGAACCCGTCCAGCTGCGTGTACGCGACCTCGGCGACGCGCGCGGGCGCAAGCGGCACCCACTCGAGCGCCATCTCGCCGGGCGACCACCGCCCGGCCGCGCCGAGCAGACGCCGAGCGGGCTGCGCTCGAGGCCGAATCCCCAGCTCCCACGGATGTCCCTCGAGCGGGACGACGAGCGGCTCGAGCTCCGCGAGCAGGTCGCGCTTCTGCGTCGCCGAGAACCCCGTCACGACCCCGACGTGGACAAGCGCGCCGGCCTCGTCGTTGAGGCCGAGCAGCAACGAGCCGAGCGTCGGGCGATCGGCGTTCCAGCGAAACCCGGCGACGACGCAGTCGGCTGTGCGGTTGTGCTTCACCTTGACCCACTCGC
>CAVUKP010000016.1:0-186081 GCA_963742135.1 uncultured Thermoleophilia bacterium | reverse complement strand
GGGATTGGAGACGCCACTCGACCGCGCGATCCGCTTCCACGCCGGCATCGATCCCCGGCGTGCGTGAGGAGCCACCGGCGCCGTCCGCAGTTCCGGCTCTGTCCCCCTTCTTGGTGTGGCGCGGCCGAGAGAGGGCAGATCAATGCTGAAGTCGAGCGTGGACGAGTCGAGCAACACCCGGCGCTTGAGGCTGCGCTATCCAGGCGTGTGCGCCGCTTGCGACACGCCGCTGCCCGTCGGCACCGAGGCGCTGTGGAGTCGCGGAGCAAAGGAGGCGACTTGCCTGACTTGCGCGGGCAGCCGCGTACAGGACATCGCCGGCGCGTCCGCAGCCGCTGAGGGCGAGCGTCGCGTCGCGCGACGGGTCGCTCAGGTGGAACAGCGTTACGGCCCCGCGGCGGCAGCCGTTGCGGAGCACATGGCCGAGCGCGAGATCTCGGCGACCTGGCGCAAGGGAGGTGAGGGCGAGTCGCGACTCGCCGCCTACGTAGGCCGCGAACTCGGAGACGCCGTGCTCTGCCTCCACGATCGACCCATTCCCGGCACGCGCGGCAACATCGACCACATCTTCGTGGCGCCCTCCGGAGTCTGGGTTGTCGACGCGAAGACCTACAGCGGCCGTGTCGTCTGCCGCGACGTCGGCCCGGCGTGGCGCACCGAGAACAAGCTGTACGTGGGCGGACGAGACCGGACGTCACTCGCCAAGGGCGTCCACAAGCAGGTCGAATGCGTACTAGCCGCGCTGCGACTCGAGCCCGCGACGAACGGAACGCTCGTGTACAGCGCGCTCTGCTTCCTCGACGCGGAATGGGGTCTGCTCGACTTTCCGTTCCAGGTCGGCGCAGTCTGGGTGCTCCGCCGGGCTCTGAGAAAGCGCCTCAAGAAGAACGGCCCGCTGAACGGCGTGGCGATGAAGCGCGGAGCGGAGGCGCTCGATCGAGCGCTGCCCCCTGCCAGTCCGTGAGCACGTGGGCCGACGAACATTGAGACGCGTGAAACCGCGTCGCGCTCTTGTCGAGCCTGCGCTTGAGCTCGGCGATTGGCACGAGGATCGTCTTCGATCCCCTACGCCCGATCCGCAGTTCTGGCTTGACCTGCTCGTCGAAGAGTCAGGAAGCGTCGACCGGCTCCGTGTCGCCGAGCAGAACCCGGCCAATGAAAGCTGTCCGGGTCTCGCGGGGCAGACGCCGCTCGTTCGTCCACACTCTGTCCCCGATCGTGGGCGTCTCGAGCAGGTGAGCCGCGATCTCTACGGCAGGCAGCCCGCGCCAAGAGACACGGCGCGCCTTCGGGTGACGAGCGGGAACGGCGGCGATGGCCCCGGCGAAGCAGCGGGCCTTGAAGCTCAGGCGGTGCTGGGGCGTCGGCCCGAGCTTCGCGATCGCGGCCCCGGTGCTCCGGCGACCAGTAGCCCTTGTTCCGCTCGAAGCCGTAGCCCGGGTAGCGCTCGCCCAGGCGAGCCATGAGGCGATCGCGGGCGACCTTGGCCACGATCGAGGCGGCCGCGATGGTCGCGCTCTTCGCGTCTCCGCGCACGATCAGCTCGTGCACGGGCGCCTCGGCCCGAGCGCGAGGCCGCCGTCGACGAGACGAAGCTCCGCCCGCTCTCCCACGCGCGGAGCGCCCGCTCGAGGCAGGCCACGTTGGCGGGATCGATCCCGATCCGGTCGATCTCACTCGCGGAGACGGAGACGAGCGAGACCGCCTCCGCGTGGGCGAGGACGGCTTGGGCGAGACGCTCGCGCTTGGCAGGCGCTAGGCGCTTCGAGTCGTTCAGCTCCTCGAGGAGGTCCCTGCCCGCGCCGGCGGCGAGCCGCTCCAGGTCGAAGAGAACGCCCGCGGCCACGATCGGGCCGGCGAGGCGGCGCGCCCCACCTCGTCGACGCCGGCGATCAGGCGAACGCCACGAGCGCGGTCGTAGGCAAGAAGGGCAGAGTCGCTCACTGAGTGCCCCTGTACGAGCGCAGGCAGCATCCGCACCCCGGATTCCGCCTGCGTACGACTGTCGCTGTCCCGAGGCCGGGGTGCCGATGGCCGGTCGAGTGATGCAGCGTGTCTGTGACGATGAGTTCGGCATCACGGGCCGGTCATAGTGGTCATGAAGATGGAAACAAACACATACTGGGAGCGCGTCGGCGCGCTCGAGTTCGAGATCGAAGACGCGGACTGCGAGCGCCTGAGCGCGCCGGGCGAACCCGGGCCGGCCGGCGACGGCGACCGCATCACCGCCCCGCTCACGCTGCGCGGCGGCGGGCACACCGGGCTCGCTGAGGAGATCGGGCTGATGCAGCCCGCCGACTACGACACGTACGCGGAGCTGGCACGATCGCTGCCGCTCGCCGGCCGCTGGACGATCGCGTCATTCGCGGCGCACATACGGACGCTGCCGTTGTTCGCCGAGCCGCCGCAGTGGGAGCTGATGCGCAACTTCCGCACCTGGGGGTTCGAGTCCGCAGCGCTCGATCTGGCGCTGCGCCAGGCGGAGACGTCGCTGCCGGCGCTGCTCGGCCTGACGCCCCGGCCGGTCACCTACGTCAACTCGCTCGGCCTCGGAGATCCGCCGTCGTTCGCCCACGTCGGCCAACGCCTGGCCACGTATCCCGAGATGCGTTTCAAGATCGACGCCAGCTTCCTCTGGGACCGCGCCCTCATCGAGCGGCTCGCCGCGACGGGCGCCGTCCGGACGGTCGACTTCAAGGGCCAGTACGGGATGGACGTCGGCACGCCCGAGCAGATGCTGGCGATGTACACGGCCGTGATCGAGTGCTTCCCGGACGCGCTGCTCGAGGATCCGCACGACATCCCCGAGGTGACCGAGCTGCTGCAGCCCCACCGTGCGCGCGTGTCCTACGACGCGCCGGTCACGACCGCAGCGGCGCTGGACGAGACGACGATCCGCTGTGGAGCGGTGAACGTGAAGCCGTCGCGGATCGGCGGTTTCGAGGAGCTGTTCAAGGTCTACGCGCGCTGCGAGACCGACGGGCTGCCGATGTACGGCGGCGGCATGGGCGAACTCGGTGTCGCACGCGGGCAGATCCAGCTGCTCGCGTCGCTGTTCCACCCGGACACGTTCAACGACGTCGCCCCGAGCGCGTTCAACCTGCCCGAGCCCCCGCCCGGCATCCCGCCCAGCCCGCTCGTGCCCCAGCAGAAGATCGCCGGCTTCCGCTGGCAGTGACCGACGAGTTCAGGCCCCGACCCAAGTGGCGGAGCGATGGATCGAGCGCCGTTACCCGCCGATGCTGGCCGGACGCGAGCCGCGACTCGTCAGCGTGTGAACCGCGTCGCGCTCTTGTCGAGCCAGCGCTCGAGCTCGGCGACCGGAATCGAGAATCGTCTTCGAGCCGCGGCGCACGATCCGGAGCTCCGGCTTGATGTGCTCGTCGAAGAAGTCGCGACTGACGCCGAGCATCTCGGCCGCCTCGCCGGGACTGATCGAGAGACGTGGCAGCTGTGATGCGCGAGCCTCCGCCTTCCGTCCGCTGTCGTCCGCTCACGTTCGCCTGAACGAGCTGAAGGGAGAGTTGACCAGCGTCGCGTGCCATGGTGATCTGCGTAACCTATCAGTCACTAGAGCTCAGAGCAACACGAAGTAGACTTCGCCTATCACCGGCGCGCAGGTCATCCGAGAGGCACGGCTGAGGGCGGGACTCACCCAGACCGAGCTCGCCGAGCGCCTCGGCCGCGATCGCGCCCAGGTCGCGCGATGGGAGATCGGCCGGCAGGAGCCGAGCTTCGAGAACCTCCGCTCAGTCGTCGAGGCGTGCGGATTCGAGCTCAAGATCGAGATCGCCGAGCGCGACGACGACCCGGCGCTCGACGCGGAGCTCGAACGACAGCCTGCTCGAGGCGCCACAGCAGCGCGTGCAGAGCCTGCTCGACGAACTCGGTCGCAGCCGGTGAGAGCCGCGTCGCGTTCGATCCGTACGCGCTCCTCGAGGCGCTCGAGCGGAACCGGGTGAGCTACGTCGTCGTCGGCGCATTCGCGCGAGTCGTGCACGGCACCGGCGAGGTGACGCGGGGCCTCGACATCGCCCCGTCGCCGCGAGAGGACAACGTGCGCGCGCTCGCCCAGGCGCTCGAGGAGCTCGGCGCCGCCGGCAGCCGCGCTCGTGTCGACGCGCCGGCGGTCGGCGACCCGATCACGGTCGAGACGCCAGCCGGCAGCTGACAGTCGTCCCGGAGCCGTGGGGCACGCGCGGCTACGACGACCTCCGCATCCGAGGCAACCGCGAGAACCTCGGCCGCGGCCTCCGCCCCCAGATCGCCTCGACCGTCGACCTCGTCCGCATGCTCGAAGCGAGCGACCGGCCCGAGGACGTCGAGCGCCTCCAGCGCCTCCGGCGTCTGATGGAACTCGAGCGCGTCCGCACCCGTCGGCGCGGCCTTCAGCTCGAGCGCTAGACCTGGGACGTCGATCCGTCGCTGCGAGTCGTCGCGGCTGCGAGATCAGACGCAGCCCGGCCTCTCAGAACGACGCGCACGGTCGACGGCCACCACTGCACCCCGCCCTGCGCGGTCGGGACGCGGTCCGCGTTCAGATCACGAGCGATCTGGCCGAGGCTCTTGCCAGCGCGGTGCTCAGTCGCGATACGCCTCACGACGTCGTCCGGCAGCATCGGCCGGCGGCCGACGGTCGTCGCCTTCGCATCGTCGGCGCCGGGCGCCGATGCTCCGCGAGAGTCGCTCGAGTTCGTCAACGGGCACGAGTTGCTTGCCCCACGGCATCTCGACCGTCTCGATCAGCGGGAGCACCCGTCGGGCGAAGGTCGCGGGAGTCATGCCGAGCGCGCGGCCGCCTGTGTCCGCGTGTAGGCGAGACGCTCGACACGCTGTGTCTCGCGAGCAGGCGGCGGCGCGACGCTGTGGCGCGGGATCTCGGGCTCGCGCTCGCGTTCCGTCAGCGAGCTCGTCTAAGAGTGCGCTCAGCGGATCGGCGCGGGGCTTGGCTTTCGCGCTCTTGCGGCGGAGACGTCGGCGCGACATCCGTACACCGTACACCAACGCGTGGCAGATTTGCACTTTAGTGCATCTGTGTCTCGCTCGCTATCGAGGCTAGTAGATGCGGTGGCGAGGTCTTGGCTCGCTGCGCTCAGCCTTCCTCCTCGCCGTGGTTTCGATCTCGTCGAAGCAGCACCCGCCTCGAACTCGTCTCCTGTTGCGAGCTTCGCACGCTGCTCGCTGAACCTGGCTTCCCGCTCGGCTCGCCGCTCTTGCTCACGGTGCTTGCGCGCGCTCGTCTGCCTGCCCGGCCAGGTGGCGCTTGACCGACGGCGGCGCGACCCGCTGCGAGCTCGTCGAGCACCCGGCCACTGAACAGCTCGGCGACGGACTGACCCCTCTCACACGTCATCCCAGATGGCGGCGGCGCTAGCCCGAGCGAGTAGCGAAGAGGCTGAGGTGCGAGTTGCGGGGGGGAGCCACTCTCGCAACGATCGCGAGATGGAGGGACGGTTGCCGCTTGACCGGATTCAGCGACCTGTTTACCGTCGCTTGGTGCCCCGTCAGCGCCGCTCAAGGCCGTCCGCTCTGTTCGTGCCGGCCCGGCGATGACGTCCCGCGAAACCGTTGCGAGCTGAGCCAGGCGAGTGGCGGCGACCACGGATGTTCCGGCACCGACGGTGTCCGGCCCGCCGGCTCTCGAGTTAAAGGGCGTTTCGAAGAGCTTCGGCGGCACAAAAGCGCTCGACAACGCGAGCCTCGAGATTCGGACCGGTGAAGTTCACGGCTTGCTCGGCGAGAACGGCTCGGGAAAGTCGACGCTCATCAAGGTGCTGGCTGGCTTCCACACGCCGGACGCCGGCGAGCTTTCGGTCAACGGGCGTCCTGTCCCCGCTTCCGCTCCACACCGGTCAGTTCCGCGAACTCGGGCTGAGCTTCGTCCATCAGGACCTCGGGCTCATCCCGTCACTGACCGTGATCGAGAACCTGTGGATCGCCGACCTCTCCTCCAGCAAGTACCGGCTGCACATCCCATGGGCCCGTGTACGCCTGAAGGCGAGCAGAATCTTCAGCCAGTACGGCGTCGCGATCAATCCGTCAGCTCTGGTCTCGAAGCTGAAGCCGGTCGAGTGCGCGATGCTCGCCATCGTCCGAGCCGTCGAGGAGATGCGAGCCGAGGAGCAGGCACACGACCGCAAGGGGCTGCTCGTGCTCGACGAGCCGACGGTCTTCCTCCCCAAGGCGGACGTCGACCGTCTCTTCGCACTCGTGCGGGAGATCGTCGGCGGTGGGGACTCGGTCCTGTTCGTCTCGCACGATCTCGACGAGGTCCGCGACATCACGGACCGGGTCACCGTCTTGCGGGACGGGCGGAACGCCGGCACCGTCGTTACGAGTGACGCCACCGAGGGTGCGCTGGTGGAGCTGATCATCGGTCGCCGCCTCACCTCGCTCGCGATGGACCACGACGACCGCGGAGAGACCGCGGTTCACACCCGCGTCCGGGATCTGAGTGGCGGGCGGCTCAGCGGCCTCTCCTTCGAAGTCCACGAGGGTGAGGTCGTCGGCCTGACCGGCCTCGTCGGATCGGGGTTCGAAGAGGTGCCGTATTTCCTCTTCGGCGCCGCGAAACCTCAGAGCGGTCGTCTCGACCTCGCCGGGAACGATCTCGATCTGGCCCAGATGAGCCCCAGTCGCGCTGTGGCGTTGGGGATCGCGCTCGTCCCGGCCGATCGCCAGCGGGACGGCGCCGTCGGCTCGTTACCGGTTGTCGACAACATGAACCTGCAGATCCTGGACGAGTTCTTCAACTCGATCTGGCTCGACCGGCGGAGGATGAAGACGCGCACGGCGGGGCTGATGAAGACCTACGACATTCGTCCGCGGCGACCAGGGCTCATCTACGGCTCGCTCAGCGGCGGAAACCAGCAGAAATCGCTCCTTGCCAAATGGATGCAGATCGACCCGACGCTGCTCCTGCTGCACGAGCCGACGCAGGGCGTCGACATCGGCGCACGGCAGCAGATCTTCAAGCTGCTGCGGGAAGTCTCGGGGAGGGGAACGTCCGTGATCTGCGCGAGCTCCGATTACGAGCAGCTCGCGGCGGTCTGCGATCGCGTGCTCATCTTCGGCCGTGGCCGGATCACGCAACAGCTGAACGGTGCCGAAGTGACGAAGGAACGGATCACCGAGCAGTGCTACAACAGCGTGCCTTTCTAGAACCGAACGAGCAACGGCGGCAATGAGCGACCCCATCGAGCAGACTCCCGACGTCCCCGGCCCGCAAGGACGAGTCGCGCTCCTTCGCTCGCATGCCAACCCGTCGGAGATGATTTCGCGCTTCGGGCTCGTTTTCGTGTGGGCCCTCGTCTTTCTGACTTTCTCGATCCTGAGGCCGGATACGTTTCCGACGGTCGCGAACCTCTCGACGATCTTCGGGACGCAGGCCGTCATTCTCGTCCTGACTCTCGGGATCCTGATCCCGTTGACCGCGGGCGACTACGACCTGTCGGTCGCGGCGACCTTGACGCTCTCGGCCATGACCGTCGCGATCCTGAACGTCAATCATCACTGGAACATCTATCTGGCGATTCTCGCGGCGCTCGGCGTGGGCGCGCTCGTCGGGTTCATCAACGGCGGCATCGTCGTTCTCGTCGGAATCGACCCGTTCATCGTCACGCTCGGGACCGGCACGTTCATCCAGGGCATCGTGCTGTGGATGAGCCAGTCCCAGACGATCAGCGGAGTCTCGGACACGCTCGTGAACGCGGTCGTCGTCAACCGTTTTCTCTCGATCCCGCTCGAGTTCTGGTACGGCATCGCGCTGATGGCGTTCCTCTGGTACGTCTCGGAGTACACGCCGATCGGCCGGCGGTTGCTCTTCGTGGGACGCGGCCGGAGCGTCTCCCGGTTGTCGGGCATCCGCGTGGGACGGACGCGGTGGGGGGCGCTCGTCGCCTCCGGCTTCGTGTCGGCCGGCGCCGGAGTGCTGTACGCCGGCACGACCGGCGCGGCGGATCCCACCTCCGGGCTCCAGTTTCTGCTGCCGGCGTACGCCGCGGCGTTTCTCGGGGCAACAGCGATCTATCCCGGGCGTTTCAATCCGATCGGTGCGACGATCGCCGTCTTCTTCTTGATCACCGGCATCACCGGCCTTCAACTCCTCGGCGCTCAGAGCTACGTCCAGCAGCTCTTTTACGGGGGCGCCCTCGTCCTCGCAGTCGCGCTGACTCATCTGGCGGGACAGCGTCAGAACGGCTCGGGCTCACCGGCCTCCGGCACCTGAGCGCGCGGGTCCGGTCACTCAGCCGATTCGGTGCGGTCGCTGTAGATTCCGCTTCCCATTGACCGGTCGCGAACCCATGGAGGTCGCATGAACGGAGTCGTAGGTCTTGCGCTCGGGAGTGGGACGCCACCCGAGGCCATTGGGCCGACCGCCGCCCTCGCCGAGCAGCTCGGGTTCTCGGAGCTCTGGATCTCGGAGGACTGCTTCTACACAGGCGGGATCTCGGGTGCGGCAATTGCGCTCGGCGCAACCGATCGGATCCCGGTCGGTAACGCACTGGTCTCCTTCTGCCTGCGCCATCCGGCGGTTCTCGCCATGGAGTGCGCGACCCTCGCTCGCGCGTTTCCCGGTCGCTTTCGCCCGGGGTTCGGACTGGGTCTTGGGCACGGGCTCGAGCTGCTGGATCTCTATCCGCGCTCGCCGCTGAAGGTGGTGCGCGAGTGCTGCATTGCCGTGCGGTGCTTGCTCGCCGGCGAGGAGTTGAACTCGAGCTCGAGCGTCGCCACCTTCGACCATGTGAAACTCGCGTACCCGCCGTCCGAGACCATGGAGATCTATGTCGGAGGGCACGGGCCGCGGATGATCGAGCTGACCGGTGAAGTCGGTGACGGCACGCTGATTTCGGTGTTCGCCGGTGTCGAGTACGTTCGCTGGGCTCGCGCGCTCGCCGCGGCGGGCCGGGCCAAATCCGGACGGGCAGCGACCGAGCATCGAATGCCGGTGCTCGCGCTGTCCTCGATCGATCGTGACTCCGCCCGCGCCAAAGAAGCACTCGCGCCAGTGATGGCCGCGTTTCTCGCTCACATGCCGCGGACCGCCCTCGGCGACGTGTACGGAATCACCGATCAACTGATCGAGCTGGCGGCAGGAGGCCCGGCTGCGGTTCTCGAGGGAATGCCGGAGCACTGGCTCACCGATCTCTGCGTGGTTGGCGACCCTGCAGAGTGCGCCGACCAGATTCGGCTGCTGCTCGAGGCCGGAGGCGACTCGGTCGTGCTCTTCCCCAACCCGGCTCAGGACGTGCAGGAGCCGCGGCGCCGCCGCGCGCGGCGGCGCTCGTCGAACGCGGCGCGAACACGTCCTCGATCGTGTCGGCGAGCACGAACTCGAGCTCCGCGCGCGTCTCCGCCGGGGAGCTCTCTCGAGATCGGGCTCGTTCTCGCGCGGGAGGATCGACGCGCTTGAGCCCGGCGCGCTGCGCCGCGAGCGCCTTCTCGCGGACGCCGCCGATCGGCAGCACCTGGCCGGTGAGCGTGATCTCGCCGGTCATGCCGACGTCGTCGGCGACGGGCTCGCCGCGGACGAGCGAGGCGATCGCCGTCGCCATCGTGACGCCGGCCGACGGGCCGTCCTTCGGCACCGCGCCGGCCGGGACGTGGATGTGGATGTCGTGCTCGGCGAACCAGTCGCTCGGCGAGGCCGAGCTGCGCGGCGTGCGAGCGCACCCACGACAGCGCCGCCTGCGCCGACTCCTGCATCACCTCGCCGAGCTGGCCGGTGATCGTCAGCCGGCCCTTGCCCGGGTACGCCGTCGCCTCGATGAAGAGGACGTCGCCGCCGACGGCGGTGTAGGCGAGGCCGGTCGCGACGCCAGGGTCGGCGGTGCGCTTGCGCGCCTCGCCCGAGAAGCGCCGCGGCCCGAGCCACTCGCGCACGCTGCTTCTCGTCGATCGCAGCGTCTGCTGCGTCTTGCCCTCGGCGACCTGCGTCGCCGCCTTGCGGCAGACGTCGGCGATCCGCCGCTCGAGGTTGCGCACGCCGGCCTCGCGGGTGTACTCGCGGATCATCGAGCCGCAGCGTCTCGCTCCGGGATCGTGAGCTGCGCGCGCTGTCGAGCCCGTGCGCCTCGAGCTGCTTCGGGACGAGGTAGCGCTTCGCGATCCCGAGCTTCTCGTCCTCGGTGTAGCCCGAGAGCTGGATCACGTCCATGCGGTCGAGCAGCGGCGCCGGGGATCGTGTCGAGCGTGTTCGCGGTGCAGATGAAGAGCACCTTCGAGAGGTCGAACGGCAGGTCGAGGTAGTGGTCGCGGAACGTCCGGTTCTGCTCGGGGTCGAGCACCTCGAGCATCGCGCGAGGCGGGGTCGCCGCGGAAGTCGGCGCCCATCTTGTCGATCTCGTCGATCAGCAGCAGCGGGTTCGTCGACTCGGCGTCGCGAAGCGCGCGGATGATCGTCCCCGGCATCGCGCCGATGTAGGTGCGGCGATGGCCGCGGATCTCGGCCTCGTCGCGCACGCCGCCGACGGACAGCCGCACGAACTTGCGGCCGAGCGCGCGCGCGATCGAGTGCCCGAGCGAGGTCTTGCCGACGCCGGGCGGGCCGACGAAGCAGAGGATCTGGCCGGAGACGTCGTTCTTCAGCTTCGCGACGGCGAGGTACTCGATGATCCGCTCCTTGACCTTCTCGAGGTCGAAGTGGTCGTCGTCGAGGACCGCGCGCGCGTGGTCGAGATCGAGGTTGTCCTCGGTGAACGTGTTCCACGGCAGCGTGACGATCCAGTCGAGGTAGGTGCGGATGACGCCGTACTCGGCGGCCGCCGACGGGAGCTTCTCGAGCCGCGCGAGCTCGCGGTCGGCCGCCTTGCGCACGTCCTCGGGCAGCTCGCCGAGCGCATCGAGCCGCTCGCGCAGCTCGTTCACCTCGGCCTGCTCGGGGTCGCCCTCGCCGAGCTCCTCCTGGATCGCCTTCAGCTGCTGGCGCAGGAAGTACTCGCGCTGGCCCTTCTCCATCTCCGACTGCACCTGCGACTGGATCTTCGAGCCGAGCTCGAACACCTCGAGCTCGCGGTTCAGGATCGCCGAGACCTCGCGCAGCCGCGTCTCGACGTCGACCTGCTCGAGGAGCTTCCTGGCTTCTCCTCCGTCTTGATCGTGCGGAGGGTCGACGCGACGAGGTGGCAGAGCGCGCTCGGGTCGTCGACGTTCGCGGCCGCGAGCTGGAGCTCCTCCGGGCAGGTACGGCACGAGCCCGATGATGCGCGCGAAGAGCCTCTGGACGTTGCGCGTCAGCGCCTCGAGCTCGGGCGTCTCCTCGAGCACGTCGGGCAGCTCCGCGAACTCGCCGACGAGGTACGGGTCGTCGCCGGCGCGCTCGTCGAGCCGGACGCGCTGGAGCCCCTGGACGAGGATCCGCAGCGTCCCGTCGGGCACCTTGATCATCTTGTGGATGACCGCGGCGGTGCCGACCTCGTACAGGTCGTCCCACCCGGGCGTGTCGACCGCGTCGTCGCGCACCGTCACGAGCGCGAGCAGCCGGTCGCCGGCGACGACGTCGTCGATCAGCCTGATCGAGCGCTCCTGGCCGATCGCGAGCGGCGTCATCGACTGCGGGAAGACGACCGTCTCCTTGAGCGGCAGGACCGGCAGCGTCGCCGGGAGGCGGAGGTCGTCGTCGGCGGCCTCCGGCAGCTCGAGCGTCAGGTCGGTCACGCGCGCTCCACGACGATCGTCACGCGGCCGCGGCTCGGCGGGCAGCTCCGCGACCGGCAGCGTGATCGTCAGGACACCGCGCTCGTAATCGCGCGTCGCGCCCCCGACGGGTCGACGTCCTCGACCAGCCTCGACCTGGCGCTGGAACGGGCCGTACTCGATCTCCATCTGCTGGTAGACGCGGCCGTCGACGCGCGGCCGGCTGCGCTCGCCGCGGATGACGAGCGCGCGCTCGGCCGCGACGACGTCGACCGAGTCGGGATCGACGCCCGGCAGCTCGACGACCACCGTCAGCTCGTGCGGCTCGTCGGTGTGGAAGCAGTCGACGTTCGGCCGGAACCCGCGCCGGAGGCCCGAGAAGCGCGGCACCTGCCACAGGTCCGCGAAGAGCTCCTCGATCTCCTCCTGCGAGCTGGTCCCGGTCGCGCCGTTCGCCCACGGGCGGAGCGTACCCGGCTGGATACCGTTGAACGCGTTGACGCGGTGGACTCGTCTCGTGCTGCGCCACCGGCGGCCTCGTGCTGGTCGGCTGGGCCCTGCTGCGCGATCGCCGGCGCTCTCGCGTTCTCGCGGCTCGCGCCGCTCGCTGTACGAACCAGTTCACCGTCCCGGGGACCGACTCCGAGCGCGTGCGAGACGATGCTCGAGCAGCGACTTCGGCGACCGCCCCGACGGGTCGTTCCAGCTCGTCTTCCGCGTACGGGACTCGCGCGACCCGGCGCTCGTCCGCGGCTCCAGGCGGTCGTCGCGCGGGCCGCGGCGAGGTGCGGACGGGGCGGCCGACGCCGCTCCGGACCGTCGCGCCGGATCGTCCTCTACGCGGACGTCGTCTCGACGCTCGACTTCGCGGACGCGAAGGGATACACCGACGACCTCGTCCGTGCCGTCGGCCGCGCCGCGCGGCGTCGCGGCCGCTACGTCACCGGCGCCGCCGGCGATCCAGCACGACCTCGACCCGATCTTCAACGAGGACCTCGTGAAGGGCGAGTCGATCGCGCTGCCGATCGCGTTCGCTCGTCCTGCTCGCGGTCTTCGGCCTCTCGCTCGCCGTGACGATCCCGTTCCTGTTCGCGGCGCTGCACGATCTTCGCGACGCTCGGGATCGTCTACCTCGTCGCGCACGTCGCGACGACGGCGACGTACGTCGACGAACCTCGTCCAGCTGATCGGGCTCGGGATCGCGATCGACTACTCGCTGCTCGTCGTCTACCGCTTCCGCGAGGAGCTCGCGCGCGGGCTGCCGGCGGACGACGCGGTCGTGCGGACGATGGAGACCGCCGGCCGCGCCGTCGTCTTCTCCGGCGCGACGGTCGCGATCGGGCTCGCGCTCCTGCTCTTCATGCCGCTGCCGTTCATCCGCTCGATCGGCCTCGGCGGCTTCCTGATCCCGCTCGTCTCGATCGCGGCGTCGCTGACCCTGCAGCCGGCGCTGCTCTCGCTCTACGGCCGGCGCGGCATGGCGCGCAAGCGCGTCCTGCCGCGGCGAGCCGATCGACCCCGAGCGGGGATTCTGGGCGCGGCTCGCGCGCGTCGATCATGCGCCGGCCGGTCGCTCTACCTCGCCGTCGGCGGGACGGCGCTCGTCGCCGCGGCCGTCCCCGCGCTGTGGCTCCAGCTGACGCCCGGCTCGACCTTCGGGATCCCGCGCGACGTCGCAGGCGGTCCGCGGCTTCGACCTCCTGCGCGAGGCCGTCGGGCCGGGCGCCGCTCGCGCCGACGCAGGTCGCTCGTCGACTCCGGGCGCGAGGGAGGGACGCGCGACGGCGAGGTGCGCGCGGCCGTCGCGCGGGTCGCGGCGGCGCTCCGGCGCGACCCGGAGGTCGCCGCGTCGTCTACGCGGCGCCGGCCGCCGGTTCGTCGACCCGAGCGGCCGCTACGCGCAGGTGATCGTCGCTCGCGCACGCACGACTACGGCGAGCCCGAGGCCGCAGGCCTTCGCGCGCCGTCTTCGCGGCGACACGATCCCGGCCGCACGGTTCCCGCCTGGAACCGAGGTGCTCGCCGGCGGCGGCCCGCCGCAGGGCGTCGACTTCCTCGACGAGGCCTACCGCTGCTTCCCGCTGGCTCGTGCTCGCGGTGCTCGTCCTCACGTACTTCCTGCTGCTGCGCGCGTTCCGCTCGCTGCTGCTGCCGCTGAAGGCCGTGATCCTGAACCTGCTCTCGGTCGGCGCGAGCTACGGGATGCTCGTCGTCGTCTTCCGCTTCGGCGTCGGCGAGGACCTGCTCGGGCTGTACCGCTTCCCGCAGGTCGAGGGCTGGATCCCGATCTTCCTGTTCGCGATGCTGTTCGGCCTCTCGATGGACTACGAGGTGTTCCTCGTCACGCCGGATGCGCGAGGCGTGGGACGAGGGCGCCGACAACGCGACCGCCGTCGCCCACGGGCTCGAGCGGACGGGGCGGATCGTGACGGCGGCGGCGGCGATCATGTGCGCCGCGTTCGGCGGGCTTCGTCGCCGGCCGGATCGTCGGCCTCCAGGAGTTCGGCCTCGGGCTCGCGGTCGCGATCTTCGTCGACGCGACGCTCGTCCGGTCGCTGCTCGTGCCGAGCCTGATGGCGCTCTTCGGGCGCTGGAACTGGTGGCTTCCGCCGGCGCCTCGCGCGGCTCGTCCGGGTCGAGCCGTCGCCGCTCGAGGAGCGGCCCGAGCCGGCCTACCGCAGGGCGGCGTAGACGACGATCGCGACGACGATCAGCAGGATCGCGATCGCGCCCCACATCGCCGTCCGCGCGCGTGCCGGCGGCGTGACGTCGGGCGTGTAGGGGTCGAGCTCCGTCGGCGGGAGGACGTGGTCCGCGTCGTCGCCCTCGACCACGATCGAGTCGTCGCGGGCGTCGACCTCCGGCTGGACGAGCTCGGCGTCGGCGGGCGGGTCGTGCTGTGGGACCCGATCTGACTCGATGTCGCTCACGACCCGGGATCGTACAAGCGCGCCCGGGCGAGCACGGATTCGGCCATCCTGCGGGTCGCGTCGTCGACCATCTCGCCGTCGACGGACGCAGCTCCGTCAACGGAGAGCAGCCGCCGCGCGCGCTCGACCTCGGCCGCCGTCGGCGCGAACACCTCGTTGCAGACCGCGACCTGCGAGGGGTGGATGCACCACTTGCCGTCGTACCCGAGCGCGCGCGACCGCCCGGCCGACACGCGCAGCCCGGCCTCGTCCTCGAGGGAGACGAACGGCCCGTCGATCGCGGCGAGCCCGTACGCGCGCGCGGCGACGAGCATCCGCGCGAGCGCGTAGTCGACGTGGGATCCGTGGCCGATCGTCAATTCAGGGACGCCGAGCGACGCCGCGAGGTCGCCCGGGCCGAGCACGAGCGCCTCGAGCCCTCGCGACGCCGCGACGAGCTCGCACTGCGCGAGCCCGCGCGCCGTCTCGATCTGCGCCTCGGCCGGGACGGGCAGGCCCTCGAGCTCCTCCGACGACTCAACCTTCGGCAGGACGACCACGTGCGGCCGCGCCTCGGCGACGAGCGCGAGGTCGTCTGGGTCGCCGCGGTTGACGCGCACGGCCACCGTCGGCGCGCGCCACGTGAGATCGCGCAACGCGCGCGCGACCGTCTCGCGCGCGGCGTCCTTCCGCCCGCGCGGCACCGCGTCCTCGAGATCGAGGATCACCTCGTCGGCCTCGAGCGTCGCCGCCCGCGCCAGCTTTCGCTCGTCGTCGCCCGGGACGGTGAGGCACGAGCGTCGGGCGCGCGCAGGCATCGCCGCTCGTACGGTACCCGGCGCTACTCTCGGCGGCCGTGCGGCTCGTGGCCCGCATCCTGCGCCTCGTCTGGGGCGGCGACGTCGACGGGCCGCTGCGGCCGGTCGTCGCGGTGGCGCTGGCAGGCTCCGTCGCGAGCTCGGCCGCCTGGGTCTTCATGGGCATCTGGGCGAAGAAGCACCTCGGCGCCACGGACACGCAACTCGGCCTCGCCTACCTCTGCGGCGCGCTCCTCGCCGGCCTCGCCGGCTACGCCGGCGGTCACGTCTCGGACCGTGTCGGCAGGCGGCCGCTGATCCTCGCGGGCTGGGGCGGCAGGTGCTGATGATGGCCGCGTTCATGGCGGTCGGCACGAGCACGACCGCGGGCCTCGTCGTCGCCGCGCTCATGCCGGCCGTCGGCGCGATCGGGAACGCGGCCGACAGCGCGATCGTCCCGGACCTCGTCGCGCCGGAGCGGACGGAGGCCGGCTACGCCGCCGTTCGCGTCGCGTCGAACCTCGGTGTCGCGCTCGGCCCGCCGATCGGCGGCGCGCTCCTCCTCTTTCACAGCTGGCCGCTCTTCTTCGCCGGGACGGGCGTCCTCGCGCTCGGCGCGTTCGCGGTGGCGTGGCGGTTCGTCCCCCGCGGCGGCGCCTACGCGCCGGAGGGCCCGCCGCAGCGGGGCTCGTTCGCGGTGATCGTCCGCGACCACGCCTTCCTCGTCTTCCTCGCATCGTCGATCCTCGCCTCGATGACGTACGTCGCCTTCGAGACGCTGCTCCCGATCTCGCTCGTCTCGACGCACGGCGTCGACCCCGCGCTCTGGGGGTTCATGGTGATCGTGAACCCGCTGCTCGTGACGTTCGTGCAGCTCCGGCTGATCCGCTGGACGGCCGGCGTGCCGGCCTCGCTCAAGCTCGGCGTCGCGATGCCGCTGATGGGGCTGCCGTTCCTGCTCCTGAACGCCAGCGCCGCCGTCCCCGTCGTGCTGCTCGTGATCCTCGTCTTCGTGCTCGGCGAGATGCTCTGGATCCCGACCTCGCAAGCGGCCGTCGCGTCGTTCTCGCCGCCCGACATTCGCGGCGCCTACATGGGTTTCTTCGGCAGCTCGTGGTCGATTGCGTGGGCGCTCGGGCCGTTCCTCGGCCTCCAGGTGCGCACGATCTGGGGCGACGCGACGATGTGGACGGCCGTTGCGGTCGTCTCGGTCGTCGCGGGGATCACCGGCTCGTTCGCCGTCCGCGGCCGCCGCGAGGCGCCGCGCGAGCCCGTAGCATCGCGCGCGTGAGTCGAGTTCTAAAGGGGCTGATCTGCGCCGGCGGCAGCGCGACGAGGCTCGAGGAGCTGACGCGCGTCACGAACAAGCACCTGCTCCCGGTGGGGCGCTGGCCGATGGTCTACTACCCCCTCCAGCTGCTCGAGCGGCTCGGCGTCCGCGACGTGCTGCTCGTGACGGGCCAGCAGCATGCGGGCGACTTCATCGACCTGCTCGGCAACGGCCGCGTCCGCGCGCGGAGCGGCGACGGCCTCCTGTTCGACCTCGACCTGACCTACAAGGTGCAGGTCGAGCCCGGCGGGATCGCGCAGGTCGTGGGGATGGCGCGCGACTTCGCGCGCGACGACAGGCTCGTCGTCTGCCTCGGCGACAACATCTTCGAGTACGCGCAGGCGGACGCGGTCGTGTCGTGGGACGCCGGCGCGCTCGTCTTCGCGAAGGACGTGCCGGACCCCGAGAACTTCGGCGTCGTCGCCTACGACGGCGACGGGCGGGTCGTCGACATCGTCGAGAAGGCGGGCGTCGTCGACACGCGCTTCCCGGAGCCGCCGTCGAGCGACGCGGTCGTCGGCCTCTACTGCTACCCGCCGGACGTGTTCGAGATCATCGACTCGCTGGCGCCGTCCAGCCGCGGCGAGCTCGAGATCACGGACGTCAACCGCGAGTACGCCCGCCGCGGCCAGCTCGAGGTGCGCCGCGTCGAGGGCTGGTGGCACGACGGCGGCAAGCACTGGGCCGACCTCGCCGACGTCGGCCGCCTGATCGAGGACACGGGCGTCAACAAGTGATGGTGACGCGGATCCCGCTCACGAGGCACGAGGACGACCGTGGCTGGTTCATGGAGCTGGCCCGCGCGAGCGCGCTCCCGAAGCCCGTCCGGCAGGCGAACCTCGCGTACTCGCGCCGCGGCGTGATCCGCGCGCTGCACTACCACGAGCGCGGCCAGGACGACCTCTTCCTCTGCCTCCGCGGGATGGTGCGCGTCGTCGTCCTCGACCGCCGCTCGGGCGAGACGTTCACCGAAGACATCGGCGACGACAACCCGGTCGCGATCTACGTCGAGGGCACGAACGCCCACGGCTACGAGGCGCTGACCGACTGCCTCTTCTGCTACTTCGTCACCGAGGAGTACGACCCGGCCCACCCCGACGAGCACGGAGTCGCGTGGAACGACCCGCGCGTCGTCCACCTCTGGAGCACGCGATCGCCGATCCTCTCGGAACGCGACCGGGCGCACGCGCTCTGATCACGGGGCGGGCGGCCAGCTCGGCCGCGCGCTCTCCGCCGAGTTCCCCGGTGCGCTGGCGCTCGCGCGGGAGGACTGGGACGTCACGTTCCCGCCGCCGCCGGGGCTCGCCGCGGAGCTCGTCCTGCACGCGGCCGCCTGGACGGACGTCGACGGCGCAGAGGACGACCCGCAGGGCGCGGCGGCGGCCAACGTCGGCGGCACCGCGAACGTGGCCGCGCTCGGCGCGCCGCTCGTCGCGTTCTCGAGCGACTACGTCTTCGACGGCGCGCAAGCGCGAGCCGTACGTCGAGTCGGATGCGCCGGCGCCGCTCGGCGCGTACGGGCGCACGAAGCTCCACGGCGAGGCCGCGGCCGGCGAGGCGGCGTGGATCGTCCGCACGTCGTGGCTCTTCGGCGAGACGGGGCGGAACTTCGTTCGCACGATGCTCCGGCTCGGCTCGGAGCGAGACGAGGTGGCCGTCGTCGACGACCAGCGCGGCTGCCCGACCTACGTGGGTCACCTCGCGGCCGCGACGCGCGCCGTCCTCGAGCTGCCGTTCGGCGTCTACCACGTCGCAGCCGGCGGCGAGTGCTCCTGGGCCGAGTTCGCGGAGGCGATCTTCGAGGAGGCGGGCCTCGCGTGCCGCGTCCGCAGGATCACGAGCGCGGAGTTCGGCGCGCGCGCGCCGCGGCCGGCGTACTCGGTGCTGCGCAGCGAGAAGGCGGCGCCGGGGCTCCCGCACTGGCGTGAGGGCCTCCGCGCCTGCCTCGAGCGGCTCAGCGCACGGGCCTGAGCTCGTCCCGCGCGCGCGCGACCTGGTCCTTGTCGCCTCCGGTGATGCGGCCCGACGAGACCCTCACCCAGTCGCACGGCACCGGCGCCCGCTTCGGCTTCCCCGGCTCGCAGTCGCTGTAGAGGAACGGGCGCACCGTCCGCAGGGGCAGCCCCTCGAAGGTCTCGCCGAGGTAGAGCTCGCCGCGCGCCGCAGGGAGTTGCCGCGTGACCTCCGGGCTCGCGGAGACGCGCGGCGCCCCGTGCCACTGGAGGGCGAAGAGCGCGAGGCACGCAGCGACGACCGCCGTCGTCACGAGCTGCCGCTTCCGGCGACCCCGCAGAAGCGCCACGGCGGGGACGGTAGCCTGTCGCGCGCTCGGACGCCGGGCACGCGCGGCAGACGTGCCCGGCCCCCGGAGAGGCCGGACGCGTCTGCGCGCGGTCTGGCGCCTTGCCGGCGCCTACTTCCCGAACCTGAAGCTCGCCCGCCTCTCGGTGCCGTCTGCGAAGAGGAGCACGAGCTGTCTGCACGGGCCGGCCGGCGCCGCGCTCCACGTCTTGTCGGTCTTCCACACGTAGGTGTACTGGTCGGTGCTCGCGTCGTACGAGAGGGCGCTCGCCCCTGCGGTCACCGTCTGCTCGATCGTGTCCGACGCCGCGCTCGCATCGCAGGCGATCTGCTGCGACCTCGGATAGCCGGCGGCGAGGACGGCGAGGCCGCGGTTTCCGCCGAGCGAGAACTTGACCGGGATCGCGCTTCCCGCCTTTGCGACGTTCACGACGGGCTGGTTGTCGACGGGCGCGAAGAAGCCGCGGAACACGTACGTCCGCTTGCCGAAGTTCCAGCGGCTCGCGTGGGTCGTCAGGACGCTGAGCGTCACGTCGCCCGCCGCGTCGGCCGTGCGCGAGGCGATGCACGGATCCGGGCTCGCGACGCCGGCCGCGCCGGTGCAGTCCGCGATCGCGGCGCCGTCGCGGAACACCTGCACGGTCGCGGGGTCGGTCGTGCCGAGCAGGGTCGAGTCGAGGACGAACGTCAGCCGCAGGGGATCGGTGTCCGGCCGCACGAGCGGCTGCGGAGGGCTGGCCGAGATGTCGAGCACGCTGATGTCGACCTGTTGGCCGAAGAACGCGTACCCGGCCGGCGGCGTGCCGGTCGTCGTCGAGCCCTCGGAGATCGTCGCCTGGCCGCCGACCGGGACGGCGACGGTCGTCGAGACCGGGTCGTCGGCCGTGGCGGTCGCGCCGGTCGTGGCCGTGAACGCCGCGCCGTAGCTCTTCGTCGTCGAGTTCACCTGCGCGACGACCGAGTAGTGCCGGACGAGCGTCGTCGTCAGCCCCGCATAGTTCTGGGCGAAGAGCGTGATCGACTTCTCGCCGAGCGTGCTCGTGTCCAGCTGGAAGCTCGGATAGAGCCACGGCTCGAGGAACAAGCAGGACACCGTCTCGTCCTGGTCGACGAAGGCCATCCCGGACTCGTTGTCGCCGCAGCCGAAGCCGCCGGTGAACGCGGTGTCGCCCAGGACGACCTGCGCGCCCTCGGCCGGCGTCGGCAGCTCCACGATCGGCGGGGTCGTGTCGATGTCCGGCGCGAAGTCGGCGAAGACCGGCGTGCCCTGCCCGGCCGGGTGCTCGTTCGCCCCGTCGACGCCGACGAGATACGAGCGGAAGTCGTTGTCTCGCGCGCTCGAGAACAGGATCTGCGAGCCGTCCGGGCTGAAGCGGGGCGCGAACGCCCCCGTGGGGTCGCTCGTGACGACCTTCGTCAGGTCGCCGAAGGTGTACGCGGAGAGGTCGTCGCCGTTCGAGGCGACGTTCCAGATCTGCTGCCGGCCCTCCGACCCCGTCGGCACCTCGATCGCGAGGCGCGTGCCGTCCGGCGACCAGTCCGGCCGGCGGCCGGGGCCTGCGAAGACGAGGTGCTCGTCGGTGCCGTCCACGTTCATCACGACCACGCCGCCCGAACCGTCGGCCGACGGCCCGCGCCAGAACGCGACCTTCGTCCCGTCCGGCGAGAGCGCCGGCTCCTCCTCGTCGGCCGCGTTCGTGGTCAGCGGATGCTGGTTGAGGCCGTTCGCCCACATCGCCCAGATGTCGCCCTGGTCGTTCACCCAGCGCCGGAAGACGACGAGGCCGCTGTCGCGTGCGATGTCCGGGTCGGCGTCGAGCGGGTCGTTCGTCAGCGCCCGGAAACCGAACCCGTTCAGGTATGCGCGGCCGATTCCGGCCGGGTTGCCGTTCTCGGCGTAGCGGAAGACGACGCGTCCCAGGTCGGACGCATGCGCCGAGTCGTACCCCGGGCCGACGACCTGCACGTCCGAGCCGTCGAGGTTCGAGCTCACGATCTGGCCCGCGCCGTTCTGGTAGCCGACGACGCGCTCTGCGCGGGCCGTGCCGGCGAAAACGGCGAACACGACGACGGCGCACGCGAGCGCGCACTGCTTGACCCCCATTGCCCCTCCCCTTTGTCTCACGCGCCGCAGGCCGCAGGCGCGTCGCAGATTGTCGGGCCGACTTCGCAAAGTGTCAATAGGCCGAACGGCACGTACGGTCTGCCACGAGGTCCTAGCTCGCGGATCGTCTAGCCTTGCCGGTCGATGCGCGTGCTCGTGACAGGCGGCGCCGGGTTCATCGGCTCGCAGTTCGTCCGCCGGCTCGCGGCGGCCGGCGACGACGTCGTCGTCCTCGACAAGCTGACCTACGCCGGCAACCGCGACAACCTCGACGGCGTCGAGCACGACTTCCACGAGGGCGACATCGCCGACGCAGAGCGCCGTTGCGAAGGCCGCCCGCGGGTGCGAGGCGATCGTCAACTTCGCCGCCGAGACGCACGTCGACCGCTCGATCCTCGGCCCCGCCGAGTTCATCCTCACGGACGTCCTCGGGACGCAGGTGCTGCTCGACCACGCGCGGCACCACGGGCTGCGCCACGTGCAGGTGTCGACCGACGAGGTCTACGGCGACATCGCGCCCGACGCGCCGGCCGCGGCCGAGGACTCACCGCTCCGTCCCTCGAGCCCGTACTCGGCCTCGAAGGCGGGCGGCGACTTCCAGGTGCTCGCCTACGTTCGCACCTTCGGCGTCGACGCGTTGATCACGCGCGGCGCGAACACCTACGGCCCGCGCCAGTACCCGGAGAAGTTCCTGCCGCTCTTCATCACGAACGCGTTCGAGGGCGAGCCGCTGCCGGTCTACGGCGACGGCCGCCAGCGCCGCGAGTGGCTCCACGTGGACGACCACTGCGCGGCGATCGAGCTCGTGCTGCGCGAGGGCCGCTCCGGCGAGGTCTACAACGTCGGCGGCCAGGAGCGCGAGAACATGGACGTCGTGCGGCGGATCCTCGACCTGACCGGCGCGTCGCCGGACCTCGTCCGCCACGTCGCCGACCGCCCCGGCCACGATCGCCGCTACTCGGTCGACTCGTCGAAGCTGCGCGCGCTCGGGTGGACGCCGGCCTGGTCGTTCGACGGCGGCGGCCTCGCCGGAACCGTCGAGTGGTACCGCGCGAGCCGCGACTGGTGGGAGCCGATCAAGTCGGGCGAGTACCGCGCGTACTACGAGCGCCAGTACGCGGAACGGCTCGGGACGTAAGAACCGGTCAACCGCAGGGCTTCTTCGCGCGCTTGCGGAGGTCGTCGATCTCCGAGCGCTTGCCCTGGATGCGCTGCGAGTTGTCGAGCAGCTCCTTGACGCCGTCGCAGTTCCCGAGCGCGAAGCGCGTGTACGCGAGGTTGTAGTCGGCGTAGGCCTCCGCGAGCTGCCCCGTGCCCTGGAGCTTCTGGACCGCCTGCTCGAGGAGCGGGAGCGCGCCGCCGTAGTCGCCCGCCCGCATCTTCGCGAAGCCCTGGTCGTTGAGCGTCGCTCCCGACGCGCCGGAGTCGCCGCCGCTCGGGCTCGTCGTCGTCGCTGCGGTCGTCGGGCTCTCGGTCGTCGTCGGCTCGGGCTGGGTCGTCGGGGCGGGCGGGGGCGCGGCCGTCACCGTCCGCTCGACCGTCGTCCCGGGCGCCGTCACCGTCCGGACGAACGTCGTCGTCGGCGGCTTCGCCGGAGTCGTCGCGGCGTTCGTGTCGGCGGCGCCGCCGTCGTCGCGGGTCGCCGCGTAGGCGACGAGCGCGCCCGCGAGCGCGAGCGCGACGACGAGCGCCGGGATCCACCAGCGGCTCCCGCCGCCTCCGCCGCCGTGTCGCGTCGCGGCTGTGGCAGGCACCGGCGCGCGGGGGCGGCGACGTGCGGGCGCGGCCGCCGGAGGGGCGAGACGCACCGTCGAGCCCGCCGCGCGGTCGAGCGCGTCGTGCAGCGCCGCGACGAACTCGGCCGCGGTCGGGTAGCGGGCCGCCGGCTCCTTCGCGAGCGCACGGTCGAAGACCGCGTCCAGCTCCGGCGGCAGGTCGGGGTTCGTCGCGTGGATCGACGGCACCGACGCGTGGATGTGCGCGGCCGCCTCGGCCGTCGGGCTCTCGGCGGCGAACGGCCGGCGACCGGCGAGCAGCTCGAACGCGACGATCGCGAGCGCGTAGCGGTCGCTCGCCGGTGTCGCGCGCTCGCCGCGCGCCTGCTCGGGCGAGAGGTAGCCGGCGGTGCCGAGCACGGTGCCCGTCTTGGTGAACGAGTCCAGGCCGGCGGCGCTCGCGATCCCGAAGTCGGCGACCCGAACGTGCCCGTGCGCGTCCAGCAGCAGGTTCCCCGGCTTCACGTCGCGGTGCACGATCCCGGCAGCGTGGGCGGCGTCGAGGGCGGTCGCCGCCTCGCCGAGCCACCCGAGCACCTGCGCCGCCTCGCACGGCTTCTTCCCCCGCGCGCGCTCCTCCAGCGATCCGCCGTGGAGGTACTCCATGACGATGAACGGCCGCGAGCGGTGCTCGCCGACGTCGAAGATCGTCACGATGTTCGGCTCGCCCGAGACGCGCGCCGCGGCGAGCGCCTCGCGCTTGAACCGCTGCCGCAGCGCGTCGTCGCTCGAGTACGTCTCCGCGAGCACCTTCACTGCGACCTCGCGCCCGAGCTCGTCGTCGCGCGCGCGGTAGATCTCGCCCATGCCGCCGGCGCCGACCCGCTCGGCGTCGACGTAGCGCTCGGGGAGGATGTTCCTGTCGGCGGCCATGCTGACGCGGCCGTGCGGGCCCGCCCGCTTCTGTTGCCGGATTCGGCCGGGGAAAAACGTTCCTAACACCCCTCGGCTACCGTGACCGCGGTGCTTGGCGCGCGCACTTCCGTTCGCGGCCGCGGCGGCGCTTGCGTTCGCCGGAGCCGCCTCCGCATACCTCGTCGGCTCCCCGGGCGGACGACCCGCTGCCACGACGACGACGCCGACGACCTTCTCGACCCCGACGACGACCGCCGAGACGACGACGACGGTCGCCGGGCCGGCGGCCCTCGTCATCAGCGGCCACGGCTGGGGACACGGCCTCGGGATGAGCCAGTGGGGCGCAAACGGGTTCGCGCGCCACGGCTGGACGTACGACCGGATCCTCGCCTGGTACTACCGCGGAACGACGCTCGGTCCGGCGCCGGTGGCGCGGGTGCGCGTGCTGCTCGTCGACGGCGCGAGCCGGCTCGCGCTCGGATCGTCCGCCGCCTGGCGCGCGACCGGCGCCGACGGCAAGGCGGTCGACCTTCCGGCGGGCGCCGTCGCCGTCACCCCGGCGCTCACCGTCGCGAAGGTCGCGCTCAAGAGCCCCGTCACGTTCACGCCGTCGACGGCGCCGCTGACGGCCGGCGCGAAGCCGTACCGCGGGAGCCTCGTCGTGACCGGCCGCGAAAGGGAAGCTCCAGCTCGTGAACGCGCTCGCCGTCGAGGCGTACCTGAAAGGGGTCGTCCCGTCGGAGATGCCGTCGTCGTGGCCGCCGGAGGCGCTGAAGGCGCAGGCGGTGGCCGCGCGCTCGTACGCGCTCGCGAACCTGTCGAAGGGCGGCACGTACGACCTCTACAGCGACGTCCGCAGCCAGGTCTACGGCGGGCTCGCGGCCGAGGCGGCGCCGACGAACGCGGCCGTCGACGCGACGGCGAACGAGGTCGTGCTCTACGACGGCAAGGTCGCGACGACGTACTTCTTCTCGACCTCGGGCGGGCGGACGCTGAGCGCGCTCGAGGCGACCGGCCGCGCGATCCCGTACCTCGTCTCGGTGGCGGATCCGTACGACGGCGCCTCGCCGCACCACGACTGGGGCCCGCTGGTCTTCGACGCCGCGACGGTCGCGAAGCAGCTCGCGCGTGCCGTCGCCGCTCCTCGACCTGAAGGTCGACACCCGGCGCGTCGGGGCGCGTGGCGCGCGTGGCGGCCGTCGACGCCGCTCGGCCCGAAGACGTTCACCGGCTCGGCGCTGCGAACGCTGCTCGGTCTGCGCTCCACGTGGTTCACGGTCGGCTGGCTCTCGCTCGCGGCGCCCGCGGCGCCGATGACGTACGGCGGCGCGACCTCGCTCGCGGGCGCCGCGCGCGGCCTCGGCGCCGTCACGCTCGAGGCGCGGCCCGCCGGCGGGTTGTGGCAGACGGTCCGGCGCCGTGACGCCGGGCGCGGCCGGCGCGTTCAGGACGCTCGTTCGCCCGCAGGTGACGACGGAGTACCGGCTCGCCGTGCGCGACGTGCATGCGGCGGTCGCCACGGTCCCCGTCGCCCCGCGCGTGGACGCGACAGATCGCGACCGCGACCGCGACGGGGACGATCCGTCCGCCGCTCGCCGGCGCGCCGGTTCAGCTCCAGCGGCAGGACGGGTCGGCCTGGCGGACGGTCGGCGCCGGCGGTCACCGACGCGGGCGGCGCCTTCTCCGTCTCGGGCGACGGCGCGCGCGGGCTGCTACCGCGTCCGCGTGGCGCCGGGGCGCGGCCTCGTGCCGGGCTTCTCGAGCGACGGTCGCGGCATGAGGCGCCTCCTCCTTCTCGCCGCCGTCGTCGGCGCGCTCGGCGCTCCCGGCGCCGCCGACGCCGCGACGTGGGCCGTCGGCGTCCCCGCGCTCCCCGGCGCGACGACGCTGCTTCCCGGTCGTGCCGTCGTCGTGAAGTCGCCGACGCGGCCTCGCGTTCGCGGCGCGACGTTCGTCGAGCGCCTCGACGGCACGCGGCGTCTCGCGTGGGACAACACCGAGCCGCTCGCGTCGCGCCAGTGGTACCTGCCGCAGATCCGCGCGTGGGACTTCTGGCCGGAGCCGCCGAAGCTCTTCACGACGCGCGTCGCCGTCATCGACTCGGGGATCGACGGCGAGCACCCGGAGTTCCTCGGCCGCGTGGTCGCCGGCGAAGAGCTTCGTCGGCGGGTCGCCGTTCGACGACACCGACGGCCACGGGTACGTTCGTCGCCGGCGTGATCGCGGCCAACCCGTTCAACGCGGAGGGAATCGCGGGGATCGCGGTCAACGCGCGGCTCGTGATCGCGAAGGTCGTGCAGGACGACGGCTCCGTCTCGCTCCGGGGCGAGGTCGAGGCGATCCGCTGGGCGGTCGACGTCAGCGGCGCGCGCGTGATCAACCTCAGCCTCGGCGGCGTGCGCGACCCGTTCGACCCGAGGCTCGACACGTACTCGCCGCTCGAGCAGGCTGCGATCGAGTACGCCTACTCGAAGGGCGCGGTCGTCGTCGCGGCCGTCGGCAACGGCGCCGCAGTCGCCGACGACGCCGTGGAACGTACGCGCGACTACCCGGCCGCGCTCCCGCACGTCGATCGGCGTGAGCGCGATCGCGCGCAGAACGGCTCCGTGCCCGAGTACTCCAACCGCGACCCGATCTACAACGACATCGCCGCGCCCGGGCGACGACATCTTCTCGACGATCCCGCGTGCGCTGACGGAGGATCGCGCTCGGCTGCCGACCCCTACTCCGACTGCGGCCCGTTCGAGTTCCGGAACGCGATCGGCACGTCGTTCGCCGCGCCGCAGGTCGCCGCGGCCGCCGCGCTCCTCCTCGGCCAGAGCCCGACGCTCCGGCCCGACCAGGTGGCGTGGCTCCTCGAGCGGACGGCGACCGACGTCAACGCGTCGACCGGCTGCGCGAAGTGCGCCGCTCGGCCGCGACGCGCTCTCCGGGTGGGGCCGGCTCGACGTCACCGCCGCGCTCGAGCGCGCTGACCGACGGCGAGCCGCTCCCGCGGCCGACGCGTTCGAGCCGAACGACGACGCGGGCGCCTGGGCGAGCGCCGTTCGGGCCGCCGCGCACGATCACCGCGACCGCTCGACTACTGGGACGACCAGATCGACGTCTACACCGTCACGCTGCGGCAAGGGATCAGCGCCTCTACGTCCGCCTCGCCCCGTCCGGCGCGGACCGCCGTCAAGGCTCGTGCTCTGGAAGCCCGGGACGAAGCGCGTCGAGGGCCTGCGCGTGCCGCTGCAGCGCTCCGGGCCGCGCAGTCCGCGCGGGTCGGCGCGCAGGAGCGCCTCGCGTTCACGGCGCCGGCGCCGGGCATCGTACTACGTCGAGGTGAAGCTCGCAGACGCCGACGCGGACCGGAGCGCCCTACACGCTCGCGGTCGCGCTCCAGCGCTGAGCTACGCGTTCTCGAGCAGCTCGTCCTCGGGAACCTCGCGCAGGACGCGCGCGGGGTTGCCGACGACGACCGTCCGCGCGCGCGACGTCCTTCGTCACGACCGCGCCGGCGCCGACGAACGCCTCCTCGCCGATCTCGACGCCGGGGCACAGGACCGCGCCGCCGCCGACGCGTGCGCCGCGGCGGATCGTCGGGCCCTTGATCAGCTCGTGGCGCCGCTCGGTGCGGCCCATGAAGTTGTCGTTCGTCGTGACGACGCACGGCGCGATGAAGACGTTCTCCTCGAGCGTCGAGTACGCCGTGACGTAGGCGTCGGCCTGGATCTTCGTCAGCGCGCCGATCGTCGTGTCGTTCTCGACGAGCGAGCCGCGCCCGACGACGACGTCGTCGCCGATCGCGCACGCGCTCGCGCACGCACGACTGGTCGCCGAGGATGACGCGCGCGCCGACTCGCGTCCCCGCGAAGACGATCGCGCCGGTCGAGACGATCGTCCCGTCGCCGATCTCCGCCGGCGGGAGCGGCTCGCGCTTCGCCGTCGAGCGCGGCGAGAGCGTCGGCTGCTTGCCGACGACCGCGTACTCGAGCACACTGCACGCCGTCGCCGAGCACGGTCCCCGGATAGACGACCGCCGTCGGGTGGACGTCAGCCGTCACCCTGCGACACTCCTCCAGGGACTCCGTCAGCCGCTCGAGCGCGCGCACGACGCGGGCGCCGTCGCGCGCGACCTCGCGTGCGGTCGCCTCCGTCGCCGGCGACGAGGTCGAGGAAGTGCGCGGCACTCGAGCCGCAGCGGCTCGTCGTTCGGGATCTTCGGGCTGAAGATGTCGCCGGTGCGCGTGCGCCACTCGCCGTAGGTCTCGCCGACGGCTGCTCGGGCGCCTTCTCGTAGATCGTCACCTTGCGCTCGAGCTCCATGTCGTCGAAGACGACCATCTTCTCGCGTTCCGACGACGGTCATCTTGCGCATCTTGTGCGGGTCGAGCCACGACAGGTGCATGTGCGCGATCTTCCCGGACGGGAAGCGGAGGTAGCAGAAGACGACGTCCTCGACGCCCGCGCGTGAGGAAGTCGCGCCCGTGCGCGACCGCCTCGACCGGGTCCTCGTCGACGAGGTAGAGGATCACCGAGAGGTCGTGCACGCCGAGCGACCAGAGCGCGTTCTCGTTCTGTGCGGATGATCCCGAGGTTCTGGCGGTTCCCGTAGACGCAGAGGACCTCGCCGAGCTCGCCGGAGTCGATCGAGCTCCTTCAGCTTCGCGACGCCGGGGTGGTACAGCAGCAGGTGGCCGGGCATGAGCGTCAACCCGCGCCGCTCGGCGAGCGCGACCAGCTCGTCCATCTCCGCCTGCCGCATCGCCGGCGGCTTCTCGACGAAGACGTGCTTGCCGGCCTCGAGCGCGCGCAGCGCGAGCTCGTGGTGCGTCGGCACCGGCGTCGCGATCACGACCGCGTCCAGCGAGTCGTCGGCGAGCAGCTCGTCGAACGACTCCGTCACGCGTGCCTGCGGGAAGCGGCGAGCGAACTGCTCGCGCAGCTCCGGCGACGAGTCGCAGAGCCACCGGCAGCTCGGCGAGCTCGTCGAAGTTGCGGACGAGGTTCTTGCCCCAGTAGCCGAGGCCGACCTGGCCGACGAGGCACGGCTCTCTCCAGCCCGTCACAGCTTCCAGACCTTGCCGTCCGCCTCGTGGCCCTTCGTGGCGTTGCGGAAGTCGACGACGAGGCTCGCGCGGCGCACGACCTCGCCGTAGTCGATCGAGGAGTGCGCGGTGACGATCGCGACGCAGTCGTAGCCCTCCGGTCGGAGCTCGACCGACGTCAGGCCGTCGAACTCCGGCACGTGCGGATCGTGGTAGGCGACCTCCGACCCCGCGTTGCGCAGGAGCTCGATGATCTTCTCGGCCGGCGACTCGCGCACGTCGCCGATGTCCGCCTTGTAGGCGACGCCGAGGACGAGGATCCGCGACCCCTTCAGCGACCGCTGCGCGCCGTGGTTCATCGCCTGCGAGATCACCGAGCGGCAGAAGTACGGCATGTTGTTGTTGACCTCGCCCGCGAGCTCGATGAAGCGCGTCGAGAAGTCGTATTCCCGCGCCTTCCACGTGAGGTAGAACGGGTCGATCGGGATGCAGTGCCCGCCGAGGCCGGGGCCGGGCTTGAAGGACATGAAGCCGAACGGCTTCGTCGCCGCCGCCTCGACGACCTCCCACACGTCGATCCCCATCCGGTCGGTGAGCTGCGCGAGCTCGTTGACGAGCGCGATGTTGACGGCGCGGAAGATGTTCTCGAGGAGCTTCGTCAGCTCGGCGGCCTCGGGCGTCGAGACCGTGTGGACGGTGTCGACGGCGCCGTGGTAGACGGCGGCCGCGGCCTCCGTCGAGGCCGCGTCGATTCCGCCGACGACCTTCGGCGTCGTCTTCGTCGTCCAGTCCTCGCGACCGGGGTCGACGCGCTCCGGAGACATCGCGAGGTGGAAGTCCTCGCCGGCCTTCAGCCCGCTGCCCTCCTCGAGAAGCGGCTGGAGCACCTCGCGCGTCGTCCCGGGCCACGTCGTCGACTCGAGGACGACGACCTGCCCGCGCCGCAGGAACGGAGCGAGGCTGCGGCCGGCGGACGCGATGTAGGAGAGGTCGGGCTCGCGCTGCTTGGAGAGCGGCGTCGGGAGCGCGATCAGGATCGCCCGGGCGTTCTTGCACTGCTCGTAGTCGGTCGTCGCGGTGATCGCGCCGGTGTCGGTGAGCGGCTTCAGGGCCTCCGACGGGACGTCGCCGATGTGGCTCTCGCCGCGGTTCAGCGCGTCGACGCAGCGAGGGCTGCACGTCGACGAGGAGCACGCGCCGTCCCGCATCGGCGAAGGTGTAGGCGAGCGGCACGCCGACGTAGCCCGCGCCGATGACTGCGACGTCCCAGGTCATGTCGGCGGCGTAGCGTACAGAGCGGCTGCGACGCGGCTCGCCGCGTGGCCGTCGCCGTAGAGCGGCGGCGCGTCGTCCGGGAACCGCGCCGCGGCGACGGCCGCCGCGATCCCTCCGGGGCCGACGAGCGTGTTGGCACCCGCGGCGACGGTGTCCACCCACTCGGTCGTCGGGCGGACGGTGACGCACGGGACGCCGTACCAGTACGCCTCCTTCTGCAGTCCGCCCGAGTCGGTGACGATGACGCGCGCCTGCGCCGCGAGGGCGGCGAAGTCGAGGTAGCCGAGCGGGTCGAGGAGCGGCAGGTCGACGCCGAGCCGCTCGAGCGCCGCGCGTGTCCGCGGATGCGCCGGGAAGAGCACGCGCTCCGGCAGCGCGCGGATCTCCTCGGCGATCGCCCGTAGTCGCGCCGGCTCCGTCACGTTCGCCTCGCGGTGGATCGTCGCCACCACGTACTCGCCCGGCGCCGCCTCCAGTCGGTCGAGGATCGTCGACCTCTCGCGCGCGATCGGAGCGAACATCCGCGTCGCGTCGGCCATGACGTCGCCGACGACCTCGCGCCGCCCCGGCACCCCCTCGATCTCGAGCTGCTGCGCCGAGCGCTCGTCCGGGCAGAGGAGGAGCGCGGCGATGCGGTCGACGGCGATCCGGTTCCGCTCCTCCGGCATCGCGAGGTCGAAGCTCCGCAGTCCCGCCTCGACGTGCGCGACGGGCACGTCGGCGGCCGCCTCGGCGCCGGCGAGCGTCGAGTTCGTGTCCCCGTAGACGAGCACCCAGTCCGGACGCTCCCGCACGACGGCCTCCTCGATCTGCGGTCGCATCGCGTCGACCTCCCGCGTGTGCAGGTCGAGCCGGTAGCGCGGCTCCGCGAGCCCGAGCTCGTCGAAGAAGATCTCCGACAGCTCGCGGTCCCAGTGCTGTCCCGTGTGGAGCACGACCTCCTCGACGCCGGCCTCGGCGAGCGCGAGCGAGAGCGGCGCCGACTTGACGAACTGCGGCCGGTTCCCGACGACGGACAGCACCTTCACGCGCGGGAGCGTAGAGAGTGCCCTGCGTCCGCGGCGCGCGAACGCGGCTACAATCTCGCTCCCTGCGGGCCGTTAGCTCAGTTGGTAGAGCAGGGGACTCTTAATCCCAAGGTCGAAGGTTCGAATCCTTCACGGCCCATCCATCCCACGAGCAATCGCCTGATCGTGCTCACGTATGACCAACGTCAGAGCCTACGACCGCGCCGCCGCTTCTCGTGTCTGCCGTGCTGGTCGTCCTCTCACTTGGGGCGGGCTGGCTGGCTGTCTTGCTGTGGCCTTCCCCTCGGCCCGCCTCTAGCGAATCCTCGGTGCGCGCCGTCCCGCTCCGCCCCCAACCCGCTCGAAGCGACTCGGGACGAAACGGAAAATCGCCGCCGAATGGCAGAGCCGCGAGCTGACGGTGCGGATTGTGTAGGTTCGGGTTTCCAGTTCGAAAGGGGGAAAGGAATGGGGAGGTTACGCGTTGCTGCGGCGCTCGTCTCTTCGTTCTTCGTGCTGATCGGCGTGGCCGCCGCCGCGGTCGCGCCGTCCGGCCCAGCGACGTCGACCGGCACCGGCGGCGCGGCGGCAAGCGTTGAGACGCTTGCGACGCAGGCCGCGATCGATGCGCTGAAGCGTGGTGGGAACGCCGTCGACGCGGCCGTCACGGCCGCGGGCGTCCTCGGCGTCGCCGAGCCGTTCTCGTGCGGGGTCGGCGGCGGCGGCTTCATGGTCATCCACCGCGCGTCCGGCGGCAAGGTCACGACGATCGACGGACGCGAGACGGCCCCGGCCGCGATGACGCCCACGTCGTTCATGTGGGACAACGGCAGGGCGCCCGCCTTCACCACCGCGCGCTACAGCGGCATGTCCGTCGGCGTGCCCGGCACCCCGGCGACGTGGGGGGAGGCACTCGAGAAGTACGGGACGTTCTCGCTCGCCCAGGCGCTCGCTCCCGGAATCGCGCTCGCGCGCAACGGCTTCGTCGTCGACCAGGTGTTCCACGATCAGATCGCGGGGAACCAGCAGGCCTTCCGCGACGTGCCGTCGTCGGCGGCGCTCTACCTCAAGCCCGACGGCACCGCGCTCGACGTCGGCACCGTCTTCCGGAACCCCGACCTCGCGAGCACGTACGAGCGCATCGCGCACCTCGGGCTGAAGGGCTTCTATAGAGGAGCGGTCGCCGACGCGATCGTCAACACGGTGCAGAACCCACCGGTCACGACGAACGCGACCCCCGGCTGGTGGCACCCCGGCGTGATGACGATGCGCGACCTGCACGACTACGCCGCACCGGAGCGGGCACCGACGCACGTGAGCTACCACGGCGCCGACGTCTACAGCATGGGTCCGCCGTCGAGCGGCGGCTCGACCGTGGGCGAGGCGCTCAACATCCTGGAGCCCTACAACCTCGGCACGCTGCCACGCGACCAGGCGCTGCACTACTACCTCGAGGCGTCGCGCTACGCGTACGCCGACCGCAACCAGTACCTCGCCGACCCCGACTACGTGAACGTGCCCCTCAATGGCCTCCTCTCGAAGGACTACGCGGCGACGCGGCGCGCGCTGATCAAGGAGACGGCCGCGACGAGCCCCGTCGGCTGGGGCGACCCGTGGCCCTACAACGGCGGCGGCGGGTCGGCGTCGGTCAAGGTCTCGACGTCGGTGGGCGAGCCGGGACAGACGACCCACCTGTCGGTCGTCGACCCCAACGGCAACGCCGTGTCGTACACGTTCACGATCGAGCAGATCGGCGGCGCCGGGATGGTCGTGCCCGGCTTCGGGTTCCTCGTCAACAACGAGCTGACGGACTTCAACTACGACTCGACCGGCACCGCGAACCAGGTCGAGGGCGGGAAGCGGCCGCGCAGCTCGATGAGCCCGACGATCGTCCTCAAGGACGGCAAGCCGTTCCTCGTGCTCGGCTCACCCGGCGGCGCGACGATCATCACGACCGTCCTGCAAATGCTCATCAACCGGCTCGACTTCGGGATGACGTTGCCCGACGCGCTCGCGGCGCCGCGCGCCAGCCAGCGGAACTCGAGCTCGACGCAAGCGGAGCCGGCGTTCATCGCCACCTGGGGCACCGCTCTCAGCGCGCGTGGGCACACGTTCAGCTCGACGTCGGAGATCGGCGCAGCGACCGGGATCGAGTTCCTCGGCGGCGGCAAGGTGGTAGCCGCAGCGGAGCCGGTCCGGCGCGGCGGCGGCAGCGCGCTCGTGGAGGCGGCGTCGCCGTAAGTCAGGCGACCCGTCGCAGCACGGCGTATCCGGCGAGCGGGAGGAGCGCGACGAGCGCGAATCTCGCTCGCCGGGTCGTCGCTGCAACGGCAAGGCGAACAGCGTCTCGCGGACGGCGCCGAGGCTGTTCAACCTTCTCTCGTTGGGCGCCTGTGGGGTGCGTTAACTCGGTTCCGTCCTCGAGAGGCGAGTTACGACCCTAGAGTCGTCCGCCTCCTTGATGTTCCGAGGAGTTGGTTCTTGATCTGGTCGCTTCGCTACCTACGGCCCGCTCCCGCAGCTCGTCTTGCTTCGCCTCGCGTGCAGGACTTCGAGGAGTTGAGATCGTCGTTCTTCGGCACGAGCTTGGCGTGTTGATCCCCCCTCATTCACCGAGGGCGAAGGGATGCTTGTAGCCACACAAGCGGTCATAAGGCCCCCGGATTTCTTGGAGGCTCCGCACTGCCTCGGCTTTGGTGGAGTGGCATTTCTTCGTTCAGGCGACCCCCCACCTAACGACGCCTTCAACACACCCAGGCTGGATCGCGTGCGAGGCTCGGCGGCATAGACGCGCGGGAACGGGCCGGCGCCTCAACCCAGCAGACGCTGCTCACCGACGGTCGCTGCTCATGCTGCGCTCCGACCCTGCCTGTGAGTGAGGCCGTTCACGAAGCCTTCGCGCCAGGTGGGGTAGATGAGGTTCCAACTCAGCTCACGCTTCGCCTTCGCGTTCGATGCGCCGCGGCCCTCGGTCATCATCGAGACCAGTTGCTCGCCGGCGACGAGCCGCCCGAGCCACTCCGGCACGTGACGGGGCGGCTTCGCACCGAGCACCTTGGCCAGGTAGGGAAGCCACTCTGTCGTCGCCGCCGGCTCGTCGTCGACGATGTTGTAGACGCCGCGCCGGCCGCGCTCGATCGCTGCGAGCGTCGCGCTTGCGACGTCGTCGATGTGCACGAACGACCACATTCCGGCGCCGCTGCCGACGACCGGAAACTTGCGCTTGCGAATCGCCTCGACGTGCTCGCCATCCTCGAACAACGACGTACCGGGTCCGTAGAAGCCGCCGTAGCGGAGCGCGATCCCTTCGATCGGCTTGGCGCTGACGACGGTGTCCTCGAGGTGACGAATCGCCGCCATGGTCTGCGCCGCGCTCTCCGGCGGGGAGGGGTCGAGCGGCGCCGCTTCGTCCTTCACCGCGGAGCCCTCCTTCGCGTACGGCCAGCCGGCGAAGCTCTGGGCCACGAACTTCCCGGCGCCGGCCGCCTTCGCAGCCGCCAGCAAGTTGTCCGTGCCGGTGGTTCGCAGGCGGTTCGTCTCCTCGAACGCCTCGTCGAGGTTGCGCATGCCGGTCAAGCCCGAGAGCGCCGTGGCCTGGTGCACGACGACATCGGGCCCGGCCTCGGAGACCGCTCGGCCGACGGCCTCCGCATCGAGGACGTCGAGCACGACCGGCTCTGCGCCGAGGGCACGAAGGTCGCTGACCCTGCCGGGGGATCGCGTCGTTCCGACGACCTCGTGCCCGTTGGCGTCGAGCAGAGGAACGAGTCGCTTCCCAACCGCGCCCGTCGCGCCTGCGATGAAGATCTTCATGATTTCGCTCCTTTCACTCGCTTTGGCTCTAGGACGAGGTCGCGTATCCGGCTGTGACACCCGGCGCGCTGTCACAGGCGCGCGTGCTATGTCGTCTAGAGCTGCATGCGAGCCGAAGCGCCCTATGAAGACCTGAGGCCGCTGCTGTTCTCGATCGCCTACCGGATGATCAGCAGCGTCAGCGAGGCGGAGGACATCGTTCAGGAGGCGTTCCTTCGTATCCATCGCGCCGAGGCTGAGGGAACGCGGATCGAATCGCCGAAGGCGTACCTCTCGGCGGTGACGACGCGCCTCAGCATCGATCACCTCAAGTCGGCACGTGTGCGGCGCGAGCAGTACGTCGGGCAGTGGCTACCGGAGCCATTGCTCACCGACGACTCGTCACCCGATGCGGCGGCGCACGCCGAGACGGCCGACTCGCTCTCGATGGCCTTCCTCGTCCTGCTGGAGAGCCTTACGCCGGTCGAGCGCGCCGTCTTCCTCCTGCGCGAGGTGTTCGACTACGGCTACGACGAGGTCGCCCGGATCGTCGATCGAACCGAGGACAACTGCCGCCAGCTCTACGTCCGCGCGCGGCGGCACGTGGACGAGGGCCGGCCGCGGTTCGAAGCCTCGCTGAAGCAGCGCGACGAGCTCGTCGCGCGCTTCTTCGCCGCGGCCGAACGCGGCGACCTGGCGGCGCTGGAGGAAATGCTGGCGGCTGATGTCGTCGTCTACGGCGACGGCGGCGGGAAGGCGCCGTCCTGGCCGAAGCCGATCTTCGGACGCGGGCGCGTCGCGAAGCTGATCGCCGGAACGCTCACCCAGGCGAAGGAAGTCGGCGTCACCTTTCGAGCGGCTCACGTCAACGGACAGCCGGGCGTCACGTTCGTCGACGACGAGGGCCGGATCGGCGCCGTCATGTCGGTCGACGTCGCAGACGGGCTCGTGCAGACGATCCGCGGCGTCACGAATCCGGACAAGCTGGAGCATCTCGGGCCGGTGCTCGACGCGCGCGAGGTTCTGCGCAAGAACCGCCCCTAGCTACTAGCGCGACGAGGGCGCGCAACGCAATGCCCGCACGAGACACGCCCGGATGGCGAGCTGGGATCGCGAGAGACGGGGAACCGCGCCTCGCGCGCGGCGGCGTCTTGAAGGCGCCGGAAACGCCAACCGCTTAGCGCGCCAGGTGGCGCGCCACGTCCCACGTCCAGAGCTCGACGACGTTGCCGGGTGGATCGGTGACGTACGCAGCGCGGCTGTCGTCGTACGCATCGAAGCGATGCTCCTCCGGCTCGTAACCGTGCTTGCGTAGGCGAGCAAGCGCAGCGTCGTAGTCGCACTCCGCGATGTGGAGCGCGTAGTGGACGTGCGCGCCGCCGCGCGCGCCTGCCAGGCCGACGAACGGGCGCCAGAGGCCGATGCGCGTGCGCTCGCCGGCCATCAACCAGGTGGCGGCGCGATCACCCCAGCGCTCGACGACGGGAAGGCCGAGCACGTCCACGTAGAAACGCTCGGCCGCGTCGAGGTCGTCGACCTCGAGAACGAGCTCGCTCAACCCGCTCACCGGAATGCCTCGATCAGCCACAGCCGTCACAAGGATTGAACGCCCGCTGACGAAATGAGATTCCGTCGGAGAGGCGAGAACGCGGCGATCGCCGAGATCACCCGCGCACCTGGTTGACGAGCTGACCGGCAACCTGCCACTTCGGCTCGATTCTGCGCCGAACTCGCCCGGCTGCATCCACGCGTACTGATGCACGAGTGATGGGCGACGCTCTGAGGCCCTCGTGGTGCAGCGCGCCGGCGAATTGGTCGACCGAGAGACGCTCAACGGGATCATCGTCTCCGACTCGGTTGCCACCGATCCCTGGCCGGGCCCGTAACAGCCGGGCACGACCATGAGACCGATTCGCCTGCGGGAGCGGCGCCGGTCAGGCCGCGTAGAGGGCGACGGTCTCGGCCGCCGCAGCCGCAATTCGCTCGCGCAGCTCGCGCGGAGCGAGCACCTCCGCCTGCGCGCCGTAGGCGAACAGGCTGTAGAACGCGTGCTCGAGCCCGTCGAACTGCGCGATCACCGTCGGCCGCTCGCCGTCCTCGACGATCCGGACCCCGCGGAGGTAGCGGACGCGGTTTCGGGCGACGCGGACCCTGACCTCGATCCATGTTCGGCTCCGCTCGAACTCCTCGGAACGGCGCGCCCAGGCGGCGGCCAGGTCGAAGTCGGCGGGTCGAGTGGACGGCTCGACGCGCTCCCTGGCCGCGACGATCCGCGATACGCGATAGACGCGCTCCTCCCCGCGGCGCTGCGCGAGCAGGTACCACACGCCGGCCTTGAGAATCAGGCCGAGCGGGTCGAGGCGGCGCGAGACGACGGCCGCGCCCTCGCGGTAGCGGATCTCGAGCCGGTGACCGCGCCAGAGCGCCCCGGCGATCACCGGCAGGTGCGGGACTCTGTCCTCTTCGCGAAACCAACCGCGGGTGTCGACGTGGAAGAGGCGTGCCGCTCGCCCGGCCCGCTCCTGCAGCTCGCCGGGAAGCGAGGCGAGGAGCTTCAGGCGGGCCGCAGCCAGCTCCCGGCCGAGACCGAGCTCGGCAGCCGGCCCGACGAAGAGCGCCTCCGCCTCGGCAGCATCGAGACCGGTCAGCTTCGTCCGGTAGCCGCGCTCGAGCCGGTAGCCGCCGGCGGGACCCCGGACGGAGACGATGGGGACGCCGGCCGCCGCGAGCGCCTGCGCGTCGCGCTGCACCGTCCGCTCCGAGACCTCGAGCCGCTCGGCCAGTTCCACGGCAGTGAGCTGCCCTCGCGTCTGCAGCACGAGCAAGAACGAGACGAGGCGGCTCGCACGCACGGTTGCGATGGTATTCCGTGAACACGACAGAAGATGTCGGGAATGGACGCTAGGGTCGTCGCGCCCATACGAACGGAGGTGAGGACTTATGTCAGTGCAGCCGGTGCCCGAGGGCTACCACACGCTGACCCCGTACCTGGCCGTCGACGACGCTGCGAAGGCGATCGAGTACTACGCGAGGGCGTTCGGCGCGAAGGAACGCGTCCGGATGGACGCGCCCGACGGGAAGATCGGCCATGCCGAGCTCGAGATCGGAGACTCGCTGGTAATGCTCTCCGACCCCTTTCCGCAGGCATCGACGAGGCCGCCGAGCGATCTCGGCGGCACGAGCGCGAGCGTCTTCGTGTACGTCGAGGACGTCGACGCCGTCGTCAAGAAGGCGGTTGCCGAGGGCGCGACGATCACGACCGAGGTCGAGGATCAGTTCTGGGGCGACCGCTTCGGGACGATCACGGATCCCTTCGGCCATGTCTGGGCGATCGCGACGCACGTCGAGGACGTCCCGCCGGAGGAGATGGCCGAACGCGCCAAGGCGGCCATGGCCGCGATGAGCGCCTGAGACTCGCGTGGCCGCCTTCCTCGTCACGGTCCGTCGCTCCGGCCCCCGGTGGGATGCGTCGCGCCCCCTCGATGAGCAGTCGGACTGGCCGGCGCACGCGGCCTTCATGGACGCGCTCGTCGACGCCGGCTTCATCGTCCTGGGCGGACCGCTGGCCGACGAGCACCGCGTCGTGCATGCGGTCGAGGCCGAGTCGGAGGACGCCGTTCGCGCCACGTTTGCGCGCGATCCGTGGAGCGAGACGCACCTTCGTATCGACACGATCGAGCCGTGGACGCTACGGCTCGATGCTCGGTCCGACTGAGGTGTGATCCGCGGTCGTCGTCCGGACGGCTCGCCCGGGCGACGACCGCGGGTCTCGTCAGCGCAGCGACTGCGCGACGCGCGGACTCGCTGATTTCTTCTTCGTCAACGCGCCAGGAGTCGCGATAGTCGGCTGCGTCGACATGGTCGCCGATGAGTGCGCGTGGGTGGACGAGTCTCAACCCGTGAGAGCGAACGGTGAAAGGAGAAAATTGATGCGCAAGCTCGTGGTCAACACGTTCGCGACGCTCGACGGCGTCATGCAGGCACCCGGTGGGCCGGAAGAAGATCCCACGGGCGGATTCGAGCACGGCGGCTGGTCGGCCGGCTACTGGGACGAAGCGATGGGAGAGTGGATGGGCGAGTTCATGGGCAAGCCGTTCGATCTGTTGCTCGGCCGCAGGACGTACGAGATCTTCGCCGCCCACTGGCCGCACGCGCGCGACGAGCCGGGAGCGGAGCAGCTGAACGGCGCCAGGAAGTACGTCGCATCGCGGACGCTCACCTCGGTCGAGTGGGAGAACTCGGAGCTGCTCGAAGGCGACGTCGCGGTCGCGATCGACCGCCTCAAGGCAGAGGACGGTCCCGAGGTGCAGGTGCACGGGAGCGCGAACCTGATCCAGACGCTGCTGCGGAGCAACCTGGTCGACGAGTTTCGCGTGTGGATCTTCCCTGTCGTCCTCGGCGCCGGCAAGCGGCTTTTCGGCGACGGCGCGCATCCCGCGGGCCTCGAGCTGGTCGACTCGAAGGTGTCGAGCACGGGCGTCGTGTTCCTCACGTATGCGCCTGCAGGAGCGCCGCGCTACGGGTCGTTCGCTCTCGAACAGCCGACCGAGGCCGAGGTCGAGCGCCGTCGCGGCCCTCGGCGACCTGACGCCGAGCGCTCGACGACTGGGATCGCGGTGTTCCGTGAGGAGGAGCGAAGCTGCCGAGCGCATGATCGAAGCGAACGGCGTCGAGCTGTGCACAGAGCAGATCGGCGATCCTGAAGACCCGCCGATTCTCTTGGTGATGGGGATTGGTGCGTCGATGCTCTGGTGGGAGGAGGGCTTCTGCCGGATGCTTGTGGATGGCGGGCGGCTCGTGATCCGCTACGACCACCGCGACACGGGCCGCTCGGTCATCTCCGAGCTCGGGCGACCGGAGTACACGGGCGCCGACCTCGTCGCCGACGCGGTCGGCGTGCTCGACGCGTACGGGACCCAGGCCGCGCACGTCGTCGGCGTCTCCGCGGGCGGCGCGTTCGCACAGCTGCTCGCCCTCGTCTTCCCGAAGCGCGTCCTCTCGCTGATCCTCATCAGCACGTCGCCCGTCGCGGCGGGCGAGCGCCGGCTTCCGCCGGCGACCGAGCGCTATCGGCGGTTCCTGGCGACGGCGGACGTGGACTGGTCCGATCGAAGCTCGGTCGTCGACTACTTCGTCGGCTATTCGCAGACGCTGGCCGGGGGCGAGCGTCCCTTCGACGAGGCCGCTGTCCGTGAGCTCGTCCGTCGCGACGTCGAGCGCACCCACAACATCGCGGCCACCGAGAACCACGTAGCGCTTCCCGAAGGCGAGTTGCCGGATGCGCCCTTGTCCGCGATCGCCGTCCCCACTTTGGTGATCCACGGCACCGCGGACCCGATGTTCCCACTCGATCACGGGCAGGCGCTGGCCGAGGAGATTCCAGGCGCAAGGCTGCTGACGCTGGACGGAGCCGGCCACGGCGTTGATCGAGCCGACTGGGAGACGATCGTCCGAGCGATCCTCGAGCACACCGCCACAGCAGGTGGAGAGACCGCCTAGCCGTCAACGGGACGGCCGAGTGGGCCGCTGAGACCCGGATCGAAACGAGAACCCGATCGGTGTCCAGCGTCGCCACGACGGCCTCCGCGAAGCCGGCGGCGGTCGTCCGCGCCCGGGTGGGCGAGATCGCACGTGCGCTCTCCGCCGTCGTCCGGATGCTCTCGTACGAGGATTGCGGCGTCCGTGTTTCAGGGTCGAACCTCAACCCATAAGCGGCGAAGCCCAGACGCCGGCAGCGATGACAGGAAGTCGAGAGGCAACGCGGGGGCAACCAGGCCAGCCGAGATCAGCCGAAGTAGGAGACGCGTCTGCGCGAGCGATCGTGGCCAGCCGAGCCGAATCTTCAGACCCGCCGAAACGAACCGAGACAGTTCGGAGGTTCTCTTAATCCCAAGGTCGAAGGTTCGAATCCTTCACGGCCCATGCACGAAACTGGTGCACGCGAGGGTTTTCCATCCTCGGGTTCCGTTCGCTCGTCCCGCAGAGACGAAAGAGGGGCTACGAAGGCGCGGTCGCACGGTCGAGGCCTTATTCGAGTGCAGACTCTGCGGCGTCGATCGCCGCAGGCGGCGGGGGCGCCGGCGGCCGCTGGATCGCGACCGCGGATGCGAAGAGCATCGCGCTCGTCAGCCAGAAGACCGCGCCGGCGCCGGCGCTCCCCGCGACGACTCCCGCGAGGGCCGGGGCGGCGACCTGGCCGAGCCGGTTTCCCGTCAGCCGCACGCCGAGAGCGGTCGCCCGAGCGCTTTGCGGGACGAGCTGCACGACGAGCGTCATCGAGAGCGGCTGGCCGAAGCCGAGACCCACCCCAGCAAGCACGCAGAGCGCGGCGAGCGCGCCGACGTTGTCGGTCGCCGTCATCGCCGCGAGCGCCGCCGCGGCCGACGCTGCGCTGAACGTGATCAGCCGCGCACGCCCGAATAGCCGGACGAGCGTCCCGATGCCTACGCGAGAGACCATCGACGCGGCGGCGCGCAGCGCCAGGAGGACTCCCACCGCGCCGGGACCGATGCCGCGCTGCTCGCCGAGCACGGGGAGGTAGGCGGTGAAGATGTCGGCGGCCGCGAGCACGGCGATGCTCGCGAAGATCCCTGCGGGAACCCCGCGCGTCCCGACGATTGCGCGCACGCTCCCGCGCCGACCAGCAGGCGCCCGCGAGGCCGTTGGCTCGCGACTCCTCTCCGCCACGATCGCGCATGCCGTTGCGACCGCCGCGATCACGGCGGCAGCGATCATCCCGCGTGTCGTCGCCTCGACGCGAGAGCCGGCGGCATGCGCGAGGATGAAACCGCCGATCAGCGGGCCCACGAGTTGTCCGAGCGAGACCCCGGCCGTGAGGAACCCGAAGTGCGAGTCGTGGTGGTCGTCGTGCGACTCGCGCGCGATCACCTCCTGCACCCCGAGCGCGAGCGCGAGGTGGCCGAGGCCGAGCACGGCGCTCGCGGCTGCGAGCGTGAGCGGCGTCTTGGCGACGGCGAGAAGGACGCACGCGAGGGCCTGGACACCGCAGCCCGCGCCGAGTAGCGGGCCGCCGCGGCGGTCGGCGAAGCGGCCAAGCGGGATCGCGAGGAAGAGCGGCAGGAGCGCAAATGCCGCCGTCACGAAGCCGACCGCGCGGGCACCCTCGCCGAGGCCGAGCAGGCGGTACGACGTCATCGGTCGCGCGACGTAGACGGCCGCCTGCGCCGTCGTCATCGCGAGCAGCGCGAAGAGGAGCCGGCGGCTCACGCGCGCGCGCGCGCGCCGACGGCGGCGAGCGCGCTCAACAGGTCGTCCGCCGGCAACGCCGGGAAGTCGCGGTCGTCGAGCAGCAACTCGACGAGTTCGCCGGCCCGGCCGTCGCCGTAGGCGGCCGCGAGATTCTCGTTCAGCTTTGCGCGCAGCAGCGGCAGCGCCTCGTCGCGCCGGCGCGGGTGGCCGAGTGGGTACTCGACCTCGATGCGCTCCGTCGCCGACCCGTCGTCGAACACGACGCGAACGGCGTTCGCGATCGACCGCCTCGCCGGATCGAGGTAGTCGGCCGAGTACCGCGGCTCCTCGCGCACGACGCACGCAGCACGCAGGCGGTCGATCCGCGGATCGGCGGCGACCTCGTCCTCGTACGAGCGGTCGGTTACCTGGCCGTGCAGCAGCGCGACCACTGTCACGTACTGCAGCGAGTGGTCGCGGTCGGCCGGGTTGTGCAGCGGCCCCGACTTGTCGATGATCCGCAACGCGGACTCCTGCGTCCAGATCTCGATCCGGGCGATCGCGCCGACACGGCCGCGGACCAGCGGATGGAGCGCGAGCGACGCCTCGGCCGCCGTCTGTGCGTGGAACTCCGCCGGGAGAGCGACCTTGAAGAGGACGTTGTCCATCACGTACGACCCGAGCGGGCGCTCGAGCGTGACGCCGCGCCCGCCGAGCAGCACGTCCTGAAAGCCCCAGCGCGTGGCCGTGAGCGCCGACGGGTACCCCATCTCTCCGCGCGCGGCAAGGAGCGCCAGCCACAGCCCGCGCGCCGTCGCGTCGCCCGCGGCCCACGACTTCCGCGAGCCGGTGTTCGGGGCGTGGCGATACGTGCGCAGCGCGTGCCCGTCGATCCACGCGTTCGACAGCGCGGCCACGAGCATGTCGCGGTCGAGCCCGAGCAGCCGGCCGGCGGCCGCCGCCGACGCGACCTTCACGAGCAGGACGTGGTCGAGGCCGACGCGATTGAACGCGTTCGTCAGCGCGAGCACGCCCTGGATCTCGTGCGCGACGACCGAGGCGTCGAGCACGTCGCGCACGCGGGTCTCCGCGCCCGACCGCGCGAGGTGGTCGGCGAGAGCGAGGATCGCGCCGAGGTTGTCCGACGGATGCCCCCACTCGGCTGCGAGCCACGTGTCGTTGAAGTCGAGCCAGCGGATCAGCGCGCCAATGTCGAAAGCCGCCGTTACCGGGTCGAGCTCGTGGTCGGTCGCAGGGACGCGAGAGGCGTGCGGCACGACTGTCCCCGGCACGACCGCCCCGAGCAGGCGCACGCACTCGGGATGCGTGGACGCGAGCGCCGCGCAGCCGAGCGAGTCGGCGAGGACGAGCCGTGCGGTGGCGAGCGTCGCGTCGCCGAACACGTGCGGGGCGAGCGCGTATTCGGCCAACTCGATCAGCAGCGCGTCGGGGTCGGGGCGCACGTTGACGCTCACGGCCGCTCTTCCTCCAGCGCGTCGAGCGCGCGCTCGAAGCGCAGGTAGTCGAGCACCTCGTAGAGCTCGTAACGCGTCTGCATCTGCGGCACGACCGCTGCCTGCGTCCCCTGCTCGCGGATCGCGCGATAGATCTCCTCCGCCGCCCTCGCAGCGGCGCGCGACGCCGACAGCGGGTAGAGCGCGAGCCCGACGCCGGCGCTCCGAAGCTCGTCCACCGTGAAGAGCGGCGTGAGCCCGAACTCGGTCAGGTTCGCGAGCACCGGCACGGCGAGCTCTTCCGCGAAGCGCCCGAAGTCCGCGAGCGAAGGGAGCGCCTCGGCGAAGATGACGTCCGCGCCGGCGTCTGCGTACGCCGTCGCACGTGCGAGCGCCGGCTCCAGCCCCTCGACCGCGAATGCGTCGGTCCGTGCGACGACGACGAACGAATCGTCGCGCCGCGCGGCGACCGCCGACCGCACGCGGTCGACCATCTCGACCGTGTCGACGACCGTCTTCCCCGGCCGGTGCCCGCAGCGCTTCGCGCCCGCCTGGTCCTCGATCTGCACGCCGGCCACGCCTACGCGCTCCAGTTCCCGCACCGCGCGCTCGATCGTGAACGCATGCCCCCACCCCGTGTCGATGTCGACGACGAGCGGCAGGTCGCACGCGCCGGTGATGCGGGCTGCGTCGACGAGGACGTCGCCGAGGTTCGTGACGCCGAGGTCCGGCAACCCGAGCGAGTGGTTCGCAACGCCGGCGCCCGACAGATACACCGCGCGAAAGCCGGCGCGGGCGGCGAGCATCGCCGCGTACGCGTTCACCGCGCCCGCGACCTGGAGCGGCCGCTCGCTCGCCATCGCCTCGCGGAGGCGCGCTCCCGCAGGCGCCACGGTCAAGAGATGAGGGCGCAGGCCTCGGCCGGAATGTGCACCCTGATCCGCTCGCCCGGCACGCGTTGCGGGCTCTGCACGGTGAGCGCTAGCGTCCCGGCGTTCAGCTCGTACTCGTAGTGGTCGCCGAGGAATGCGACTGTCTCGACGCTCGCGTCAAACGTGTTCGTGCCGTTGGTCGACGCGCCGTCGGCCGGCGCGAGCGTCACCGCCTCGGGACGGACCGCGACGGTGACGTTCGACGCGAGGCTCGTGTCGTCGGGCGCGGCGAGCGTGAGGCGCTGCCCAGAGCCGTTCACCTCGACGACGACGCTACCGCCGTCCACCGACGCGACGGTGCCGTCGATCAGGTTGACGCGGCCGACGAACTCGGCGACGAACCGGTTTGCGGGTTGCCGGTACACCTCCTCGGGCGTCCCGACCTGCTGGATGACGCCGCGGTCCATGACGACGACTCGGTCGCTCATCGAGAGCGCTTCGTCCTGGTCGTGCGTGACGAAGATCGTGGTCAGCCCGAGACGGTGCTGGAGGTCCTTCACCCATGTGCGCGCGCGCTCGCGCAGCTTCGCGTCCAGGTTCGAGAACGGCTCGTCGAGGAGCAGGACCGTCGGGGAGTAGACGAGAGCGCGGGCGAGCGCGACTCTCTGCTGCTGGCCGCCCGAGAGCTGGTGCGGATAGCGCTTCTCGTAGGGCGCCATGTCGACGAGCTCGAGCACCTCGCGCACCCGGTCGGCGAGCGCGGCCCGCTTCACCTTGCGCACCTTGAGCGGGAACGCGAGGTTCTCGAACACCGTCATGTGCGGCCAGACCGCATACGACTGGAAGACGATGCCGAGGTTGCGCTGCTCCGCCGGCACGTCGATCCTGCGCTCGGCGTCGAAGAACGTGTCGGCGCCGATCGCGATTCGACCCTCGTTCGGGGTCTGAAACCCCGCGAGCGACATCAGCGTCGTGGACTTCCCGCAGCCGCTCGGGCCGAGGAGCGTGAAGAGCTCGCCGTCCGCGACGGTGAACCCGACGTGGTCGAGCGCGCGCTGGTCGCCGAAGTCGCGCACCAGGCCCTCGACGTGGATCTCAGGCATCGTGAGCTCCCGTCATCCCGATCTTGAACACCTTCGCGCCGATCGCGAGCACCGCCACCGTGATCGCGACCTGCACGACCGCGAGCGCGGCCACCGGCCCGATCGAGCCCTGGATGAACTGCGTGAGCATCGTCGCTCCCATCACCTCGGTCCCCGGCCGGACGAGGAACACCGCCGGGTCGTAGTCGTTGAGGATCTCGACGAACATGAGCACGAAAGAGGCGAAGATCGCCGGCCGGAGCAGCGGCAGGACGATGCTGCGGCTCGTGCGCCACCACCCCGCGCCGGAGGCGCGCCCCGCACGGTCGAGCTCCTCGCCGATCCGCGCCAGCGTCGGGTACATGACGATGTACGCGAACGGCAGGTTGCGGATGCAGAACGCGACCATGATCCCCCAGATCGAGTTCCGGAACCAGTCGCCGACCGCGCCGGTGACGAGGAACGTCCAGAAGAAGCCGATGCCGATGATGATCCCGGGGATCGCGCGCGGGTAGAGCATCAGGAACGGCAGCGAGCGCCGCAGGCGGAACCCCGAGCGATGCGCGACGAGCGTGGCGAGCGCGACGACGGCGGTCGTGAGGATCGCTCCGACGACGCCGATCACGAGGCTGTGCTCGATCGAGCGGCGGAAGACGCCCTCGCTCAGCGCGTGCCAGTGCGCCCATGTCGCCAGGTGCCAAGGTGCGACGAGCGGCGTCAGCACCACGACGAACGACATGAGCACGAGCCCGAGCACCGGGATCATCGTCGTGAAGAGCAGGTAGAGGCCGAGCAGCACCGCGAGCGGCCACCGCCACACGCGCAGCCGCAGGAGCGCCGCGCGACTCGACTTGCCGCCGACGGAGACGAAGCGCGCCTCGACGCCGATCAGCCAGTTCCGCATCGCGAGCAGCGTCGTGGCGACGAGCAGGAGCATCATCGCGCCGGCGCTCACCGAGCCCGGATCCGGCTCCGCCGCGTTTGTCCAGAGGTCGTAGAGGTAGCTGGAGACGAACTTGATGTTGTTCGCCGTACCGAGCAGCAGAGGGACGCCCAACGCGGCGATCGAGAGCGTGAAGATCAGCGTTGCGGAGTTGAGGAGCGCCGGACGCAGCATCGGGACGGTGACGCTGCCGAGCACCTTCATCGGCCGTGCGCCGGCGCTTCGGGCCGCGTCCTCGAGCGACGAATCGGCGCGCACGAGCGACGCCTGGCACGTCAGGAATGCGATCGGCAGGAGCCGCGATGCCTCGACGATCGCCATCCCCGGGATCGTGTCGATCGCGATCGTCCCGATGTGCAGCCGCTGCGAGAACAGTGCCGTGAGGTAGCCGCCGGGGCCCCAGATCACGATCCACCCCAGCACCATCCCGAGCGCAGGCAGCAGGATCGGGAGCAGCACGAGCCGCGAATACGCGCGCCGGCCGGGGAGGTCGGTGCGCGCACAGAGGATCGCGAACGCGGCGCCGAAGCCGACGGAGATCGCCGTCGTCAGCGCCGCGAACGCGAGCGTGTTCTTCCAGGCCGTCCAGAACGCGGAGTCGCCGAAGAGGTCGCGGTACGGCTGGAGCGTGAAGACGCCGCCGGCCTCGTACAGTGGGCGGTCGCGCAGCGACGCCTCGAGCAGCGGGACGAACGGCCCGAGGACGAGCACGACGATCAGCGCCCAGGTCCCCCAGTGGATGGCCCCCGGCGGCACCGTCGCGCGGCGCGGCCGGGGGAACGTCGGCGACGAGGTCGAGACCGTCGTGCTCGCTGTGCTCGTGCTCATTCGGCGGGCCTGGTCGCCCTAGCCGACGATCGAGTGCCAGCGCTTGGTGAACGCGGGCCGGTCGTTGACGAACTTCTGGTTGAACCCCGGGACGAACACGTTCTTCTGGCCGACCTTCTTGTAGACATCGGCGAGCGTGTTCGCGCAGCCGTTCGGCGGCGTGTAGCCCTTGCGGAACGCCGTGAAGCCGGCGTCGCACATCGCGAGCTGGCCGGCCTTCGAGTAGACGAAGTCGAGGAACAGCTTCGCCGAGCTCGGGCTCGCCGACTTCTTGGTGATCGCGATGCCGCGCGTCACGAGCGGCGTGGCGTCCTTCGCGTACGTCCAGTCGAGGATCGTCTGGAACTGCGAGTTCGACTTGATCGTGAACCGCGCCGTGGGCGAGGTGAGGAACGCCGCGACGGCGCCGCCCTGCGCCACGAGCTGGAGCTGTCCCGCGACGCCGGTCTGCGGCTTCACGCGCTTGCCGATCTTCTCGATGCTCGACCAGCCCTCCTTCTGCACGTAGCCGTAGAGGGCGGTGTAGCCGAAGGTGTTGTCGGCGGTGTAGCCCGCGAGCTTGTCGTACGTGCCGCTGTCGTTCGCGATCTCGCTGACGCTGTTCGGCACCTTGTCCTTCAGCAGCAGCTTGTTGTAGACGATGATCGCCGGGTCCGGCGACATCACGTAGATGCCCGGGTACTGCTTCACGAACGCCGGGTAGTTGCCGATCCCGAGCGGCGTGAACGTCCGCAGGGCGTACCCCTTGCGATTGGCGTAGACCCAGAGGTTCGGGGCGCTGGCGATCAGAATGTCCGCCGTCCGCGTGCCCTGCGCCGCCTCGGACGCGTACTTGGAGAAGATCGTATTGTCGTCGAGGTCGTACGACGTGACCTTGATCCACGGGTAGTAGTAGTGGAACCGCTCGACGAGCGCGTTGAAGTTCGCCGTCGGCGGGTTGCCGTAGAAGACCAGTCCCGACTCGGTTTTCGACTTCTTGATCAGCGCAGCCAGCGGGCCGGGCTTCTTCGCGCCGGCCGAGCCGGTCGCGGCGGATTTCGCGCCTGCGCCGGACGCCGCGAGCAGCGTCACCACGAGTGCGTACGCGAGTAGGGCAACCCGCCGACCTCTTGACATCATCACCTGTAGACCTCCTTTGGCTTCCGGCGAGCGGCAGCCGCTCGATCAGCGGCGGGAGGTTATGCCTCGTGCGCTCTGACGCGAACCATTGCGGCGGTTTCTCCCGTTGAGGCCGTTGAAGTCGTTTTGTCCTTTGTGGCTGCGGGGCCGAGTCAGGGTGGCGGTCGTATGATCCGCGCGATGAGTCGGGAGCGGCCACGGCTGTGGCGGCGGCTTCGCCTCTCGCGGCAGATCCTGCTGCTGCAGCTGGCGATCATCGTCCTCACACTCGGCACCGGCGTCGGCGTATCGATCCTGCAGGCGCGGAAGCAGCTCGACCGCGAGTCTGGGCGCCAATCGCTCGCGATCGCGCGCACGGTCGCGCAGATGCCCGAGGTCCACCGCGCGTTCGCGCTGCCGCACCCGGAGCGAGCGATCCAGCCGATCGCGGAGCGGATCCGGAAGGCGAACAGGGCATCGTTCGTGGTCGTCGCGAACGATCGCGGCATCCGCTATTCGCACCCCGACCGCGAGAAGGTCGGCCTACCGCTCTCGACGGATCCGTCGGAGGTGCTGCTCGGCCGCGAGTACGTCGGCGTGCAGACCGGCTCGCTGGGCACGTCCGTCCGAGCGAAGGTGCCGATCCGCGACGCGCGCGGGCGTGTGATCGGCCTCGTCTCCGTCGGCCTGCTCGAGCGCCGGGTGAGCGCGCAGCTGCGCGCCGACCTGCCGGTGATCTTGATCCCGGCGGCCATCGGCCTTGCGCTCGGCGCGCTCGGGTCGCTGCTCCTTGCGCGCCGTCTCAAGCGGCAGACCTTCGGCCTTGAGCCGCGGGAGATCGCCGCCTTGCTGGAGCAGCACGAGGCGATGCTGCACGGCATCCGCGAGGGAACGGTCGCGACGGACTGGGCCGGGCGCGTGACGCTCGTGAACGACGAGGCGAAGCGGCTGCTCTCCGTCGACGACTCCGCGGTCGGGCGCCCGTTGTCCGAGATCCTGCCGCCGGGCCACACTCGCGACGTGCTCACCGGCGCGATCGACGCGTCGGACGAGATGGTGCTCGTCGACGACCGCGTGCTCGTCGCAAACCGGATGCCGGTCGAGGTGCGCGGACGCACGGCCGGCGCCGTCATCACCCTGCGCGACCGCACCGAGCTCGAGAAGCTGATGCGTGAGCTGCACGATGTGCGCAGCCTCGCGGAGGCGCTGCGCGCGCAGGAGCACGAGTTCTCGCACCGCCTCCACGTCGTGGCCGGCCTGGTCGAGCTCGGCCGCAACGAGGAGGCGCTGCGCTACATCAACCACTCGTCGCTCGTGCACCAGGAGCTCGTCGAGTCCGTCGTCGAGTCGATCGGCGAGCCGACGGTCGTGGCGCTCCTTCTCGGCAAGGCCGCAATTGCTTCCGAGCGCGGCATCGAGCTGCGCGTGACGGACGACACAAGGCTTCCCGAGGACTATCCGGCGGCGCGTGAGCTGGTGACGGTCGTCGCCAACCTCGTCGACAACGCGCTCGACTCTGTCGCCGCGGCCGGCGGCGGCTGGATCGAGGTCGGGATCCGTGACGCTGCAGAAGGCGTGCGCGTGCACGTGCGCGACTCCGGCCCGGGCGTCGACGCGACGCTGGCCGACGAGATCTTCCGCGACGGGTTTACGACGAAGGTCGCGACGCGGACCGGCCGCCGCGGTCTCGGCCTCGCCCTCGTCAGCCAGACGGTGCGCCGGCGGCCGGGTGGCTACGTCCGCGTCGCGAACGACGGCGGCGCGCTCTTCACCGCGTTCCTGCCGCACGACCGCGCGCTCGACCCGGTCGAATGATCCGCACGCTCGTCGTCGACGACGACTTCATGTCGGCGTCTATCCACCGCTCGTACGTCGAGCGCGTCCCGGGGTTCTCGGCGGTCGGCGAGGCGCACACGGGCGGGCAGGCGCTCGAGGCGGTGCGGACGCTCCAGCCCGACCTCGTGCTGCTCGACATCTACCTTCCGGACATCAACGGGCTCGAGGTGATCCGGCGGCTGCGGATCGAGGGCCAAGCGGGCGTCGACGTGATCGCCGTCACCGCCGCGAAGGACGTCCAGACACTGCGCGCCGCGATCCACGGCGGCGTCCTCCACTACATCGTCAAGCCGTTCGTGTTCGACACCTTCCGCGAGCGGCTCGAGCGCTATGCGGCGGTGCGCCGGCGGCTGGAGCGGATCGGCGAGGCAAGCCAAGGCGAGATCGACCAACTGTTCTCGCTGCTGCGCGCGCAGGGGCGCGCGGCGCTGCCCAAGGGGATCTCGGCGCCGACGCTGGCGATCGTGGTCGACGCGGTGCGCGCCGCTGACGAGGATCTCACGGCTGTCGAGGTCGCGGAACGCGCGGGCATCTCGCGCGGCACCGCGCGGCGCTACCTCGAGTACCTCGCGACGCTCGGCACCGTCGGGCTGTCGCTCCGCTACGGCGCCGCCGGCCGGCCGGAGCACCTCTACCGCTGGGCCGGCACGCAGGCGGGCTCGCGGCCCTCGTGACCGCCTCGGACGCCGTCGCGTGTTCGGGCGCAGGCGCACGTACTCGTCGGGCCGGCTCACAGCAATCCGCCGGCGACATCGACCCGGAGGCAACGCGAGGGCAACCAGACCAGTGGAGATGAGCCGAAGTCGCCGCCGCGCGCGGGCGAGCGATCGTCGCGATCCGAGCCGAATCTGCAGACGCGCCGAAACACACCGAGACGCCTGACAGGTTCTCTTAGTCCCAAGGTCGAAGTTTCGAATCCTTCACGGCCCATGCCCACGGTACGCCGAGCGTCGGCTCCGGTGCGGTAACCCGGCTGCGCTTGGTCGGGTCGCGCCGCGACTTTCGGTTGTGGGTGCCGCTAACGCGCGCGAAGACCTAGCCGACTCCGAGAAACTGGCAGAAGGTCGCCGCATACGCGAGCGCGCCGCGCCGTAGATCGTCAATCGAGATCGACTCGTCGATGGTGTGAGCCTCCCTCGCATCGCCTGGACCGAAGATCACGGTGGGTATGCCCTCGCCGATCAGGAATCGCGCATCGGTCGACCCGCCCATCCCTTTGATGTCCGCTCGGCGCCCGATTGCGGCTTCAGTCGCGTCCTGTACGACCGCGACGATCTCCGTATCCGGCGGAATTTCGGTGGGCACGAACAGGGCGCGCTCCACCAGTTCGTACTCCACTCGCTCGCCGGCAGCCACGCTGTCGAGGACGGCACGGATCTCGGCCTTGACGTCTTCGGGATCCTCACCTGGAAGGAGCCGACGATCGACGGTCACCGTGCAGCGATCGGGCACGCTGTTGGGGCTCGAGCCGCCTTCGATCATCGTCGGCGTCAGCGTCGCGTCGCCGACCAACGGGTGCCCGGTGGGCAGTTCGAGCTCCTTGAACGCCTCGAGGAGCCGCCCCGCCGCGGCCACGGCGTTGACGCCGAGCTCTGGTTGCGACGCGTGCGCGCTCGTGCCGACGAGCGTGAGCTCCAGCCAGAGTCGCCCGCGCGCGGCGACGACGGCGTTCAGGCTCGAGGGCTCGCCGCAGATCGCGGCGTCGGCGCCCGCGAGAAGCCCTTCGCGCGCAAGATAGCCCGTGCCGAGCGTGCCGCCGGTCTCCTCGTCGGCAGCGATCGAGAGCGCGACCTCCCCCTGGAGCCTGAGCCCGGCGCGTTCGATCACCGCGAGCGCGTGCAGAACGCACGCGACAGGGCCTTTCATGTCGACGGCACCTCGACCCCACAGTCGACCGTCACGCACGGTAGGGGTGAAAGGTGAGTCGGTCCATTGCGACTCGTCACCACCAGAAACGACGTCGGTGTGGCCGTTCCACGCGAGGACGCGCCCGCCCGGCGTGCCCCAGCGTGCGATCACGGATTCGCGCCGATCTGCGGCGCTGATCACGTCGAGCTCGCGCGCATTCATCCCTTTCAGATGTTCCGCGACGATTCGAGCGGCGTCATGTTCGTCGCCCGGTGGGTTCACGCTTGTGCAGCGGATGAGTCGCCCGGCGAGATCGACGACTTCGGTGACGTCGACCGCTTGCGAGAGAGGGTCGAGCCACTCCGGAGTCTTCGGACTCACCAGAGCCGGCCCGACGTTTCGACGGTGACCGGCTTCTCGACGACCCCCGCGAGCGGCACCGGGTCGGCAGACGCGAGATCGGGAAGACGGAGATGGAAATCCGTTCGTTCCTGGAAGGCGCGTGCAAGTCTCAGGCAGACGCCGTCGGCGTACGGTCGCGCTACGAGCTGCATCCCGATCGGAAGCCCGCGCCGGTCGAAGCCGACGGGCACGGTGATCGCAGGTGTACCCAGAACGTTGAAGACGGCGGTGTTGCGCGACCCGACCTCGAGGAAGGGAACGGCTTCCTCGCCGATCTCGGCCAGCACCGTGTCCGCCGACGGCGCGGTGCACCCCATGGTCGGCACCGCGAGCGCGTCAACGGCGTCGAAGAAGCGTTCGAACTCGAGTTGCACGAGGTGCCGTGCCCGCAGTGCGTGCAGGTAGTCGACGGCGCTGACGAACTGTCCGCGGAGGAGCAGTCGCGCAAACTCCGGGCCGTACCGTGGCAGTTCTGACAACGTCACTGCGTGCAGAGAGGCGATCTCCGCCGCATTGATCGTGTGCGCGATCGCGTCGAACGCGAGTCTCGCCGCAGCGGGAAACGGCAACTCCACGACCTCCGCCCCGTCCGCGCGCAGCTCGTCGACGGCGGCCTCGACGGCGGTTTCGACGTCCGCGTCGCACGGCTCGAAGAACCAGTCACGTATGACGCCGACGCGTACGCGACGTGCGGGTTCTGGCTCTCCGGCCGGCGGATCGGCGGAGGTCGGATCGTCTCGGCTCGCGCCTGCCACGACCGACAGGACGAGCTCGCAATCCGCCGCCGTGCGCGCGATCGGACCGACGTGGTCGAGCGTCCACGCGAGGGACATGACGCCGTCTCGCGGGACGAGGCCGTAGGTTGGCTTGAGTCCGGAGACCCCGCAAAGCGCCGCGGGGATCCGGATCGATCCTCCCGTGTCGGTTCCGAGGGCGAAAGGCAACTCGCGCGCCGCCACCGCCACCGCGGAGCCGGAGGACGATCCTCCCGCCCACCGAGCCACGTTCCACGGATTGCGCGTCGTGCTCGTCGGACCCGCCGCGAACTCGAACGTCTGGAGCTTGGCGACGAGGACGGCTCCCGCATCCTCCAGGCGGCGCGTGACGGTCGCGCTCGTCTCCGGAATGCGTTCCTCGTACAGCCGCGACCCGCCGGTCGTCCTGATTCCAGCCGTGTCGATGATGTCCTTCAGCCCGAACGGGACGCCTTCGAGCGGGCGGGCTCTCCCTTCGAGCCACCGTCGCGATGCCTCTTCCGCACGGTCTCGTGCACGCTCGGGAAGGAGGGTCAGCGTCGCATTCAGGACGCCGTCGGTGCGCGAGATTCGGTCGAGGCAGGACTCGAGCACCTCGACCGGGGTCGCCTGCTTCGTCTCGAAAGCGTCGAGCATCTCGACCGCCGAGAGCTCGGCGAGCTCAGTCAGGGCGCCTCCCACCGCGCACGATCCACGCGAACGCGTCCGCAGGTTCGACGCTCGGCGGGGTGTACTGGAGCTGCACGGCGCGAAGTCGCTGCAGCTTCGGCCAGAAGCCCGCGTACGACTCGGCTGCCGCTTGGAGTTGCTCGTCGGTGAACACGAGGCCTCGGAAGAGCGCGACCGCGCGCAGCGTCTCGACCGAGGGTGGAACGTGCGTCGTCCGCGGGCGGTCGGGACTAATGGATCTCGCCCTTCACCGCGACGTCCTTTCCTTTCGGGTCGAGCCAGTCGCGCATCCATTCGCCGAGGACGTTGATCGACAAGATCATGCCCACGATGAACAACCCCGGAACGACGACAGGCCACCAGATTCCAGCCGTCTCGCCGGTCTGGCCGTCGGAGATCATTCGTCCGAGCGTCGCCGTCGGCGGCGGCACACCGAGGCCCAGATAGCCCAACGCCGCCTCCGCAATGATCAGATTCGCGATCTCGAGCGTCGTCACCACCAGGAGCGGCCCCGCGATGTTGGGCAGCAGGTGGCGGAAAATCGTTCGCGACCTCGTGGCGCCCAGCGATCGAACGGCGAGGATCATGTCGTCGCCGCGCAGTGCGAGCACTTGCGATCGTGCCACGCGCGCGTACAGAACCCACGCGACGAGAGCCAGCACCCCGACAACCGACCAGAAGCTCGGCCGGAGCGCGGCCACGAGCATCAGGACGAGGATGATGCCGGGAATCGAAAGCTGGATGTCGACGATCCGCATCATGATGTCGTCGAGCGTGCCGCCGAGGTATCCGGCGAGCATCCCGAGCGTCGTCCCGACGACGGCGGCGATGATGATCGCCAAGCCGGCGGTGAAGAACGACGTGCGAAGCGCATTGACCGAGCGAGCGAGAACATCACGCCCGAGCTGATCGGTCCCGAGCAGGTGGTGCGGGCTGCCGCCCGACCAGCCGTACGGGTGGAGGTACGTCTCGGCCAGCGACTGTGCGTTCGGATCGCCCGCCAGATACGGGCCGACCGCCGCAGCGAGCACGAACAACGCCAGCACGAAAGCAGCAACCAGCGCGAGCGGTGAAATGCGAACGCGCCGGCGCGTGCGCTTCCGGACTGTCGGCAGTTCCTGGACCGACTCGACTGTCGTCATCAGCGGTACGAGATCCGCGGGTCGATGATCATGTACAGGACGTCCGTGAGCAGGTTGATGATGATGACCAGCACCGCGACGACCATCACGATCACCTGAACGATCCCGAAATCGCCTGCGAGGAGCGACGAACGCGCCAGGCTGCCGATGCCCGGCCACGCGAAGACGTTCTCGACGATCACGGCGCCGCCGAGCATCGCGGTGAGCTGTAACCCGATCAGCGTGACGACGGGGAGGAGCGCGTTCCTCGTCACGTGGCGCACGAGGATCACGCCTTCCGAGACGCCGCGCGCCCGCGCCACCCGCACGTGCTCGGAGTTGACGACGTCGAGCATGCTTGCCCGCAGCACGCGGGTGATCCGGGCGATCGGATACATCGCCAGCGTGATCGCGGGGAGGATGATCGAGTTCCGCCCGTCGCTGCCGGAGGCCGGAAGCAGATGCATCGACACCGCGAAGAGGATGATCAGGATCGGCCCGAGCACGAAGCTCGGCACCGACTGACCGAGGCCTGCCACGAGCAGTGCGAACCGGTCGACCGCCCCGCCGGGGCGGTACGCGGCGAGCATCCCGAGCGGGAACGAGATCAGGAGCGTGAGCGCGAGAGCGACACCGGTCAGCCTCAGGGTGAACGGGAGCCGTTCGAAGACGATCTCGCGCGCGCTGGTTCCGAACTGGAACGACTTGCCGAAGTCTCCGTGCGACGCGTCCTTCACGAACGACCAGTACTGGACGAGGAACGGACGGTCGTATCCGAACTGATGCTTGACCTTCGCGATGTCGGACTGCGTCGCGCCGGTGGCCTCGAGCGAGAAGGTCACCGGGTCTCCCGTCTTGTTGAGGATCGTGAACGTGATCGTCGACACGGCCCACAGGACGAGGAGCGAGAGGAGGAGGCGGCGGAGAACGAACAGGATCAGAGGACGTCGACCTCCCCCGCCGCGATCTCGCGCCAGAAATGGCATGAGACGACGGCGGTCCCGGCCGCAGGCTCGAGCTCCGGCCGTTCGGTCGTGCATCGGACCTGCGCAAACGGGCAGCGTGTGTGGAACGGGCAGCCCGGCGGCCGTGAGACGGGGCTCGGTATGTCGCCGCGTACGGCTGTGTGGGTGACCGTCTCCCCCTCCTCGACGTCGATCGAGGGAACGCTTCGCAGCAGCGATTGGGTGTACGGGTGCAGCGGACGCTCGTACAACTCGTCCCGGCCGGCGATCTCGACGATGCGTCCGAGGTACATCACAGCGACGCGGTGCGAGATGTGCCGCACGGCGGCGAGGTTGTGCGAGATGAACAGGTACGCAAGACCGAGGCGCTCCTGGAGGTCTTCGAGCAGGTTGAGGATCTGTGCCTGAACGGAGACGTCGAGCGACGAGGTCGCCTCGTCGCACACCACGAGATCCGGCTCGATCGCCAGCGCGCGCGCAATCGCGATTCTCTGCCGCTCCCCGCCCGAGAACTCGTGCGGATACCGGTTCGCGACCTCGGGCTTCAACCCCACCAGCTCTAGGAGTTCCGCGACCCGCGCCGAGGTTTCGCGCCGGTCGCGGATTCCGTGGATCACGAGCGGCTCGCGAATCAGCTCGCCGATGCGCATCCGGGGGTCGAGGCTCGAATACGGGTTCTGGAAGACCATCTGGACGTGACGGCGTTGGCCGCGCAGCGCGCGGAACGACAGCGTCGTCAGGTCGACGCCGTTGAGGCTGACCGAGCCTGCGGTCGGCTCGAGGAGGCGCAGAATTGCACGGCCGAGCGTCGTCTTCCCGCAACCCGACTCGCCGACGAGACCGAGCGTCGTGCCACGTTCGATTGTCAGCGAGACGTCGTCAACCGCTGTCATCCATTTGCGGCCGTCCGCAGCGACGCTTCCCCGCACCGGGAAGCGGACTTCGAGCGCCGACACGGCGAGGAGCGGCCGCGCGTCCCCCCGTTCCGGTTCGACCGGCGCGAGCTCGGGGCGAGGAGCGGGTCGCGGCACCTCGCGCAGCCCGTCCTGCTTCAACGGGACGAGAAGGCACGCTGCGTCGTGACCCGGCTCGACCTCGTACAGCGGTGGGTTGACCTTGCGGCAATCGTCGAAGGCGCTCGGGCACCGCGCGACGAAGGGACACGCTACGGGCAGTGCGAGCAGGCCTGCCGGAGCGCCGCGGATCGCGGCGAGGCGCCGTGGGCGTTCCTCGTCGACCCGCGGAACCGAGTTGATCAGTGCCTTCGTGTAGGGGTGGCTCGGGTGCATCAGCACGCGCCGCGTGCTTCCCGTCTCCGCGACCTGTCCCGCGTACATCACGTACAGACGATCCGCGAGGTTCGCCATCACGCCGAGGTCGTGGCTGACGATCACCATCGACATCCCGAGATCGCGCTGGAGCTGTGCGAGCAGGTCGAGGATCTGGCCCTGGACGCTCACGTCGAGCGCGGTGGTCGGCTCGTCGGCGATGAGCACGCGCGGGTTGCAGCTGATCGCGTTCGCGATCATCACGCGTTGGCGCATCCCACCCGACAACTGGTGTGGATACGAGTCGACCTGCCTCGACGCATCCGGGATCCCGACGAGCTCGAGCAGTTCGACCATCCGCTGCCGCAACGCCTTGCCTCTGAGGTCGGTGTGAAGACGCAGCGACTCCTTCATGTGCGTGCCGATCGTCAGCACCGGGTTGAACGACAGGAACGGGTCCTGGAAGACCATCGCGACGTCTCGACCGCGGATGCGCCTCATCTCGCGTTCACTCAACAGGCTGAGGTCGACCCCGTTCAGACGGACCGTCCCTGCGACTGCACACCGGTTCTTCGGGAGCAATCGCATCAAGGACAGGGCCACCGTCGATTTCCCCGACCCCGACTCGCCGACGATTCCGACGACCTCGCCGGGCCCGAGCCGAAGCGAGACGTCGTTGACGGCGTGGACGGTCCCTCGGCCGGTGAAGAATCGAACGCGAAGGCTTTCCACCTCGACGGGCGACGTCGCGGTGTCGGGCATGACGTCGAGTAACTCGCTCATGTGTTCGTCGTCGTCGTCCCCTCGTATCCGCGGCGCCACATCTCCATCAGCGGGACGATGTCGCGCATCTCGGTGAGCACGGCGCCCTCGTCGACGAGCTGGCGGCGCCTGGACTCGCCCGCCAGCCTCGCGTCGGTCGCGTCGGCGACCCGCTCCGCGTCTTCCCGCGGCACGATCACGACGCCGTCGTCGTCGCCCATCACGATGTCCCCTGGATTCACCGGGACGCCGCCGCAGGCGATCGGGACGTTGATCGCGCCAGGGCCCTGGGCGCCGCCGAATCGGACCGTCACTCCGCGGGCGAACGTCGGGAACCCGAGCTTGCGAATTCCCTTGACGTCACGAACGGCCGCGTCGGCGACGACGCCGGCAATCCCACGCGCCGTCTGCATGTAGTACGAGATGCCGTCCCCGAGGACGGCGAGGTCGTCGCATCCGCCGCCCGAGATGACGATCACATCGCCGGCCTGTGCGACGTCGCAGGCGCGGATCACGTAGAGCGCATCGCCCGGCCGAGTGAGAACGGTGACGGCTGGTCCGACGACGTACATGCCGTCCTCGACCGGCTTGATCTTCGGGTCGACGATGCCGTACCCGCCCATCGCGTCGGCGACCTTCGCAACATCGTGCGCCCGGAAGCGCTCGATGAGCTCCACGGGCGGACGTTCGATCCCGCCGAGCTCGGCGCCGTGCCAGGCATGCCGCTCGGCCCCCGTGACGACAGGCGGGTACTTCTCGGTCATTGCTCCGCTCCTCGCCGACCCAGAAGGGGCGGCGCGCCGTGCGTGCGCCGCCCCGTTGAGACCGCTATTTCCACGACGCGTTCTGCAGGTCGTAGAACTGGTTCGTCTGCGGCTTCCAGTTCAGCTTCTTCGAAGCGCCCCAGACGTCGACCTGGCGGTAGAGCGGAACCACCAGCGATTGCTTGCCGAGCGCGACGTTCTGGATCTTCGTGTACATCGCGTAGCGCTTCTTCGGATTGGTCACACCGGCCGCCTGTTTCGCCAGTGCGTCGACTGCGTTCGAGACGACGTCCTTCCCGTAGAGCGAGTCCTTGCTGAAGTAGACCCGGAGGATCAGGTCGAGGTCGCTCGTGAGCGGCGAGTAGTCGTTCAGGAACGCGCCGCTGACCGTCCCGGTGCGGAAAAGCGCCGCCATCGCGGAGTACGTGCCGCCGTGCATCGTCACCTTGAACCCGACGTCGGAGAGCATGCTCTGCATCGCCTCGGCAACCTGCTGGTCGAGCAAGAACGACCCGATCGAGTAGTAGAAGTCGATCGCGACGCCGTTCGGGTAGCCCGCCTGTGCGAGGAGCTGCTTGGCCTTGGTCGGGTTGTACGGGTACGGGTTGTAGCCCGGCTTGTAGCCGATCACCTCCGGTACCCAGAACTGGGTCAGCGGCGCCGCGTAGCCCTGGAAGAGGTTCTTGCGGATCACGGTACGGTTGATCGCGTAGTTGAACGCCTTGCGGACCAGCGGCCGGTTGAACGGCGGCTTGTTCACCTGGAACATCGAGAAGAAGGCGACAGTGGTCGGCGTCGAACGTGCCTCGTATCCCGACGAGCTCTTGACGCGGCTGACCAGGATCGGCGGGACGTTCTCGATCAGATCCGCGCCGCCGGAGACGAGGTCACTGACGCGCGTCGCCGGATCGGCGACACCGCGAATGGTGATCGGGGAGATCTTTGCCTTCTTCCCCCAGTAGTTCGGGTTCGCCGCCAGGCTGACGCTGACGCCCTTCTGGAATGACGTGACGGTGTACGGGCCGGTTCCAATCGGGTGCTCGCCGAAGACGTTCGGCCCGACCTTCGCGAGGTACTGCGGCGGCAGGACGAAGAAATACGTCATGGCGTCGGGCGTCCCGACGAGGTTCTTCGCGGTCGTGGTGACGTCGAAGACGTACTTGCCTGCGGCTTTGACGTCCTTGATGCCGCCGAGGAGGAACGGAAGCTTCCCGCCGGGGTACTCGATCATCTGGTCCCACGTCGACTGGAACGCGTACGCGCTCAGCACCTCGCCGTTCGAGAACTTGACGCCGCGTCTGACGTTGAACCGCCAGACGAACGGGTTGATTTGCTTCCACTTCGTGACGAGCCACGGCTCGGGCTTGTACTTGCCGTCCTTCTGACGGACGGACTTCGTCGCGGGCTCGGTCACCATCTCGATCACGCGGATGCTCGAGCGCTGCGAGTCGATGTTCGGATTCATGCTCAACGGCGCGTTCGCCTGGTCGACACGAAGAGCTGGTCCAGCGGATACGTGCACGCGCGACGTCGGCCTCGCGGCCGCCGATGTCGCGACGAGAGCCGTGAGCGCGAGCACGAGCGCGGCCACGATCCAACTTCGGTTGCGCTTCATCTTCCCCCTTTGCTTCTCACTGGAGACGGGTCTGAGCGTGGTGCGCGAGCTAGACAACGGCGGCTCCTCGATCCCCACGAGGATCCGACGCCGCGTCGAGCGCCTGCGTCGTCCGGTCGCACGAGACCGCGGCGACGCGTGCGCCGTAGTCGTCGACGACGATTCGGTGCCCCGCTTGGGCGAGTGCGACCGCGAGACGTGGATCGAAACGTGATTCGACGACGACCGCCTTCGGGATGGTGCGAACGTGGATGCGGTCGGCGGCGACCGCCTCTGCGAGGGGGACGCCGAAGACGAGCACGCTCGCGAGCACCTGGACGAGGGCGCTGACCTTGTACGCCCCTGCGGGAGACCCCAGGCTTAGAACCGGTCTGCCGCCGGAGAGCACGATCACGGGCGCGCCGCCCTGCGTCCCGCGCTTGCCCGGCGCGATCTCGTTCGGGGTCCCCGGGCGCGGGTCGAAGTTGACCATGTGGCAGTTGTGCATGAAGCCCAAGCCCGGCGTGACGACGCCCGTGCCGAGCCCGACCGAGTGCGTGATTCCACATGCGTTCCCGTCGGCGTCGATCGTTGCGACGTGCGATGTCTCGCCCCCGCCGGCGGCGACTGCCGCCGCGCCTTTCGGCCCGCCTTCGTTGAGCGCCCGTTCGCGCAGCTCGTCGGTGTGCTCCTTCGACAGGAGGCGCTCGAGCGGGACGTCCACGATGAGCGGATCGCCCGCGAACTCGTCGCGGTCACAGAGCGCGAGGTGCAAGGCTCTTGCGATCCGGTCGAGGTACGCCGGCGAGTTCCAGCGGAGTTCCTTGAGCGGCCAGCCGTCGAGGATCTGGAGGAGCTGAAGGATTGTCGGGCCAACCGACGGCGCGCTCTCGGTGAGGATCGCGTAGTCGTGGTATTCGCCCTTGAGCGGTGCCTCGACGACGGGTGCGAACGTCCGCAGGTCGTCGAGCGACAGAAGGCCGTCATGATCCGCGAAGTCCTGCGCGATCCGCTCGGCGATCTCGCCGCGATAGAACGCGTCCGCGCCCTCGTCTGCGAGCGTCTCGAGCGTCGAACCAAGATCGGGCTGGCGAAGGATCTCTCCGATTCCGTAGACGGTGCCGTCCTCGTGCAGGTAGATCCGCTGCGACTCCGCGCTGAAGGTCAACGCCTCATAGCCGCTCCCGAAAAGGTCGTTCGTAGGTTGCCGCACCGGATCCCACGCCGCGAAGAGGTGCGGATGGACGGCGAACCCGTCGTGCGCGAGCTCGATCGAAGGCTCCAGCAGTTGACGCCACGTGAGTCGCCCGGACCCATGGTCATCGAGCAGCCGGCGGAGGCCGGCGACGAATCCGGGGACGACCTGCGCGCGGTACCCCCACCGGTTCATGCCGTCCTTGACGACGTACGCGTTCTCCCATTGATGTTCGAGCGCGAACATCGTCGCCGTCGCAGCCGCCGGAGCCACGCCGCCGGCGTCGATGACCACATCGGTTCCCGAACCGGCGTCGTGGTAGAGCACGTGCGCCCCGCCACCGACGCTGCACCGCATCGGGTCGACCACCGTCTGCGCGAAAGCCGCGGAGATCGCCGCATCGGCCGCGTTTCCACCGCGCGCAAACACTCGGGCACCGGCGCGCGCACCGTCGCTCTCAACCGCGGCGACCGCGCCTCGCTGGCCTCGCGCGCTCTCTGGGCCGCGGCCGTTTCCGCTCTCGCCCACCCGCGAGATCAAGCCTTCAGATCGCTCTCGTCGTCGAGGTGCAGGCGTCGAACTCGACCGCAGCGTCGCGGTGCCCGCAACGTGACACGCCGTCGCATCACGACCTGCCTCGCACGCACGACCCGTGGCTCAGACAGATCCACTAGACCGTTTTTGCGCAGCGAACGGAATCCCCAAACGCGACGATCGGCACTTGACCGCGAACAAGCGGCTTGTCGTCGACGCGCTCCCGGGTTCACAACTCCGCTGAGGCCGCGCCGGGCAGAGGCGCTCGACCGTGGGACGACGACCGACGGGGTCGTCGGCAGGAGCGAGGAGCTGCACGCGCTCGCTTCGTCCACGGCCTGCCGGCCGGCGGGACGGACCGGTCGGGCCGACTCAGAGCTCGTGCGCTTCCGGAGGGAGCGCGGCGGCCGGAGCCGTCCGCGACTCGAGGAAGTGACGGAAGCTTCCGGCTCGTGCGCCCCGCGCGGCAGCCCGCATGCCCGAAGGCACGGGAGCCGCGCGGGGCGCGTCTCTGCGCGTCGGCTACGAGGTCGCGTCCTGGAACGCGACGGTTCCGAAGACGCGGTCGACGAAGACCGCGAGCTCCGTGCGAGCGCCGTCGACGAGGGTCGTCGCCGTCAGCTTCGTCGAGACGGTCGTCGCCTCGGTCGAGGCGGCGGTGTTGCTCATGGACAAGGTCGAGGTCACCTGCTGCGACGAGCTCGGTCCGACGCCGATGATCGACAGAAGCCCGGGGCTGAGGTCGTCGGTGACGATCCTCGTGCTCGTCTCGACCTGCGAGCTCTCGAAGAGCTGCTCCTGCGTGTACTCGGCGGTGACGAGAACGTCGGGCAGGAGCCCGATGCCCTGCTTCGCCGTGTAGCGCGGGTTCGTCCCGAGCGGCGTCCTCCCCCCGAGCGAGCCCGTGAACGGGTCGAGCGCGAGCAGACCGGAGACCGCCGCCGTCGGGAGACCCGTCAGGCCGCTCCGGAGGTCGTCGATCGTCGCGCACTCCTCCGCACCGGTGCCGAGCACGAGCAGCCGGGTGCTCGTCCCGTCGTCCACCCACACGACCCGCGCGTCGCGCAGGTAGTCGATCATGTCAGAGTGCCCGGGCCCGGCGTGCGGGACGCCCGGGCGGAGCGTGCAGCCGCGGGCCTCGGTGAAGGTGTACGTGCGGCGGGACGTGCTGAGGCTGTCCTCCGCGGTGGTGACGTTGCGATCGGCGCTCCCGACTGCGGCGCCGATCTTGTCGAACGCCGCTCCGATCGTGCCGTGGCCGGCGGCCTTCGCGGCCAGGCTCAGCGCTCCGACCACCTTCTGGAACGACTCCTCGGCCGAGAACGTCGGGTTGACGGCCGGCGCCGTCGTGCTGGTGCCGTTGCGGACGCTGAGGCCGACGGTCGTGCCGATCGACAGCGTCCGCGTGTACACGACCGAGTTCGTGTGCGTTGAGTTCTGCGGCGGGTCGTACACGACGGCGACCGGGAGGGCCGGAATCGTGAACGCCCCTCCGCCGATGATCGTCGGCCGCTTGATCGTCAACTCGTCGAGGTGCCTCTTCGTTCCCGACGTGATCGACCAGCTCGCGCTGCGGAGACGGCCGATGTCGATCGCGATCGACGGGCGTCCCGCGAGCACGGTCGTCGAGCCGACGCCGGTGACGCCGACGCGGACGGACTGGGTCGAGTGGACGATCGCGAACACGAGCTTCGTGTTCACGGCGTTGACGAACACCGACGGGACGAGCCGCACGGGCTTCCCGTTGATGATCTCGGTCTCGGTCACGAGACCGTCGAACGTGCCGGTCGCGGCGTCGAAGGTGCCGACGTTCACGGTCTGCACCGGCGTCGGGACCGGCATGGCGGCCTCGGCCGCCTTGATGGTCCCGTACGCCTGGTCGACCGTGTCCGCGCGGGCGAGCGGCGAAGAGGCGAACGCCGCGACGAGCGCCGCGACGAGAACGATCAGCCTCGAAAGCTGGATGGTCATGGTGTCCCCCCTCGGTGACGGTTCCCCAGCGAAATGCTGGCTTGCGTCGAAAGACACCTTGTCGCGGCGTTCATTCCCGCACGTGCGGCGGTGCGTTCTGCGCGGGTCGAGGCGTCGCGTCTACGCGCCGGCGCCGTCGCCCGGCCGCACGAGACCCGTCTCGTACGCGATCACCACTGCCTGGATCCGGTCGCGAAGGCTCAGCTTGGCGAGGATGTGCGTCACGTGGGTCCGCACCGTCGCCTCGCTGACGAAGAGGCGGGCGGCGATCTCGGCGTTGGCGAGGCCGCGGGCGATCAGCGTCAGGACCTCGAGCTCGCGCGCGGTCAGCTCGTCCAGATCCGGCGGCGCGTGCGCTCCGGGCGGCGGCCTCTGGACGAAGTCTTCGATCAGGCGCCGCACCAGCGCCGGCGCCAAGAGCGCGTCGCCCGCCGCGATCGTCCGGATACCGGCGACGAGCTGGTCGCGCGGGGCATCCTTGAGGAGGAAGCCGCTCGCACCCGCCTTCATCGCCTCGTACACGTACTCGTCGAGGTCGAACGTCGTCAGGATCAGGATCCGCGGGCCGCCTCCGGCGTGAAGGATCCGCCGCGTCGCCTCGATTCCGTCCATGGTCGGCATGCGTATGTCCATCAGGACGACGTCCGGCGCGAGCTCGCGGGCGAGGGCGACGGCCTCCGCCCCGTCACCGGCCTCGGCCACCACGTCGAGGTCATCCTGCAGCTCGAGGATGGCGCGGAACCCTGCCCGGACGAGCGCCTGGTCGTCGGCGAGCAGGACCCGGATCACGCCGCCGACGTGGGGATCAGCGCCTTTACGGCGAACCCGCCCTCGGCACGCCGCCCCGTCTCGAGCGTGCCGCCGTACAGCTGCACGCGCTCGCGCATCCCCGCGATCCCGTGCCCGCGGCGCCCGTCCCGTGAGGACGTCTTCCCGTCGTCGACCACCTCCAGCTCGACGCCTTCCGCTCGATACCGGACCGTCACCGAGGCGCGCGCCGGCAACGCGTGCTTCAGCGTGTTCGTGAGCGCCTCCTGGAGAATCCGGTACGCCGAGAGGTCGACCCCGGCCGGCAGCGGCCGCGCGTCGCCCTCGATCGCGACGTCGACCGGGAGGCCGACGGCGCGCATCTGCTCGACGAGCGACGCAAGCTGTTCGAGACCCGGCTGCGGCTCCCGTGCGGGCTCGCCGTCCCCGCTTCGCAACAGACCGAGCATCCGCCGCAGCTCGGCGAGCGCCTGGCGCCCGGAAACGGTGATCGAGTCGAACGACTGACGCGCGCGCTCGGGATCGTGATCGAGCAACGCGGCTCCCGCCTCGGCCTGGACGACGATCGTGCTGACGCTGTGCGCGACCACGTCGTGCAGTTCCCGCGCGAGCCTCGTACGCTCGTTCGCCGCCGCGGCCCGCTCGCGCGCCTCCTGATCGCGCGCGAGCGCCGTGACCAGGAGGTTCTGCCGCCGAACGATCCGTCCCACCGTCCACGCGCCGCCTACGAGCAGCACGGCGAATGCGCCGTCTCCGGCGTTGTCGCCGAAGAAGACCGTCACCGCGAGCGCCGCCGCGAGGGCGAGCACCGCACCGCGTAGCTCCGCGTGGGCGGCGACCGAATACGACGCGATCAGCAGCGCTAGCACCGCGGACAGGCCCTCGGGCGGAGTCGTGAGGATCTCCTGCAAACCCGCCGCCGCGAAGACGACGAGCGCCACGGCCACCGGACGGCGGCGGCGGAACGCGAGCGGCACGGTCATCGCTAGCGCGGTCGGCACGAGCACCGTCCGGTCGCCCTCGATCTCGCCCGTGCCGATGAAGCCGTCCGGCCACATGAGCTCGAGCAACGCGAGCGCCGTGACGGCCGCCGCGAGCGATGCATCGGCGATCTCCATCGCGCGCGGTGATCGGCGCCACGACACGTGCCGAACGTACCCGAGCATCACCCGCTGCGCATCATCGCGGACGCTGATTTCGAGGGCCCAGGATCAGCGCCGGCGCCGACCTCGATTCGGCCGGGCGCCCGATGTCTGCGCGAGAGCAGCGGCGTACCGTCGGCGGTATGCCGACCACCGCGAGGAGGGGTGAAAAGATGACGAACGAACCGCGCGCGTCCGCCTACGCCGGCTGGGCCTGCTTCGGTGCATCGGTGGTGCTCGTCGCCGGAGCGGCCGTTCTCGTGCGCGGCGCGCCGACAGACGTCCAAGGGCTCGAGGTCGCCACGACGGAGGACATCGTGGACGCCTTCCTCCATCTGGCGTTCGCCTTCGTCGGCGCGCTTCTGATCGCGCGGCGGCCGGGCAACCTCTTCAGCTGGGTCTTCTGCCTCGTCGGCCTGCTCTTCGAGGCGATGCTGTTCGCAGGCGCCTACAGCACCTACGCGACGTTCACGGATCCCGGCTCGCTTCCGGGCGGCCGCCTGCTCTCGCTCGCCAACGACGTCCTCATCGTGCCGACGCTCGTGCTCGCGCTGATCTTCGTCCCGCTGCTGTTCCCGACCGGGCGGCCGCCGACCAGGCGCTGGTGGATCGTGGGTGGGGCTGCGGCGCTCGCGGGCGTGCTCGCGGTGACTGCGATGGCGATCCGCCCCGGCCCGGTCGACGAGGACATTCCGGCCTCCGGGCCGAACCCGCTCGGAATCTCCGGCGCGTCAGAAGTCTCGGACGCGCTCGAGCTCTGCGGCCTGCTCCTGCTCGCCTCAGCGATCCTCGGCGCCCTCGTCTCCGTCGTCGTGAGGACGCGCCGCTCGCGCGGCGAGGAGCGCCGCCAGCTCAAGATCTTCTTCGGCGGCCTCGCGACCGTCCTCGTCGTGTTCTTCCTGCCGGACGACGCTCTCCATCTCGACGGGGCACCGGCGCAGGTCACGCTCGCGGTCATCGGGCTCTCCGCGTTCCCGGCCGCCGTCGCTCTCGCACTGCTGGGGCCGCGCCGCGGCGGCGTCGCGTTGCGGCATCGGCGCCGGGCGCTGCAAGGCAACGAAGTACCGGTGTCCGACTGAGAACGCGCTCCAGTCGAGTCGAACGTGGTGATGCGCACGAGCGGTGGCTCTATGCTCCCCCGGACGGTCCGGTTGTCGTCGGCAGCACATGGAGCGAACGCTCGACCCCGCCCGGCTCGGAGACCACCTCGATCGGCTCTACCGGGCCGCCTGGGCATTCTGCGGGTCGCGCGAGGACGCGGAAGACCTCGTTCAGGAGATGTACGCGCGCGTGCTCGCTCGCCCGCGCGTGCTGCGCCATGAGGACGACCTCGGCTACCTCCTGCGGTCGCTGCGCAACACCTTCCTGAATCAGAGACGGAAAGAGAGTCGCCGGCTTCGCTCGAATCCGCTCCCCGAAGACCTCGACCTCGTCGCCGACCCGCACGCCGTGCAACCGGAGATCGTGTTCGAGGCCGCCGAGGTCTACGCGGCGGTGGCCGAGCTTCCGGGCGACTTCCGCGACGTGCTCGTTGCCGTCGACATCGCCGGTCTGTCCTACAAGGAGGCGGCACGGGCGCTGCGGATCCGCGAGGGCACCGTCATGAGTCGGCTCTACCGCGCCCGCCAGCGCGTCGTGCGGCGAGTCGAGGGCGGCGCGGGATGATCAGCCGTCGGTGTCGATCGGCCCGACGAGCACCTTCTGGCCGGACGACGCCTGGTCGCCGTCCGCCCGCTCGCGCGTGACGGTCAGCGTCGTGAACGCTGTCGGCGCGACGCCCGCCCACAACGTGACCTGCCTCCCCTCGTTGAACGTCCCGACGGGCACCAGCACGCCGGCCGCGTTGCGCAGCCACGCCTCGTAGAAGCGCCCGCCCGCCAGACGCGGGAGACCCGTGGCGTCGAGCTCGATCCGCCAGCCCGACGTCGTCTTCGTGAGCGTTGCCTCGCCGCTCGCAGCGGGCACCAGCTCCGTCGCCGCGAGAGCGGCGTGGAACTGCTCGCGGGAGCTACCGGAGGTGACGACGACCACCGCGATCGCCGCTGCGACGACAGCCGCCGCCGAAGCACCGAGCGCGACGAGACGACCGCGCGCCGGCCCTCGAGACGCGCGCTGCTGTGCCTCGATGCGCGCCCTCAGGCCCGCCGGCGCCTCGACGTCTTCCACGGCGCTCTGCGCGAGCGCCACCGCGCGCTCCTGCTCGGCAAGCCGCTCGGCGAGCTCGGACGACGCCGCCACCCGCGCTTCGAGGTCGGCGCGGCGACCCGGCGCGAGCGACCCGTCGGCAAGCGCCGCCAGCTCGGCGGTCTCCCGACCGTCCAGCTCGTCTCCTCGACGACGCCGCATCGGCATCCTGCTCGAACGGTAGCGCCGGCCGCAGGCGGCCGGCGACGCGGGCGCCGGGACCGGATGGCCCGATCCCGGCGCCGGTGGTTGCTCTCAGATGCGCGAGGCATCCACAGCCAGCTGGCTCGGGTCGGCGTGGGGAAGTGTCCGCACCTTGCCGCCGACGACGAGCGCCGTCTCGCCGTTGACCGTGCGAACGTGGGACTTCAACCAGTCCTTGTCGGCGAAGCCGGCCGACGTCACGGTGTCCGCACGGAAGCTGTCGAGGACGATGTTGCTGCCGGGGCCTCCGTCGATCGTGTCGTTGCCGGGCCCGCCGATGAGCACGTCGTCGCCCGCCCCTCCGAGGAGGGTGTCGTCGCCGGCGCCGCCGAGAACGACATCGTCGCCGTCACCCCCGTCGAGGGTGAGCGGCATCGCGCCGGCCGCCACTCCGGAGGCGTCGATCACGTCGTCGCCGGCCGCCGCAGCGACCGTCAGACGATCGCTGCCGGGGATGCTGTCCGAGACCGACACGACGGCGGCAAGACCTTGGACGCGCGCGCTGCCTCCGCCACCGGTGACGCTAGCGACGTCGTCGCCGTTCGTCCCGTTCACGACGACGGTGTCGAGCTGGCCGTCGCCGCCGCCGCCGCTCGCGTCGAGGTCTGCGTTCACCGCGACGACGTCCGTCCCCGAGAGGTCGCCGGCACGGACGGTGTCGACGCCGCCGAGCGTCTTGACAGCGACGGCCTCCACGTCTTTCAGGTCGACCACGACGGCGCCGATGTCGCGCGTGAACCGCACGCGGGCTCCGTTTGCGGACGCCTCCATCCTCTCGTTCGCGTTGCTGCCGTTGAACGCCAGCGCGTCGGTGCCGTCCTGGCCCTCGACGACGTCGCTGCCGTCACCGGGATCCCACTGGAACGTGTCGTCGCCCGCTCCGAGCAGGCCGGTGTCGCTGCCCTGGTTTCCGTCGAGGAAGTCGTTGCCGTCGCCGCCCAGCAGCACGTCGTTGCCGTTGCCGCCGAGGATCCTGTCGTTGCCCGCGCCTCCGTCGACCGTGAGCTTGACGAGCACGGCCAGGTTCCCGCTGGCCGCGAAGGTGTCGTCGCCGCCGTTGGCGCTCGCGACCACGTTCTCCGAGGTGCCGATGTCGATCGAGAAGGGCGCCGGCGCGATGCGGTCGAAGCGAACCCGTGTGCCGTTCGCCGTCGCTGCGAACTGCTCGGCGCCGTTCCCGCCGTTGACCACCACGGTGTCGGTGCCGTCGCCGCCTTCGTCGCTGTCGGTGTCGTCGCCGGGGTTCCAGAGCATGCGGTCGTCGCCGCCCTGCCCGAACGCCTGGTCGTCGCCGTCGCCTCCTGTCAGGGTGTCGTTCTCCGCGCCGCCGAACAGGAGGTCGTTCCCGCCCTTCCCGAGCAGCGTGTCGTTACCGCCCTGCCCGGTGAGCTGATCGGCTCCGGAACCGCCGGTCAGCGTGTCGTCGTCCGCGCCGCCGAAGAGGCTCGCCGCCGGCAGCGCGCCGTTCCTCTCGTCGAGAGTGACGACGTCACTGCCGCCGAGGGCGAAGACTCGAACCAGCGCCGCGTTGGCCACCGTCGGGACGCCCCCGGCGACCGGGATCGCGCCGCTGTTGACGAGGATCCTCCCCGCCGCATCGCGGCCGATCACGATCGAGTTGTTGCCGGAGTCCCCGAAGACGGAGAGCGTTCCCGACGAGAACGTCGCGGTCGTCGCCGCGCTCGCCGGCGGGGTCGACGCCAGGGCCGCGGCGCCGAGAACGATCGCCGCCAGTAGCCCGAGCCGTGCACTCCGGTGGTGCCTGTGACGCGTTGCAGTCATCATCGTCCACTCCTCCAGGTCTCGTTGGGTTCGAGCGAATCGCTCACACCTCCGAGGACACCGCGGACGCCGGTCTATTCCCACGCCCCCCGCGGCCTGTCCTGCCCGGGATGGGCGCGGGCGGCCGCGTAGGCGAAGGGGTGGTGGAAGGCGTCGAGCGCCTGTCGGCCGTCGTCGGCGACGAGCTCGAACGAGCGGCCGCCTCGCAGGTCGTCGACGACGACGAGCAGCCGACCGTCGGCCCTGTCCCACAGCAACAGCACCTCGATCCCGTCGGCGCGCCGGTGAGCGAGCTCCGTCGGCATCGCCGTCTTGCAGTTCCGGTCGTCGGTTCCCGTGCTCATCGTCGTCCCTCCTCGCAGAGATGCATTCGTTCTCGAGGACACCGCGGCGCGCACGGCTATTCCGGACCGCTCACCGTCCAGCACGGAGCACGAGGGCGCGCAGCCCGCGTCCCGTGGCCGGCGGGCGCGGGCGATCCGTGCGCCTGATGACAAAAGGTGGCGTTCGTGACAAGGTCTCTCGAGGTGACAGGCGAGACGGAGCGACCTGGTCTACGCGAACGGCATCGACGCGACGACCGGCGGCTACCTGCTTCCGCCGATGCCGCCGGCCGAGATCGCCGAACTGGCGCGACGCCAGGAGACCGACGCCGACCTGCTCGCGGCACTCGCGAAGGCGACCGGCGCGTCGAGCGACCATCTTCGGCCTGCCGTTCGACGTCGACCCCGCGAACCTCGCGCAGGCCGGGCTGGGGCGTCGTGTTCGCCGCCGACGAGGACCCGGAGGTGAAGGCCGCGCTCGCGCCGTTGCTCGCGCTGCGGACCGGCCGAGGTGACCGACGCCGCCCGCTTCAAGGAGCTCGACTACGTCGCCGGCGAGTCGCGCCGGCGCTGGCTCGCCCGCCACGGCGTCGCCGCCGGCAACGTCGACCCGACGTGCGTGCCCTTCTACCTCCTCGTCGTCGGCTGCCCCGCGAAGATCCCGTTCGGCTTCTGCCGGGAGCTGTCGGTGGAGTACGCGGTCGGGCTGCTGTCGTTCGACACGCCGGCGGAGTACGCGGCGTACGCCGCGAGCGTGGTCGCGGCCGAGTCGAACGAGCTCGAGCCGCGTCCGCGGCAGGTGACCTTCTTCTCGCCCCGCCACCCGTTCGACCCGGCGACGCAGCTGAGCGCCGACCAGCTCGTGAAGCCGCTCGCGGAAGGCACGCTCGCGGGCCGCGTCCGCTGCAGCTTCGAGTCGATCTCCGGCGACGCGGCGACGCACGAGGCGCTCGCCGGGGTGCTCGCCCGCAAGGACGCGACGGCGCCCGGCGCTCCTGTTCACCGCGAGCCACGGGATGGGCTTCCCCGCCGGCCACGCCGACCAGCGCACGCAGCAGGGCGCGCTCGTCTGCCAGGACTGGGCCGGCCCGAGGGCGGGCTCGATCGCGCGCGGCCAGTACTTCGCCGGCGCCGACGTGCCCGACGACGCCGACGTCGCGGGCCTGTTCGCCTTCGTCTTCGCGTGCTTCGGCGGCGGCACGCCCGAGCGCGACCGGTTCTCGCACACGCCCGGCGAGCGAGCCGCCGCAGCTCGCCGAGGCTCCGTTCGCGGCCGCGCTGCCGCAGCGGCTGCTCGCGCATCCGCGCGGCGGCGCGCTCGGCTGCATCGGCGCACGTCGAGCGGGCGTGGGGCGACTCGATCGTCGAGGCGGGCGCCGGCCCGCAGCTGATCCCGTTCGAGAACGCGATCGGCAACGTCCTCGCCGGCAAGCCGATCGGCCTCGCGCTGAAGGACTTCAACGAGCGCTTCGCCGCGCTGTCGGTGTCGCTGGCCGGCCTGCTCGAGCAGATCGGAGACGGGATGATCGTCCCGGACCGGCAGCTCGCGAAGGCCTGGATCCAGCGCAACGACGCCGAGGGCTACGCGCTCTTCGGCGACCCGGCCGCCCGGCTGCGCCTCGAGCAGGCCGCGTGACGTGAGCTACGCCGAGCTCGAGATCGGACTCAGCAGCCTCGACCAGGCGGGGCAGTACGAGGTCGAGCTTCGCTTCGACAGCCCGAAGGACGACGCCGAGAGGACGCCCGTTCGCGGCGCTGGCCGCGCTCGATCCGCTCGACCTCCTGGAGCTCGAGGACAGCGCCGGGAACGCGTACGGCCTCGCGCTCGCGCAGAGCCTCTTCGCCGACGCGGACGTCCGCGCGAAGTACGGCGCAGTTCAAGGCGGCCGTCGAGGGCGCCGGCGACTCCCTGCGGGTGAAGCTGTTCGTCGATCGCAGCGCCCCCGAGCTGCACCGCCTGCGCTGGGAGCTGCTGACCGATCCGGAGACACAGCAGCCGCTGGCGACCTCGGAGCGGATCCTCTTCTCCCGGTTCGGCTCGAGCAGCGACTGGCGCCCCGTCCGCCTGCGGGCGAAGACCGAGCTCGCGGCGCTGGTCGCGGTCTCGAACCCGAGCGACCTCGACGCGTACGGGCTGCCGCCGGTCGACGTCGAGGGCGAGGTGGCGCGGGCGCGCGAGCACCTGCAGGGGATCAAGGTCGCGGTCGCCGGCCAGGACGACGGCGACCCGCTGACCCTGGACCGGCTGATCGACGGGCTCCGCGGCGGCGTCGACATCCTCTACCTCGTCTGTCACGGCGGCGCTGCAGCGCGACAAGGGGCCGCTGCTCTACCTGCAGGCCGAGGACGGAAAGGCGAGGTCGTCCGCGGCGACGAGCTCGCCCAGCGCGTCGGCGAGCTCGTCGAGCGCCCGCGGCTCGTGGTGCTGGCCTCCTGCGAGAGCGCCGGCGTCGGAGCAGCTGTCGACCCAGAGCGCGGTCGCCGCCGGGCAGCTCGTCCCGCTCGCCCCGGCGCTGGCGGAGGCGGGCGTGCACGCGGTCCTCGCGATGCAGGGCAAGATCAGCATGGAGACCGTGAAGACGGCGATGCCGGTGTTCTTCGCGGAGCTCCTGAAGGACGGCCAGATCGACCGGGCGCTCGCCGTCGCGCGCGGCGAGGTGCGGGAGCGGCCGGACAGCTGGATGCCGGCGCTCTTCCTGCGGCTCAAGGGCGGCAGGATCTGGTACGAGCCGGGCTTCGGCGAGGGCGAGGGCGACTTCGACAAGTGGAAGGCGATCGTCGACGCGGTGCGGCGCGGAAGCTTCACGCCGATCGTCGGGCCCGGGCTGGGCGAGAGCGTCTACGGATCGCTGCGCGACGTCGAGCCGCGAGCTCGCCGAGACAGCCGGCTTCCCGCTCGCCGAGCACCAGCGCTCCGAGCTGCAGCAGGTCTCCCAGTTCCTGCAGTTCAACCAGGACGTCGCGACCGCGCGCGAGCAGTTCAGGGAGGAGCTGCGCCGCCAGATCCTGCGCGAGGCACGACTCGCTCCCGCCGGAGGCGCAGGCGCTCGCTCTCGAAGCTGATGGCGCTCGTCGGGACAGCACAACCGCGACGAGGACCCCGACGACCCGTACCGCGCTCCTGGCGAAGCTCGGCGCGAAGCTCTTCGTGACGGCCAATCCCGACAACCTGCTCGAGGAGGCGCTCGAGGGCCGAAGGCAAGACGCCCGAGACGTTCTTCTTCAACTGGCGGGAGAAGGCGCAGACGGGCGACGCGACGCCGGGGCGGGACGGCGAGCCCGATCGGGACCATCCGCTCGTCTTCCACATCTTCGGCTTCTTCCGGGACGAGAACTCGCTCGTCCTGACCGAGGACGACTACTTCGACTACCTGATCAGCCTGATCCAGTACAAGCCGCGGATCCCGGGCGTCGTCGGCCATCAGACGACGAGCACGTCGCTGCTCTTCCTCGGCTTCCAGCTCACCGACTGGAACTTCCGGGTCCTGCTACCGGCTGATCATGAGCCAGGAGGGGAGCTCGAAGCTCAAGCAGCTCACCCACGTCGCGGTGCAGGTCGATCCCGAAGAGGACGCGCTGATCAACCCGCGGGCGGCGCGCAAGTACCTCGAGGACTACTTCGGCAGCTCCGGTCCGGAGAAGGTCCACATCTTCTGGGGCAGCGCCGCCGAGTTCCTGAAGGAGCTGAACAACCAGCTCGCGAGCATCGAGGAGGCGATCCCGGTCGCGGCGATCGCCGATGCCGACGACTGGTGACGCGATTGGCCTCCGCGGCGACGAATCCGTATCCCGGGCCCCGCCCGTTCGTCGCCGGCGAGAAGCTGTACGGGCGCGATCGAGAGGTCACGAAGCTCTTCTACCTGCTGAGCGCGGAGCGGATCGTGGTGCTCCATTCGCCGTCGGGAGCAGGGAAGAGCTCGCTGCTGAACGCGGGCCTGGTGCCGCGGCTGCGGGCGGAGCGCTTCTATCCGTGGCCCACGATCCGGGTCGAGCCAGCCGGCGGCGCACGGCGGCAACCGCTTCGTGACGAGCGCGATCGCGAGCCTCGAGGAGGGGTTGCCGGAGACGCCTGCGGCGGCCGGCGGATGAGCTCGCGGGTCTGACGCTGGCCGAGTACGTCGCGGGTCGCCCGCGCCGGCCGGGCGCGCCGTCGTCGGTCGTGCTCGTGTTCGACCAGTTCGAGGAGGTCCTGACGCTCGATCCGCTCGCGGTCGAGGCGAGGCGGGAGTTCTTCCGGCAGCTCGGGGAGGCGCTCGAGAACCCCGCGTTGTGGGCGCTGTTCGCGCTGCGCGAGGACTACCTGGGGGCGCTCGACCCGTACCGGGACGACGTTGCCGACCCGGCTCGGCAACACGTTTCGGGTCGATCTGCTCACGGTCGAGGCGGCCGCGCGAGGCGATCGCCGGCCCGGCGCGCGACGCCGGGCGGGAGTTCGCGCCGGAGGCTGCCGAGCGGCTGGCGAACGATCTGGCGACGGTCTCGGTGCAGCGGCCGGACGGCAGCTTCGAGGAGGAGACGGGCATCTACGTCGAGCCGCTGCAGCTGCAGGTGGTGTGCCGGAGGCTGTGGGACGAGCTGCCTGCGCAGGCGCGGGACGATCGGCGGTCGAGAGCCTGCGCGGGTCCGGCGACGTCGACGCGGCGCTGGCCGGCGTACTACGACGCGAGCGTCGGCGAGATCGCGGGCGGCGGCGTGCCGGCGGAGCGCGGCGTGCGCGAGTGGTTCGGCGAGCGGCTGATCACGGCGGGCGGGATCCGCGGCCAGGTGCTGCGCGAGCAGGCGGCGAGCGGGGGTCTGGACAACGCTGCCGTCGATCGGCTGGTCGGGACGCACCTGGTGCGCTCGGAGGAGCGGGACGGCAAGACCTGGTTCGAGCTCGCGCACGACCGGCTGGTCGCTCCGGTGCCGAAGCTCGAACACCGCCTGGTTCGAGGCAGCACCTGCAACCCGTTGCAGCGGCAGGCGGCGCTGTGGGAGCGAGAGGGGCGGCCGGAGCGTCTGCTTCTGCGTGGGCAGGATCTGAAGCAGGCCGAGAGCTGGGCTCGGGGCAGCGCCACCGCGGTGCGCCCCGTCGAGGCGGACCTGCTGTCGCGCTCGGTCCGGCAACGGCGGGCAGAGCGCACGAAGCGGGTCACGTGGGGGCTGATCGTCGCCGGTCTGGTCATCGTGTCGCTCGTCGTCGGCTTCCTCTGGCACAACGCAAAGGAGGCGGAACGCAAGGCGACGCGCGCGGCGCGGCTCGCCGAATCCCGGGCGCTCGCCGCGAACGCGCGCGGGCTGCTCGACGGGAACCTCGACAGCGCCGTGCGGGGCGCGCTCGACGGGCGAGCGAGAGCCGACACGGTCGAGGCGCGGAGTGCGCTGATGGCCGCGGCGCAACGCACGGACGGGCTCGTCCGTTTCCTCCGCTTCGGAGTCCCGCTCAGGTCGCTCGCGGCCGGCAGCGGAGGCATCGCCGTCGGATTCGGCGACGGCACGGTCAGGCTTCTCGGCCCGCGCGGGCGGCCCGTCGGGAACGCGACGAAGGTCGACCCGAAGTCGGACACGTCGATCGAGAGCGTCGCGCTCGCACCCGGCCGGCCCCTGTTGGCGGCTGCTGCTGCGGACACCGTCACGATCCGCCGAGGCGCACGCGCTCGTATCGGCCCGCTCGCGCCGGGCGGGGTCCGGAAGACGTCGCGACATCCACCCATCGACCAGATCTGGAGCGTTGCTTTCAGCAGGGACGGGACGCGGGTCGCCGCGGGCGGCCACGGGGGAGTGGCGCTCTGGCGCGTCGAGGCGGGCCACCGGGGAGCGCAGATCCCGCTCGTCCAGCCTCGTGCGGGTGGTCGAGCCGTCGACACCGTCGCGTTCAGCCCGTCGCTCCCTCTGCTCGCCGCCACCTCCGCGAGCGGGCTGTGGGTCTGGAACCTCGCCGCCCGGGGCGGCCGGCCGCGGCGCATCGCAGCGTCGCGCGTCGAGTCTGCGGGCCCACTCGCTCTCGGCCCGCATGTCGGCGCGGTGGCCACCCACGGTCGCGCGTTGCTCTGGCGCCGCTTTCCCGGTGGGCCCGTGCAGCGCGTGTGCGCTCGTGGACGGACGACGGCACTCGCCTTCGACACCGGCGGCACGCTGCTCGCCTGCGGAATGGAAGACGGAAGCGTCTCCCTCGTCGACGTCCGGTCGGGCCGGTTGCTCGGCCCGCCGTTGCGCGGGCAGGGCGGCGCGATCGTCTCCCTCGCCTTCGAACCGGCGAGCTTCCTCCTCGCGGTCGCGGCGGACGACAACACGGTCGCTCTCTGGGATGTCGAAAGCCGCGCCCGAGAGCTTCGAACGAGCGGCGGCTTCGGGAGCCGCCTGACGGCTGCCGCGTTCGGGCGTGACGGAGTCGTCGCGGCACTGACGGCCTCGGCCGCGGTCGACGTGGGCGCCCTCGACGGCGCCGGCGCGCTGCGTCGCGCGCCGAAGACGATCCTGGCCCGCTCCGGCAACTCGAACGGGGCGAAGCTCGTCGCGAGCCCCGACGGACGGAAGTTCGTCGTCGTCCAGGACAGCGGCAACCTCGTGGCCGGCGACGTCGATCTCGCGCTGAAGCCGCGGAAATCGCTCCCGAGGCCCCCGCCTTACGGCCTTCCCCAGCAGGACGCGTCGATCAGCAACGACGGTCACGTCGTCGCGATCTCCGGGGGCGACGGGACGGTCAACGCGTGGTACCGAGGCTCGAGCTCGCCCGGCCTCGAGCCGAGAGCCGTCTGCAGACCCGCGACGTGCGAGCCGACCGCGGTAGCGATCAGCGGCGACGGGAAGCGCGTGGCCGCGTACTACAAGGCAGTCCGCAAGGTCGTCCTCTGGCAGAGGAGCGGCGTGGGCACGTCGTCGTACGACGTGCTCGCGGTGCCCGGCGCTGCCGGCGGGGACGTCACCGAGCTCGCATTCAGTCCGGACGGGACGTTGCTCGCCGCCGCGGGCGATCCCGAGGGGACGATCAAGCTCTGGCAGCTCGCGGCGCCGGCAAAGCCGCAGGTGCTCCGGGCACAGAGGGGACGCGTCAACGGCGTCGCGTTCGCGCCCGACGGCCGGATCCTCGCGTCCGGCGGGCAGGACGGGACCGTTCGGCTCTGGGACGTGGAGACGGGCGAGGCGCTCGGTGGGCCGCTCCGCCTCGTCAAGCCGGTCACGGCGGTCGCGTTCAGCCCCGACGGGCACAGGCTCCTCGCCGTCCACGGCCGCCTCAGCGTGTGGGATGTGACGCGGTGGCAGGACGCGAACGACGAACACGACGAACAAGGCGGCCGACTCGAGCGGCTGGCCGACCGGTTCTGCGGAGCTCTCTGGCCGTCCAGGCCTCCTTGCCTCCCGCGAAGCGACTGGCAATTTCCATCGCGCTCATCGTGAAACTGGTGCATCATCGGTTGACGATCACCGCGTCTCGACATTCCCGCCGACGTCGATGGCGACGTTAGGCACACGCGCCGCGCGCGGCCCCCGGCGGCGGTTTCGTGCGGCGCTCCGATCTCTTGCTCTCGCAGTCGGTGTTTGCCTGATCGTGACGACGTTCGCCGTCGCCGGGGCCGGGCGTCAGCACACGCCGGCCCGACGTCGTCGGGCGGCGGCTCGACCTCGCCGAACGCGGACGGGGCTCCCGGCCTCTATCGGGACATGGGCTGCCGCGTGAAGTACTTTCACAACAGGGCGTCCCACTCAGGCTTGCCGGGGCACCTCATTCGGTGCGGCAGCAACGGCCCTGGGCCGGACCACCCCATCATCAAGGCGAACAAGGGCGACATCGTCCTCGCGCGGGCGGGGAACGACACGATCAACGCGCGCAACAACGGGTGGAACCTCATCGACGGCGGCCGCGGGAGCGACCGTGCGACGGTGGACGAGACCGGCGACAGCGTCGTCCCGCACACCGTCGAAGACGTCGAGCGCGCGCACCGCGCGCTGGCGATGCTCCGGCAGGCGTCGGCAGGGTGTCCCTTGCCCTCGCCCCGCTTCGGCTGGAGGGGCCGGCTCTTCGGCGACGGCGCCGGCTGCGTCTACGACCACCCTGCGAGCATCAAGTGCTCGATCGACGACCAGAGCGGACTGCCGTCGGTCGAGGTCTCGGCCCCGCCGCTCATGGCCGCGGTCGACGCGAACGGGGCCTACGTGGACTGGCAGTACGTCGCCTGGAGGCTGGAGATCACGAGCGTCGACGACTCGGTGCCCGAACAGGGGACGCCCTGGTTCTGGGACGTGACCGGCGACCTGAACGCGATCTTCGACACGACGGACACGAAAGACGACCCGCTGAAACAGCGCCCGGACAATGTCTGGCGCCTCTTCGGTCGCGACTCCGACCAGATCCTGTCCAACGTCGCCAATCGCACCGTCTTCCTGCCGCAGCTCGGCGATTACCGATTCCTCCTCCTGGAGCACTGGTACCCGCAGTACTACGGCTCGGGGCTGAAGCCGTTGCCGTCTGTGTCGCTGTCCGTGCCTTTCGACCCCGGAGTGTCGAACGACCCGGGTGTGAAGGTTGTCGGTGACGGGACACCGGGAGCCAGCGGTTGCACCTTCGGGAGCACGCCGCCGCCGCCTTCGCCGCCGCCGCCCGCGCCGACGTTCGGCACGGGCGACTACCACGTCACCGCGAGCACGGGTGGCGGCTCCCTGAGCTCCGTCTGGCGGCTCGCGTTCGACGGCGACGTGAGCCAGTGCACGACCTCGTCGATCTGTCAGCTCTCGAGCAGCTCGAGCTCCGACTGGACGTGCTGCCCGGCGAAGCGGACCGACCTGCTGACGGGCACGTTCGACGGCGCCCGGCTGGTGGTCCACCGAGACTGCACGGGCCAGGGCTGGGTCGGGCCTTGCGAGCAGACCTTCACGGGAATTCCCGGAGCCGACGGCAAGATCACCGACGGTCGCTGGTGCGGAACCACGGGGCCGCCGTGCGCGGCCGACGGACTGCCGTCTGCCTCGAACACGACGACCTTCACCCTGACACCCAGCACGAGCTTCGGGACCGGGATCTACCTCGCGACTCAGGGACCGCGCACCAGCCTGTGGAACGTCACCGTCACGGCTGCGGGTGACATCACGGGGACCTCCGTCTGGGTCTGCTGCCCCGGCCCGCGGATCGACGCCCTGAGCGGAAAGGTCACCGGCACACAGGTCGTCGTCAACCGAGACTGCAGCGGCTTCGGGTTCGAGGGACCGTGCACACAGGTGTTCACCGGAACCGTCGGAGCCGACGGCCAGGTGAGAGGCACGTGGTCCGGAACCGGGGCTTCTCCGGAGGGTGGATCGACCTTCACCCTCACCCCGTTGTTCTGACGCGCCCCTCTAGGGTTAGACGCCGATGTCCGTGAGCTCAGTCGCGAGCGGTGACCAGGCTACCCGGCCGTCGTCGACGAATCCGTACCCCGGCCCGCGGCCGTTCGGCGCCGGCGAGAAGCTCTACGGCCGCGACCGCGAGCTCACGAAGCTCTTCTACCTGCTGAGCGCCGAGCGGATCGTCGTGCTGCATTCGCCGTCGGGAGCGGGAAAGAGCTCGCTGCTGAACGCCGGCCTGGTGCCGAGGCTGCGTGCGGAGCGGTTCGACGTGTGGCCGACGATCCGGTTGAGCGGGCCGTCGGCGAACGGCGGCAACCGGTTCGTGCGGAGCGCGGTCGCGAGCCTCGAGGAGGGCTTGCCGGAGCGGCGGCGGCGGCCCAGCGCGGAGCTCGATGCGGTAACGCTCGCCGAGTACGTGCAGGGGCGTCCCCGGCGCCCCGGAGCGCCGCCCTCGGTCGTTCTCGTCTTCGACCAGTTCGAGGAGGTGTTGACGCTCGACCCGCTCGGGGTCGACGCGCGACACGAGTTCTTCGAGCAGCTCGGCGAGGCCCTCGCGAGCCCCGAGATCTGGGCGTTGTTCGCGCTTCGCGAGGACTACCTGGGGGCGCTCGACCCGTTCCGCGACGAGCTGCCGACGCGTCTCGCCAACGCCTTTCGCGTCGATCTGCTCACGGTCGATGCGGCCACGGGATGCGATCGCCGGTCCCGCTCGCGACGCGGGTCGTGAGTTCGCCCGGAGGCGGCGGAGCAGCTCGCGAGGGATCTCGCGACGGTCTCGGTGCAGCGGCCGGACGGGAGCTTCGAAACGGAGACCGGTCTCTACGTCGAGCCGCTGCAGCTGCAGGTGGTCTGCAGGCGGCTGTGGGACGAGCTGCCTGCGGACACCGAGACGATTGCCGTCGAGAACCTGCAGGCTTTCGGCGACGTCGACGCCGCGCTTGCCGCGTACTACGACGCCAGCGTTGCGAACGTGGCCGGCGGCGACGTCCGGGCGGAGCGCGTTGTCCGCGACTGGTTCGGCGACCGCCTGATCACCGCCGGCGGGATCCGGGGTCAGGTGCTGCGCGAGCAGTCCGCGAGCGGGGGTCTCGACAACGGATCGGTCGACCGGCTCGTCGCGACGCACCTCGTCCGGTCGGAGCAGCGGGACGGCAAGTCGTGGCTCGAGCTCGCGCACGACCGCCTGGTCGCTCCCGTCCGAAACTCGAACGCGGCCTGGCTGGAGCAGCGCCTGCACCCGATGCAGCGCCAGGCGGCGCTGTGGGAGCAAGACCGACGACCTCCGAGCCTGCTCCTGCGCGGGCGGGCGCTGAAGGACGCCGAGCGCTGGGCCCGCGATCACCCTCAGGCGCTGCTCCCGCGCGAGGAGGCGTTCCTGACGGGCTCACGCAGGCAACGACGCTCGACCCGCCTCAAGCTGGGCGCCCTGGTGCTCGTGACCGTCGTGGTCACCGTCGCGGCGGCCGCGTTCCTCCGTGAATGGCGCAACGCCGTCGCTGCCGAGCGTGCCGCGCGATCGCAAACCCTCGCCTCGGACGCGCGCGCGGCGCTCTCGACGGCCGCGCCGCAGACTGCGCTTGCCAAGGCGATCGAGGCCGTTGGCCTCAGGCGGACGCCGCTTGCGCGCGCCGCGCTACGTGAGGCGATGCTTGCGAACCCGGTCGCCTATGCGATTCCGGCAAGTCCGGGCGCGCGCAAGGCGGCAGCCGGGGGCAAGGGCCGGCTCGAGGACGAGGCGCTCGTCTTCAGCTCCGATGGCAGGCTGCTCCTGGGCCGGACGCTCGACGGCTCGTTGCATCTCTGGCGCGGTGCGGACGGTCGCGCACTGCCGCTCCCCGGGGCGCCGGCGCCTGTCGGGCGACCCGGTGGCTCGTTCGAGGGGATCGCGGGCATCGGCTTCTCGGGCCAGACGCCGCTCGCCCTGATCCGTCGGAACGGAGGGCCGGCGGTCCTGAACCTGGCCACGGGTCGAGCCTTCCATCGCGGCGCCGGAGCCGAGTCGCCTCTGATCTTCCACGGCGACCGAAATCGCGTACTCGCGCTCGAGGACGGCCGTCTCACGCCCCGCACCGGCAAGCTGTCCGTGAAGGTCGCGCCGGCGAACACCGCGGCCACCGTCGTCCGCAGCGGCACCGGACGAGTCGTAGCCACGTTGCCCGCGTTCGGAAGCCTCTTCTCGAGGTCGCGCCGGCGCCCGCCGGAGTCTCCGTGTTCGTGCACACGAACTTCGTCCCGGCGACCGCGTTCAGGCAGGACGGCCGTATGCTGGCCGTCGCGAACGCGGACGGAATGGTCCGCGTCTGGGAGCTCCCGGCCGCGCAGCAGATCCTCGCCTTCAGACCGGGTTGGGCCTCGGCGCTCGCGTTCGCGCCGACCGGCGGCCGGCTCGCCGCGATGACGTGGGACGGCGGCGTCGTCGTCGCACGCACCAACGTCCGCGGCGTCCTGCCCGGGCTGGGCGCGACGGTGAGCCCGACCGGCCGGCTGATCGCGGTCGGGGGCGGCGCCCCCGGCCCGGTTCAGCTGTGGGATCTGGACGGCAGCGACCGAACCAGGCTCGTGCCGCCCCAGAAGCCTTGCGGAGCGTACGGGACCCGAACAGCGTTCAGCCCGGATGGATCGGAAGTCGCCGTCGCCGCGGAGCCCTGGCTCTACGGCCCGCCGGTCTCCTGTCCCTTCCGACCACAATTTGGAGCCGCCGTGTGGCAGGTGGGGAGCCGGGCGCCGCGTCGCAGGATCTGGACCGGCTCCCCGGGGCACGTCGAACTTGGCCGCGCGGGCGGGCTTCTCGTCGACGGCCGAAGGGTGTGGTCTACCTCCACCGGCGTTCGCATACCGACGCTCGACGGAACGCTGGCGCTGAGCCGGGACGGACGCCGGGCGCTCGTCTCGCGCCGAGGCGCCGTCTCGGTCGTCGCGGTTCCCTCGGGACATCGGGTCGCCCCGCTCCGCGACGCGGGGCGGCCCGCCTCGGCTCTGTTCAGCCCTGACGGGCGCCGCGTGCTCACCTCCCACAAGGGCGCGCTCGATCTGTGGGACGGCGCGAGCGGCCGGCGCGTCGTGCGGCTGGGGGGCTCCGGCGCCTCCGTCAAGGCGTACGCGTTCGGCGCCGGTGGAAAGCTCGTGCGGGCGCTCTTCGGACGGCGCGCGGCCACCTTCGACGCGGCGACCGGCAAACGTCGCTCGGCCGTCGCCGGCGAGTTCTCTGCACTCTCACCCGACGGATCGGTGGCCGTCTCGCTGCCGCTCGACGGCACCGTGAAGGTCGTCGACCTGAAGACGGGCCTTGCGACGGGTCTGAAGACGGGCACTGCAAACCCGATCACGGCGGTCCACTTCGGGCCAAACGCGGACACGATCATCGCGGAAGATGCAAAGGGCTCCGTCGTCCGTGTCGTCCGCTGTCCGATCTGCGCGTCGGACGACGAGCTCCTCCGACGCGCCCGTGCGACGCTCGCCGTGAGCTCGTCGTTCCATCCGCGTCCACCGCCGATCAGCTACAGCTTCACGGGCTGACCCGCGTGCGTCGCGCCTACTGACCCGAAGGCGCTGCTCCGTCCGACGACGCCGGCGCCTGCGCCGGGGTCGCGATCTCCGCGATGTACGCCTGCGTCTCCCGCCGCAGCACGTCGTTCACCCGGTCGACGAAGGCGGGAAACGCGGTGGCGTGGGTCGCGCCGTCGGCCCGGTACGGGCCGGCGAGCTCGTAGAGGTTCCAGCCCTCCGACTTCAGCTCCTCCACGAGGCTCCGGTAGTGCCGCCACCGCTCGCCGAAGCGGAAGAACCCTTCGACCGCGGCGCTCACCGCCACGACGAGGCTGATCGCGAACGTGAGCCACGTGATCGCGCTCTCGGTTCCGCCGACGGCGTTGATGCTGACGAGCGCCGGGACGATCACGGCGCCGACGACCGTGACCAGCCGGAGGCCGTAGTAGCGGGTCCGCGTCCGCTGCGCCGCCGCCTCCATCCAGAGCACGCTCTCGAGCCAGCGCGAGCGGAGGAAGTGCTGCTGCTCGGGGCCGAGGCGGAGCGACTCGACGAGCGTGTCGAGGTCGGTCCTGAGCCACGCCTGGTCGAACGGTCCGGCCTCCGCCGCGGGCGCCGTCGGCTTGGGATCCACGATCGGCCGATCATGACGACCCGCGTCCCTGCTGCATAGGGTACGCACGCCGGATGCCCGTCAGGACGATCCCCGAAGTCGGTCTCCAGTACCACCTCGTGTGCGTGGACGGCACCGGCGCGGAGCGGGACGACGACCCCGACGGGATCGACGGGCGCCTGATCCCGCGGGTCCGGGAGGCGCTCGCGACGGAGCCGTACACCGACGTCTTCCTCATGAGCCACGGCTGGATGGGCGACATCCCGGCGGCCGTCCGGCAGTACGACCGGTGGATCGGCGCGATGGCGGCGTGCAAGGAGGACCTCGACCTGGCGCGCCGCGTGCGGCCGGGGTTCAGGCCGCTCCTCGTCGGCCTGCACTGGCCGAGCCTCCCGTTCGGCGACGAGGAGCTGGGCGGGGATGCCGGACGTCTCGTTCGCCGCGCCGGGTGTCGGCGTCGCCGCGCTGCCCGACCCGCAGGCGCTCGTCGACGCCTACGCCGAACGCATCGCCGACACGCCGGCCGCCCGCGCCGCGCTGGAGACGATCTTCGCCTCGGCCGCCGTCGAGACCGCGCCGCTCGAGCTTCCGCCCGAGGTCGCCGACGCGTATCGCGTCCTCGACCGCGAAGCCGGCCTCGGCGACGGCGGTCCCGCGGGTGCACCCGGCGACGACCGGGAGCCCTTCGATCCCGACGCCGCGTACGAGGAGGTGCTCGACGAGGAGAGCGACCTGAGCTTCGGCATCGGCGGCTCACTGCTCGGCCCGGTCGTCGGGATCCTGCGGAACCTCTCGTTCTTCAAGATGAAGGACCGCGCGCGGACGATCGGCGAGACGAGCTTCCACACGCTGCTCACCGACCTCCAGCGGGTGGCGAGGGAGAGCGGCCGCGACGTGCGGTTCCACCTGATGGGCCACAGCTTCGGCTGCGTCGTCGTCTCGGCGACCCTCGCGGGACCGGCCGGACGCGTGACGGCCGACCCCGTGCACTCGGCCTTCCTCGCGCAGGGCGCCGTCTCGTTCTGGTCGTACTGCAGCGCGATCCCGTACGCGCAGGGGAGCCCCGGCTACTTCCGGCGGGTCATCGACGGCAGGCGGGTCTCGGGCGCGCTCGTCACGACGCAGTCCGAGCACGACACCGCCGTCTGCAGGCTCTACCCGGCGGCGTCGTTCGCCGGTCGCGACGTCGTCTTCGCACCGGGCGAGCTTCCGAAGTACGGCGCCCTCGGCGCCTTCGGCGCGCAGGGCGAGGGCGTGGGAGCCGTCGCCCTGTCGATGCTGGCAGCCGACGAGCCGTACGACTTCGAGCCGGGCAAGGTCTACAACCTCGACGGCAGCCGGTACATCGCCGCGATGCAGACCCTCGGCGCGGGGGCGCACAACGACATCGCGCACCCGGAGGTGGCGCACGCGCTGTGGTCGGCGGCTCTCCTCGAGGTCTAGGGCCCGCTGCCCTCGACGGGGAACGGAATGTCGTCGTCTTCCTGTTGCTTCGCCAGCTGCTCCTGGAGCGCGGACACCTTCTGCTCGAGCGCGCTCACCTGGCTCTGAAGCGCTGACACCTGCGTCTGCAGGTCGGGGCCTTCGTCGCTCATGCGTCGTCCTCCAGTGTGGGAGACACGATGCTTTCAGGTCTCGCCGCCCGCGTCCAACCGCGGCAATCAGAGCCGCGCGAGAAACGCGTACGCGCGCTCGGAATGGACGACGTTGCCCTTCGCGCCCCAGAGCGCGAGCGCTTTCCCGGCCGCGTCGGCCGCTTCGTCCGTTCCGCCCGCCGAGTCGCAGGACCTCGGCGTACGCGAGCAGCGAGTCGCCGCGGAGGTCGACGAACTCCGTCGCCTCCGCCACCGCGACGCATTCGCGAGCCGCGGTCTCGGCCTCGTTGCGCTGCCCGCGGCGGGCGTGGAGCTTCGCGCGGCCCGCTAGTACGTGCGCCTGGGTCACGATGTCGTCCTGCGCGCTCAGCCGGACGGCCCTCTCGAGCAGGTCGCCGGCCTCGTCGTACCGTCCCTGGCGGTAGAGGCACTCTCCGAGGATCGCGACGATGGTCGCGACCATCCCGCGCTTCCCGGCCTCCGTCAACACGCCGTCGGTCTCGCGGAGCCTCGCCTCCGCGACGTCGGGGTCGTCCGTGAGCGCCCAGATCCAGCATCCGAGAGCTTCGTAGGCCCAGATTCGCGCTCCGAGCTCGGCGCAGGCCGACATTCCGCGTTCGAAGATCTCGTTGCCGCCGGCCCGGTCGCCGCGCAACGCCCGCGCCACGCCGAGTCGCACCGTCGCGCAGGCTTCGACTCCGAGGCTCCCGGTGCGCCGGGCCCAGTCGATGTCCTCCTCGAGCAGGGCCTCGACCCGGTCGAGCGGCGTCACGCCCCACTGATCGGCCACCTCCCGGCCGAGGCGGTGCTTTCCCTGCAGCTTCACGTGGTGCGCGCGTTCGGCGTGCCGGTAGCCGCGTTCGGCAGCGGCCGCCACGTCGGACAGGCGTCCGTGGTACAGGTGGGCGTGCACCACGACCTCGAGCGCGCGCGAGACGGCAACGTCGTCGCCCAGGCGCTCGAAGACGGCGACCGCCTCGTCGACCCGGGAGAGGAGGTCGCTCTCGGACCACTCCTCGGCCGTCGAGCGAACGACGAGCCACGCCCGCTCGACGGCTACGCGCGCAGCGAGGAGCTCGTCGCCGAGAGCCTCCGCCGCCCGGCCCGCCTCGTCGAGGAGCGGCTCGAGCTCCGCGACCCGCATCACCGCCGCCAGCGGCTCGACGAGCGCGAGGACGACCTCGATCCGCTCGCGGCTCTCGGCGGGGAGCAGAGCCGCGGCGCGGCCGAGGAGGCTCGCCGCCGCGGCGAGGTCGCCCCTCGCGCTCGCCTGCGCGCCGGCGGCCGCGAGCAGTCGCCCGGCGCGCTCGCCGAGCGCGCGGGTCTCGTCGTCCTCGACGCCCAGCTCGGTGCGGTACCCGTGGGCCTGCGAGAGGTGGTAGCCGAGGAGCTGGTCGAGCTCGACGAGCTCGCGCCCCTGCTGCTCGAGCCACGCGGCGAAGCGTGCGTGGAGATCGGCGCGTACGGCCTTCGGAAGGGACTCGTAGGCGGCATCGCGGATCAGGAGGTGGCGAAAGCGGAAGGCGTCCTCGCCGCGGATGTGCGGTCGCTCCGGGCGAACGAGCTCGTGCCTGACGAGCGCCCCGAGCCGCGGTAGCAGCGAGGGCCCCTCGGGAGCGAGCGCCTGCACGGCGCCTCGGTGGAACAGCTCGCCCTCGACGGCGCCGTACTCGAGGATGCGCCGCTCCGGCTCGTCGAGCTGGTCGAGGCGCGCGACCAGCAGCGCCCGCAGCGTCGGCGGCACCTCGAGCTCGCCGCCCTCCGTCGCGAGCGCGAGCATCTCGGTGATGAAGAGCGGGTTCCCGCCGGCCCGCGCGGCGATGCGTCGCCGCAGGTCGTCGGGAAGGGAGAGGCCGATCAGCGCGTCGGCCTCGGCGGGCGCGAGCGGCTCGAGCCGCAGCGGCGCCGGCCACGAGGGACGACGGTCGAGGAGCTCGGAGCGCGCGGTGCACAGGAGGAGCAGCGACGCGCCGGCCGAGAGGAGCGCCGTCGACTCGACGAGGTCGAGGAACGTCTCCTCACCCCACTGCAGGTCGTCGAAGCAAACGACGAGCGGGGCCTGCTCCTCGAGCAGCTTGCGGAACGCCCACGCGATCTCGTCCGCGCTCGCCTCGCGCTCGCTCTCGCCGAGCAAGGATCGGATCGCCGCCGCCCCGACCTCGTCCGACGGAAGCGCATCGAGCTGCTTCACCACCTCGACGACGGGCCAGTAGGTGATCCCGTCTCCGTACGGGAGGCACCGGCCGGACACGACCCGCGCCGCCTCGAGCTCGGGGACGAGCTCGGCGACGAGCCGCGACTTGCCGACACCAGCCTCGCCCACGACGGTCAGCACCTCGCAGCTCCCGTCGGTCACGGCGCGCGCCCACGCATCCCGCAGCCGGGCCAGCTCGGTCGAGCGACCGACGAACCGGGCTTTGTGCGAGCGCTCCGGCGCCTCGCGCACACCGACGAGCCGGTACGCCGCCACGGGCGCGCGCTTCCCCTTCAGCTCCAGTGGGGCGAGCTCCTCCACGCTCACCGCGCCGCGTGCCAGAGCCCGCGTCACCTCGCCGATCACGACCTCCCCCGGCGCCGCCGTCTGCTGGAGCCGCGCAGCCACGTTGACCGCGTCACCCGTCGCCAGCCGTTCCGCGGTTCCGGTCACGACCTCGCCCGTGTCGACGCCGATCCGCCCTTCGATCCCGAGCTCGGGGAAGGCCTCGCGCATCTCCAGCGCCGCCCGCAGCGCCCGCACCGCATCGTCCTCGTGCACGACCGGCACGCCGAACACCGCCATCACGGCGTCCCCGATGAACTTCTCGACGGTTCCGCCGTGCCGCTCGACGATCGACTTCATCCGCTCGAAGTAGCGCGCGAGGAGCGCCCGCAGCGCCTCGGGGTCGGTCGACTCGCCGAGCGCCGTCGACCCGACGACGTCGCAGAAGAGGATCGTGACCGTCTTCCGCTGCTCGCGCGCGACGGGCGCCTCCGACCGCGGAGGAAGCGGCATCACGCGAGGCGCCGGGGCGTGCACCCTCGCCGGCGACGCGCGCCACCCGTCGTAGAGCCGGATCCGCTTCTCGAGCTGTCGTTCGCGGACTCCACCCGCCGAACGTACCACCCTCGGCCGGTCGGCTCGTGAGCGTGGCCGGCGCGAGGTGGGCACGGGCAACCCTGCCGACGCCGGCAGCGCGGTCTCTTCGGCCAGGGGGCAGGACGGCACGTACGACAACTTCCGCGTCTCGACTGTCGGCTGACCCACCGCGCTCCGTCAGACGTTCGCCGCGACAGCTCGCAGTCGCCGGGCGAGGCCGTTCGCCCGCGGGTGGCGCTCGACGAGCGCGTCGGCGAGGAGCTCCAGGCTCCGCGCGAGGCGGCGGACATCGTAGTCGCGTGCCGCCAGGAGCCGCGCGAGCCACGCCACCTGGCGATCGAGGACGCCGGGGTCGGACGCGTCGAGGCACGCCCACGAGAGGACGTACTGGAGGTCGTGGACGCACCAGTCGCGGCCGGCCGGGCCGTAGCGCGCAACCTCGTCCGGAAACGCTGCTTCGTGGCGGAGCGCCGCCTCGTGCGCCACCGGCGCGAGAAAGATGAGCTCGTCGCCGACCTGGAGCCTGTCGGGCGGCGGCGTCCCGCCGGACGGCGGCCGGAGCGGCCTAGCGCGCGACGACATCGAACGTGTGCAGGTGCTCGAGCCGCTCGAGCCGGATCGCTTGCGCGACCTCGGCCGGGATCCTGTCGTGCGACGCCCGGTGCGCATCGCTTCGCATGTACGCGCTGAAGGCTGCGCGGTCGCGCCATCGGCTCACCATCACGACCTCGCCCGCGTCGCGATCGGACCGCCACACCTCGAGGTCCACGAAGCCGTCGAACGCGTCGACGACGTGGGCGCGCTCGCGGAACGCGGCGATCAGGTCGTCCGCGCGCCCGGGGTCGACGCGGAGCCGCGACAGCGAGACGTACACGCACCGCGGTTCGCGACGCCGGCGCGACCTCCTCCGGCGGAGGATGCCGAGTACGAGATCGGGGCCCGGTCCTCCGGGCCCCGATCCTTTCGTGCCTGCCTCGACTGCTGTTACTTCTTCGGAGTGACCTTGACGGCGTCGAAGCTGCCGAAGTCGGTCACGCCCTGGTTCACCGTCCAGAAGACGTACGCGACCGCCTGGTTGCTCGAGACGGCCTGCCCGAGCAGCGTGTTCGGGTCGTACTTGACGGAGTAGATGTAGGTGGCGCCGGGGGTGTAGCTCCCGGCGTTCACGGTGATCGTCGCCTTCCCGTTCGCGTAGCTCACCGCGGCACCCTGAACGCGGACGCAGGCGCTCGTGTAGAGGATGATCTGGTCGTTGTTCGCCCCGACCGGTCTCCACGCGGGCGTCGTGCTGTCGTTCGTCTGCACGTTCTCGATCGTCCAGGTCCCGGACGACGGCGCCTGAACGCTCGCGTAGTAGAAGAACACGCCCGGGTTCACCTGAGCGATTGCCGTGCCCTTCGTCGTGTACTGGACCTGGGCCAGCTCGGCGCGTGTCGGCGTGTCGCGGAAGTTCTGGCACGTCGTCCCGGTCTCGTAGACGTGGTGCGGGGTGGTGTCGCTCGCGAGCGTGTTCGTGACGGTGCACGTCTTCGTCTGCCCGAGCGCGAGCGACGCCTGGCAACCGGCCGAGAACGAGGCGATGTAGCCGGGCGGGCCCGTCTCGGTGACCGTGTACGAGCCCGGTGTCACGACCTTGTCGGTGCCGGGCGACTCCGCGCCCGCGAACGAGTTGCCGCCGGTCGCGGTCACCCCGTTGATCGTCATCGTGAACTGGCTCGCCGTCGCGGGCCCGGCCGGCGACGTGCTTGACCACGATCAGATGCGCGGGCTGGTCGTCGTTCGTGACGGTGCAGGTCTTCGTCTGGCCGGCCGCGATCGTGCCGGAGCAGTCGGCCGAGAGGCTCGACGTGTAGCCCGACGGGCCGGTCTCGGTGACGCTGTAGGAGCCGGCGTCGAGCGTGACGGCGGTGCCGCTCTCGTCGCCGGCGAAGTTGTCCGGCGTGTCGTTGGTGCCGCCCGAGTCGAGGGTGAACGCGGACGCACCGGCGCTGCCGCCGTTGTCGTTGACGACGTGCTTGGTCACGATCAGCTGCGCCGGCTGGTCGTCGTTCGTGACCGTGCAGGTCTTCGTCTGTCCGACCGCGATCGTGCCGGCACAGTCGGCGGAGAAGCCGGCCGTGTACCCGGACGGGCCGGTCTCGCTGACGCTGTAGGAGCCCGCGTCGAGCGTGACGGTGGTGCCGCCCTCGTCGCCGGGGAACGTGGCAGGCGAGGCGTTGACGCCGCCCGATGCGAGCGTGAAGTCGGAGGCCTGTGCGCTGCCGCCGTTGTCGTTGATCACGTGCTTGATCACCGTCAGGTGCGCCGCCTGGTCGTCGTTCGTGACCGTGCAGGTCTTGGTCTGGCCGGGAGCGATCGTGCCGGCGCAGTCGGTCGAGAAGCTCGCCGAGTAGCCGGACGGGCCGGTCTCGGTGACGCCGTAGGACCCCGCATTGAGTGTGACGGCGGTTCCGCCCTCGTCTCCCGGGAAGTTCGACGGCGAAGCACTCGCCCCGCCCGAGTCGAGCGTGAACTGCGCCGCCGTGGCGCCGCCTCCGTTGTCGTTGACGACGTGCTTGATCACCGTCAGGTGCGCCGGCTCGTCGTTGTTGGTGACGGTGCAGGTCTTGGTCTGCCCGGCGGCGATCGTGCCCGAGCAGTCCGCCGAGAGGGTCTGCGTGTAGCCCGACGGCCCCGTCTCGGTGACGCTGTAGGAGCCGGCGTCGAGCGTGACGGCGGTGCCGGACTCGTTGCCGGGGAAGTCGTCGGGTGAGTCGTTCGTCCCGCCCGAGTCGAGGGTGAAGTCGGCGGCGGCGGCGGTGCCGCCGTTGTCGTTGATCACATGCTTGATCACGTGCAGCGTGCCGGTGTTGACGGCCCGGACGGTGATCGCGCACAGCGTCTGCTGAAGCGTCTGGTCCGTCGCCGCGAACGAGACGACGAACGTGCCGGCGGCTCCGGGCGTCCAGTTGAACGTGCTCGATACGGGATTGCCGGTCGTCGGCAGGGGAGGCGTCATCGTCGCCCCGGCGGGCATTCCCGTCGCGGTCAACGTCACGATGTCGCCCGCATCCGGATCGGACGCCTGCACCCCGAACGTCATCGTGGTGCCGACGAAGACCTCCTGCGTCGAACCGCAGGCCGGCGTGGGCGGATGATCGAATGCCGGCGGGCTGCCGACGGACGGAACGAGCCGGATCAGGAAGTCGACTGGGACCTTGGTCTTGACGGCGCCCGCCGCCGTGCGGTCCTCGATCATCACCTGCGTCGAGTAGAGGGTGTTGAAGCCGACCCCGCCCACTTGAGCGCCGGTCGTGTTCCAGGTGTAGCTCCCGCCGGCGCTGATGCTTGCCGCGTTCGGCGCGAACGGCGGCCCGGGCTGGCAAAACGTCGTGGAACAGAACGTGCCGAGGTGGTTCGCCACCGGGGAGCTCGAGCTCGCCTCGGAGGGAGTCGAGAGGCGGTATGTAACCGGGTCTCCGTCCGGGTCGAACGCCGGCACGACGAACGCGCAAAGGCCGCTGACCGGACAGAGCACGATCGGCGGCATCGTGCTGACGGGCGACCGGTTGCCCGCCGCCGAGACGGTCACGGGCGTCTCGAGCCGGAAACCGCCGTCGGGGTTGTTCAGATGACGGTTCGGAGCAGCGGTGGCCGAGACGCGAGCCGCGGTATCCCAGAATGCGAGGTAGGTCCCCGGCGCGGTGTACGTCTTCGTGAGTTGGGTGTCCAGCGCCGACGGCAGGCTGGTCGGATCGAGCGCGTCCGCGAACAGCCAGTCGTTCGTGGCGTCGATCGCCGTCACGTGGTACCACATCCCTTGATCGCCGAAGGGCGCGCCGATCGGGGCGCCCTGCCCTGGATTCAGCACGGTGAGCGGCTCGTTGACGAAATCTCCAACCCCGGGGAGGCCGCCAGGCCCGGTGCATGCCACGGACCCGCCCGTCGTCCCGTTGCGGCAGCCGCCGATGAATGGGTAGCCGCGCCGCCACGACGCCTGGAGCCTGAAGTTGATGGTGTTCGCCGGCGAGGCGGCCGGCGCCCAGTTGATGTGGGCATACCGGAAGTGGCTCGCGGACGCGTGGCCGGCGCCGACCAGCGCCCAGACGGATGCGACGAGCGCAAGGACTATCCATCTCGAGGATCTCTTCGAGGCCCAGACCGCAGCACGCGATTCCATACGTTTCTCCCCCTCTATCCCGACGAAAGGTGCTCTCAGTTGTCCCGACAGCATCGTTCGGCGCGGGCCGCGGCGACAAGAGGCGTTCGCCCCCCGCGCGATCGGGTGTTCGCCCTAGGGAAGAACGGGTTGCTTCGGCGCGTCTGGTGTTTTAGCGTCGCGATCGATCGGGTTCCGGGGGGGTTGTGCGAGACGAGGCTTGGGGATGTGAAAGCGTTCTTGTCGTCGAAGACGACGACCGGCTGCGCGCAGTCCTCGTCGAGACCCTCGCCGCGGCCGGCTACGACGTGGTCGACGCGGCGGCCGGAACCGACGCGCTCGCGTCCGCGGCGACGTCACCCCCGGACCTCGTCCTGCTCGACGTCGTGCTCCCGGGGCTCAGCGGGTACGAGGTGTGCCGGCTGCTGCGCGAGCGTTTCGGAGAGTCGCTACCGATCCTGTTCATGTCCGGCGAGCGGGTCGAGTCGTTCGATCGCGTCGCCGGCCTCTCCCTGGGCGGCGACGAGTACCTCGTCAAGCCGTTCGACCTCGAGTTGCTGCTCGCACTCGTGCGGAAGCACCAGCGGCGCCTCCAGAACGAGCGCCGAGCCGCTTCGCGCGCCGACCTCACGGCCCGGCAGCTCGAGGTGCTGGGGCTGCTCGCGGACGGGTTGAGCCAGACGGAGATCGCGAAGCGGCTCGCGATCAGCCCGAAGACGGTCGGCGCCCACGTCGAGCACATCTTCGTGAAGCTCGGGGTTCACAGCCGGGCGCAGGCCGTCGCGCGCGCCTTCCGCGACCACCTCCTCGCGGTCGCCTAGTCCGCCCGCCCCGCCGGCGGGCGCCGAGCGGGACGGGCAGGCGCACGACGAGGCGGCGCGTCAGCGGCAGGGGACGACGATCCGGATCTTCTGCTCCTTCGCGACGAGGGCGTCCGCGGTCGCGGCGGGGATCGTCCTCCCGCGGCGCGCGGTGACGCCGTCGACGTAGGCGGCCAGGTCGGTGCAGGCGCCGGCCTTGTCGCCCTTGAAGTACGCCGTGCGGGCGTGCTCGGCGCGCGTGACGAGCGCGTTCGGGATCGCGGCGGCCTTCGAGCTCGCGACGAGGTCGTCGAAGTACGCGGGCCGGTCGTCGACGAGATCGCACGCGTCGCCGGTCCCGTCGAGGTCGGTGTCGGCCTGGTCGGCGTTGCGGTCGACCGGGCAGTTGTCGAGCCCGTCGACGACGCCGTCGAGATCCGCGTCGGCGACGCGGGACGTGGACCGGAACGTCGCCGCTGAAGTGAGCGCTCGTCGGAACGTCCGAGAACGAGAGGTCGACGATCCCCTGGTCGATCGTCCCGTCGGGAAGCGTGAGCGTGTACACGATCCCCGTCGCGTCGACGGTGGCGTCCTCCTTCGTGCCGTCGCAGGTGCCGCTCCCGGAGGCCCGGCCGTTCACGCGCTGCATCGTGCCCTTGAGCGTTCCGGTCGGAGTCGCGAGCGTGAAGCTCGCGTCGAAGGCGACGAGCGAGCCCATCGAGAGCCTTCCGGTGCCGCTCTCCGCGAACGTCCCGGAGTAGGCGCCGGTCGCGGTCCCGGAGGCCGCGTGGCTGAGCGCGACGCCGAGCAGGCCGATCGAGCAGCGCGTCTGAACGCCGTCGGCTGCTGCGGCCAGCTGCTCGCCGTCGAGTGTGGGTGACGGTGTGCCTGCCAACGCGGTCGGGGCGACGGCGCAGACGGCTGCCAGCGCAGCGAACGTGAACACGATCTTCTTGAACATGGGCAGTCTCCTGTCGAGTGGTGTCGGCGGGAGCCTGACCGCTGCGGCCCCGGCGTGACAGGCGACGATCCGGCCTCCGGTGGTGCGGCCAGCACCACTTTGAACAGATTGCGTACCCTGTTGTGCATCGTGCAACGAGTGACGTCGCACCTCGGCGGATGACCGACGTCGTCCCGATGCTCTCCTACGAGGACTGCGGCGCGGCGGCCGACTGGCTCGTCCGTGCCTTCGGCTTCGCGGAGGTCGAGCGGTTCGACGACGGCGCGGTCGTCACCCACGTGACCTTGCGTGTCGGCGACGGCCTCGTCTACCTCGGCAACCCCGGTCGCGCGTACGTCAACCCGCTCCGGCTCCGGCGCGAGTCGGAGCTCGCAGCGCGGATGTACGACGTGCCGTACATCGTCGACGGCGTGTGCGTCGCCGTCGACGACCTCGACCGGCACCTGGAACGGGCGCGCGCGGCCGGTGCCGTGATCCTCTCCGAGCCGGAGGACTCCCCGCACGGGCGCCACTACCGGGCCGAGGACGTCGAGGGTCACCGCTGGATGTTCGAAGGCAAGCGCTCCTGAACGACCGAGCGCCGGCGAATCGCCGGCGCTCGTCGCTTCCCCGATGGGAATCCTCTCCAGGCGGTGCTCGCTAGAGGCGATGCCCGCGGCGGAGCTCGTTCCAGGCCGGCGCGAGCAGCTCGGCCTCGGCCATCAGCCCGCGGTCGTCGGGGCGCGGGTCGCGCGCGCGGCGCGGCCGGCGAGGGGCGGTCGTGTCCCAGGAAAGGCGGTTCATGCGTGCACCTCCTGCGCGCTGTCTGCGGGCGGCCGCTTGGCCGCGGGCGCCCGCGTGATCGTGATGTCGCCGCTGACGGTCTTCGCCCGGATCTCGATCGCCGGGGCGTCGGCGTCGGCGTCGCCCGTCGGGTCGAGCTCGGAGCGGGTGTCGCCGCTCAGGGTGCTGCAATCGAGGAAGACGCGCGAGCCGCGCCGGACTGCGATCCGCACGTCGCCCGAGACGGCCTGGGCGGTGATGTTGCCGGTCGAGACCGCTTCGTAGTGCTGGTCGCCGCTGACGGTGACGACGTGGCTGTCGGAGATGGTCTCGCCGAGCCGCACGTCGCCGGAGGCGGTGTTGACGTTCACGGTGCCGCCGACGTAGTCGAGGCGGATGTCGCCGGAGGCGGAGTCGACGTTCGCGTCGCCCGCAACCCGCCGCGCCTCGACATCGCCGCTTGCGCTCTTGACGGTGAGGTCGCCCTCGAGGTCGAGCAGCGCGAGGTCGCCGGACGCCGTGCTCGCCGAGACGTCCCGCAGGGTTCCCGTCGCCCGCAGGTCGGTCGACTTCGTGCGGGCCTCGACGCTCGAGCGGGCGGGGCACCGGACGCGGCACGAGATCCCACGCCGGCCGAATGCGAAGCCGAGCCCGAAGGAGCGCTGCTTCGACGGGACGTCGACGACGAGGCGGTCGCCGACCAGCTCGACTCTCGCCGCGTCGACGAGCGCCTGCGAGTCGTCGTCATGGGCGATCAGCTCGACCTCGACGCGGTCGTCGAGCGACGGGTCGACGACGGCGTCGCCGGACGTGAGCCGCAGCTCGACCAGCACCGGGCCCGTCGTCTCGAAGGTCTTGTGCATGTCGTCTTCCTCCTGTCTAGCTCTGGGCGTAGCCGGTCAGACGCCGGCCGATCGGGCTCTTCTGCGGGCGCGCCTCGGTGGCACGCGCGATCGCGCGGACGAGCCACGCGTTGGTCGAGACTCCCTCGCGCGCCGCGGCGCCCTCGACGGCCGCCTTGAGCGACTCGGGCAGGCGGAGGGTGATGCGGGCCGACAGCTCCTCGGCGCCGCCCGAAGCCTCGCCGGGGGCGTCCTCGACGTACACGAGCTCCGGCTCCTGGCCCGCGAGGCGAACCTCGACGTGCCCGGACGGCAGCTTCGAGGAGAGCTCCACCGCGGCCTGCGAGAGCACGTCGAACAGCTTCAGGCGGAGGCTGGCAGCGAGCGTCTCCGACAGCCGCCGCGCGACCTCCGCAGCGCGCTCGTCGCCGAGGTCTCCGGCGCGCTGGAGGTCGTCCTGGATCGATTCGAGGATCAGGCTTAGATTCATCGTGACGTCACTATGACATCACTTCTGGCACCTGTCAAGTGTCTTTCGTACGTCGTCGGCCGTCACCGTGCTGCGCGGATGCGTTCGGGCGGCGTGGGGTGCGAGGCCGTCAGCAGGTACGCGAGACGGGGCGGGGCGAGATCGGCGAGGTTCGCAAGCGCGAGGCGTCGGTGAACGCCCACGAATGCCGCGCGGTCGCCTGTGACCTCGAGCGAGAACCGGTCCGCGGCACGTTCCCAGCGCCGCGAGAGCGCGTTCGCGAGCGGGAGCGCGAGAAGCTCGAGCGCGCCGGCGACCAACAGCACGAGCGCCGCGTCGTGCGGTTGGGGATGCGGCACGAGCAGGCGCAGCACGACGACGAACCCGACGGCGCTCGCGGCGGCGACCGCGGTTCCCTGTGCAACGTGCCGGAGCCGGCGGTGGCCGAGCTCGTGCGCGACGACGACGCCGATCTCGTCCGCCGGCGAGTCGAGGAGCGTGTCCCAAAGGACGACCCGCCGCGTGCGGCCGAGCCCCGAGACGTACGCGTTCACCTTGTGCGTCCGCCGGCTCGCGTCGGCGACGAGCACGTCCCGGACGGGCACGCCCGCTCGGGTCGACAGCGAGCGCAGCGTGTCGGCGAGCGCGCCCTCCAGCGGGCGGAACCGGTTGAAGATCGGCTCGAGCACGACCGGCGCGAGGAACGTGAGCGTGACGGCGAGCGCAGCGCCGCCGGCGGCGGCCGCCCAGGGCCAGCCGTCGGGAAGCGAGTGCGCGATCGCGAGCAGCCCGCCGACGAGCAGCACCGTCAGCGCCACCGACACCGCGAGCCCGCGGATTCGATCGGCCGCCCAGGCGCGCGGCGGCTGCTCCGTCAGGCCCCACTCGACCTCGTGAACGTGTCTCCACCACGCGACGGGCAGCGAGACGAGCCAGAGCACGGTCGCGACGACCGCCGGCCCGACGACCACCTCCGCCCACCACGGCAGCGCCGGGTCGATTCGCGTGAGCGCGACCAGAGCACCCGCAGCCAGCGCGGAGCCGGCGAGCAGCGCGCGGTACAGCGGCCGGTGGTAGCGCCGCGCGCGCTCCACCTCTTCCGGCGAGAAATCGTCCATCGCGAGCAGGATCGCAAGCGCCGCCGGCGTGGCCGGAGTATCGTGATCGGCCGGAGGTCGATCGAGGAGGCAGGGGCGGGTTGACGGACGTGGTCGAGGGGTCGGCTGCGCAAGGGCTCGAGTCGGAGCTGTACGCGGTCCGCGAGCGCCTCGAGATCGTGCTTCGGAACGTCTCCGAAGGCGTGACGATCACGACGGCCGACGGGCGGTTCCTGTACGCGAACGACGCAGCCGCGCGCATCATCGGCGTCGAGTCCGCCGACGCGCTGGTCGCGCTCGAGCCGCGCCAGGCCGCCTCTCGATTCCGGATCCTCCGCCTGGACGGGACGCCGTTCCCGCTCGACGAGCTTCCCAGCCGCCGCGCGCTCGTGGGCGAGGAGACGCGCGACGTCGTCGTCCGCTTCCGGCCGGCGGAGGGGGGCGAGGAGCGCGTGTCGGTCGTGCGGGCGGTGCCGGTGACCGACGCCGACGGCGCCGTCCTCTACGTCGTCAACTTCTTCCGTGAGGTGACGGAGGAGCGCCGTCGCGCGGTTCGCGAGGCGTTCGTCGCCGAGGCGGGCGGCATCCTCGGGTCGTCACACGACGTCGAGGCGACGCTGCGCGCGGTGGCAGAGCTCGCCGTGCCTCGCGTGGCGGACGTCGTCGCGATCGACCTCGTCGACGAGGACGGGTCGTTGCGGCGGGTGGCTGCGGCCGGACCGGCGGAAGCCGCGCCGACGCTCGGGGACCGCGCCGGCGCCGGGCTTGTCGCGCGCACGGGCGACCGCGAGCTCGAATCGACCGCCGATGGCCTCTCGCGCATGTGCGTGCCGGTCGAGGCACGCGGGCGGGTCCTCGGCGCGGTCACGCTCGGCCTCGTCGATCCGTCTCGGCGCTTCGACCAGGAGGACGTGGAGCTCGCAGACGACCTCGCCCGGCGCGTCGGCGCGGCGGTCGAGAACGCGCGTCTGCTGCTCGAGACGGTCCGGTCGGTGGCGTTGCTCGACGCGCTGTTCGCGTCGGCCCCGGTCGGGCTCGGGTTCTGGAGCCGCGAGCTCGAGTTCGTGCGCGTCAACCAGGCGCTCGCCGACATGGACGGTCTCGCGATCGACGCCCACCTCGGCCGCGAGCTCGTCGAGATCCTGCCCGACGTCGGCCCGGCGCTCGCCGACGGGCTCAGGCGGGTGCTCGCGACGGGCGAGCCGTGGAGCGAGGTCGAGGTGCAGGGGGAGATGCCGGCGCGGCCCGGCGTGCGGCGCATCTGGTCGACGAGCTACTACCCGATCCTCGGCGACGACGGCGCGGTGTCCGGCGTCGGCGGCGTCCTGATCGAGGTGACCGAGCGGCGCCGGGCCGAGCAGCGGCTGCGGGTGCAGCAGGCTGTGACCGCGATCCTCGCCGACGGCGGCCACGACGTGATCCCGCGCGTCCTGGAGACGATCGTCGGCCTCCTCGAATGGGAGGCGGGCGCGTACTGGCCGGTCGAGCCGGGTGCCCCCGCCGCGTCCTGCCGCCACGTCTACGCCCAGCCGGGCCTCGAGGCGGTTGCGGCCGCGTTCGAGGGCCGACGCATCACGCGCGGGGAGACGTTCGCCGGCGAGATCTGGGCGGCGGCGGCGCCGAGGTGGATCACGGATCTCGACGGCGACCCGCCCGGGCCGCCGCTGCCCGGGATTCGCTCGGGCTTCGGCTTCCCGGCGCTCGTCGGCCGGGAGGTCGTCGGCGTGCTCGAGTTCTTCTCGCGGGCCGAGCGCCGTCCCGATCCCGAGCTGCTCGACGTCGTCGCGGCGCTCGGCCGCAACATCGGCCAGTTCGTCCGCCGGACGCGCGTCGAGCGCGAGCGCGCGCGGCTCCTCGTCGCCGAGAAGCGCGCGCGCGAGGCGGCGGAGGCGGCGGCGGCCACGCTCGAGAAGCTCGCCCAGGTGACGGAGGTCGCGCTCGCGCACGCGCCGCTGACGGACCTGCTCCACGCGCTGCTCGACCAGGTCGTGCGCGTGATGGACGCCGACACCGGCGTCATCCTCCTCGCCGACGAGTCGCTCTCGGAGCTCACGGTCCGCGCCTCGGCCGGGCTCGGCGAGCCGGAGATCGAGGCCGCGAAGCCGGTTCCCTTCGGCGAGGGCCTCGCCGGACGCGTCGCTGCGAGCCGGCTGCCGCTCCTGGTCGACGACCTGAACGAGGTCGAGCTCGTGAGCCCCACGCTTCGCCTGCGCGGGATCAGGTCGGTCGTCGCGATCCCGCTCGTCGTCCGGGAGCGCGTGATCGGCGTCGTGCACGCCGGGTCGGAGCAGGTGGCGCACTTCACGGCGGAGGACTCGCGCCTCCTCGAGCTGATCGCCGACCGGATCGCGCTCGCGGTGCACCAGTCGGCGCTCCACGAGGCCGAGCGGGAGGCGCAGGAGCGGATCGCGTTCCTCGCCGAGGCCAGCACGCTGCTCGCGTCGTCGCTCGACTACGAGGAGACGCTCGCCGCGGTTGCGCGGCTCGCGGTCCCGCGCCTCGCCGACTGGTGCGCCGTCGACGTCGTCGAAGGCCGGCAGATCAAGCGCCTGGCGGTGGCGCACGTCGACCCGGCGAAGGTCGGGTTCGCCGTGGAGGTGTTCGAGCGGCGGCCGCCGGCGCTCGACGACCCCGGGGCCCACGGCCTCGCCCACGTCCTGCGGACGGGCGAGCCGACGGTCGTCGAGACCCTCGCGCCCGACGCGGTCGCGGCGGCGCTTGCCGACGACCCGGACCTGCTCGAGCGCGTGCAGGCGCTCGGCCTGCGCTCGTACATGATCGTCCCGCTCACCCTCCGCGGCCGCACCCTCGGCGCGCTCAGCCTCGTCCAGGCCGAGAGCGGCCGGCGGTACCGCGCCGCCGATCTCCCGTTCGCGCGCGAGCTGGCCTCGCGGGCGGCGATCGCGGTCGACAACGCGCGGCTCTATCGCGACGCGGAGGAGGCGAGGACGCGGCTCGGGTTCCTCGCCGGAGGCGAGCGCCCTGCTCGCCTCCGCGCTCGACGCGGAGACGGCGCTCGCACGACTCGCGGACCTTGTCGCCGGGCGGATCGCCGACTGGTGCGCGATCCACCTCGTGGCCGAGCACGGGCGCCCCCGGCTCGTGACCCTCGCGCACGCGGACCCCGCCAAGGCGGCCGCGGCGCGCGCCTTCGCGGCGTCGATCGATCCCGACCCGGACGCGCACCAAGGCGTCGGGCACGTCATCCGCATCGGCGAGCCGGAGCTGTTCGCGCGCGTGCCCGAGGAGCTGCTCGAAGGGCCCGTGAAAGCGGCGGGAATCCACTCGACGCTGATCGTCCCGCTGCGGGCGCGCGGGCGCACGCTCGGCGCCCTCACGCTCGTACAGGGCGAGACGCCGCGCGCGTTCACGGAGGCCGACCTCGCCTTCGCGGAGGACCTCGCGCGCCGCGCGGGCGTCGCCGTCGACAACGCCGAGCTCTACCGGGAGGCGGCGGAGCGCGCCCAGGCGGCCCGCGTGCTCGCAGCGGTCGGCGACGGCGTGGTCTTCGTCGACCGCGGCGGGGTCGTCCGCTACTGGAACCGCGCTGCCGCGGCGATGACGGGGATCCCGGCGGTCGACGTCCTCGACCGGGCGCTCGTCGAGGCGCTCCCCGGCTGGGCCGTCGTCGTCGAGCGGGCGCCGATCGCGCTCGAGGGCGGACGGAACCCGCGGCCGGAGTCGCTTCCGCTCGCGCTCGGCGATCGCGAGCTGTGGCTGTCGGTCGCCGGCGTCGAGGTCGCCGACGGCGTCGTCTACGCCTTCCGCGACCTGACCGAGGACCGCGCGCTCGACGAGCTCAAGACCGAGTTCGTCTCGACGGTCTCGCACGAGCTGCGGACGCCGCTCGCGGCGATCTACGGCGCGGCGATGACCCTCAGGCGCACCGACGTCCGGCTGGACGAGGCCCAGCGGCAGGCGCTGCTGACGGTCGTCTCGAACGAGTCCGACCGGCTCGCACGGACGGTGAACGACATCCTGTGGGCGAGCCGCCTCGAGACCGACACGCTGCGCGTCGCGATCGAGGCGTGCGACCCGCTCGCGCTCGCGGGCGACGTCGTGAACGCGCAGCGGACGCATCTGCCGTCGGGGATCGACCTCCGGCTGGACGTCGCGGATCGGGTGCCGGAGGTCGCTGCCGACGCCGACAAGGTGCGGCAGGTGCTCGTGAACCTCGTCGACAACGGCGTCAAGTACTCACCCGACGGCGGCGTCGTCCACGTCCGCGTGGAGGCGGCGAGCGCGCATGTCCGCTTCTCGGTCACCGACGAGGGGCTGGGGATCCCGCACTCCGAGCAGCGGCGGATCTTCGAGAAGTTCTACCGTCTCGACCCGAACATGACCCGCGGCATCGGCGGGACCGGCCTCGGCCTCTACATCTGCCGCGAGCTCGTCCGCCGGATGGGCGGGCGGATCTGGGTCGACTCCGACCCCGGCCGCGGCTCGACCTTCGCCGTCGAGCTCCCGGTCGTCGGCCCCGAGCCGGAGGTCGTGCTGCACCGCCGCGTGCGGGCGCCCCTCGTCTGAGCTCGCCGGAAAGACGACGAGCGCCGGCTCTCGCCGGCGCTCGCTCAACCCCCGGAGAGTGCGCAGGCGACCGGAAGGCCGCCGCGCGTCTCGCCTAGTACCCCGGGCCGTCCTCGACGTACTCCGTGCGCCGGCGGGTGGCGCCGCCGAAGCCGCCCCAGCTCGACCAGAACACGAGCGACAGCAGCAGGCCGGCAATGCCGACCACCATCAGGATCCAGCCGACCGTCGTGATCTCGATGCCGGACACCGCGGCATCGACGGCGAAGGCGAGGATCGCACCGACCGCAATCAGAATCAGGCTCACACCGATACCCATCTCCAAAACCTCCTTGGGGGTTCGTCTCCCGTTGATCCCCCATGGCGGGGGCATGGAAACAACGGTCGAGGCCCGAAATGGGTTACGGGGCAGGCAACGACGCCGTTCCAGTAGGGTTGCGCGAGGTGCGCCGGGGCTCGCTCGTCCAGCTCATCCTGCTCGGCACGATCGCGGCGGCGATCACCGCGGCGGTCGCGTGGCTCGTCCCGTGGCTCCCCACGCCGGCGGGCAAGGAGGCCGACCGGATCCACTTCGTGTTCTGGTTCACGACCGTGATCGCGATCGCGGTGTTCTCCGTCGTGGCCGCGGTGCTCGTCTACTCGGTGCTGAAGTTCCGCGCGCGGCCGGACGACCTCTCGGACGGGCCGCCGACGCACGGCCACACGGGGCTCGAGATCGTCTGGACCGCGATCCCGACCGTGCTCGTCACGGCGATCTCGATCGTGAGCGCGATCGTGCTTGCCCAGAACAGCCGCGCCGGCGACAACGCGCTCGACATCAAGGTCGTGGCGCAGCAGTTCGCGTGGCAGTTCACCTACCCGAACGGTCAGACCTTCGGCGTCCTGCGGATCCCGGTCGACCGCCCGACGCGACTCGACATCACGGCGAAGGACGTCCTGCACTCGTTCTGGGTGCCGCAGCTCTCGCAGAAGCAGGACGCGGTCGTCGGCCAGCACAACCGGATCGTGATCACGCCGACCCGGACGGGCACGTTCCCCGTCATCTGCACCGAGCTCTGCGGGCTCGGCCACGCGATCATGCGCAGCCGCGTCGAGGTGATGCCGCAGGCCGAGTACGCGAAGTGGGTGCGCAGCGGCGGCAAGACGACGCGGCGAGGATCCCGGCCTCGCCGTCTTCAACGGCCAGGGCTGCAACGGCTGCCACACGTTCACCGCCGCCGCCTCGGCGGGCCAGATCGGGCCGAACCTCGACGACATCTCCGGAACCGCCGAGAAGGCCGGCAAGGAGCTCGATCCCTACGTGCGCGAGTCGATCCTGAAGCCCGACGCCTTCGTGACGCCCGGCTACAACGCGGGCGTCATGCCGTCGTTCGAGGGCCAGATCCCGGCGAAGGACCTCGACGCGCTCGTAAAGTACATCGTCGAAAATCAGAAACAGTGACCGCCCTCGCCCACGACACGCACGCCCCTCACACGCCCGCTCGGCCGCCGACGGGCATCCACCGCTGGACCGCGGCAGGCTGGCTGCGCGTCCTGTGGACGACGCCGCTCTTCTTCGGCATCGGCTTCGGGCTCGTCACGCTGATCCGCTGGCTCGCCGGGTGGGACCCGGTGCTCGACCGCCAGGTGATCCTGACCGTCGAGCTCGTCGCGGTCCCGCTCGGCTTCCTGGTCGGCCTCGGCGGCTTCGACTACTGGGCCCGCTACGCGAGCGGCCGGCCGACGATCCCGGAGGACCACTCGGGCCACGGCGCGCACTCGTGGCGCGACTACTTCCGCGTCAACACCGACCACAAGGTGATCGGGATCCAGTACGTCGTCACGACGATCTTCTTCTTCTGCGTGGGCGGGATGCTCGCGATGCTCTTCCGCGCCGAGCTCGCCGAGCCCGGGACGCAGTACTTCAACCCGCAGACGTTCAACGTGCTCGTGTCCGACCACGCGGCGCTGATGATCTTCCTCTTCATCATCCCGGCGTTCGCGGGGCTCGGGAACTACGTGATCCCGCTGATGATCGGCGCCGCGGACATGGCGTTCCCGCGGCTGAACGCGCTCTCGTTCTGGCTGCTCCCGATCGCCGGGATCATGCTCATCGTCGGCATGACCTGGCCCGGCGGCGGCCCCTCGGCGGGCTGGACGGCGTACGCGCCGCTCTCCTCGCACCAGCCGGACGGCCAGATCTTCTTCCACATGGCGGTGCAGTGGGCGGGCGCGAGCAGCATCATGACCGCGCTCAATTTCTTGGTCACGATCATCACGATGCGCGCGCCCGGGATGACGTTCTGGCGCATGCCGCTCCTCGTGTGGGCGAACTTCACCACCTCGCTGCTCGTCGTGATCGCGACCCCGTTCATCGCCGGGTCGCAGTTCTTCGTCCTCTTCGACCGCGTCATGCACACGAGCTTCTTCGAGGTCGACGGCGGCGGCTACGTGCTCGGCTACCAGCACATCTTCTGGTTCTACTCGCACCCGGCCGTCTACATCATGATGCTGCCCGGGTTCGGGATCATCAGCGAGGTGATCGCCGTGATGAGCCGCAAGCCGGTGTTCGGCTACCGGCTGATGGCGCTCTCGCTGATGGCGATCCTCGTGCTCGGGTTCTCGGTCTGGGCGCACCACATGTTCGTCGCCGGGATGGCGTCGTGGCTGCGCGTCCCGATGATGGTGACGTCGATGGTGATCGCGGTGCCGACCGGCATCAAGATCTTCTCCTGGCTCGCGACGATGTGGAACGGGCGGATCCACCTGACGACGCCGATGCTGTTCGTGCTCGGGTTCCTGTCGATGTTCGTGATCGGCGGGCTGTCCGGGATCTACCTCGCGTCGGTGCCGATCGACATCCACGCGAGCGACACGTACTTCATCGTCGCGCACATCCACTACGTCCTCTTCGGCGGCTCCGTGTTCACGATCTTCGCCGGGATCTACTACTGGTTCCCGAAGATGACCGGCCGGATGTACAACGAGTCGCTCGGCAAGCTCCACTTCTGGCTCACCTTCATCGGCTTCAACCTGACGTTCTTCCCGATGCACTACATCGGGCTGCAGGGGATGCCGCGTCGCGTCGCCGACTACGCCGACCGCTTCGCCGACTTCAACCTCTTCATCTCGATCGCATCGTTCGGGCTCGGCGCCTCGACGATGGTCTTCCTCTACAACATGGTGCGCTCGTGGGCGTGGGGGCCGGTCGCGGAGGCGAACCCCTGGCGCGCGCTGACGCTCGAGTGGCAGGTGAGCTCGCCGCCGCCGATCTTCAACTTCGACGAGGTGCCGACGGTCGTCGGGAACCCGTACGAGTACGGCGTCCCGGGCGCGCGGCACGCGATCTTCGGCGCGGGGACGCGGGAGCCGGTTCCGGCCGACTGAGATCGATCGCCAATTCCTCGCACTCCCGGATGACGACCCAGACGCGGCGCCGGGAACCACCCTCGTCCTTGCCAAGGCATCCTGCCTTGGCGGCGGCCGAGCGCGGCCCCCGGCTTGGTCTGGGCCGCCCCCGGAACCACGCGAATTACCGACACATCTAGGGCGCGATGGCGAACATCCTCGTGATCGCGAACGAGACGGCGGCGTCGGCGACGCTCCTCGACGCGCTCCGCGACCGGGTCGACCCGGCGCGCGACTCGGTCACGGTGATCGCGCCCGTCAGCGACCCGCGGCACGGGTACGTCGTCTACGAGGACTCTCGGCGTGCGTCCGCGGGCCGCCGGCTCGACCGGACGCTGCGGCTCCTGCGCGAGTCCGGTGTCTCCGCGCACGGATTCGTCGTCGAGTGCGGCCCCGTGCAGGCGGCCAAGGACGCGCTCGCCCAGCTCGACCCGACGCCGGATCAGGTCGTCGTCTCGACGCACCCGCCCGAGCGCTCCGGCTGGATGCGCCGCGACGTCGTCGAGGACATCCGCCGCGCAGCGGGCGGCATCCCGGTGGAGCACGTGATCGCGGCGAGCGAGGGCGAGGCCGACAAGAACGTGCTCGTGATCGCGAACGAGACCGTCGTCGGCGAGGAGCTCCTGGAGCGCATCCGCCGCCGCCACGAGCAGGGCGGCGCGAGCTTCCTGATCGTCGCCCCGCAGAGCGACGACGCGCCGCACCCGGAGGCCGAGCGGCGCCTGCGGCGCGCGCTCGCGTCGCTGCGGGGCGCGGGGATCGAGGCGCACGGGCAGGTCGCCCATCCCGACCCGTTCACGGCTGCGATGCACGCGACCCGGGACGAGCGCGTCGACGAGATCATCGTGTCGACCTTCCCCGGCGAGAAGTCGGGCTGGCTCCGGCGCGACCTCGTCGCGCGGCTCCGCCGCGAGACGGGGCTCCCGGTCGAGCACGTGATCGTGCCCCAGCGGGTGGTGACGGCTTGAGCGCGGCGGCCGACGCGCACGGCGCGCCGGGCGGAGGCGCGCACGCGCACGGCGAGCACCCGCCGCCGATCCACTACAGCTCGCGGGTCTCCCCGGCGGTGCTCGGGATGTTCCTCTTCATCGCGTCGGAGATCATGCTCTTCGGCTCGTTCTTCACGGTCTACTTCTTCGACCGCGTCGTGGCGAACCCGCCGGCGTGGCCGCCGCCGCCGTTCGAGCTGCCGGTCTACGTCGCCTTCGTCAACACCTGCATCCTGGTGACGTCGAGCTTCACCATGCACTGGGCGACGACCGCGATCAAGCGCGGGAACCGCGCCGGCCTCCAGGCGGGGCTCGCGCTGACGTTCCTGATGGGCCTCACCTTTCTGATCACGCAGATGATCGAGTACGCGCGGATCGGCTTCAACACGAGCGACGGCGCCTTCGCCTCGACGTTCTTCGGCCTCACCGGGCTGCACGGGGGCCACGTGTTCGTCGGCCTGACGATCCTGATGGTGATGACGATCCGCGCCTTCCGCGGCCACTTCTCGCCCGAGCATCACCACGGGGTCGAGATCGCCGGCATCTACTGGCACTTCGTCGACATCATGTGGATCATCGTGTACGTCACCGTCTACCTCCTCTGAGCGGGGCCGGCGGTGCGCAACCCGTTCCGGAGCGAGGCAGACGCCTACCGGCTCGTCTGGCTGACGATCGGCTACTTCGTCCTGATCGTCGTCGGCGCGCTGATCAACGTCTGGGTCGGTGTCGCCGTCTTCGTCGTCGAGACCGCCGTCGTCCTGTGGTGGGTGTTCCTCCGGCGGGGCGAGGAGGCCGAGCCGCCGCGCGAGGCGCCGGCGCCGAGCCCCGAGGGCGAGCACCGGATCCTCGTCGTCGCGAACGAGACCGTCGGCGGCCGCGAGCTGCTCGAGTGCCTCGAGCGCAAGAGCGCGAGCGTCGACGAGAAGGTGCTCGTGGTCTGCCCGGCGCTGAACACGCCGATCCGCCACTGGGTCTCGGACGAGGACCAGGCGCGCGAGGCGGCGCAGCGGCGGCTCGACGCCAGCCTCGAGAGCATGCGTGCGGCCGGCATCGACGTGCGCGGCGAGATCGGCGACGGCGACCCGCTCCAGGCGATCGAGGACGCCGTCAGGACGTTCCGGCCGGACGAGCTGATCGTCTCGACGCATCCGGAGGGCCGCTCGCACTGGCTCGAGCGCGGCGTCGTCGACCGCGCGCGCGAGCGCTTCGCGGTGCCGCTCACGCACGTCGTCGTGGACCTCGACACCACGCAGCAGCCCTAGAGGCTGCCGCCCGCGCTAGCCGCCGGCGCTCTTCGAGACGTAGTCGGCGACGGCCTCGATCTGGTCGTCGGAGAGCTGGCCCTTGAACGCAGGCATGGCGCCGCCGCCGTTTTCCACCTGCGTCTGCACCTTGTCCTTCGACGGCTTCGCCTGGTCGAGGTTCGGCCCGACCTGGCCGTTCGTGCCCGCGTCCTCGAGCGTGTGACAGCCGCCGCAGTTCTGGGTGAAGACCGCCCGGCCCGCGGGCTCGGTCCCCCCGGCCGCGCCGCCGCCGGTCTCGGTCGTCGACGTGGTGTCGCTCGGAGTCGTCTGGGCCGGCGCCGTGGAGGTCGCCCGTCGTCGCGCCGCCGCCGCCGGCCGAGGCGCCGGTCGCCTGGACGCCGCACTCGGGGACGCCGGCGCACTTGCCGACGTACGCCGCCACGTCCTCCGCGTCGTCGCCCTCGTAGAGCTTCGCCGGCATCGGCTCCTCCGGGTAGGCGATCTGACCGCGGACGACGTCGCGGAAGGTCGACTCGTCGAATCCCTGTTGCCTGGCCGACTCGAAGGCGTCGTCGAGGTTCGGCCCGACCGCTCCCTTCGTGCCGGCATCCGCGAGCACGTGGCACGACCCGCACTTCGCCGAGAAGAGGGCCTTGCCGGCCGAGGCGTCGCCCTCCGACGCGGTCATGTGCGGGACGGCTCCGCACCCGGAGCCGACGCCCGCAGCCGCGAGCGCGAGGGCGGCGAGCGCGAGGCGGTACCGCACGCTACGCCGGCGTCTGCGCGCCGCCGTCCAGCTTCGACACCGCCTCGTCGCGCGAGCCGTAGATCGCGAACACGCGGTCGAGGCCGGTGATCTCGAAGATCTTCGTGATGTTGCGGTCGCTGCAGACGAGCGAGAGCTGCCCGTCGTTCGAGCGCAGCCGCTTGACGCCGCCGACGAGGACTCCGAGGGTCGTCGAGTCGATGAACGTCGTGTTCGTGAAGTCGACGACGACGTTCTTTCCGCCCTGGCCGATGACCTCGAGCAGCTGCTGCTTGAACTCTGGCGCGGTGTAGAGGTCGACCTCGCCCGCGAGCGAGATGACGTAGGCGTCGTCGGACAGCTGCTCGGTCTTGATGTCGAAGTTCATCCGTCCCCCGGTGGTGGATGGGTGCAGGGCGCGACGGAGTCTAACCCGTGGTGACCGTGGGCGAGGGTGAGGTGAGCTGCGTGATCTGCTGCTTCACGGCGGGCACGAGCGGGTCGTCCGGCGCGAGCTTGATGAACGCCCGGTACGCCGCGAGCGCGGTCTTCGTGTCGCCGGCGTTCTGCGCCGCCTCGCCGAGCTGGATCTGGCGCGTCGCGTCCGTCGGGTCGAGCTTGATCAGGCGCCGGTAGACCGCGACCGCCTGCTGCGACACCGCCGCCAGCTTCTGGTAGGCCTGGGAGGCGCGCTCGTTCGCCTGGTTCGTCACCGATGCCGAGATCTGGTCCTGGAGCCCGCCCGGATCCTGGTAGGCCTTGCCGAGCGGCGTCGTCGCCGGCGGCTCGAAGACGCTTCCGGGTGCGACGAGCTGCCCCTGGCCCTGCGCGATCGCGGCCTCGTTGCGGTAGTCGTCGGCCTTCGTCGCGTACAGACCCGCGAGCTCCTGGAGCCCGTCCTCGTCGTTCGGCCGCAGCGCCGTGTAGCGCTTCAGCGCCACGATCGCCTCGTCGCGCTTCTGGTCCTGCGCGAGCTTCGTCGCGAGGTCGTGCCAGGCCTGGGCGTTCTTCGGCTGCTCGCGCGTCTTCTCGCGCAGCGCCCCCGCCGACGCGCCCGTCGTCTTGTTCTGGTTGAAGAAGTTCTGGAGGATGTCGCCGATCCCCGAGGATCCCGACCCGACGCCGAAGAGCACGAATCCGCCGGCGAAGACGATGATGAGCAGGATGTACATCCACTTCGCGTGCCGGCGCAGCCGGTTGAAGAAGAGCTCGTCCTCCCAGCTCGGGTGCTTCGTCTTCGCGCTTCGCGGCTACGGCGTGGGCGGCCTGAGCATCTGCCGGCGTGCGGCGCTTGCGGTGCTGAGTACCTCTTGCCACTCCGTCTCTCCTCTGCGGTATCGGGTCTGTCCGTCGACGATCGTCTGCGAGAACCTTCGTCGGGCGACCCGCCGAAGACGACCGCGGCCGCCGGGTCCTCGACGGGATCGTACGGGCTCCCGGCGAGCGACAGGACGGTCAGGTCGGCGCGCTTCCCGGGAGTCAGGGTACCGACCTCGCCGTTCGAGTCGCAGTGCGCGGGCCGCGTCGAGCGTCGCGAGCCGCAGCGCCTCCGCGGCGTGCAGCGCGTCCGGCCGCCGCTCGCGGGCACGCGCCGCGTAGACGGCGGCCCGCAGCTCCTCGAACATGTCGAACGACGGCGTCGAGGCGGGCGAGTCCGTCCCGAGCCCGACGCGCACGCCCGCAGCGCGCAGCGCGGTGAGGGGAGCGATGCCGCAGCCGAGGACGGCGTTCGAGCGCGGGCAGTGCGCGACCGGCACGTCGCGCTCCGCGAGCAGCGCGATCTCGTCCGGCTCGACCTCGACGCAGTGCGCGCACAGCAGCTCCGGGCCGAGCGACGTCCGCGAGCGTCGCGACGGCGCGCCTGCCCGGTGGGTGCGACGAGGACGCGCGCGGTTGACGGCGAGCGGGCCCGTCCCGTGCTCGAGCCACTCGTTCTCGTTCGCGCTCTCGGCGAGGTGGGTCCCGACGGGGATCCCGAGCGAGAGGCACCAGCGGTAGACCTCGACGCGAGCACGTGTACGGCGCGTGCGGCGACACGCCGAGTGCGGACGAGCTCGGTCTCCGGCGCGACGCGACCGCGTCGCGCGGAACTGCCGCTCGGCCTCGCCGGGATCGGACGCGAAGACCTCGAGGTAGACGATCGCGCGCAGCCCGAGCTCGTCCGCCGCCCGCGCGGCGGCGCCGGAGAAGGAGTAGTCGGCCGTCGTGGCGATCCCCGAGGCGAGGCTGTCGGCGGCGCCGCGCCGGGCGATCGCGAGCATGTCGTCGAACGCGAGGCGCCGCTTCCGCGCCACGTGCGTCTGCGAGCCACGCGCCGAACGGCTGGCCGTCGCCGAACCCGGCGTAGACCGCGTACTCGAGGTGCGAGTGCGCGTTGACGAACGCCGGGACGATCACGCCGCCCTCGACGTGCGTCTCGGCGCGGCCCGGCCGGACCTCGTGATTCGGCCTTCCTCCCACGCGACGAGGCCGCCCTCGATCGGCTCTCCGTCGACCGGCACGACCCACTCCGCCGAGAGCTCCACCGCCGCCGTCTACAGCCCCGGCGAGGCCTCGGCGCGCTGTCGAGCGCGGCTCGCCGGTCGACAGGACGCAGACGCCAGATCGAGAGCTCGTAGAGCAGGATCAGCGGGATCATCTCGATCGTGGTCGTGACCGGATCGACGCCCGGCAGCGCGACGGCGATGCAGGCGACGACGAAGTACCCGACGCGGCGCTCGCGGCGCAGCCGCGCCGTCGAGAGGATCCCCAGCCGCGTCAGCCCGACGACGAAGATCGGCAGCTCGAAGACGACGCCCATCGCGACGATCACCTTGACCGCGAACGAGATGTAGTCGCGGGCGCGGATCTGGATGTCGTACAGCTCCTCGTCGTAGTTCGTCAGGAACGCCGTCGCCGCCGGCAGCGCGACGTAGTACCCGAAGGCGAGCCCGCACGCGAGCAGGCCGGTCGCGAGCGCGACGAAGCGCGCAGTCACGCGGGCGTGGCCTTCCTCGACGGCCGGGATGAAGAACGCCCACGCCTGCCAGAGGATGATCGGCAGCGCGAGCAGGAAGCCGGCGTAGAGGCTGACCCAGATCGACGGTCATGAACGGCTCGCCGACCGTGAGCGTCGTCAGCTTCTCGTGCTCCGCCGGGAGCGGCCGCTTCAGCGCGTCGATCAGGCGCTCGTGGAACGCGAACGCGACGCACGAACGCCGATGCCGAGCGCGCCGAGCGAGATCAGGAGCCGCGTGCGGAGCTCGTCGAGGTGCTCGACGAGCGTCGCCTCCTCGCCGTGGCCGAGACGCCGCGGGAGCCGAGCCACGAGCCGGGCCTAGACGGCTCGTTCTCGCGCTCGCGCGCGCGCGGCCGACGCGGCGTCGGAGTCGGGCGCCGCGGGCGGAAGCTCCGTCCGCCGCGTCTCCGGCTCGTCGGGCCTGGCGTGACCCGAGACGGAGTCCTTGAACTCGCGCATCCCGCGTGCCGAGCGAGCGTCCGATCTCGGGCAGCCGCTTCGCGCCGAAGAGGAGCAGCGCGATCACGAGGAGGAGGATGATCATCTCGGGGCGCCGATGTTCGGCATGCGGTCAAGCGTAGCCGGCGTTTGCCTGCCGCCGACCAGCGGGAGACCGGATGAGCGATGCGCAAGAAGCCGGTAGCGCGAGCAGGTCGTCGTCGTCACGGGCGCCTCGGCCGGCCTCGGCCGTGCCGTCGCGCGGCTCGCGGGCGCGCGCGGCGCGAGCGTCGTCGTCGGCCGCGCGCGGCGGAGACGGCCTCGACGGCGCGCTCGCCGAGATCGCGGCTGCTCGGAGCGAGGCGCACGCGGTCGAGGCCGACGTCGCTGTTCTCGACGAGTGCCACCGGATCGTCGAGGAGGCGCTCGACCGCTTCGGGCGCATCGACACGTTCTGCGCGAACGCGATGGTGACCGTGTACCGCGAGGCGCGCGAGCTCGACCCGGAGGAGCTGCGGCGCGTGCTCGACGTCAACTTCCTCGGCGCGGTCAACTGCTACTGGGCCTCGCTCGCGGCGCTGACGGAGTCGCGCGGCACGTTCGTCCACGTCAGCTCCGCGCTCGCCTACCGCGGGATCCCGCTCCAGGCGGCCTACTGCTCGTCGAAGGCGGCCGGTCGCACCTTCTTCGAGACGGCGCGCGTCGAGCACGAGAAGCACGGGATCCCGGTCGACGTCTCGCTCGTCCTCCCGGGCGCGATCAACACGCCGCAGTTCGACACCGCCCGCCAGTACATCGGCAAGCAGCCGCAGCCGGTGCCGCCGATCTACCAGCCCGAGCCGTTCGCCGACGGCGTCGTGCACTGCTTCGAGCATCCGGTTCGCGAGCTGCCGCTCGGGTGGGGCGCGCAGAAGCTCCTCTGGGGCCAGAAGCTGAGCCCGCGCGCCGGCGACCTCGTCCTGCGGCGAAACGGCTGGAAGGGCCAGCACACGGGCGAGCCGAAGCCGATCGGGTCGCCGGACAACCTGTTCGAGCCGCTCCCCGGCGACCGCGGCGCGCACGGCCGTTTCGACGCGCGCTCGCGCTCGTCGACGGTCTGGACGTCGCTGCGCCTGCGGCGCTGGCTCGTCGGTTCGGCGGTTGCGGTCGCCGCCGCGCCGGCGGTCGCGCGCGCGCTCGCGCGGCGGTAGCGCGCACCGCCTCGGCGACGTGTCCGCGCGGGCCGTGTCCGCGCGCCACGTGTCCCGGTGCCAGGCATGGTGACGAACCGGCGACCGAAGTCGAACGAAGGTGTGACAAGCGCGCTCGCGCGTCGCGTTTTCCCTGCTCAGCGCGATGTGGCCGAAGGGCCGTGTCCGGTGCCAGGCACCGTGACGGAAGCGTCACGAGCCCGTGACGGAAGCGTGACGGCCGCCGGCGTCAGAGCTCCGCCGCGAGCTCCGCGAGCTTCGTCACCGTGCGCCAGTTGCGGGCCGTGCCGACGCCGAGGCGGTCGAGGAGCGACTGCTTCACGCGCGAGCCCTGAATGCCGCTCGGGCGCAGGAGGTAGACCTCGCTGCCGACGATCTCGATCCGGTCCGGCTCGACGTCGGCCGACTCGACCTCGCGCACGGCAGCCGCAGGCGGTCGCGCCGCGAGGAAGACCACGTGCGACCTCGACGTGTCGCCCCCGAACGGGTGCCCGGCCACGACGCGCGCCAGCTCCGCCGGCGTCCGCAGCACGACGGCGGCCGGCACCCCCGCCGTCTCTGCGACCAGCGCCTCGAGACGCCGCGCGAGCGCCGCCCGGCCGCGCTCGGGCGCGCGCAGGAGGACGTTCCCGCTCGCGATGTAGGTGCTGACGTCCTCGTAGCCCGCCCCGGCGAGTGCCTCGCGCAGCTCCGGCATCGACACGCGGTTCCGCCCCGCGACGTTGACGCCGCGCAGGAGTGCCACCCACGGGTGGTTCATACTCGGCGGAGAGGATACGGGTGCAGGCGGTCGGGGAGAACGGTCCGGGTACCATGCCCCGAGGCACAAGGTCGTCCGAGAACCCGCTGATTTCCGAGGGAAGAGGTCGCACAAGTTGGCATTGCTGGAGCTGAAGAACCTGCACGTCGCGCTCGACGACGGAACCGAGATCGTCAAGGGTGTCGACCTCGCGATCGACACGAACCAGGTGCACGCGATCATGGGCCCGAACGGCTCGGGCAAGTCCACGCTCGCGTACGCGATCGCGGGTCACCCGGCCTACGAGATCACCGAGGGCCAGATCCTTCTCGACGGCGACGACGTGACGGAGGCCGCGGCCGACGAGCGCGCGCAGAAGGGGCTCTTCCTCGCGTTCCAGTACCCGCACGCGATCCCGGGCGTCACCGTCACGAACTTCCTGCGGCAGGCGATCAACGCCGTGCGCAAGGCGCGGAACGGCGGCGTCGACGACCCGATCCCGGTGCCGGAGTTCCGCACGAGCCTCCTCGCCGAGATGGACCGCCTGAAGGTCAGCCGCGAGCTCGCGTCGCGCTACCTGAACGACGGCTTCTCCGGCGGCGAGAAGAAGCGGGTCGAGATCCTCCAGATGGCGATGCTGAAGCCGCGGATCGCCGTCCTCGACGAGACCGACTCCGGCCTCGACATCGACGCGCTCCGCGTCGTCGCGAGCGGCGTCAAGGAGCTCGTCGGCCCCGAGATGGGCGCGCTCGTGATCACGCACTACCAGCGGATCCTCGACCACATCACGCCGGACTTCGTGCACGTCTTCGTGGACGGCAGGATCGTGGAGGAGGGCGGGCCCGAGCTCGCGCACAAGCTCGAGGCCGAGGGCTACGACTCGTACATCCCGGCAACGGTGGGAGGTGAGGCGTGATGGCACAGACCGAGACCGAGATCGTCCAGGGGATCGGGTCCGACTACGAGGTCAAGTACGGCTTCCACGTCGCCGAGGACTACTTCTTCAAGTCCGGCCGCGGCCTCTCGCACGAGCTCGTCGACGCGATCTCGTCGCACAAGAACGAGCCCGACTGGATGCGGAAGTTCCGCCACCAGTCGCTCGACTACTTCCTCGCGCGGCCGCTCCCGACGTGGGGCGGGAACCTGCGCGACATCGACTTCGAGAACATCTACTACTACATCCGGCCGACCGAGAAGCAGGCCGACACGTGGGAGGACCTCCCGGCCGACATCAAGGACACCTGGGACAAGCTCGGGATCCCGGAGGCCGAGAAGAAGTACCTCGCCGGCGTCGGCGCCCAGTACGAGTCGGAGGTCGTCTACCACAAGCTCCAGGAGCACCTGACGGCCCAGGGCGTCATCTTCCTCGACACCGACACCGCGCTCCGCGAGCACGAGGACCTGTTCAAGCAGTACTTCGGGACGATCATCCCGCAGAACGACAACAAGTTCGCCGCGCTGAACTCCGCCGTCTGGTCGGGCGGCTCGTTCATCTACGTGCCGCCGGGCGTGCGGATCGAGATGCCGCTCCAGGCGTACTTCCGCATCAACGCGGAGAACATGGGCCAGTTCGAGCGCACGCTGATCCTCGTCGACGAGGGTGCGTACGTGCACTACGTCGAGGGGTGCACCGCGCCGATCTACTCGTCGGACTCGCTCCACTCGGCCGTCGTCGAGATCGTCGTCAAGAAGGGCGGCCGCTGCCGCTACACGACGATCCAGAACTGGTCGAACAACGTCTACAACCTCGTGACGAAGCGCGCCGTCGCGTACGAGGACGCGACGATGGAGTGGGTCGACGGGAACCTCGGCTCGAAGCTGACGATGAAGTACCCGGCGATCTGGCTCCTCGGCGAGCGCGCCCACGGCGAGGTCCTCTCGATCGCGTTCGCCGGCAGCGGCCAGCACCAGGACGCCGGCGGCAAGTGCGTCCACGTCGCGCCGCACACCTCCAGCGTGATCACGTCGAAGTCGATCTCGAAGAACGGCGGGCGCGCCGGCTACCGCGGCCTGCTCGAGGTGGCGAAGGGCGCGAAGGGCTCGAAGTCGAAAGTCGTCTGCGACGCGCTCATCCTCGACGAGGACTCGCGCTCGGACACGTATCCGTACATCCGGATCGACGAGAACGAGGTCGACATCGGCCACGAGGCGACCGTCTCGAAGATCGGCGAGGAGCAGCTCTTCTACCTCATGTCGCGCGGCCTGTCCGAGGCGGAGGCCTCGGCGATGGTCGTATCCGGCTTCGTCGAGCCGATCACGAAGGAGCTCCCGCTCGAGTACGCCGTCGAGATGAACCGCCTGATCCAGCTCCAGATGGAGGGGTCGGTCGGATGATCGTCGAGCACGTCGACTTCTGGGTCCGTTCCGGTCACGGACATGGAGCGCTCGAAGGGGTTCTACGGCGAGACGCTCGGCCTGCCGCAGACCGGCGACGGCGGCTTCCCCGAGTTCAAGCTCGGCGACAACGGCTTCCTCTACCTGCTGAACCTCGACGTCGATCGGCGCGCAGTTCCGCGCTCCGCACGACGCCGGGTTCGCGCTCCGCGTGCCGGACGTGCACGAGGCGCGGCGCGAGCTCGAGGAGAAGGGCGTCCAATTCAACGGCGACGTCCTCGACACGGGTGTCTGCCACATGGCGTTCTTCGCCGACCCCGACGGCAACCAGATGGTCCTGCACCGCCGCTACGCGCCGCAGGAGGGGTAGCCGTTGCGCACCGACGCGCTCGAGCGCTACCGCGAGCTGCCGCTTCCCGACACGTCGGTCGAGGCGTGGCGGTTCACGGACCTGCGCGGGTTCGACCCGGACGCGTTCTCGCCGGAGGCTGCCGGGATCGCGCCGCCGCAGTCGATGCTCGACGTCGACGTCGCCGCGGTCGCGACCGTCACGGAGTCGGGCGTCGAGATCGCCGGCGCGCCCGAGGGCATCACCTTCGCGCCGCTCGACGAGAACCACGCGCGGCTGTACGAGCTCGTCGGCTTCGCCGACAAGTTCACCGCCCACAATGCCGCGGTCTGGAAGCACGGCCTGCTCGTCGAGGTGCCCGAGGGCGTCGAGCTCGACCGGCCGCTGTACGTGCGCGTCTCCTCGTCGGGGAACGACGCCGCGCTCTTCTACCGTCTGCTCGTCGTCGCGCACCCGCGCTCGCGGTTCTCGCTGATCGAGGAGTACACCTCGGCCGCGCCCGACGCGCGCGCCTACACGAACGCCGCGGTCGAGCTCTTCGTCGAGGAGGGCGCCAAGTTCGAGTACGTGTCGATCCAGAACCTCTCGCGCGAGACGTGGCACTTCGCGACCCACCACGCGCGGGTCGAGCGCGACGCGGAGCTCGACTGGGTCGCCGGCGGCTTCGGCTCGAAGAAGGGGAAGATCCGGATCCAGAACGACCTCGCCGGGCCGGGCGCGACGAGCCGCGTCACCGGCGCGTACTTCGCCGACGGCGACCAGCACCTCGACTACGACACCTTCCAGGAGCACGCGGCGCCCAACACCGAGAGCGACTTCGCCTTCAAGGGCGCGCTGCGGGAGTCGGCGCGTGCGGTCTGGCGCGGGATGATCCGGGTCGAGCCGAACGCCCAGCGCACGAACGCCTACCAGGAGAACCGCAACCTGCTGCTGTCTCCGGACGCGCACGCCGACTCGATCCCCGGGCTCGAGATCATGGCCAACGACGTCCGTTGCACCCACGGCGCCACGCTCGGGCGCGTCGACCGCGACCAGCTCTTCTACCTCATGACCCGCGGCCTGACCCGCGGGGAGGCCGAGCGGCTGATCGTGCGGGGCTTCTTCCAGGACATCCTCGACCGCATCGACCTCGAGCCGGTTCGCGAGGCGCTCGGGTCGGCGCTCGAGGCGCGGATCCCGCAGGGGTAGGCGCGGGTCAGTCGACCGCCTGCGGCGCGAACCGCGCGCGCGGCGCGCGCACGCGGATCGACGCGGCGACGACGGCGGCCGCCGCCGCCGCGACGGCGCTGAGCGCGAACGCGACGGTGAAGCCGGACTCGGCGGGCACGCCGTTCCGGAGAGCGTGCGCGGTGAGGATGGCGGCCCCGATCTGGCCGCCGACGACGCCGCCGATCATCCGGATCACGGTGTTCATGCCCGTCGCGACGCCCGTCTCGGTCTCGCGGACGTTGCCTGCGATCAGCGCCACCATCGACGCGAACGCGAAGCCGATCCCGAGGCAGAGCGCGCTGTAGGCGGCGACGACCTGCCACGGCTCCTCGTGCGCCGTCGCGAGCACGAGCGCCGCGAGCGACACGATCACCATCCCGGCGGCGAGCGGCCACTTCGCGCCGAGCCGCCGGCCGATCACGCCGGCGACGGGGCCGGCGAACAGCAGCATCGCCGAGCCGGGCAGGAGGTACAGCGCGACCTCGGTCGGGCTCGCGCCGAAGCCGTAGCCGCGGCTCTCCGGCGCCTGCACGAACGTCGGCACGAGCACGAAGCACGAGAAGAGCGCGAAGCCGGCGATCAGCGTGACGATGTTCGTCAGCAGCACCGGCCGGTGCGCGAGCATGCCGAGGTCGACCATCGGCGCGGGCGCGTGGCGCTCGACGTGGAACCACGCGCCGAACGCGAGCGCGGCGGCGAGCAGCAGCCCGAGGACGCGCGGGCTTCCCCACCCCCAGCTCTCGCCCTGCGTCAGCGCGAGCATCAACGAGAGGAGCGCCACCGAGAGGAGGAGGGCGCCCGGCACGTCCACCCGCGAGGGCGACTTCACCGGCGACTCGGGCACGAACCGCCACACGAGGAGCACTGCGGCGGCGACGGGAATCGACCCGAGCAGGAAGAGCCAGCGCCACGAGAGGTGCTCGACGACGAGGCCGCTCGCCACGATCCCGATCCCGCCGCCGACGCCGAAGACAGCGGAGAGGAGGCCGTAGCCGACCTGCGCGCGGTCGCGCGGGAACTCGTCGCGGATGATCGCGAACGCGAGCGGGAACAGCGCACCGCCGCAGCCGGCGAGCATCCGGAACCCGATCAGCGAGCCGATGCTCCACGCGAACGCGCAGCCGAGCGAGCCCGCGAAGAAGAGCGAGAGCGCGACGATCAGCATCCGGTTCTTGCCGAACTGATCGCCGAGGCGGGCGACGACGGGCGTCGTCACCGCCGCCGCGAGCATGAACCCCGTCAGGAGCCACGTCACCCACGCGGTGCTCGTGCCGAGCTCGCGCTGGAAGGTCGGCAGCGCCGGGAAGACCATCGTCTGCTGGATCGAGAACGCCGTTCCCGCGAGCGCGAGGATCGCCAGCGTGAACGTCGGGCGGCGGCGGGCGCGGGCCACCGCAAGAAGCTACCGGCAGCGCCCTCCCGCCCGGTCATACCGGCGCGTCTAATACGCCGCCGTATGAGGGCGCCTCAGCGGGTGACGCCGCTGTATACAGGCGGGTATGATACTCGCGTGTATGAGCACACGAACCCGTTTCGCTACGGCGACATCGCCGTCGACGAGGCGTTCACGGACCGCGAGCCGGAGGTGGCGGAGCTCGTCGCCGACATGCGCAACGGACAGAACGTCGTCGTCTTCGCGCCGCGCCGGTACGGGAAGTCGTCCCTCGTCTTTCGCGCCGCGGAGCGCGCCGTCGCCGCGGGCGCGCTCGTCGCGTACTGCGACCTCATGCGGACGCCGACGAAGGAGCGGCTCGCGGCCGCGCTCGCGACGACGATTCACGACGATCTCGCCTCGGCCGCCTCCCAGGTGGTCGAGCGGGCCTCGACGCTGTTCCGGGGGCTCCGCGTGACGCCGTCGATCGAGCTCGACCCGGAGACGCACTCCGTCCGGTTCACGTTCGACTCGGCGCGGCGCCGGCGCGCCGGCGACATCGACGACACGATCGAGCGGCTGCTCGAGCTTCCGCAGGAGATCGCTGTCGACCGCGGCCGCCGCGTCGTCCTCGTCCTCGACGAGTTCCAGGAGATCGTGAAGCTCGACGCCGAGTTCCCGAACCTGCTGCGGTCCGTGTTCCAGCGCCAGCCGGAGGTCGCGCACGTCTACCTCGGCAGCAAGCGGCACGTGCTCGACCGGATCTTCAACGACCGCAACGAGGCGTTCTGGCGGAGCGCGAAGCACCTCGAGATCGGGAGCATCCCGCCGGTCGAGTTCGCGACGTTCGTGAAGGAGAGGTTCGAGAGCACCGACAAGGCGATCACGGACGCGGCCGTCACGCGCCTGCTGGCGGCGTCGGGAGGACATCCGTACGGGACGCAGGAGCTCGCCTACGAGACGTGGGAGCGCGTCCCTCCGTACGCGCACGCCTACGAGGAGGACGTGGAGGAGGCGCTCGCCAAGGTCCTGCGCTCCGAGCACAACCACTTCGCGCGGATCTGGGAGGACGCGACCGAGCACCAGCGGCTGCTGATGCTCGCGCTCGCCGCCGAGCCTGCGACCGTCTACTCGGCCGAGTACCAGCAGCGGCACGACCTCCGGTCGAGCACGCACGTGCAGCGGGCGCTCACGACGCTCGTCCGCGACGAGATCGTGGGCCGCCTGGAGGACGGTCGCTATGCGATCGTCGAGCCATTCCTCGCCGAGTGGCTCGCGCGCGACCAGCGGCGCTCGCCGGCGGCGCACGACGTGCTCAGGCCGTGATCGGGACGTGCCCCGGCTGCGACGCGACGCGGTCGAGCCACGACCGAATCGCCGGGTAGGGCTCGAGCGAGAGGCCGGCCTCGTCGGCGACGTGCGTGTAGGCGTAGAGCGCGATGTCAGCGACGGTCATCGCCTCCCCAGCGAGCCACTCGCGCCCGCGCAGCCCCTCGTCGAGCGCGCGCAACGCCTTCTCGCCGCGCTTCGTCAGCGGCACGCGCTGCGCCTCGTACCAGTCCTCGCGGCCGCTGTAGGTCCGCAGGAACCGGAGCACCGCGACCGCCGGCTCGTGCTCGTACTGCTCGAAGAACATCCACTGGAGCGCCTTCGCGCGGTCGTAGCGGTCGGCGGGGACGAAGCGGGTGCCCTCGCCGAAGTACCAGAGGATCGCGTTCGACTCCGCCAGCGGGCGCCCGTCGTCGAGGACGAGCGTCGGCGCGCGCCGCACCGGGTTGAGGCCGTCGAGGAGCTCGCGCGGATCGCTGCGGTCGACGACGTCCACCTCGCGCGTCTCGTACGGGATCCCGAGGTGCGCGAGCAGCAGGCGAACCTTGTAGCAGTTGCCCGAGATGGGGCTGTTGTAGAGCAGCGTCACAGTCGCTTCTTCAGCAACCCGAACATGCCGCGGACGACCTCGCGCTCGAGCGCCTTGCCCTGCCGCGACGAGAGGAAATCGGTGAGCCCGTCGGTCGGCGCCTTCGCCTTCCGCGCGCGCGGCTTGGGCTTCGGCGCCGGCCGGGGCGTCGGCGCGGGCTCCGGCTGCTCCGGCTCCACGGAGGTGGCCGTCTCGACGCGCCGCGCCAGGGCCTCCGCCGCGCTGTCGCGGTCGAGGCGCGTGCCGTACTTCGTGACGAGGGCCGAGCCCTCGGCGGCGGCGGCGACGTCGATCGCCTGCATGCTCGACAGCGGGGCCCGCAGCCGCGTGTGCACGACGGGCGTCGGCACGCCCCGTTCCGAGAGGATCGTGACGGCGGCCTCGCCGGTCCCCATCTGCGTCAGCAGCTGCTCGAGGTCGTAGAGCTCCGACTTCGGATACGTCCGCACCGTCTTCGCGAGCGCGTCGGCGTCCTCGGGCGTGAACGCGCGGAGGGCGTGCTGCACGCGCGCGCCGAGCTGGCCGAGCACCTCGCGCGGGAGGTCCGTGGGCGCCTGCGTGACGAAGAAGACTCCGACGCCCTTCGAGCGGATCATCCGGACCGTGCGCGTGACCGACTCGAGGAACGTCTTCGACGCGCCGGCGAACAGGAGATGCGCCTCGTCGAAGAAGAACACGAGGCGCGGCTTGTCGAGGTCGCCGACCTCCGGCAGCTCCTCGAACAGCTCGGCGAGGAGCCACAACAGCACCGTGGAGAACAGCGCCGGCCGGTCCTGCACCGCCGCGAGCTCGAGGCAGGTGACGACGCCGCGGCCGTCCGGCGTCGTCCGGATCAGGTCGGAGATCTCGAACTGGGGCTCGCCGAAGAACTCGGTGCCTCCGCCGTCCTCGAGGGCGACGAGCGAGCGGAGCAGGACGCCGATCGTCCGCGAGGAGACGCCGCCGATCCCCTTCAGGTCCTCCTCCCCGGCGTCCGAGTCCAGGTACGTCAGGAGCGCGCGCAGGTCGTCGAGGTCGAGCACCGCCAGACCGCGCTCGTCGGCGTACCGGAAGAGGAGCGCGAGCGTCTGCGCCTGCGTCTCGTTCGCGCCGAGGACCTTCGCGAGGAGCTCCGGGCCGAAGTCCGTCACCGTGGCGCGCACCGGGGCGCCGGGCCCGATCCCGCCGATCGAGAGGAACTCGACCGGGAACCCCGCCGGCGCGTAGTCCAGTCCGAGCTCTGCCATCCGCGCAGGCGCCGGCCCGTCCGCTGCGCCCGCGCGGAGCATCCCGGAGAGGTCGCCCTTGTAGTCGGCGGCGAAGACGGCGACGCCGGCCGCGGAGAGCTGCTCGGCGAGCACCTGCAGCGTCCGCGTCTTGCCCGTCCCGGTGGCGCCGGCGATCAGTCCGTGCCGGTTCGTCGTCGCGAGCGGGATGCGGACGATCGCGTCACGCTCGAGGACGCCGTCGTGGACGCCGCGGCCGAGGTCGATCGCGGCGCCGCTCGTCGCGTACGCATCCCGGATGGTGGTCGCGAAGTCGGTCACGGCGGCGAACTCTACGGCTGTCGCTGCGGCGCTTGCCCGGGGGATGCGCTCGTCGTACAGTCGCCGCGTGGCCGACGGCGAACCGAGGGGCCCGACGGCCGGAGCGGCGGAGCAGGAGCGCGACGCTCCGATCACGGGCCGGAACCTCTACGACCTCCTGACCGTCGTCGCGGCGCTCGCCTTCCTGCTCGCGATCACCGTGTTCCTCGTGCGCCACTACGGCGGCGACGCGTCCCAGGCGGGCTCGATCCTCGGCATCCTCGTGCCCGCGGTCGGCGCGATCTTCGGCGTCACGATCGCCTACCAGACCGGCGCGGCGAAAGGGAAGGCGACGGGGAGGCAGGCCGGCCGGACCGAGGCGAAGCAGATGCTCGAGCCGAAGCTCCGGGCGCTCGACGACCAGGTGAGCGCGATGGTGTCGACGATCCGGCGCGAGGGCGAGAGCACGCGCGGCCTCGACGCGGTGCACGTGAGCGACTGGAACGTCCGCGACTCGGATCTCGCGGACGTGCAGGCGACGGTGCAGGCTGCGCGGTCGTACCTCGACGCGATGTAGCAATCCGGCGCCGCGCCTCGCCGGTACAGTCGAGACAGTCTCCGAGGGAAAGGAAACCGATGCGTCGCATCCTGCTGCTGCTGCTCGCCGCGGCCGTTCTCGCCGCGCCAGTCGCCCTCGCCAAGGGCGCCTTCCCGAAGACGATCCCGCTGCCGAACGGGTTCCAGCCGGAGGGCATCGCGATCGGCAAGGGGACCACCTTCTTCGTCGGGTCGATCCCGACGGGCGCGATCTACTCCGGCGACCTCCGCACCGGAGCGGGCGCCGTGCTCGTTCCCGGCGCCGCCGGCCGCGCGGCGACGGGCCTGAAGTACGACCACGGCCGGCTGTTCGTCTCGGGCGCGGGCACCGGGAAGGCGTTCGTCTACGACGCTGAAGACCGGCGCCGTCCTGCGCGAGTACCAGCTCGCGACCGGCGGCGCCGCGACGTTCGTCAACGACGTCGTCGTCACGAAGAAGGCCGCGTACTTCACCGATTCGAACCGGGCCGTCCTCTACCGGATCCCGCTCCAGGGAAGACCCTCGGCGACGCGCAGACCGTTCCCGCTGACGGGCGACTTCCAGCTCGTGAGCGGGCTTCAACCTGAACGGGATCGCGCCGACGCCGAACGGCAAGACGCTGCTCGCCGTCCAGAGCGCGACGGGGAAGCTGTTCGAGATCGACCCCTCGACCGGCGCGACGAAGGCGATCGACCTCGGCGGAGCGACGCTCGCGAACGGCGACGGCCTGCTGCTCGAGGGCAAGACGCTCTACGTCGTCCAGAACCAGAACAACAGGATCGCGGTCGTGAAGCTCGACGTGAAGCGCGCGACGGGGACCGTCACGCGGACGATCACCGACGCCGCGTTCGACGTCCCGACGACGATCGCGCGGCACGGCGACCGGCTCTACGCCGTCAACGCGCGCTTCGGCACGCCGCCCGGGCCGTCGACGACCTACAGCGTCGTCCAGGTCCGGAAGTAGCCGACGCGGACGGGCGTGGGGCCGGCGGACGGCCCCACGCCTTCGCCGCGCCGTTACGACAGCGGGTGGTTCGACCGGATGACGTCGGTCGGGTCGTACGCGGCCTTCACGCGCCGCAGACGGTGGTAGGCGGTCTCCGTGAAGAGGCTCCTCGGGTTGCGCCTCGACTCGGCGAAGTTGAGGTAGGTGTGCTCGGCGGCCCACGGCTCGAGCGCCGTGAAGAGGCCCTCGATCGACCCGTGCACGGCCGGGAACGCCTCGGGCGTCGGCACGATGCCCGCCGCGAAGGCGACGAACGGCGCGTCGAACGCGGCGACGGCGCCGTGCTCGGGCCGCGGCCGCGCGATCGCGCCGCCGAGGTGCCGGATCTCCGCGGTGAGGATCGGCTTGCCCACGACCCCCTCGACGAAGGCGTCGATCAGGTCGTCGTCGACGTCCGTGATCATCCCGCCGTCGGCCGTCCCGGGCACCGGGTGCTCGGGGTCCATGTGCAGATGCGAGAGCGCCGTCAACGGAATCGCGTCGATGGTGTCGATCGCGGGGCCGAGCGCGCGCATCGGCTCGACGAGCCGCCTCGCCTCGTCGAAGTCGTCGCCGCAGTAGATCGCCTCGACGACGACGAACGAGTTGCCGCGGAGCGGCTCCGGGATGTCGGGGATCGGCGGCAGCTGGAGGATCCGGCCGACGCTCGTCAGCTCGTCGGGGAGGTCGTCCGTCCACGTGCGCCAGGCGCGGAGCACCTCGCGGGCGCGCTCGACGGGGAAGAAGAGGACGCCGGCGTAGACCTGCTCGATCGGGAAGAGGTCGAGCTCGATCGCGGTGACGACCGCGAACGCGCCGCCGCCGCCGCGGAGCGCCCAGAACAGGTCGGGGTCGTGGTCGCGGTCGACGCGGCGATGGTCGCCGTCGGCGGTGACGACCTCGATCGCGGAGACGTTGTTCGCGCCGATGCCGTGCTTCCGGCCGAGCCACGAGAGGCCGCCGCCGAGGGTGTAGCCGACGACGCCGACGTCGGGCGACGAGCCGGCGAGCGCGGCGAGGCCGTGCTCGGCGGCCGCTTCGACGACCTCGATCCAGATCGTGCCGGCGGCCGCGCGCGCCGTTCGCCGCTCCGGGTCGATCTCGACGCCGCGCAGCTCGTGCAGCTTGAGCAGGATCGTGCCGCTCAGCGACCCGAGCGGCGAAGCGTTGTGGCCGGTGCCCTGCGGCGCGACCTGGAGCCCGCAGTCGCGGGCGTAGTCGACGATCTCGACGACGTCCTCCACCGTCCTCGGGACGGCCACCGCGGCGGGGCGCTGGTCGACGGCGAGGTTCCACGCCTGCCGCGCCTCGTCCCAGCTCTCGTCGCCGGGGACGACGATCTCGCCTGCGATCCTGGCGCGAAGCTCCCGCACGTCCGGTGCGCCGAGGGTCGCGATCCGCATCCTGTTCTCCATGTGTGTCGCCTCCTGCGAGTGGTGTCGCGGGAGATCCTGCGGGCGGCGATCGCGCGAGGCGTCGGCCGCCGGGGCGATTCCGCGTCACCCTCGATGACGATCGTGCCGTCCTCTCGGAGGACGACGGGCGCGCCGCCACGCGGACGCCGGCGGGCGGAACGGCGCGAGCCCGCGGCGCCGGCCGCGGGCTCGCGCTGCGAGACGGACTCTCTAGGGGGATCGGACGTCTCGCTCTTCTCGATCCCTACCTCCGTGGGGCGAAGGGCTAACCCGATTCGCGACACCAGAACACCGGCTTAACGACACGGCTTCCGGCGATCGGCGCGCGGTTCACCCGGAAGGGGGAATCCCGCGGCGAGCGCAGAACCGATGGTCCCACCAGCCCGGATCCGAGCAATTCCGGAAAAGCGCGCGTAGAATCCCGCCGCTGCAGAAGGCGGCACGGTGTCAGTTGGACGGCTGCACCGACGAACCGAAGGGGGCTGTTTCCATGTTTCTCCGCTCCAAAACGCTGAGGGCCGCGGCCGTCCTGGCGCTCGCTCTCGCGTTCGCGCCGGTGTCGAGCCAGGTCGTGCCGGTCGCATCCGCCGTCGTCGGCGACTGCAATCCCGACCCCTCCTGGGGGACGTTGAACCCGAGCTACGCCGACCAGGTCGTGACGCTCACCAACCAGCACCGGTCGGATCTCGGCCTCGTCACGCTCCAGGTGTCGCCGACGCTGACGAAGGCAGCGCAGTGGAAGGCCCTGCACATGGCGGGCTACAGCTACCTCGGGCACGACGATCCCGCGCCGCCCGTGGCGCGATCGCCGGGGCAGCGCCTCGAGGCCTGCGGCTACCCGGTCTCGCAGGCCGGCTGGGGCGAGAACATCGCGTACGGATACGCGACCCCGTCGTCGGTCATGAACGGCTGGCTCAACTCCGCCGGCCACAAGGCGAACATCGAGAACTCGACCTACCGCGCGATCGGCGTCGGAGCGGCGTCGACCGCGAGCGGCGTCTACTACTGGTCGCAGGAGTTCGGAACGCTCGTCGACTCCGGCGGCGGCGGGGGCGGCGGCGCCCCGACGGTCACGCTGACGAGCTATCCGCCGTCGACGACGACCGTCACCAGCGCGAGCTTCGCGTGGACGACGAGCGGCACCGTCACGAGCATGACGTGCTCGCTCGACAACGCCGTCGCGACGGCGTGCACCTCGCCCCGCGCGTTCAACCCCCTCACCGTCGGGACGCACACGTTCCGCGTCAACGTGTCCAACTCGAGCGGCAGCAACGGCGCCACGTACACGTGGACCGTCTCGAACGACCCGCAGCCCGGGAGCCCGCCGAGCGTCACGATCACGAGCGGGCCGTCCGCCACGACCACGGCGACGAGCGCGAGCTTCTCCTGGAGCGCCGGCGGCTCCCCCACGTCGACGGTGTGCTCGCTCGACAACGCTCCCGCGAGCTCGTGCGCGTCCCCCGCCGGCTACAGCGGGCTCGCGTCCGGCGCGCACACGTTCAGGGTCACGGTCTCGAACTTCTACGGGAGCCAGGCGGCCACGTACTCGTGGACGATCTCGGCGCCCGCGGGCTCGGCGCCGACGGTGACGATCACGAACGGGCCCGGGTCGAGCACGACCTCGTCGGTCGCGAACTTCTACTGGTCGACGAGCGGCACCGTCACCTCGACGACGTGCACGCTCGACAACCTGTCGCCCGTCGCCTGCGCGTCGCCCGCGAGCTACGGGAACATCAGCCTCGGCTCGCACACGTTCAAGGTCACGGTCTCGAACGCGTCCGGGTCGAACACCGCGACCTACAACTGGAGCGTGACCGGGAGCCTTCCGAGCGTGTGGATCAGCTCGGGCCCGTCGCTCTCGACGATGCTGACGTCCGCGAACTTCTACTTCTACACGTACGGCAGCGTCCAGACGACCACGTGCTCCCTCGACGGCGACACACCCGTCGCCTGCACGTCGCCCAAGGGCTACTCGGGCCTCGCGCCCGGGACGCACAGCTTCAGGGTGACCGTCTCCAACGCCGCCGGCAGCCAGTCCGCGAGCTACATGTGGACCGTGCTCGGAGGGACGGGCTCGGCCCCGACGGTCGCACTGACGACCACCCCCGCCTCGTCGACGACGGCCACGAACGCGACCTTCGCGTGGTCGACCTCCGGAACCGTCACGGGCACCACGTGCTCGCTCGACGGCGCGGCGGCGATCTCGTGCTCGTCGCCGACGACCTACTCCTCGCTCGCGGTCGGGACGCACTCCTTCCGCGTCACCGTCGCCAACTCGTTCGGCAGCCAGTCGGCGACGTACAACTGGACGGTCGCGGCGCCGGCGCCTCCGGGCACCGCGCCGACGGTCTCGATCACCGACGGGCCGGGCGGCTCGACGACCTCGACGTCGGCGAGCTTCGGCTGGACGACGTCGGGCACCGTGTCGAGCACCGTCTGCTCGCTCGACGGCGCAACTCCCGCCGCCTGCTCGTCGCCGGCGGGCTACAACGGCCTCGCCGTCGGCTCGCACACGTTCAAGGTCACGGTCGGGAACACCTACGGGAACGCGTCTGCGACCTACAACTGGACGATCACGGCTCCCTCGTCCGGCTCGGCGCCGACGGTCAACGTCACGAGCGGACCCGCGTCGGGCACGCTCTCGACGGACGCGAGCTTCTCCTGGACGACGAGCGGCGTCGTCGTGAGCACGACGTGCTCGCTCGACGGCGCAGTCCCGGTGACGTGCGCGCCGCCGAAGCTCTACGGCGGCCTCGCCCTCGGCTCCCACACGTTCAGGGTCACGGCGTCGAACCAGTACGGCTCGACGACGGGGACGTACACCTGGACGATCGCCGCGCCGGCCGGGGCGCCGCCGACGGTGTCGATCACGCCGTACAGCGGCGTGTCGCGCACGCCGACGTTCTACTGGACGACGACCGGCTCGCCGACGTCGACCACGTGCTCGCTCGACAACGGCCCCGCGCAGTCGTGCAGCTCGCCCGGCGGCCGTCACGGTCACGAAGGCCGGCAGCCACACCTTCACGGTCACGGTCGCGAACGACCTCGGGTCGCGCTCGGCAACCGTGTTCTGGTACGCGTTCTAGGTGCTCTCGCGGCGGCCGTCGGGGCATCTCCCGGCGGCCGCCGCCGCTTCCTCCGGCCGCCAGCGATCCACCGGAACCCGTGGCATCATGTTCCGCGCGGAACGGGTCCGCGTGGGACAAACCAGGGGGTCGCGACGAATGGGTGGTGCAAAGGTTGTGGTGAACAGACGGGCTCGCCTTCTTGTCGCCCTCGCCGCGGTGATCGCGGTCGCGGCGGGGATCAGCGTCGCCGCGGGTCGCGCGGCGGATCCACCGACCGTGACGCTCACCGGCCCGGCCGCGGCGATCGCCGAGGGCGCGAGCGGCACCTTCACGATCACGTCCGTGGACGGCGAGGCAAGCAAGCCCATACGACTTCAACTGGGCGCTCGGCGTGGGAGCGTCGCCGTCGGCCTCGAGCGCGGACTTCCCCTCCGGGGGGACGACCGGCGGCCCGGTGACGGTGACGACGGACGACCAGGGCCACGGCACTGCGACGTTCAACGTCACCACCGCGGACGACCAGGCCTACGAGCCGAGCGACGAGAACTTCACGGCCACGCTCTCACCGGGCGGCGCTCAGGCAACCGCTTCGATTCACGACAACGATCCGAAGCCGGCGATCACGATCGGCGACGCGTCGGGCCCGGAGGGGAACTCCGGCACCTCGAAGCTGACGTTCCCCGTCTCGATCGACCGGCCGAGCCAGCAGCCCGTCACGTTCAACATCCGACGAACCCCGCTGAGAAGCGCAAAGACGCCGGAGGACTTCGTCGACGCGAGCGGCGCGTCGTTCACGATCCCGGCCGGCGCGACGACGCCGTCGTCGCCCGTGCAGGTGACGATCAACGGTGACACGAAGCCGGAGGCCGACGAGACGTTCATCGTTCGGATCACGAACCTGTCGAGCGCGGAGGAGGCGCGACACGCAGGCGCAAGGCACGATCGTCAACGACGACAACGCGCCGCCGACGCCGCCGCTCTCGATCTCCGACGTCAGCAGCCCCGAGGGCAACTCGGGCTCGAAGAGCTTCACCTTCACCGTGACGGCCGGCGGCGCCCACGGGAACATCTCCTTCCAGTGGCACACCGAGGACGACTCGGCGACCGGCGGAAGCGACTATGCCCCGGTCTCCTCCGGAAGCGGCTCGATCGGGTCCGGGTCGAGCTCGACGACGGTCACGGTTCAGGTGCTCGGCGACACGAACCAGGAGCCCGACGAGACGTTCCGCGTCGTGCTGACAGATCTCCAGGGCGCGGTCACGGCCGGCTCCAAACTCACCGGCGTCGGCACGATCGTCAACGACGACGTGCCTGTGGCACCCGGTCACATCTCGATCACGAGCGGCAAGGCGCCCGAGAACGGGGGGACGATCGCGTTCCTGATCACCGTCACCGGCGCGCACCCGGAGGTCTCGTTCAACTACCACACCGAGAACGGCAGCGCGACCGCGCCGTCCGACTTCCAGGCCGTGAACACCGCAGGCCCGAGGATCCCCGCGGGGTCGGGCGACGCCTCCGTCGAGATCTCGCTCCCGGTCGTCGACGACTCGATCGACGAGACGACCGAGTCGTTCTCGCTCGTCGTCACCGACATCGTCGGCGCCACGGCGAGCGACGGGGCCTCGACGGTCACCGGCGTCGGGACGATCGAGAACGACGACAACAACTCGTCCGTCTCGATCGGCGACGCGACGGTCGAGGAGGGCGGGACGGCTCAGCTCACGCTCTCCCTGGCGCCCGTCAGCGGGAGGCAGGTGATCGTGCACTACAAGGCGGAGGTCGGCACGGCGGCAGCGGGGCGCTTCGTCCCGACCGAGGGCGACCTCCCGATCCAGCCCGGGACGACGACCGCGACCATCCCGCTGCCCACGATCGCCGACGACGCCAGCCATCCCGGCGAGACCGTGCTCGTGAAGATCACCGCGAACGGCGCGAAGCTCGGGAAGGCGACCGGGACCGTGACGATCATCGACAAGCAGGGGCCCCCGACGCTGATAATCGGAGACGCGTCGGCCCCGGAGGGCCAGCCCGTCGTCTTCACCGTCTCGCTCGCCGGCGCGGCGTCGGGCGGCAACATCACCGTCGGCTACTCGACCTTCGACGGCGCGTCGTTCCCGAACGCCGTCGCGCCCGGCGACTACACCGCCGCCTCCGGCACGCTCACGTTCGGGGCGGGCGAGAAGACGAAGACGATCTCGATCGCCACGGTCGACGACGCCACGTCGGAGGCGGACGAGGTCTTCTTCCTGCGGCTGTCGAACCCGCAGGGCGCCGTCCTCGCGACCGTGTCCCAAGGCGTCGGCAAGATCGTCGACAACGACGGCGGCACGCCTCCGCCCACCGGTGGCGGGACGACCGGCGGTGGCGGGACGACCGGCGGCGGGACGACGACCATCCGTCCGCCGATCTCGACGACGCCGCAGATCCTCGCCGGCCCCGTGATGGCGATCACGATCCCGGCGACCCTCGTCGTGCCCACGAGCGGCGTGGTCTACGTCAAGGTCACCTGTCCGGCGTCGACGAAGGGCATCTGCGCCGGGACGGTCTCGCTCGTCGACGCGAAGACCAGTCGGCTCGCCCTCAGCGCGTTCTCGGGCCTCAAGCCCGGCGATAGCGCGAACGTCAAGCTCGTGCTCACGGCGACGGCCCTCAAGCAGCTCAAGGCGGCGGCGAACAAGATCCAGAAGATGACGGTGAGCGTCTCTGCGACGTCGACCGACGCCGGGCTCCAGAACACCGAGAAGCCCGTGAACGTCAAGTACGGCGTGGCGTCGAAGAAGGGGCCGGCGATGATCCTCACGGGCGTCCCGGCCACGCTCGTCGTCGGCTCCGACAGCATCGTGTTCGTCAAGGTCAAGTGCCCCGCCTCCGCGGTCGGCACGTGCTCCGGAACGGCGTCGCTGCTCAGCGGGAAGACGCGGTTCGCCGCGAACTCGTTCTCGAAGGTGAAGCCGAACGCGACCGCGTCCGTCCGCCTGTGGGTGAACGCGGCAGCGATGAAGCAGCTGAAGAGCAAGCCGAACACCGTCGTGAAGCTCAAGCTGTCCGTCGCGGCCAAGGCGACCGGAACCGTCGTCCAGACGACGCAGAAGACGGTCGGGCTCAAGTACTCGCCCTCGCAGAAGTCGTCGGCGCCGAAGAAGCCGGCGCCGAAGGGCAGCGTCACGATCACGCTTCCGTAGTGGTCTGCGGCCGCACCCTCTCCGTGGGTGCGGCCGCGACCGCCGCCTGCGCGCTCCTCGTGGGCGTGTCGGCCGCCGAAGCCGACTCTCCGACCACGGCGGCGACCGCCGCCACCGCGCGCGACCTCTTGCCCGACCTCGTGCAGCGCTCGCCGTACGGGCTCAACGGCCGGACGGTCAGGACCGCGACGGGCCTACGGTTCCGCCTCGGCTTCGCCTCGGCCGTCTACAACGCCGGCCGCGGGCCGCTGGAGATCGTCGGCACCCGTCCCTCGCGCACGACGCCGACGATGACGGCGACGCAGATCGTGCATCGCTCCGACGGCTCGACGCGGCGGGTCGCGAACGTCGGCCGGATCAAGTTCGTCCGCTCCGAGACGCACCGGCACTGGCACCTGCTCGGGTTCGAGCGCTACGAGCTCCGGCGCGTCGACGGGAAGGGCCGGGAGGTGCGGCGAGACCGGAAGTCGGGCTTCTGCCTCGGCGACCGCTACGACGCGTATCCGCAGCGCGGGATTCGCGGCCAGCCGCTGATAGGCGGCTACCGCGGCGAGTGCGAGAAGAACCACCCGGAGGTGCTCCGCGTGCACGAGGGGATCTCCGTCGGCTACGGCGACGACTATAAACCTCAGGTCGAGGGTCAGTTCGTCGACATCACGGGCCTTCCGGCCGGCGTCTATGAGCTGCTGCACTCGGTCAACGTCGACCGCCGCCTGCGCGAGGCGAACCCGGGAAACGACGCCGCCTCGATCCGGATCCGGCTCGCGTGGCCCCGCGGGCCCCAGGCGCCACCCTCGCTCGACGTGGTCGCCCGCTGCGGCGACGGACGCCGCTGCCGGTAGCGGCAGGCCGCCGTCGCTAGCCGAGGAAGCCGGCGATCCCGAGGGAGAACGGGCGAGCCTTCGTCGTCGCGCACGAGATCCGGAACTTGTGGATCCCGGCCGGCACACGCTGGCCCATCCTGATCTCGACGCGCGACGCCGGGATCGCGACGCGGCTCGAGCGAGACGTCGCGATCGAGAGCGTGCAACCCCTCGTGTCCGGCATGTCGAGCGTGAGGTCGACACGGCCCGCGCCGAGCTTCGCGCGAATCGTGCGGTCGCCACGGACGGTTCCGCTCACGACCGTCGCCGACCGCGCCGGCGTCGCGGCGGACGCCGCGGGCGGCGCAACGGGCGCCTTCTTCGCCAGGCCGAGCGCGTCGACGGCTGCGCGGGCGTCGATGAGGCCGCTGCTCACGCCTGGAACCTGGTGCGCGCTCGTCCGCAGGGCGAGCGCGAGCTCGCGCGCCGAAAGGCTCGGGTTGAGCGAGAGGATGAGCGCGGCGACTCCGGAGACCGCGGCGGACGCGACGGACGTCCCGCAGATCTCGCCGAAGTACGTGTCGGACGCCAGCACCATCTGGCACCCGGGAACGGCGACCTGGACCCAGGATCCGTACGTCGCCCACGGCTCGAGCGCCGTCCCGTCCGGTGTCGTCCCCGTGACCGAGAGGACGCCGGGAAACGCCGCCGGATACGTCGGCACCACGCCGCCGCTGTTCCCGGCGGCCGCGACGACGAGGACGTTCCTGCTCACGGCATACGAGACGGCGGCTGCGAGCGCCCCGTCGGCGGCGCCCGCCGCCTCGTCGGCGAAGCTCACGTTCACGATGCGCGCGCCGTGATCCACGGCGTACCGGATCCCGGCCGCGATCGTGGCGTCGTCGGCGTTGTCCCAGTCCGACACGCGAACCGGCATCACGCGGCAGTACCAGCAGTAGCCCGCGATCCCGGTCGCGTTGCCGCCGCGCGCGGCGATCACGCTCGCGACGAGCGTCCCGTGGCCGTACTCGTCGCGCGTCCCGCCGTCGCCGACCACGAAATCCCAGCCTGAGACGAGGTTCGCGGCCACATCGGCAACTCCCGGATTGACTCCGGTGTCGACGACGCCGACGACGATCGCCGGGTCGCCCTCCGTCAGCTCCCACACCTCCGGCACGCGCACCAGCGCGACCGCCGGCGCCGGCCACCCGGGGTCGTTGGGGGTCGGCGGTTCCGCGCCCGCCGCCGAAACGAGGGCAAGCGCAAGCACGAGGGTCAGGACGAGCGACCGCATCCCCTGCAGTCTAGTGACCGCGAAACCCGCTTAAACACGCGGGTCGGGACAGGTTTGAGAGGGCAAGACTGGACTGCCGCCTGCGGTGCTTCAGCCTTGACGCGGAGCGAGTGCGGGGGGTAGAAACCAGGACGACTGGCAGTTGCTAGGACGGCCGCACCCTGCGGCCGGGAAAGGGGGGGCTGGCATAGGAAACAACCTGGTGGCTGCAAAGAGCCGGCGAAAGCACGCCTCGCGTGGCGCCGTCCACCTCTCCGACAGCGCTGCCGGCTCGTCAGATCTTCGAAGCACCATCGTCTGCACCAACAACCACAACGAGGTATCAACTGACCGTACAACCGGTTTCTCTAGGGGGATCAATGCGTAGGAAGGCAGTACTCCTCGCGGCGCTCGCAGGGACAGTGGTCGCACTGACTCTGTCGGCGAGCGCTACCGCGGGGACAAACAGCGTTCCCCATAACTTTGGGGATCCGCAGACGACCAACGTGCCGTACCTGGCGTGGGACGGCGAGCAGATCCGGCTCGTGAAGTGCTTCACGCCGGCGCAGCTGCCGGTCGTCGGCGTCGGGCGGTTCGTGATCGAGGACTGGTCCGGCAACCCGTTCTTCAAGCCGCAGTTCGAGAACAGCGGGGTGAACGGCACCGACGGGACCGCGACCGAGTTCGCCGGCGCAGGTGAGCAGGCCGGGAACTTCTGTTACGCGACCGACCTGGTGTCGCAGAAGCCGGGGCTCGCGGTCGTCAAGCTGATCGTCGAGAACGCGGCGACCCCGAACCAGGGCGCCCCGATCGCCAAGCACCAGTTCCTCGCCGTCTGGATGGACCTCGGCGACATGAACACGTTCGAGCTCAACACCCCGATCGCGGGTGACTTCAGCTCGACGGGCACGGCGACGAACCTGTTCGACCCGCTCGTCTCGACCGCGGGCGGCTACATCGACGTCCGGGTCAAGGGCACGTTCCCGCTCGGGAACAACTTCGCCGGCATGCATCCGGGCGGCGACACGGTCACGCTTCCGGACGAGTGGGCGTGGCTCGCGCAGCACTTCGCGTTCGACAGCAACGCGATCAACAACAGCCCGGGCGACGCGTGGGGCCGCTGGGACATCCACGACGCTCTCTCGTGGGACGCGCGGCAGGCGCTCGACGGCCGGGCCTTCCACTCGGTCAACAGTCTCTGCCAGTACACGACCGGCGGTCCGAACACCTCGGGTCTGAACCCGGTGTTCGACACGGTCGACAACTGCAACGCGAACTTCGGCTCGCAGGAGTGGCAGAGCTTCTCGACCGTCTGGGGCAACACCACGATCACCCGTGGCCCGTTCGATCCGCTCCGGCCGCTGCAGACGCTGCTCAGCGACGGCATCGCACCGGACGGCGGCGGCGGGCTCGTGGACGCCGGCGACGCTCCCATGCCGTCGGCCCGGATCGACGTGTCCCTGTCCGGTTCGGCCGGCGCGCTGGTCAAGGCTGAGAAGGACGTCATCTACAGCCGCGACCTGACGGGCGCTCCGACGATCCACAACCTCTACGCGCCGTTCTACCAGACGTACCTCCCGGCGACGCTGGCTCCGCCGACGGCGTCCGGCGTGGACGGCCCGGTGGGCGGCAACAACTTCGCCGGGTTCCTCACCGGCGAGGGCGGGCTCTACGACTACTGGGATGTGACGGGCCTGAGCGCTCGCGGTGGCCTCAACAACTGCCTCGACGCCAACGGCACGCAGATCCCGACCCCGACCGGCTGGGATCACGTGGCTGTGTACACGGATGAGCACGGCGAGGCGATCGTCGGCTACAACCCGTATGCCGGTTTCGTGCTGAACGCGGATGCGAACCATCGCTGCTTCGAGATCACGCAGCCGACGCTGTTCGGCTCGACGGTCAACGTCGAGGCGAACTACCCGTACCAGCAGCCGTTCAATGCGCCGCGGCCTGCCGCGGACACGATCACGAAGGCCGTCCAGGCCCAGGCCTCGAAGACGCTGAGCTGTGTCCCGAAGGGCACGAACGAGATGTTCTGCGTCGAGACCATCCTGGACTTCTTCGGGAACCCGGTGCTTGGTGCGGACGTCCACTTCAGCCGCAGCCCGCTCGGCAAGATCGAGCCGGACTCGGTGGCCTTCGGTGGGTTCAACACGATCGGGCAGGTCCTGCACGGCTGTGACGTCCAGGGCTGCCTGCTCACGACGAACAGCCACGGCCAGGCCGGCGTTGTCGTGACCGAGTCGCTGACGCCGCCGAACCCGAACTCGTGCGTCGATGTGACCGCGCAGAACATGGAGACCGCGTTCCAGGGCGGCACTCCGATCAAGACGTTCCGCATGGTCACCCCGTCGACCGGTGCGCAGGGCTGCGCCGGCATCAGCGGTTCGGCGGCACGACGACGACCGGTGGTAGCACGACGACGACCGGTGGCACGCTCGACCACGACGACCGACGACCGGTGGCACGACGACCGCCGGCGTCGCAGGCGCCAGCGGCAACACCAGCAGCAACACGGCCGTCAGCAACACGTCGGTCGTGACGCTCGGTGCGAGCACGACGCCGTCGCAGGTGACGGTGACGGCTCCGGCCGCGCCGGCGCAGGCCGCTGCTGCGACGAAGACGACGAAGGTCTCGGCGGGCACGCTCGCCTACGTCCGCGTCATCTGGAAGCAGCAGGTCGGCCGCATGCTGGTCGTCCGCGTGAACGGGAAGGCCAAGACGGCGCGCCTCGCGATCACCCTCAAGGGTGCGAACGGCCAGGCGCTCCAGAAGGCGGTGCGCTTCGTTCCGACCAACAAGGCGGCGACGGTGAAGAACCTGCGCCTGTCGACGAAGGTCAGGACGGTCAGCGTCTCCGTGGGATAACGCGACCTCGGTCGCAGGCACGATCCGGAGAGGGCCCCGCAAGGGGCCCTCTCTCTTTTTGCCCGCTCTGCATTTTTCGCAAGGTGCGGGCGAGGCCCGCCTCCCCTGCGCGCGCCGCTCCGGCGCCCCGCTAGACTCCGCCGCCGGGCGAGGGGGAGGAGCTGTGGGAGGCAACGTGAACGGAGTGCGTCGCGGCGTGGCCGCGATCGGCGTCGGGGTCGTGGCGGTCGTGCTGTCGGTCGCCTCGGCGGCCGCGGGCACGTCCGCGGCGCAGGGTCTCCGGCCGCTGACGGTCGGGTTCGCCGACGACGCGCCAAAGTACCTCGACGGCGCGAGCGCGGTGACGGCCGCGCCGGCGGAGGACGGCGACGAGCCGCCGACTGCGTCGCCTGCCGTGGTGTCGCTCACGCGGCGCGGGTTCTACGACGAGCTGAAGGCGACCGGCGCGACCGCGAATCGCGTTACCGTCCTGTGGAACCCGTCGCGGCCGCTCGAGATCCCGCAACGCTCGCAGCTCGACGAGGCGCTGCTCGCGGCCACCGCTCAGCGGGTCGAGGTGGTGCTCTCCGTGCGGGGCGCCACGGCGGGCGCGCTCACGGCGACCGCGGCACGGCCCCGCCTGTTCGCCGCCTTCCTCGGGACGCTCGCCCGCTCGTACCCGCAGGTCCGGACGTTCATCGTCGGCAACGAGCCCAACCAGCCGCGGTTCTGGCGGCCGCAGTTCCGCGGCCGGCGAGCCGTCGCGGGCGCCGCCTACGAGCGCGTCCTCGCGCGCTCCTACGACGCGCTGAAGCGCGTGCGGCCGATCGATCCAGGTCGTGGCGGCCGGGATCTCGAGCCGCGGCAACGACGATCCCGCGGCGCTCGACAACCGCTCGACGTCGCCGGTGCGCTTCCTCCACGACCTCGGCGCCGCGTACCGCGCCAGCGGGCGGACACGCCCGATCATGGACGCGCTCGGGTTCCACCCGTACCCGCGCGCCTCGACCGACCCGCTGCTCCGCCCGCTCGACTGGCCGAACGCGTCGTTCGCGAACCTCGGCCGGATCCGCCAGGCCGTGTGGGACGCGTTCCACGGCACGCGGCAGCCGACGACCGAGAACGGCCTGCGCATCCTGATCGACGAGGTCGGCTGGCAGGCGGCGGTGCCCGTGGGCTCGCAGCTGTCCTACACGGGCCTCGAGACGGTTCCCGTCGCGAGCGAGCGCGCGCAGGCGGCGGTGTACGGCGAGCTCGTCCGGCGGGCGGCCTGCGACCCGACGATCGCCGGCGTCTTCCTGTTCCCGCTCCTCGACGAGCCCGACCTCGAGCGCTTCCAGAGCGGCGTCCTCCGCGCCGACGGCTCCCGGCGGCCGTCGTTCGCCGCCGTCAGCTCGGCCGTCGCCGCGACGCGAGCGGGTTGTCGCGGACGCGCGCTCGCCTGGCATCCCACGACGCGCGTCGCCGGCGCGCGCGCCTCGTTCGCCGCGACCGCACGAACGAACCCCGCGCGCCGTCGCTGGTGGGGGTTCACCGTGCGGGCCGCCGAGGATGCGCAACTCTCGGCCCGCGTCGTGCGGCTCCGCCCGGCGTCGGCGCCGCCGCGCTCGCTCGCGGGCGCTCGCGGCGGCCGGATCGTCCTCCGCGCCGAAGGGAAGGTCCGAGCCGGCCACGCTCCCCTCGTGCGCTTCCCGCTCCGGACGCTGCCGGCCGGGACGTACGCCTACGTCGTCGAGCTCCGCGCCGCGATGAGCCCGGCGCGACGGACGACGATCGTGAGCCGGCCGTTCGGCGTTGCGGCGCCCTGACGCCGCAGACCTGTACTGCCTGCACCTTGCTTTTCAGGTGGACCGGTCTACGATTCATGGCCTGCGGGAGCGTTCTCCGGCAGTCAAGGGCGTGGGGGACGCTGTCGATGAGGACTGAGGTGACCGGGCTGGCTCGACTCCGCTTCCTTCTCGGCGCGCTGCTCGTTGCGGCGTGCCTCGCGCCGTCCGCCGTCGCCGCGCCGAGCGCGGCGGGCACGGCCGCCGCAGGCGTCGAGTGCACGCCCGGCGCCGCCTGGGGCGTCCTCAGGCAGGACATGGTCCCGTCGGTGCTCGCGCTCGTGAACGCCGATCGCGCGCGCCTCGGCCTGAGCCAGCTCACGATCTCGCCGATCCTCACGGACTCGGCCTCGTGGAAGGCCCTGCACATGGCCCGCTACGGGTACATGACGCACGACGATCCCGCGCCTCCGATCGCGCGCACGGTCGCCGACAGGCTCTCTGCCTGCGGGTTCCCTGCGCAGACGGCGTCCTGGGGCGAGAACCTCGCGTGGGGGTACGCCAACCCGCTCGCCGTCTTCAACGCGTGGCTCGCGTCTTCCGGCCACAGGGAGAACATCGAGCGTCCGGTCTACAACCTGACGGGCATCGCCGTGGCGGTGTCGTGGACGGGCACCTTCTACTGGGCGCAGGAGTTCGGGTCGACCGACGCGCCGCCTCCCGCCGCTCCTCCGCCGGCGCAGTCGCCGCAGCCGCAGCCGGCGCCGCAGCCCGAGCCGGCGCCGCTCCCGCCGCTCCTGCCCGGCGGCCCCGCCGCCGGCGGAACACCGCCTCCGACGCCGACGCCGACGCCGTCGCCGGAGCCGGCGACGCCGGCCGCGCCCGCCGCGCCGGCCGCACCCGCGACCGGCACACCGTCCTCGCCTCCCGCGCCGAAGGAGCCTGCGCCGACGACCGGCGCCTCCGGCGGCTCCTCGACGTTGTCGGTCTCGCTCGCCGCTCCTACCGCGCTCCGGATCCTGCGCATCTCGACGGAGCCGCCGCTCGAAGGCGGCCGGCTCGCCGCCTGGATGACGGTCGTGTCGTCGCCGAGCGGAAGGCGCGTCACGAAGGGCGCCGTCGTCTGTCGCGCCGCGATGGGTCGCGAGTCGCTGCGCGCGGTGCTGAACGGCTTCACGGGCGGCGAGGCGGCGTGCGCCTGGGCCGTGCCCCGGCGCAGCGCGGGTCGCGTGATCAAGACCGTCGTCACCGTCAAGGCAGGCGCACGCCAGGTCGCGTCCCGCTCGACGTTCATCGTCGGCCGGTAGCGCGGCGGCGGGAGGAGCCGGCGTTCCGGGGACACGCGCTGCGGCGGCTCGAGGGGGGACACGTGAGGAGGAACGAATGACCGACGGATGGACGCGCGCCGGCGTACGTGTCGCGGCCCTCGCCGCGATCGTCGCCGGTCTCGCGGCGCTCGGGGCGGCGTCGGTGGCCGGCGCGGCGGCGCCGTCCGCGTGCCGCCCGGCGGCCGCCTGGGGAACGCCGCGCCAGGATCTCGTCCGGGACGTCTTCGTGCGCCTGAACGCCGACCGCGCGAAGCACCGGCTCGCGCCGCTCCGCCTGTCGCCGGAGCTCATGCGCGCGGCGCTCTGGAAGTCGCTGCACATGGCCGGCCACGCCTACCTCGCTCACGCGGATCCCGGGTCGGCGCCTCGTTCGACCGGCGAGCGGCTCCTCGCCTGCGGCTACCCGGCTCGCTCCGCCGGCTGGGGCGAGAACATCGCGGTCGGCTTCGAGTCGCCGGCGGACGTCGTCGCGGGGTGGCTCGATTCCCCCGGACACCGCCGGAACATCGAGACGCGCACGTTCACCACGATCGGGATCGGCGTCGCCGCCTCGTCCTCCGGCCGCCTCTACTGGACGACCGACTTCGGGACGGCCGCCGCGACGCTCCGGTGACGAGCCGGGCCGGCGGCCACGACGCCGTCGTCGTCGGGTCTGGGCCGAACGGGCTCGCCGCGGCGATCGAGATCGCGCGCGCGGGTCGATCGGTCCTCCTCCTCGAGCGCGCGGCCACCGTCGGCGGCGGCCTGCGCTCGGACGAGCTGACGCTCCCGGGATACGTCCACGACGTCTGCTCGTCCGTCCATGCGCTCGCGCCCGTCTCGCCGTTCCTGCGCAGCGTCCCGTTGCACGAGCACGGGCTGGAGTGGATCGTCCCTCCCGCGGCCGTCGCGCACCCGCTCGAGGACGGCTCGGCGCCGCTCGTCGAGCGGTCGCTCGAAGCGACGGCTGCGCGACTCGGGCCCGACGGGCCGCGGTGGACCGCGCTCTTCGAGCCGGTGCTCGACGCGTGGCCGAAGCTCGAGAGCGAGCTGCTGGGGCCGCTCGTGCACGTACCGCGCGCGCCGTTCGCCCTCGCGCGGTTCGGCCTGCAGGCACTCCTTCCGGCCACCTCGCTCGCTCGCCTGCGCCTGCGGACGCCGGCCGGACGAGCGCTGTTCGCCGGCGTCGCGGCGCACTCGATGCTGCCGCTCGAGCGCCCGGCATCCGCCGCCGTCGGGCTTGTCATGACCGCGGCCGCGCACATCGGCGGCTGGCCGATCGCGCGCGGCGGCGCACAGTCGGTTGCCGACGCGCTCGCCGCGCATCTTCGGTCGCTCGGCGGCGAGATCGAGACCGGCGTCGAGGTTCGGTCGCTCGACGAGGTGCCGCCTGCGCGTGCCGTCCTGCTCGACGTGACGCCCCGCCAGGTGCTCGCGCTCGCCGGCGACCGGCTCCCGGGTCGCTACGCGCGCGCGCTCGAGCGGTTCCGGTACGGACCCGGCGTCTTCAAGGTCGACTGGGCGCTGTCGGCGCCGATCCCGTGGCGCGCCCCCGAGGCGGCGCTCGCGGCGACGGTGCACCTCGGCGGCACTCTCGACGAGCTCGCCCGGTCGGAGCGCGCGCCGTGGAGGGGGGAGACCGACGATGCCCCGTTCGTCCTCCTCACCCAGCCGAGCCTCTTCGACGACTCGCGCGCGCCGGACGGGCGCCACACGGCCTGGGCCTACTGCCACGTCCCGAACGGCGCGACGGCCGACCTGACCGACGCGATCGAGCGCCAGGTCGAGCGCTACGCGCCGGGCTTTCGCGACGTCGTCCTCGCGCGCGCGGTGGCCGGCCCGGCGGCGCTCGAGCTTCGCAACCCGAACCTCGTCGGCGGCGACGTCAACGGCGGCGCGCAGCTCCTCTCCCAGCTCGTCGCGCGCCCCGCTCTCCGCCTCGTGCCGTACTCGACGCCGCTCGACGGCGTGTACCTCTGCTCCGCCTCGACGCCGCCGGGCGGCGGCGTCCACGGGATGTGCGGCCAGCTCGCGGCCCAGGCCGCGCTGCGGCGCGAGCTCCGGTGACTCGCCGCTACGCCGACGGCTCGGGCGCCGGTCGCGGGCGCCCGCGCAGCCGCGCGCCCCGCCGGCCCGCCGCGGCCGTCACGGAGGCGAAGATCCGCTCCGCCGTCGCCGGCGGGACGAACGACAGGTAGAGCGCGAGCATCGCGTAGCTGAAGAAGCCGACGCGGATCGAGTAGTCGATCCCGAGGTGCAGCGAGATCCCGAGCAGGAGCAGCCACGGTCGCAGGCGCCCGTTCCAGACGAGGATCGCCAGCGAGATCTCGAGGACGAGCGTGCCGTACGTGAACACGTTCACGAGCAGCTCCGAGTTCGTGAACCAGTCGGGTGCCCCGAACCGCCGCACGTCGGCGATGCGGACCGCGTACGACACCGCGGTGCCGTTGTGCCACGTGACCCCGCTCTTCCCCCAGACGGCGAAGAGGTAGACGATGCTGAGCTGGATCTGCATCAGCCGCAGCGGCCAGATCGCGCGTGCGGGCGCGGCGACCATCCTCTTGCCGGCGCGCCACCAGGCGTCCACGGAGTAGGCGGCCCCCGCCGGAGCCAGGACGAGGTAGAACGCGAGCAGGCGCAGGAGGACGTCGCCGGAGTTGAGCACCCACGGGTTCCGCCGCTCGAACGAGAGCAGCAGGACGAACATCGCGAGCGACGCGAGCCGCGTGGCGAGCCCGACCGTGACGAGGATCGCGCTGACGCCGAGCGCGACGGCCGCCGCGACGACCGCCGTGTCGCTCGTGAACCAGTTGAGGAGCCCCCACGTCCCGCCCTCGAACCCGATCACGCTGGGCGGGTCCGGGAGGATCCCGGTGGACGTGAACATCGGCCGGAGGTCCGGGATCAGCGACAGCGTCCAGAAGAAGACGAGCGCGCCGGTCGCGACCCGCACGAGCGCGAGCGTCGCGACCGAGACGGGCTCGAACCAGAACTCGTTCCAGGCGCGGACGACGTCGTCGACGATGGCGCGCGCGCGGTTCACCCGCCCCACTCCGACAGGTTCGCGGGCGTCACCGGCATGACGTAGAGCTGCTCGTCCTTCCACTTGACGGGGTCGCGCACGTGACCCGGCGGAGGCAGGTCGGCGGATCGCCGGACGAGTGCGACCTGCGTCGGGGTGCGATCGACCTCCTGGCGCCCGGCGTACGCCGCGGCCGGCGCCCACAGGAACGCGTTCGACTCCTGCGTCGCGTACTCGAGCCACTTCCGCCACCTGTAGTCCCAGTACGAGCCGATGAGCGCGCCGCCGCTCGGCGGGCGCCACACCCCCGCGGACGCGTCGGCGAACCGCAGCCGCGCCTCCAGGTCGAGCGACTGCTGGCGCGGGTCCGGCGCGAAGACGTTCCAGTTCTGGTCGAGTCCGAGGCCGTAGACGATCCCGTGGTCGATCCGGAGCAGCTGCCGTTGGAGCGCCGACGCCGGCAGGTTGGCGGTTAGGATCGCGATCATCAAGACGATCACGAAGGCGCTGATCGCGACGCGGCCCGCCGTGCTCGTCTCGAGGCGCTGCTGCACGCGGTGCTTATACCTGCGGGAGGCTCGTGTTTCCAACGGAGGGACGAGGTAACGATTGGCGAAAACCGGCCTCAGCAGTCACCATGCCCCGACTGCGACGCGACCAAGGAGGGAGATGCAAACCGCGGCGAGCGAGAGACAGGTACCGAGAACGGCCGGCACCGCCGTCGTCGTCGATTCCGCGCCGCGCGCGGTCGGCTCGGCCGCTGCGGCCGCCGAGTGGCTCGGGCTGGACATCGTCGCCGAGGGGATGTGGATCTGGGCCGCGCCGGCACTCGTCGAGCGGCACCGTCCCGACCTGCTCGTGATCGCGTGCGACGACGCCGACCTCTGCCTCCACCTGCTGAAGCAGATCCGCGACGTCGACCGGGAGATGCGCGTCGTCGTCGTGAGTCGCGGCGGGCGCGTCGCAGACCACCGGCGGATCCTCGAGTCGGGCGCGCTCGTGCTGCTGACCCACGTGCCGCGGCCGGCGCGCGACGTCGTCGAGCGAATGACGGCGCGCGAGCTCGAGGTGTGCGCGCTGCTCGCCGCCGGGCTTCGCAACGGCGAGATCGCGAAGCGCCTCTGGGTGACGGAGCGCACCGTCAAGTTCCATCTCTCGAACGTCTACAAGAAGCTCGGCGTCCGCGGCCGCGCCGAGGCGATCGCAGTCCTCGGCCGCACGCCCTCCGCGGTCTAGAGGCTTGATGTGAATCATCCGCGGCCGCGGATGCCGCGCCGGGCGCGGCGCGAGACCGTCTCGTCGCCCTTGCCCAGGCCCCGGCCTGCGCTGCGGACGCCGAGCCGCTCTCGCTTGGCCCGTCACGGCCCCACTGGGGGCGTCTGATCACACCAAGCCTCTAGCAGCCGTCCGCGCGCCCGCGCGGCTGGCGGGCGGGGGCACAGGGGTACAGTACGGCCGTGGCCGTCACGTCCGCCGCCAAGCTCGACGCGCAGCGACTTCGCGCCGACTTCCCGATCTTCGAGCAGACCTTCCACGGCCGCCCGCTGGCGTTCCTCGACTCCGCCGCGAGCTCGCAGAAGCCGAGGCAGGTGCTCGATGCGATGACGCGCTTCTACGAGACGTCGTACGCGAACGTGCACCGCGGCGTCTACGAGCTCGCCGAGCGCGCGACGGCCGCGCTCGAGGAGGCGCGGACGAAGGCGTGCCGGTTCGTGAACGCCCCGGCGGCGCGGGAGATCGTGTTCGTGCGGAACGCGACCGAGGCGATCAACCTCGTCGCGTACGCGTGGGGGCTGACGAACCTCGGCCCGGGCGACACCGTCGTCGTCACGGAGCTCGAGCACCACTCGAACTTCGTCCCGTGGCAGTACATCGCGCGCCGCACCGGCGCCGAGTTCCGGATGGTCCCGCTCGACGACACCGGCGAGCTCCGGCTCGAGTGCCTCGACGAGTACGAGCACGTGAAGGTGGTCGCGACCGGCCTCGTCTCGAACTCGCTCGGAACGGTGAACGACGTCGCGCGCGTCGCGGCGTGGGCGCACGAGCGCGGCGCGATCTACGTCTGCGACGCGGCGCAGGCCGCGCCGCACAAGTCGATCGACGTGCAGGCGCTCGGCTGCGACTTCCTCGCCGTGTCGGGCCACAAGATGTGCGGGCCGAGCGGCATCGGCTTCCTCTGGGGCCGTGCGGAGCTCTTCCAGGCGATGGAGCCGTTCCTCCTCGGCGGCCACATGATCCGGACGGTCGGTCGCGACGCCACGACGTGGGGCGAGCTGCCGCACAAGTTCGAGGCGGGGACGGCCCCGATGGCCGAGGCCGTCGGCCTGGGCGCGGCGATCGACTACCTCGAGGCGGTCGGGCTCGACGCGATCCAGGCCCACGAGCAGGAGCTCGTCCGCTACGCGCTCGAGCGGCTCGGCGAGATCCCGGGCGTGACGCTGTACGGCCCGCCCGCCGAGCGCCGCGCCGGAATCGTGAGCTTCAACGTCGAGGGCGTGCACCCGCACGACGTCGCGCAGATCCTCGACCTGGACGGCGTCGCGATCCGCGCCGGCCACCACTGCTGCCAGCCGCTGATGGGGAAGCTCGGCGTTGCGGCCACGAACCGCGCGAGCTTCTACCTCTACACCCTGCCGGAGGAGATCGACCGCCTCGCGGCCGGCGTCGTGCGCGCGAAGGAGCTGCTCGGGTGAGCGAGTTCGACCAGCTCTACCGCGAGCTGATCCTCGACCACTACAAGAACCCGCGCGGCCACGGGCTGCTCGAGCACGCCGACGCGCAGGCGGAGGGGCAGAACCCGCTCTGCGGCGACGAGATCTCGGTGTCGGTGCTCTTCGGCGACGACGGCGAGACGATCGCGGACGTCGGCTTCGAGGGCCGCGGCTGCGCGATCTCGCAGGCCGCGACCTCGATGCTGACGGAGCTCGTGAAGGGACGGAAGGTGGCGGACGTCGCGGCGCTCCCGAAGGAGGAGCTGCTCGAGGAGATCGGGATCCAGCTGACGCCGGTCCGGCTGAAGTGCGCGATCCTGGGGCTCGGCGTCCTGAAGGTCGCGCTGCACCGCGCGAAGGGCACGCCGCTCCCGGAGGAGTGGCAGGGCCTCGACTTTGCCTGACGTCGAGGTCGCGGCGCTCGCGGACTTCCCGCCCGGCTCCGTGAAGCTCGTCGAGCTCGACTTCGTGAGCGTCGGGGTCTACAACTGCGGCGGCGAGCTGCTCGCGATCGAGGACCGCTGCTCGCACGACGACGGGCCGCTGTGCGAGGGCGACTGGGAGCACGACGAGTGCAGGGTGATCTGCCCGCGCCACGGGTCGACGTTCGACCTGAGGTCGGGGCGGCCTCTGACGCTGCCCGCGTTCGAGCCCGTGGCGACGTTCCCGGTGCGCGTGGACGACGATGGCATCGTCCGGGTCGAGATCGGCTGAGACGCCCCCTGCGGGCGTCAGGCGCTGCTGGGAGGCGCGTGACCCGCTCTACGCCGTCTACCACGACGAGGAGTGGGGACGGCCCGTACGCGACGAGCAGGGGCTCTACGAGCGGCTGTGCCTCGAGGGGTTCCAGTCCGGCCTGTCGTGGCTCACGATCCTGCGCAAGCGGGAGGGCTTTCGAGCCGCGTTCGCCGGCTTCGACCCCGACGCCGTCGCTCGCTTCGGCGCGCGCGACGTCGACCGGCTGCTCGGCGACGCCTCGATCGTCCGCCACCGCGGGAAGATCGAGGCCGCGATCGCGAACGCGCGCGGCGTCCTCGCGCTGCGCCGGGCGGGGACGCCGCTCGACCGGCTCGTGTGGAGCTACGCGGCGTTCGACCGTCCGGCGCCGCTCTCGTACGACGGCTGGCACGTCGTCGACGCCGGAGTCGGCCGAGGTCTCGAAGCGGCTCAAGTCGGCCGGGTTCGCGTTCGTCGGCCCGACGACGGTCTACTCGACGATGCAGGCGTGCGGCGTCGTCAACGACCACCTCGCCGACTGCTGGGTCAGAGACGCCGTCGAGGCCGCGAGGCTGCGCGCCGTCAGCCCGTGAGCTCGATCGTCGGCTTCTGCGCGGAGCCGGAGATCGTGAACGTCACGGCGCCGATCTTCATCTTGCCGCCGCCGATGTGGCGGGACGCCCACGACCGCGCCTTGTTCGGGTTCGAGCCCTTGTACGGAACCGTCGCCACGTACGCGACGAACGACGCCGCGATCGGCTTCGGCTTCGCCGCGCGGATCGTCGCCGTGCCGCGGATGTTCGTCAGCCGCGTCGCGTTCTCGCCGGAGAGCGTGACGGTGTAGACCGACTTTCCCGGCTCGCTTCACGCACGTCCACTTCGCCTGCCCCTGCTTCTTCGCGGGGCCGTTGCAGATGAAGTCCTGCGCCGCGAGCGTCTTGTAGACGGTCGCCGCCTTGAGGGACGGGATCGCGCGCGTCGACGACGTCGCCTCCGCCGCGGTCGTTCCGACGACGGCCACGAGTGCAGCCAGAACTGCGACGCCTAGACGCATGAGCCCTCCACGAGGGCGGCAGTGTAGCGACATTCCCAGACGTCGCCGTCGGCGCGGCAGGACGGCCGGAGCGTCGCTCGAACGCGTCGATCCGCAGGGTCGATTCCGTCCTATCCGATCCGCTACTCTACGGCCTACCGCGGAAAGGAGGTGGTCCGGTAGATGGAGATTTCCAGTACGGGCAGTGGAGGTACCAGCTCGTAGAGGCGCGTCCCCGAGACCTGACGGGGAATCGCCTAGCCAGCGTGGGGGACTCGCGTGACGCGCCGGCGGTGGAGCATGTGCACCGCCCGGAAGCGCCTCTACGAAGTCCAAGCTGGTAGCCGAGTCGAGGGCCGGGAGCGATCCCGGCCCTCTTCTTTCTCGGGTGACTTCGATCGAGGGTGCGGACGCTCACGGGCGGATCCGCCACACGTCGTTGCCCTGCCAGCTCGGCACCCAGGCCTCGCCGTCGATCTCGGTGACGACGAACGGCCCCTTCCCGACGTGAATGGTCTCGCGAACGGTGTTCGTCGCCGGATCGACAATCGACACGGTGCCGTCGCCGACGCTCGGAACCCAGACGTCGCCGCCGACGACGGCGGGGTCGCCGAGCTTCGGCCCGACCTTCACCGTCGCGACGAGCTTCGACGTCGCCGGGTCGATCCGCGCGAGCGTGCCCAGCGCGCCCTGCGTGATCCAGAGCGCGTCCGCCGAGGCGGCCGTCCACGTCGCCGCCGGCACCTTGATGCGGCGCGTGATCCTGTTCGTCCGCGGGTCGATCCGCGTGACGACGCCGTCGTTCGGGTCGGCCGCCCAGACGGATCCGAAAGCACCCACGACGCCGGCCGGGCTCGTGCCGACGCGGATCCTCGCCGAGACCCGGTTCGTCCTCGGGTTCAGGCGCTCCACGGTTCCGCGGACGAAGCTCGTGGCCCACGCGGCGCCGTAGGCGTACGTCACGTCGTAGGGCTGAGCGCCCACCGGGATCGCCGCGGTCCGGCGGCCGGTGGCGGCGGACACCCGGCTGACGGTGGCGCTGCTCGTGTCCTCGACCCACACCGACCCGGCGCCGAAGCCCATCCCGCAGGACCCGCCGCCGATCTTGGTGCGGCCCACGACCTTGTTCGTGGCGGGGTCGACGCGCAGGAGGGCGCCGTCCGCGTAGAGGCTGATCCAGACGGCGTTGCCGCCCTTGAACGCGGCGCAGGGCTGCGACCGCGCCGGAACGGCGACGCGCGCCACGACCTCGGGTGAGGACACGGCGCCGGCGGCCGTCGTGACGAGGCCGCCGAAGAGGAGAGCGAGCAGGAAGGTACGCATGGCGCGGCAGCGTACGGCGCCGCTTCGGGAAATGCTACGAGATCGTATTAAGTGGCAGTTAACGCCGTCGTGAGCGCCGCTTCCAGTCGGCGTAGCGATTCGCGAATCTCGTCCTCGGGGGCGTCGAGCGCCTCCCGGATCGCAGCCGTCGTCCGCTGGAGCGCGGGCCACCCCGCGCGCCACGCGCTGTCGCCGTCGGCCGTCAGCTCGAAGAGCACCGAGCGGCCGTCGGCGGGGTTCGCCCGGCGCCCGACCCGGCCGCGGGCCTCCAGCCGGCGCAGAGCGTCCGACATGGTCGTGAGGGGCGACCCGAGCATCGACGCGAGCTCCGTCAGGGTGATCGGGCCGAACGCGCCGATCGCGCTGAGGGTCGCGTAGTCGTCGGTCTCGAGGCCGTCGCGGCGGAACTCGCGTTGCAGCAGCGCTCCCGCTCGGCCCGAGACCGCGTAGATCTCGAGCAGGAGCGAGACTCGTTGCGGCGGAGCGGGGCTACGCCGAGCGGCGGATCTGCTCATCGAGCGGCAGGAGCGGGATCGCGAACGTGTCGACAGCCTCGGACGAGCTGACGACGTTGTCGGGCCCCTGGAGCATCGTCACCTGGTCGAGCGAGAGCGGCGCACCGGGGAGCCGCTGCGTGAGCCGTGCGCCCGTCCGCGCGACGACCCAGGGGACGTGGACGAGGCGCCTGCGCTTTCCGAGCACGTGCGCGATGCGCTGGTAGAGCTCGTTCCACGTCACGGTGTCGGGCCCGCCGAGCTCGAACGTCCGGTTCGCCGCCTCCGGCATGTCGACGGCTCGAGCGACGTGCTGCGCGACGTCCTCGATCCAGATCGGCTGCGAGCGCTGGAGGCCCGAGCCGATCACCGTCACGACCGGTGACAGCCGGACCTGTCGGATGAACGTCGACAGCGCGCCTCCACCCGGCCCGAAGACGAAGCTCGGGCGGAAGATCACGTGCTCGAGACCCGACTCCTTCAGGTCCTGCTCCATCTGCCACTTCGCGTGGTAGTACGGGACGAGGTCCTTCGTCGAGTCGGTCGTGCCGAGGGCGCTCATGAGCAGGACGCGCTCCACACCGCTCTCCCGCGCGGCGGCGAGGACGTTCCGGAACCCGTCGATCATGACGCGCTGGAACTCCTCCGGCCGCCCCTGGATGATCGCGACGAGGTGAATGACGTGCGTGCAGCCCTCGAGCCCGGCGGCGAGGCTCGCCGGGTCGGTGACGTCGCCGGGCACGAGCGTCGCGCCCCAGCTCGTGAGTTTCGTGCCGCGTGCCGGCGTCCGCACGAGCGCGCGCACGTCGCGCCCCTGCGCCCTCAGCTCGTGGACGATACGCGCGCCGACGAAGCCGGTTCCGCCGGTGACGAAGACGCTCACCGTGCCTCCTCCGCCGCGAAGTTCTGCCAGTAGCGGCTCGGCGTCGGGCCGCGCTGCCCCTGGTACTTCGAGCCGAGCGCGTCGCTCCCGTACGGCGTCGCCGCGGGCTCGCTGAGCTGCATGAACGAGAGCTGGCCGATCTTCATCCCGGTGTAGATCGTGATCGGGAGGTTCGCGACGTTCGAGAGCTCGAGCGTGACGTGGCCGTCGAAGCCCGGATCGACGAACCCGGCCGTCGAGTGAATGAGGAGGCCGAGCCGGCCGAGCGAGCTCTTGCCTTCGAGACGGGCCACGAGGTCGTCCGGAAGCCGCACGCGCTCGAGCGTCGATCCGAGCACGAACTCGCCCGGGTGGAGGATGAACGGCGTCTCGCCCTCGATCTCGACCAGCTCCGTCAGGTCGTCCTGCGGCTGCTTCACGTCGATGTGCGGGTAGACGTGGTTGCGGAAGACGCGGAAGAAGCGGTCGACGCGAACGTCGAGGCTCGAAGGCTGGAGCAGCGAGTCGTCATACGGGTCGATGCCGATGCGGCCGTCGGCCACGAGACGCGCGATCGTCCGATCCGACAGGACCACACGCCGATTCTCGCATCAGCTCGTCCGCGAGCGTGCGCAGTCCCTTCAGGAACGCCGCCCGCTCCTCGTCGTCGAGCGCGGCGAGCGCGCGGCGGAGAGGCTCGTCGCGTCGTCCGAGCCAGGCGCGGACGTCCCGCTCGCTCAGCGCGTTCAGGTCGACGATCGTCCGGCGCTTGTCCTCGTTCGCCTCGCGCCTGTGGACGAGGCTGTGCTGCTCGAGGTCGCGCGCGAGCCGGCTCGCTGCCGGAAGCGACAGGCCGAGCTCCTCCGCGAGCTGACCGACCGTTCGCTCCCCTTCCGTTCCGACCTGGACGAGCAGCGCGACGTGGCGCCGGCTGATCGGCGGCTCGCCCTCGAGGAACCGAGCGAGGTCCGCCGGCGGCCGCCGCCGGCGCCAGAGCGCCCGGAGCACCGCCCGCAGGAGTCGGCGCAGCTCCTGAACCTCGGCTTCGCGACGCGGCATCGCTTGCGTAGTGTAAACAGTTATTCTTCTATAACTATTATCGAGAGATAACTGTTACGCGGAGAGAACGAAGGGAGGTGACAGAGCGATGTGTGGACACGAACACGGTGAGCACCGGCACGGGCGTCGGCACGGCTACGGGCACGCTCGGCGTGGGGCGTTCGGGTTCGGGCGCGGCGGGTTCCCGGCGCGCGAGGAGTGGCTCGAGCGGCTCGAGGGCTACCAGCAGCACCTCGAGCAGGAGCTCGCGAACGTGCGCGAGCTGATCGAGCGGCTCGGGCCGTCGGCGCCGACGCAGGCGGGGAACGTCTGAGGCGAGCGTCGCCGCCCGCCCGCCGACGGGTGGGTCTCGCGTTGCCACGCTCCGCGTTTTGTGCGCGGCGTGGCGGCGCGAGACCCCCGCTCGGCGGAAGGGCGGCCGACGAGCCACGTCGAGCGGGCCGCCCGCGCCACGCGGGCGGCGTGGCGGCGCGAGGCCCGCGGCCGGCGCGTCCGTCCCGAGAGGGACGACACAAGAGCGCCGCGACGCGACCGCCTACGGGCGCGGAACGACCGTGATCACCTTCGACGGCGCGGTCTTGCCGTCGAGCGCGCGGACGATCGCGAGCGCTTCCACGCGCTCGCGCTTGCGGAAGCTCGCGCGGTCGAGGTAGCCGCGGTAGGGCGGGGAGTCGTCGACTCCGACGCGCGTCCATGCCTTGCCGGCGCGCCGCACCGCGAACGCGACCGTGACGGGCGCGCCGCCGGAGACCGTCGCGCGCAGCACCGGCAGCTCCGTCAGCTCGTCGGTTCCGGCTGCGAGCTTCGGCGCGGCCGGCGCCGTGACCGCCACCTCCGAGTCCGAGCGCAGAAGCACCGTCGCGGCCGCCGGCACGTCGATCGTCAGCCGTCGCTGCGCGTCGCCCGAGCCGCCGGCGCCGAGGAGCGCCGTCCACGGACCCGGAGACGCCGTCTGCACCGTCACCCGTCGCGCCGCGGCTCCCGAGTTGAACGCCGCGACGTACTCGTGTCGCGTCTCGGAGTCGACACGGCTCACGACGAGCACCTGTCCATCGGCGAGGCGGACGATCGACGAGCCGCGCGCGAGCGCCGGATGCGCGTCGCGCAGCGCGGCGAGCCGGCGGAGCCGCGCCTGGATCGGGTGATCCGTGATCGTGAGAGACGAGCCGGTGCCGATCGGCGGCGAGCCGACGCGCTCCTCGGTCTGCCAGTCGCGCACCGCGGTCGGGAACATGTCCTGGCGAGCGGCCTTGTCGCCGCCGGTGCCGATCATCCCGACCTCGTCGCCGTAGTAGACCGTCGGGGCCCCGCGCAGGAGGTACAGGAGGTCGTAGCCGAGGAGCACCCGCCGCAGAAGATCGGAGCCCGCGAGGTTCCCGCCGCGGCTCTTGATCTGCTGCGCGGCGCGGCCCAGGTCGTGGTTGCCGAGGAAGGTCGGCGGCGTGGGCTCGACGCCGTTCGCCGTCCTGAAGTAGTCGTCGTCCTCGAGCCGGTGCGACACCGCGCGCGCAGGGGCCGCGCCGGAGACGTAGTTCGCCGCCGCGTTCTGGAGCGGGAAGTCGAGCACGTTCGGAAGGCCCCGGTTGCGCACGAACGGCGCGAGGTCCGCTGCGCTCGAGAGGGAGACCTCGCCGAAGATCTGGAAGTCGCGGACGTCGGCAGCGCGGGCCGCCGCCGTGATCTTCGGAACCCAGAGCCGGAAGAAGGCCGCGTTGACGTGACGTGCCGTGTCGACGCGGAACCCGTCGACGTGGAAGCGACGGATCCAGTCGCCGTAGACCTGCGCGAGGCCGCTCGCGACGTTGGGCTTCTCCGTGAAGAGGTCGTCGAGGCCGAAGAAGTCGCCCTGCTCGTAGCACTGGTCGCTGCACGCCTCGAAGTCGATGTTGCCGCGGTCGTGGTAGTTCAGCGGGTCGTTCAGCCACGCCGGCCGCTTCGCGCTCTTGTCGGCGGCGGGGACGAACGGGACCCGCGGCATGTTGGCCGCCTTCAGGCACGGGAAGGTCTTCGCGAAGACGTAGCGCGCCGGCAGGAACACGCGCCCGCGGCAGTCGCGATACGGGAGGTCGGAGTAGGTCGAGCCGTTGAGCTGGACGACGTCGGCGGTGTGGTTGACGACGACGTCGAGGTAGACGGCGAGCCCGCGCGCGTGCGCGGCCTCGACGAACGCGGCGAAGTCGGCGTCACTCCCGAGATGCGGGTCGACGGTGGTGAAATCGAGGCCCCAGTAGCCGTGGTAGGCGGCGCTGTCTCCCTGCACCGTCCGCTGCTTCAGCACCGGCGTGACCCACAACGCCGTGAACCCGAGGCCCTTGATCCGGTCGAGGCCCGCCGCGAGCCCTGCGAGGTCGCCGCCGTGGTACCAGCCGGGGTCGGTGCGGTCGAGGCCGGTCGCGGCGCGCGTGCCGGTGCGTCCGCCGGCGTCGTTGGCCGGGTCGCCGTTCGCGTACCGGTCCGGCATGACGAAGTAGATGCGCTGCGAGGCGATCGCAGCGAACGTCGGCGGCGCCGAGAGCGCCTCGACCTGTGCGGGCGTCGGAGGCGCGGCGGGTCCGGCGCCGGCGCTCCCGCCGACGGCGACGGCCGCGGCGAGCGCTCCGAGCGTGGCGAAGGCGGCGGCGACGGCGCGGCGTCTACCGCAGAGGCTCACCCGTCTCCTCGTCGAAGAAGTGGAGCTTCGCGACGTCGACGGCGACCTGGACCTCGTCGTTGATCCCGAGCGCGACGTGCGGCGGGTACTCCGCGACGAGGTTCGGCCGCGACCCGATCACGCTCGAGCCGTGGCCGTCCGCGGCCGCGATCGTGTCGTCGACGGTGACGGCCTCGCTGCGGATCGCGCGGTTGGCGACCTGGAAGTACGCCATCGACTCCGAGCCGAGCGCCTCGACGAGCTCCACGCGCGCGCCGAAGGTCGGCAGGTCCGGGCGCTCCGAGGCCGGGAACAGCGCCTGGCTCCGGATCCCGGCGACGGCACTCCGCCCGGCGTGGTCGCGCAGCCTCGGGTACATCCGCAGCGCCTCGTCGGGCACGCTCAGGGCGGCGCCGCCGAGAGTGATCGTGACGGAGCCGTTCTCGCCCGTCACGGGCACCTCCAGCAGGTTCATCGGCGGCGTCCCGATGAACCCGGCGACGAACAGGTTCGCCGGCACGTCGTACAGGCGCTGAGGCGTGTCGACCTGCTGGAGCTTGCCGCGGTTCATGACGGCGACGCGGTCGCCCATCGTCATCGCCTCGACCTGGTCGTGCGTGACGTAGACCGTCGTCGTCTCGAGCTCGTGCTGGAGCTTCGCGATGTCGGCGCGCATCTGGACGCGCAGCTTCGCGTCCAGGTTCGACAGCGGCTCGTCCATCAGGAAGACCTGCGGCTGGCGCACGATCGCGCGGCCCATCGCGACCCGCTGCCGCTGGCCGCCGGAGAGCTGCTTCGGCCTGCGGTCGAGCTGATCCGTCAGGTCGAGCATCCGCGCCGCCCACGCGACCCGCTCGTTGATCACGCTCTTCGGCTCCTTGCGGAGGCGGAGCCCGAACGCGATGTTCTCGGCGACGGAGAGGTGCGGGTAGAGCGCGTAGTTCTGGAACACCATCGCGATGTCGCGCTCCTTCGGGTTCAGGTTGTTGACGACCCGGCCGCCGATCGAGAGCGTCCCGTCCGAGATGTCCTCGAGCCCGGCGACCATGCGGAGCGCCGTCGTCTTGCCGCAGCCGGACGGGCCGACGAGGACGAGGAACTCGCCGTCGTGGATGTCGAGCGTGAGGTCCTGCACGGCGTGGAAGCCGTTGTCGTAGACCTTGTCGACCTCGTCGAACGACACGTCAGCCATCGTGACTTCCTTTCGTCAGTGGATCCTCCACACGTGGAACGCCGGCCCGTGGCCCGGCAGGACGCCGCCGCCGGCGTCGGCGCCGAAGAGCGTCTCGAGCGAGGCGAACGGCGTCACGATCGGCTCGTGGGCCGCGCGGGCGGCCAGGCACAGCAGGCGCTCGGAGCGGGTCTCGCGCAGGTAGGCGATCGCGTCGTCGGAGACCGAGACGTGGCGGATGCCGCCGCGCGCGAGCGCCTCGCTCGACCGCCGCAGCGCCGCCAGTCTGCGCACGTCCTCGAGGAACGAGCTATCCCACCGGGACGCGTCGCTCCACGGCATCGGCCGCCGCCCGTCCTCGCCCCAGCGGCCCTCGAGGCCGAGCTCGCTGCCCGCGTAGAGCATCGGCACGCCCGGCATCGTCATCTGGAGCCCGACGCCGACGAGGTGCCGCTCGCGGGACCCGGCGATCGTCCGGAAGCGCGGCGTGTCGTGGCTGTCGACGAGCGTCCACGAGCTCACGACCGCCTCCCACGGCACGCCCGCGCGAAACCGGCGCATGACGGAGACCGCGTCGCCGCCCGTGTACGAGGGCGCCGGCGCCGAGGAGAAGACGTCCTGCTCGATGGCGTCGTGCCGCAGCCACCACCACACCGGCCGGAGGAACCCCGCGTAGTTCATGACGCCGTGCCAGCCGAGCCCGTCGAGGTCGGGTCGGAAGTCGTGGCCGTGCTCGGCGACGAGGAGCGCGTCGGCGGACGCGCGGCGCGCCCAGCGTGCGACGTCGCGGTTGAGGTCGACGTCGCGGTGGCGGCCGGTCATGTTCGCGACGTCGATCCGCCAGCCCGCGAGGCTCCCGTCGAGGCGTCCGCGGAGGATCTTCTCCATCCGCTCCCGGAGCTCCGGCGAGCGCCAGTCGAGCTTCGGGAGGCTCGCGACGCCGAGCCAGGACTCGTAGCCGTGAGGGAGCGCGTCGTCGAAGAGGTAGAAGCCGCGCTCGGCGGTCGCCTCGTCTGCTCTGCGCCGCGACGAACCAGTCGTGGCCGCGGCCGGTGTGGTTCAGCGTCAGGTCGCCGACGAGGCGGACGCCTCGCGCCTGCGCTGCGCGCGCCAGCGACGCGAGCGCCTCGTCACCGCCGAGCAGCGGGTCGACGGCGTCGAACGTCGTCGCGTCGTAGCGGTGCGTCGAGCCGGCGGGGAAGATCGGCGTCAGGTAGATCGCGTTCGCGCCCACGCGCTCGACGTGGTCGAGGTGCTCCTCGATCCCGCGCAGGTCGCCGCCGAACCACTCGCGGGCCGAGTCCCGGCCGCGCGCAGTCGGCAGCTCGTCCCAGCGACGCTCGAGCGCCCAGTCCGGTGCGTCACGCCGCTGCGGCTCAGCCGACCGCGCGAACCGGTCCGGGAAGATCTCGTACACGACCGACGAGGCGTGCCACGCGGGCGCCGGCGGAGCGCCCACCGCGAGCACGAAGTCGTCGGAGGTCGCGACGTCGTGCGCGACGAGGCCGAGCCCGTTCAGCCACCCGTAGCCGATCTCGCCGCCCGCGAGGAGCCAGCGGTAGCGCACGTTCGGGTTGCGACACCGGGAGCCGCGCCCGCCACCACGTCTCGCCGTTGTCCGTCTCGTCGACCTCCGCCTCGACCGTCCGCGGCTCGCCGTCGCGCGTGTAGCGCAGGAGCACCCGGTCGGCGGCGCCCGTCCGCGCGCGCAGCCGCACGACGGCGTCGCCGCCGGGCTCGTCCGGCAGCTCGGGGACGCACAGCTCCGACCCGTCGTGGTGAGGCTCGGCGAGGAGCGTCCCCACCTCGCCCGCCTCGGTGACGCTCATCCCTTGACGGCGCCCTGCGTGAGGCCGCCGACGATCCAGCGCTGCAGGGACATGAACAGGATCGCCGCCGGGATGGCCGCGAGCAGGGCGCCGGCGGCGAACGCGCCCCAGCGCTGGCCCCACTGCGCGTCGATGAAGCCGTACATCCCCGGCGGCAGCGTCTTGTGGTCGGTCGTCTGGAGCAGCGCCGACGCGATCACGAACTCGTTGAACGTAAACACGAACGAGATCAGCGCGACGACCGCGAGCACGGGCGCGGCGAGCGGCAGGATCACGCCCCAGAAGATCTGCGCTGGTGTGGCGCCGTCGACGCGCGCGGACTCGTCCAGCTCCGCGGGAATCGTGTCGAAGAAGCCCTTCATGAGCCAGGTCTGGAGCCCGAGTGCGCCGCCGAGGTAGACGACGATCAGACCGAGCTGGGTGTTCAGCCCGATCTGCGGGAAGACGTCGCCGAGGTGCAGGACGATCAGGTAGATCGCCACGATCGCCAGGAACTGCGGGAACATCTGGATCAGGAGCAGCATCAGCATCCCGAGCCGCCGGCCGCGGAAGCGGAAGCGGCTGAACGCATACGCCGCGAGCGCGCCCAACATCACGCGTCGCGAACGCGGTGACGGAGGCGATCACGAACGAGTTGAAGTACCAGCGCAGGTACGGCGCGTCGATGTAGCCGGGGGAGCTCTTGTCGGTGACCGTGTTTCCGACGATGTTCTTGAAGTTGTCGAACGTCGGCGTCGTCGGCCACAGGCTCGTCCCCGAGACCGAGTTGTCCGCGTTGAACGCGGCCGACGCGACGAACGCGACGGGGAACAGCGCAAACAGGACGGCGAGGATCCCGACCGCGTGCCGCCACCACGTGTCGCGGAGCTTCGGGCGCTTCGGCGCAGGCTGCTCGGCCGCGCGCGCTGCGGCGATCGAGCCGGCGGTCGTGTCGGCGGTGCTCATCGCGCGCTCTCGAATGCCTTCGTGCGCAGGAATGCCGAGCCGGTCATCGTCGCGACGATGATGAAGATGATGATCGACACGGCGCAGGCGAGGCCGTAGTCGGCGCCCTTCCCGGTCGCGATCGCGAGCTTGTACGTGTAGCTGATCAGGATGTCGGTCTCGCCGGCGAGCGACGACTGGTTGCTCGCGGGGCCGCCGCCGGTGAGCAGGTAGATGTTGTTGAAGTTGTTGAAGTTGAAGGCGAAGGACGCGATCATCAGCGGCGACACGGCTACCAGCAACAGCGGGAGCGTGACGCGCCGGAACACCTGCCAGGCGCTGCCACCGTCGACACGGGCGGCCTCTACGAGCTCCTGCGGGATCGACTGGAGCGTCCCCATCGAGACGAGGAAGAAGTAGGGGAACGTGAGCCAGGTGCTGACGAGGATGATCGAGACCTTGGCCCAGTTCGCGTCGAAGAGCCACGGGATCGACGTGTGGAAGAGCCGGTTGACGACGCCGAAGTCGTCGTTCAGGAGCCCGCGCCAGACGAGGAGCGACAGGAAGCCGGGGATCGCGTACGGGATGATCAGCACGGACCGGTAGAGCTTCTGGAAGCGCAGGCCCTTCTTGTCGAGCGCGATCGCGAGGAAGAGGCCGATCGCGAACGAGAAGAGCACGGTCAGGATCGCGAACACGAACGTCCAGATGAAGACGCGCACGAACGGCTCGCGGATGGACTTGTCGTGGATCAGGCGGTCGAAGTTGGCGAACCCGACGTGCGTCTTCCAGCCCGGCTCGAGCTCCGCGTCGGTCGCCGCCGACGAGACGAACGAGCCCTTCCCGTTGTCGGTGAAGACGGCGCCGTCGCCGATTCGGACGAACCGGTCGCGCTTCTGCTCGTAGCGCAAGGTCGGCCGGAGGTCGACCGCCACGTCGATCCCCTCCGGCCGGATCGCGCTGTCGCCTTCCGTCGGGACGGTGAAGTTGCGAAGTTGCGCGTCGAGCGCGAACAGCTCGGCGCCCTGGATCAGCTTGTAGCCGTCGGCGCCGGTGATCGGGCCGCCCTCCTCCGCCTTCACCTTGGATGCGGCGAGCGGCTGGAGGCCCTCCTTCGTCCCGACGTAGAACTTCCCGCTCGTGTCGTCGCGGAGCAGCAGGACGAGCTGTCCGCTGTCGTTGCGGGCCGCCGCCATCGTGTACTGGCGCCCGTTCGGCGGCGGCTCGAGCGAGTTCACCTTGATCGCCCCGATCGCCTCGGGCTTCGTGATCACGTGGCCCGTGGACTCGTTCGTGAACGCGACGTTGATCGTGTATGCGATCGGGATGATCTGGAACGCGATCAGGAAGATCGTCCCCGGGACGAGGAACTTCGCGGGAATCGACCAGCTCTTCGGGACGAGGTAGAGGTAGAGGATCACGCCCGTCGCGACGAGCAGCACGACGAGCGGCAGCCAACGCTCGTCGTCGATCAGCACCCAGGCCGCCCAGGCCGCGAGCGCGGTCGTGAACGCGAGCAGGATCGTCTTCAGCACCAGTCCAGGCGTCCCCGAGAACGCGGCGATCCCGCGCGAGAGGATCCCCGGGCGGAACGGCGGATCGCCTGTGGGAGCTGAGGGGGCGGTTGCTGTGCTCAACGGGCGGACGAGGAGACGTGACGGGCGCCCTCCCGGGCGCCCGTCACGGGTGTCGATCTAGCCGATCTTGTCTGCGATGTTGCGTGCCGCGACGCGGAAGGAGACAGACGCCTTCGTCGCGCCTGCGCCCTTCGTGGACTTCGTCCACGCGGCGCCGAGGTCCTGCCAGACGCTGTTCATCTGGGGGATGTTCGGCATCGGGACGCCGCCCGCGCTCGCCTTCCCGAACTGGGCGAGGTACGGGTCGGTGACCTTCTTCCCGGCGAGCGTGTTCGCCGGGTAACGGCTGTTCGCCGCCGCCAGGACGAGCTGGGCGGCCGGCGTCATCATGTAGCTCGCGACGAGGTCCTTCGCCGCGGCGTCATTGCCGTGCGTCGCCGCGTACTTCGTGACCATGTAGCCCTGGACGCCGAGGAACGGGACCGACGCCTTCGCGATCTTCGGGACCTGGATCACCTGGAACTTGATCCCGGCCTTCTTGATCGTGTCGATGTTCCACGGCCCGGTGATCCAGAACGCGGCCTGGCCCTTCAGGAAGGCGTTCTGCGCGGTCGAGGCGTCGACCTTCGCGTTGATCAGGCCCTCCCTGTTCCACCTGTCGATCAGCTTCGAGTTCTTGATGAACGTCGGGTTCGCCACGCCGATGTCCGACGGGTCGAGGTTGCCGCCCTTGTTGGTGCCGAAGATGTAGCCGCCGAGGCCCGAGAAGAACGGGTACATGTGGTACGCGTCGCCGTTCGCGCCCTGCTGGACGGCGATCCCGAGGTTGCCCGACTTCTTCTTCTTGAAGGCGAGCGCGGACTTCTCGAGCTCCGCCCACGTCTTCGGGACCTTCACGAGCTTGGTGTTGACGACGAGGCCGATGTTCTCGACCGCGACCGGCGCGCCGTAGAGCTTCTTGACGGCGGTGCCGTAGGAGAACGCGTTGAGCGTGTAGCTCGGGAACTGCGCGACCGTCGCCTTCTTCGGGAACAGCGGGACGACGAGGCCGTTGGCGGCCAGCTCGCCCGTCCAGTCGTGCGCGCCGACGATGACGTCGGGGGCGTCGGCGGCGGCGACCGTCTTGAGGTTGTCGCGGATGTCGCCGAAGTTCTTCTCGACGACCTTGACCGTGACGCCGCGCGTGGCCGCCCACGCGTTTGCTACCTGGGTGACGGCCGTGACCCGGTCCTTGTCGGCCCAGACCGTCAGCGTCGGCCCGGCCGACGCCTTCGGCGCCGCGGGTGCGGCAAGGATGAGCGCCGACAGTGCGACGGCGAACGTCGCCAGCACCGTCCAGATGCGCGAGGTGGTGGTGTGCATGTAAGCCTTTCCGTGCGGGGGACGACTCGACTGCGGACTGCTGGGGGTTCAGCCGCCGCTGCCGAATATAGCCCGGAAACGGTGCTTTAGGAACGTAGTTTTCCGTAGGAGGCCGCAGGTGTTCCCCCGTGGGACTCTTCGCTGCAACTCGCGTATTCACGTATGCAGGTCGTCCCGGCGCTGCGTTACGCTCCGGGGATGGCGACCACGCGCACGATCCACCTCACCACCACCCTTCCGGGGCCCCGGTCGCGCGCGATCGTCGAGCGCCTCGACCGCACGATCGCGAAGCCGCTCGCGCTGACCTTCCCCGTCGTCGCGGCGGAGGGCCGCGGCGCGACGGTCACCGACGTCGACGGCAACACGTTCCTCGACTTCACGGGCGGCGTCGGCTGCCTGAACGTCGGCCACTCGCACCCGCAGGTGGTCGCCGCGGCGCAGGAGCAGCTCGAGCGCTTCAGCCACACCGACTTCACGATCGTCCCGTACGAGGTCTACGTCACGCTCGCCGAACGGCTGCTCGCGGCCGCGCCCTTCTCCGGCCCCGCGAAGGCGGCGTTCTTCAACGCGGGCGCGGAGGCCGTCGAGAACGCGATCAAGTTCGCGCGCTCGTTCACCGGCCGTCCTGCGGTGATCGCGTTCGAGGGCTCGTTCCACGGGCGGACGCTGCTCGCGCTCACGCTGACCTCGAAGCCGCACCCGTACAAGGCGGGCCTCGGCCCGTTCGCGCCGGAGGTCTACCGCTGCCCGTTCCCGAACGAGTACCGCGGCGTGACCGCGCGCGACGCGCTCGCCGCGCTCGAGCGCGCGTTCGTGACGCAGGTCGCGGCCGAGAGCGTCGCCGCGATCGTGATCGAGCCGGTGCAGGGCGAGGGCGGGTTCGTCCCGGCCCCGCCGGAGTTCGTGCGCGGCGTCCGCCGGATCTGCGACGAGCACGGCATCGTCATGGTCGTCGACGAGGTTCAGACCGGTTTCGCGCGCACCGGGAAGATGTTCGCGATCGAGCACTTCGACGTCGAGCCCGACCTGATGACGATCGCGAAGTCGATCGCCATGGGGCTTCCGCTCTCGGCGGTGCTCGGGAAGGCGGAGGTGATGGACGCGCCGCCCGGACAACGCGATCGGCGGCACCTACGTCGGGAACCCCGTCGCGCAGGCGGCCGCGCTCGCGGTGCTGGACGTGATCGACGAGGAGGGTCTCTGCGAGCGCTCGGCCACGATCGGCGACACGATCCGGGCGCGGATGGAGTCGTGGCAGGCGCGCTGGCCGGCGATCGGCGACGTCCGCGGCCTCGGCGCGATGCTGGCGCTCGAGCTCGTGGCCGATCCCGAGACGAAGGAGCCGACGGCCGACGTCGCCTCCGCGGTCGTCGAGGAGGCGATGCAGCGCGGGCTCCTGCTGATCAAGTCCGGGATCCACGGGAACTGCATTCGCGTTCTCGTGCCGCTCGTGATCTCCGACGCGGAGCTCGACGAGGCGCTCGAGGCCTGGGAGGACGCGTTCCGGGCCGTGCTCGGGTAGAGCACCCGCTGCGCGGGGAAGGCTGACGCCGAGATGGTCGGCGAGGTGCTTGCTGGGCGGTACGAGCTCGAGGAGCTCGTCGGCGCGGGCGGAATGTCGAGCGTCTACCGCGCGCACGACCGGCTCCTCGACCGCAAGGTGGCCGTCAAGGTGCTCCACGAGCAGTACTCCGACGACGAGGACTACGTCGCCCGGTTCCGGCAGGAGGCGCGCGCCGTCGCCGCGCTCTCGCACCCGAACATCGTGACGGTGATCGACCGCGGCGACCACGCGGGCCGCCAGTTCATCGTCTTCGAGTACATCGACGGCGAGAACCTGAAGGCGGTGATCCGGCGCGACGGGCCGGTGCCGGTGGCCGTGGCGCTCGAGCTCGCGATCCAGATCGCCGGCGCGCTCTCCTTCGCGCACCAGAGCGGGCTCGTGCACCGCGACGTGAAGCCGCAGAACGTGCTCCTGAACGGCGACGGGCGCGCGAAGGTCACCGACTTCGGGATCGCGCGCTCGCTCGACGTCCAGCACGGGATGACGCAGACGGGGACGGTGCTGGGGACGTCCGACTACATCGCGCCCGAGCAGGCGCAGGGGCAGCGCGTCGACGAGCACACCGACGTCTACTCGCTCGGCGTCGTCCTGTACGAGCTGCTGACGAGCGAGGTGCCGTTTCCCGGCGAGAACTTCGTCGCGGTCGCGATGCGGCACATCAACGAGCCGCCTCCGCCCGTGCGCGCGAAGCGCCCCGACGTCCCGCCGCGCGTCGACGCCGCGGTTCAGCGGGCGATGGCGAAGGACCCGGCCGACCGCTTCCAGACGATGGACGACCTGCGCGCGGAGCTCGAGGCGTGCCTCGACGAGGTGCGGAGCGGCGACCACGGCGCGGTCACGGCCGTCGGGCCCGCCGTCGGGCGCCCTCGCGGCCGCCGCCGGTCGCGCGGGCGGCTCCTCGCCGCGCTGCTCGCGGTCGCCGCGGTGGCGGCCGTCGCCGGCCTCGTCGCCTACGCCCTCTCGCGCGACGACGGTGCCGGCGGTGGCGTCGGCGGGCGGCGGCGGCGCGGACAGGGTCTCCGGCGGCCGCGGTCGACGTCCGCGGCGTCTCCGCCTACGACCCGTTCGGAGACCGGAGCGAGCACGACGAGTACGCGCCGCGTGCGACCGACGGCGACCCGTCCACCTACTGGACGACCGAGACGTACCGCGTCTTCGCCAAGGCGGGGGTCGGCCTCGTGCTCGACGCGGGGAAGCCTGTGAGGCTCTCGCGGCTCGGGATCGTGACCGACACGCCCGGCTTCACGGCGTCGATCCGCGCCGGCGCGTCGCGCTCGTCGTTCCCCGACACTCTCGCGGCCGCGCGCGCGATCGGCGGCCGGACGCAGATCCCGCTGGCGGGAACGGACGAGCACCGGTACTACCTGATCTGGATCACGCGCCTCGGCGGCGGCTACGACAAGGCGCACGTGAACGAGGTCGACGTCGCGGCCTAGCCCTGTCGGCGGCGTGGTCAGTCGCCGCGGGGGTGGATCCGCCAGACCTCGCCGGCCTCGAACATCGTCACCCACCCGTCCCCCTCGGCCTCGGCGACGACCGCGGGGTTCTTCGCCGTCGGGATCGTCGTCGCGACGCGGTTCGTCGCGGGGTCGATCACGCTGACGGTGTTGCCGAAGTCGTTCGGCACCCAGACCTGTCCCGCGACGACGGCGAGGTTCACGGGGCTCTGGCCGACGTGGATCGTCGCGAGAGCCTTCCGCGTCCGGAGCGAGATGCGCGTGACGGTGTTGCTCGACCCGTTCGCGACCCAGAGCGCCCCGGGAGTGGTCGCGACCCACGTCGAGCGCTCGCCCGTCGTGCGGACGCGCGCCCACCGGAGCGTGCGCGGGTCGAGGCGGTAGACGGCGCTCCCGAGGTCGTCGCCGATCCAGAGGGCCCCGCCGGCCCAGACGATCCCGCCGGGCGCGAGACCCGGGAACCGCAGCGTCCTCGTCACCCTGTTCGTCGCCGGCGACACGCGCTGGACGGTGTCGCCCGTCCGGTTCGTCACCCACATCGAGCCGGCGGCGGCGGTCGACTCGTAGCTCGTCGCGCCGACGGGCACGCGGGCGACCAGCTTCCCAGTCGCGGGGTCGACGCGGTCGAGGCGACCGCTCTGGGTCACGGCCCAGATCGAGCCGAACCCGTACGCGAGCTCGCACGCGATCGGGTCGAGCTTGGTCGTGGCGGTGACGGTGTTCGCCGCCGCGTCGATCCGGAGCAGGCGCCCGGCGTCGGCGTCGCTCACCCAGACGGCCCCGGCGGCGCCGACGACGCCGCACGGCTTCCCGCCGACGTGGACGCGGGCTGCGACCTCCGGCTCCGCGGCCGCCGTCGCGAGCGAGACGATCGCTGCGGCGGCGGTTGCGGCGGCGCGGAGCACGGGCGCGCACGGTAGGCGCCGCTAGGATCGCCGCGCAAACGATCCGCCGAACGGCGAATCCGCGTGGCGATCCGGCTGACGTTCACCGACGACGACCCCGGGGCGATCGGCTTCGGGCTCTCGCCGCTCGCCGAGGCGGTGTTGAGCATGCACGTCCTGCTCTACCCGAAGGTGCACGCGGCGCAGCACCCGTGGATCCGCGGGATGCGCCGGCTGCCGCCGGGCCTCCGGCGCGAGCTGCAGGCGTTCCGGTTCCTGCTCGACGACGCGGCGCCGGACTGCGTGCTCCCGCCGAGGCTCGACACGAAGATCGGCTTCGACCTCCACCTGGAGGCGATCGCGCGGCTCGAGCCGGCGCTGCTCGCGTACGACCTCGCGCGGCCGCTCTTCCACTGGACGGGGCCGTCGATGGGTGGGCGCGAGGCGATGGAGAGCGAGGACGTCCGCGAGCGCGCGCTCGCGCGGGCGGCATCGTTCGGCGACGGTTGCGTCGAGGTGGCGCGGCTCGCGTGGGCGGACCCGGCGGCGCTCCGGGAGCGGTGGGTCGCGCTCCTCCAGGCCTACTGGGACGTCGCGTGGCGGGCGGAGTGGGAGCGGCTCGAGCCGCTGCTCCTCGAGGCCGCCGAGGAGGCGCGACGCGTCGCTCTCGCGGCCGGCCCGTTCGCGCTGGCGTCTCGCCAGCCCGAGCTGGACGTGGAGCACGCGGCCCGCACGGTCGTCCGCCGGTCGCCGCACGAGCACACGGTCGAGGTGTCCGCGGCGAGCCCGCTGATGCTCGTCCCGAGCGCCTACGTCTGGCCGCACGTGCGCGTGAACTGCGACCCGCCGTGGCCGGTCGCGCTCGTGTTCCCGGCGCCGTTCTCGGTGCGGCGACCCGCCGACGACCCGCCGCCGGAGGCGCTCGTCCGCTCGCTGCGCGCGGCCGCCGACCCGGTCCGGCTGCGCGTGCTGCGGCTCGTCGCGGAGCGATCGCGGACGACCGAGGAGCTCGCCCCGCTCGTCGGCCTCTCCGAGTCCGGCCTCTCGAAGCACCTGCGCACGCTCCTCGACGGCGACCTGGTGCGGACGCGACGCGACGGTCGCTACGTCCTCTACGAGCTCGGCGACGCGATGGACGCGCTCGCCTCGGCGCTGCGCGCGTACCTCGAGACTCCGTCTCCGTAGACCCTGCGTCAGTAGCGCAGCCGTGCGCGGCGCTCGTGGCGCTCGAGCGCGAGCTCGACGAGCCGGTCGAGCAGCTCCGCGTACGGGATCCCCGAGGCGTCGAAGAGCTTCGCGTAGACGCTCGTCGCGGTGAAGCCGGGAATCGTGTTCAGCTCGTTCACGAGCACCTCGCCGTCGTCGTCGGACGAACATGTCCGCGCGCGCCATCCCCTCGCACTCGGTCGCGACGAACGCGCGCACCGCGAGCTCCTGGGCGCGCTCGACCTGCTCGTCGGTGATCGGCGGCGGGACGACGAGGTCCATCTCGCCCTCGTCGTACTTCGCCTCGTAGTCGTACCACTCGTTGTGCGTGACGACGATCTCGCCCGGGCAGCGACGCGACCGGCCGCGCGGTTGCCGAGCACGCCGACCTCGACCTCGCAGCCGGCGACGAACTCCTCGACGAGCACCTTGTCGTCGTGCTCGAACGCGAGCTCGACCGCCGCGCCGGAGCTCCGTCGTCGTCGTGCGCCTTCGAGATCCCGACCGACGAGCCGAGGCGCGCGGGCTTGACGAAGACCGGGTACCCGAACGGGTTCCGCGGCGCGTCGCCCGCGCGCAGCGTGACGTTGCGCGTGACCGGGATCGCCGGCGTCGCGCATGACCGCCTTGAACACGGTCCTTGTCCATGCAGAGCGCCGAGGCGAGGACGCCTGCGCCGACGTACGGGACGTCCGCGAGCTCGAGCAGTCCCTGGAGCGTCCCGTCCTCGCCGAACGGCCCGTGCAGGACCGGGAAGACGACGTCGACGTCGGACAGCGCCTCGGCGACGCTGCGATCGGGGAGACGCGACGCACGCACGTCGACGGCACTGCCGCCGCGCACCGCGACCTCGGAGCGCGCGCCGGCGCGGCCCTGAGCTCCCGCGGCTCCGACGCGTCGAGCGCGATGGCCCAGCGCCCGTCGCGGGCGATCTCGACGGTGACGACGTCGTGCGCGTCGGCGAGCGCGTGCGACGACGCTCTCGCGCGGAGGCGACCGAGATCGTCGTGCTCGCTCGACCGCCCGCCGAGGACGACCGCGATCCGGCGGCGCGCGCCGCTCACGGCGTCGTCGTGACCGGCGTCGTCGGGGTGGGCGACGTCTGGGCGGGTCGTGCGTCGGCGTGGTCGGGGTGGTCGTCGCGGTCGTCGTCGGCACCTGCTCGGTTCCCGTGCCGGCGAGGACGCCGACGTCGATCGTCACCGTCGCCGCCCTTCGGCAGCAGCGTCCCGCCCGCGGGGCTCCTGCGACAGCACGACGCCGTCGCTCGCCGGGTCGGTGACGTCCGTCGTCGTCGTGGCGACCTTGAACCCGGCGCCCGTCAGGAGCGTCTCGGCGTCGGGCTGGGTCTGGAACGTCACGTCCGGCACCTGCGACTTCGACGGCCCCTTCGACACCGACAGCGTGATCTTCGTCCCCTTCGGCACCGGCGTGCCCGCCGGCGGGTCCTCGGCGACGACGCGCCCGTCGGGCTCGTCCGACTCGACGTCGGCGCGGGTGACCGCGAAGCCGGCGCCCTTCAGCGCGCCGGCCGCGTTCGCGTACGGCTGCCCGACGACGTCCGGGACCGCGACCGGCTTCGGGCCGCGCGAGACGTTGATCCGGACCTTCGAGCCGCGCAGGACCCGATCGGAGGCGGCGGGGTTCTGGCCGATGACGGTGTTCTCCTGGGCGTCCGAGAAGATGTAGACGATGTTCGGCTTCAGTCCGACCGACGCGAGCTGCGCGATCGCATCGGTCAGCGGATGCCCCTTCACGTTCGGGACGACCGATCGAGGCTTCCCGCTCGAGACCCAGATCGTGACCGTCGAGTCCTTCGCGATCCGGTCACCCGGCTCGGGGCTCTGCGCGATCACGACCGCGCCCTTCGGGACGGAGCCGCTCGCCCGGCGCTTGCACGCGCGGGTTGAGACCCGCCTGCGAGATCTGCTGCTTCGCGAGCGACTCCTGGAGGAGGCGGACGTCCGGCACCGCCACGGGGCGATTCGCCGATCAGCTGGTCCTGGATCCGGTCGTAGAGCAGCCAGCCCGCCGGCGCCGGCGATCACGAGCGCGAGCAGCGCGAGCAGCCAGGGCCAGATCCGCCGCGACGGGCGGCGGCTCCTCGTAGTCGTAGTACGACGACGGCGGCCGGTACGCGGGCGGCGCGGGCGGCGGCGTGACCGCGCGCGGCCGCGTGATCGCAGTCGGCGCCGCGGCGATCCCGGCGCCGGCGAGCACCTGCGTCATCGCGTCCTCGGTCTTCTGCGAGACGGCGACGCCGCGCGCGACGCGGGCGAGGTCGGCGTCCATCTCCTCCGCCGACCGCGTACCGCTGGTCGGGCGTCCTTCGCGAGCGCGCGCATCACGACCGCGTCGAGGTCGTGCGGCACGTCGTCGCGCTGCGCCGACGGCGGGCGGCGGGATCGCCGAGAGGTGCTTCATCGCGATCTCGACCGGCGTGTCGCCGCGTGAACGGGACGGTGCCCGTCAGCATCTCGTAGAGGACGATCCCGAGCGAGTAGAGGTCGGACCGCGGGTCGACGGCCGCGCCGCGCGCCTGCTCGGGCGAGAGGTACTGCGCCGTGCCGACGATCGAGCCGGCCTCGGTCATCTGCGACGCGCCCGAGCGCGCGATGCCGAAGTCCGTCACCTTCAGACGGCCGTCGGGGCCGACGACGATGTTGTGCGGCTTGATGTCGCGGTGGACGATCCCGTTGCGGTGCGCGAACGACGAGCGCGCCGAGGATCTGCCGCGCGTAGTCGATCGCGATCGGGACCGGCGTCGGCCCGTTCCGGACGAGCAGCTCCTTGAGCGTGCGCCCGTCGAGGTACTCCATCGCGATGTAGTAGGTGCCCTCCGCGCTGGCCGCGGTCGAAGATCGAGACGATGTTCGGGTGGTTCAGCCCCGCCGCGCTCTGCGCCTCGCGGCGGAAGCGCTCGACGAACTGCTCGTCGCTCGCGTGCCGCTCGTTCAGCATCTTGAGCGCGACGCGGCGGCCGAGCTCCTGGTCCTCGGCGAGGTAGACGTCGGCCATCCCGCCGGAACCGAGCTTCCGGCGCACGACGTACCGGCCGTCGAAGACCCGGTTCAGGAGGGTGTCGGTCGTGGTCATCCCGCTACCGCTGACCGTTCGACGCCGACGGGAGGATTGCCTCCATGATCGACTTCGCGATCGGCGCGCTGACCTTGCCGCCGAAGCCGTTGAGCTGGTTCTCCAGCACGACGGCGCCGGCGACGACCGGCTTCGACCGGGCGCGAAGAAGATGAACCACGCGGTGTAGACGTGCGACCGGCCGGTCTCGGCGGTGCCGGTCTTGCCCGCGACCGTGACGCCCGGGATCTGCGCGGCCGTGCCCGGTGCCGCTCTGCGACCGCGAGCGTCATCATGTTCTGGAGCGCGGCGGCCGTCTCCGGCTTCATCGGCTGCGAGTACTTCTTCGGCGCCACGCGCACGACGACCTTGCCGCCGGGGCCGCGCACCTCCTTCACGACGTGCGGGCGCATCAGGATCGCCGTCGTTCGCGACCGCCGAGGCGACCATCGCCATCTGGAGCGGCGTCGCGAGCAGGCGCTCCTGGCCGAACGCGAGCCGGCCGGGGTCGACCTGCGACGCGGGGTCCTTCGGGTCGAACAACGTGCGTCCTGTTGTAGAGGCCGGAGGCGGAGCGCGCGCTCGCCGGGGATCTCGAGCGGCGGCGACGGAGTAGAAGCCGAAGTCCTTCGCCTTGTCGAGCACGCGCTTCGCGCCGAGCTTCTTGCCGATGTCGCAGAAGACGGCGTTGATCGAGTGCTCGAGCGCCGTCGTGAGCGTCGACGTTCCCGAACTGCTCCGGCGCCTCCGGGTTGCCGGCGTTCGAGGACCTTCTTGCCGTACTCGATGCAGTAGCCGGGGTCGTAGAACTGCGAGTCGGGCGTGTAGACGCCGGAGTCGAGCGCGGCCGCCGCGGTCACGACCTTGAACGTCGAGCCCGGCGGGTAGAGGCCCTGCGTCACGCGGTCGAAGAGCGGCGACGCGCCGGCTGCACGCGGCTCGTCCGCGAGTTGAGGATCTTGGCGTACCCGTTCGGCGTCTCGATCAGGTTCGGATCGTAGGTCGGCGACGAGGCGCGCCGCGAGGACGGCGCCCGTCTGCGGGTTCGATCACGACGCCGCGCCGCACTTCCCGCGCAGCAGCGACTCGGCGACGCGCTGCGCCTTCGTGTTGATCGTCGAGATGACGTCGTTGCCGACGATCGTCCCGCCGCTTCAGCTTGTCGGTCAGCTGTGTCGACGACCGTGCCGAGGTTCGCGTTCGACGCCGTCAGGTACGCGTTCTCCTCGCGCTCGAGCCCGGCGCGCGAGCGCGCCCTGCGTCGAGTAGCCGACGATCGTGCGCGGCGAGCCCGTGCGCCGGGTAGCGGCGGAAGTAGAGCGTCTGGCCGTTCCGGCGCACCTGCGTCGTTCGTCGCGCACGAGCGTGCCGTCGGAGGCGTAGATCAGGCCGCGCTTGATCTTGAACTGCGCGACGCGCTCGATCGCGTTGTCCTGCCGGTCGGCGAGGCCCGCCGACGGCCCACGTCTGCCAGTACGTCGTCGCGACGATCAGCGACGTCGATCAGGAGCAGCGAGAAGAGCGCGAGGCGGGAGATCTGCGTGTTCATCGGCGGCCCGCGTTGCGCGCGGTTCGGAGACGAGGAGCAGCAGCGCGAGCAGGACGAAGTTCGCGACGACGGACGAGCCGCCGTACGAGACGAACGGCAGCGTGATCCCGGTCAGCGGGATCAGCCGCAGGACGCCGCCGACGATGATGAACGTCTGCAGCGCGAACCCGAACGTGAGGCCGGCGGCGAGCAGCTTCGAGAAGCCGTCGTCGGCCATCAGCGCGATCTTCATCCCGCGCGCGACGAAGAGCATGAAGACGAGCAGCAGCGCCGCGGCGCCGATCGAGGCCGAGCTCCTGCGCGAGCGCCGAGTAGATGAAGTCGGTGTTCAGGTACGGGATCAGCTGCTGCCCGCTCGGTGCGTCGTGAACGTCCCCTTGCCGAGGCCGGCGCCGCCGAAGCCGCCGTTGCCGATCGAGTACAGCGACTTCACGAGCTGGTAGCTGTCGCAGTCCTGCCGCAGCGCCGTAGGTGCCGGTCTGCGCGCAGAAGACCTTCGTCGTCGGTCCACGGGTGCAGCCAGATCGTGACGCGGTTCTCGACGTGCGCGATCGTCCGGTAGGCGAAGACGCCGGCGCCCGCGAAGAGCACGAGCCCGGCGACGACGTAGAGTCACGCGCGCCGGTCGCGACGTAGAGCATCGCGAGGAAGATCCCGAAGTAGAGGAGCGCCGAGCCGAGGTCGTTCGTCTCGACGAGGACGAGCATCGCCGCGCCCCAGATCAGGAGCAGCGGCCCGAGGTCCTTCAGCCGCCCCTGCGCCAGCACCTCGCGCTTCTCGCGCAGGTACGCGGCGAGGAACACGATCAGCAGGATCTTCGCGATCTCGCCGGGCTGGAACTGGAGCGGCCCGAGCTGCACCCACAGGCGCGCGCCGTTGACCGTCGTCCCGAGGCCCGGCACCGACGGCAGGAAGAGCAGCACGATCGCGCCGATCCCGAACAGGTACTTGTAGGACTCGAGCACGCGGTAGTCGCGCCGCAGCCACGAGCAGGGTGACGCGCGAACAGCGTCACGCCGATCACGATCCAGAGCCCCTGGCGGAACGCGTCGTCGGGCTCGAGCCGGTAGATCTCGGTGAGGCCGACCGCGGTCAGCAGCCCGCCATCGGGAGCAGGTACGGGTCGGCGTTCGGCACCGTGAAGCGCGCGATCAGGTGCGCGGCGAGGTAGAGCGCGAGGAAGAACCCGGCGTAGGTCAGCGACGACGCAGTCGACGACCGCCTGCCGCGCGATGTAGACGCTCGCGAACCCGATCGCCGGTCAGGAGCCCGACCGAGAACAGGTAGAGCAGCTCGCGGTTCCGGTAGCTCATCGAAGGTCCTTCACGGCCGCGCGGGGGCCCTTCGGCCTAGCGAGCGAGGCCCCAGACGACGAGCGCGACGATGAGCGCGATCAGGCCGACGATCACGAGCACCGCGAGGATGCGCCGCCACCACGGCACGTGCACGCGCTCCGGCTCTCGCGCCGCGGCCTCGTCGGGGCCTGCGGGCTCGCCCGGCTCCGCGGGCTCGATCGGCTCCGCGGCTGGGCCGGCTCGGCGTCCGCGGCCGTCGCGGCCTGCGCCGCCTCGCGAATCGCCGCCGCGTCCACCACCATCGTGGCCGAGCGCGGCGCCGCGGGCGGCGGCGCGACCGCGTCCTCGGGGTGGAGCGTGTCCTCCTCGTCCGGGTCGACGGCGACCGAGACGTGCTCGCGCGTCACGTCGTCGGGGCTCGGCCCGGACGACGGCTCCGACGCGTCGCCGTCGACGACGCTCGAACAGGATCGCCGTGATGTTGTCCTCGCCGCCGCCGCGGTTCGCGCCTGCGACGAGCGCCCGCGCCGCCGCGTCGAGGTCCGCCGCGGTTCGAGCGCACGATCTCCTCGAGCGCGCCGGGCGTCGACCATGTCGCGACAGGCCGTCGGAGCAGATGAGGAAGACGTCGCCCGGCCTCGGCCTCGACCGTGAACGCGTCGACGTCGACGTCCGGGTCCGTGCCGAGCGCGCGCGTGATCACCGAGCGCTGCGGGTGCACCTCCGCCTCCTGCGGCGAGAGCTCGCCGCGGCGGACGAGCTCGGCGACGAGCGAGTGGTCGTCGGTGAGCTGCTCGAGCCGGTCGTCGCGGAGGCAGGTAGGCGCGCGAGTCGCCGACGTGGCCGATGGTGACCTGCCGTCGTCGCTCGACGAGCGCGAGCGTGATCGTCGTCCCCATCCCGGAGGTGGCGGCGTCGGTCGAGCGCACGCTCGTGCACGCGGCGGTTCGCCTCCTGGATCAGCTCGACGACGCGCGCCTCGCCGCCGCCGTCGGCCTCCGACTCCTTGAGCGCGTCGGCGGCGAGCGCCGACGCGACCTCGCCGGCCTGCGCGCCGCCCATCCCGTCGGCGATCGCGAACAGCGGCGGCTGCGCAGACGTAGGAGTCCTCGTTGTGCCGCCGCTTGCGGCCGGTGTCCGTCCGCGGCCGTAGATCTCGCCGACCTCTCATCGCCTCGAACCTTAGGTCGGTCTCGCCGACGCGGACGACGTCGCCGCGCGCGAGCCGGCGCTCGCGCGTGAGGCGGATGCCGTTGACGAAGGTGCCGTTCGTCGAGCCGACGTCCTCGACGTAGACGCCGTCGCGCCGCGGCTCGAACCGCGCGTGGCGCGCCGACGCGTACTCGTCGTCGTCGATCGGGACGTCGTTGTTCGCCCCGCGCCCGACGGTGACCGCCGCCGAGTCGAGCACGATACGCGTCGCCCGGGTCGAGCGCGGGGCTCTCGACGACGACGAGCCGCCCGCGCTCGGCCGGCTCCGCGCGCGCCGTCCGAGCCCGGCGGCGGCCGCCTGCTGCGGAGCGATGATCATCGACTCCTGCGGCAGCCGCAGGTCGCGCGCCGCGGAGCGGACGATCCGCCAGATGAAGAGGTAGAGGAGCACGAGGAACGCGAGCTTCAGCGACGAGCAGGGTCGTCTCGACCTGCGCCGAGCGCGAGCGCGGCATGCCGCCACCGACCGGCTCCCGGTCGAAGCCGGATCTCGGTCGAGCCGATCGTGAACGCGCGTCCCGTCCTCGAGCTTGAGCCGCTTGACGCGCTTGCCGCGCGATCTCGACGCCGTTCGTCGAGTCGAGGTCGACGAGCCAGTACGTCGCGCCCTCCTGCCGCACCTCCGCATGCCGCCGCGAGACGTTCGGGTCGGTGACCTGGACGTCGCAGTCCTTCGAGCGGCCGATCACGACCCGGCGCTGCGTCACCTCCCGGCGCTCGCCCGTCCCACCGCAGGAACGCGACCTCCCGCTCGACGCCGAGCTCCTCCGGCGTCCGCCGCCTCGGTCGCGCCGCTGGACGGGCTTGTAGACCATCGTCGCGCCCGGCTCGTCGTCCTGGCGGGCGCGGCCTCGGCGCGCCGCCCGGTCTGCACCATCCGCGTCGCGATCCCGAACACGCCGACGGTCGAGGTCGGCGTCGGTCTCGAGCCGCACGCGCGGCGGCGACAGGAGCGCGTAGCCCTCGCGCCGCGCGTGCTCGACGAGGTACTCCTGCAGCTCGTCGCGAAGGCTCTCCTCGTAGGCCGCGAACTGCTCGCGGTCGCTCCGGCGAGAGGTAGACCGTGTACTCGTTCGGGACGTAGACGCGCGAGACGGAGACGCTGCGGTGGTCGTCCATCTCCTTGACGAGCTTGCGCGCCAGCTCGACCGGCTGCACGTTGCGTCCGGAACGCGCGGCCGAAGACGCCCTCGAAGAGGGACTCGAGCTTCGGACTCGATGTTGCGAAGCACGCTCATTGCACCGGGTTCTTCCCCGGCGAGCCAGTCTAATCCGTCGGGTTCGACGCGCCAGCACCGCGGCGCGTGGCCCACGCTGCCGGCGACGAGCGGCAGGTACGCCGCCGCCGGCGCGACCAGCGCCGTCGCGCCGAGGAGCGGCGGCGCCGAAGAGCGCGGCCGGCCAGGGGCCGCGGCCGCGGACGAACGGCAGCGCAGCGGCGGCGAGCGGCGGCGACCGCGGCTTCGGCGAGCAGCACCGGGTGCGCGGCGAGCTGCCGCCCACAGCGCGTGGGCGACGGCGCCCGGCCTGTCGCTGCCGGCGACCCCGAGGTCGGGCGGCGGCGCGCCGTTCGCTCGAACGGCAGCCGCGCCGCCGGTGAGGCCGGCGACGACGGCCGACGAGCACGACCGCGGCGCCGGCCTGCGCGGCGCGCCGGAGTCGCCCGCGAACGGCCTGCGACGACGAGCGGGACGCAGGCGAGCGCGCCGAGCGGCGCGAGCAGCGGTCCCGCGGCGACGAGGAGCCCGGTGCGCGGGTCGCGCCACGTCAGCGCGAGCCACCCGAGCGGCGAGCGCCGCGTACAGCGACCGCGAGCCCGAGCGAGATGTTCGCGAGCGGGAAGAACGGGTACGCGAGCGCGAACGCGAGGCCGAGCGCGCGGCGCCGCGAGCGCCAGCGACGCCGGCGACGGCGCCGAGCGCGAGCGGCCAGCCCGCCGGGTAGAACGGCAGCGTCGCGGCGATCCAGCCCGCCGACAGTCGCCGCGAGCGCGCCGGGGAGGAGCCGCTCGCGCGCCGCGACGACGAGGAGCTCGCGCGGCGGCTCGGCGGCGGCGCCGTGGGGCCCGCGGGCACCCGCTTCCGCTCTGCGCCGCTGCGGGAGCGTCGCGCAGGTCGCGCGCGAGCTTCGCCGCGTGCGGCCGCTGCTGACGGGTTGCCGACGAGCGCGCGGTCGACGACGGTCGCGCAGCGGCGCGCGGCAGGTCGGGGCGCAGTCGCTCGAGCGGCGGCGCGCCCGCCTGGATGCCGGCTGCGAGTCTTCAGCGGGTCGTCCGTCCCAGAACGGGTGCCGCCCGGCGAGCGCCTCCCAGAGGATCACGCCGACCGCCCAGACGTCGGCCGCCGGGCGTCGCCGGCTCGCCGGCAAGCCGCTCCGGCGAGATGTAGGCGAGCGTGCCCGGCACGTCGCCGTGCGCGGTCAGCGTCTCGAACTCGGCCATCTGCGCGAGCCCGAAGTCGAGCAGCCGCACGTCGACGCTCGTCGCCCTCGGCGAGCAGGACGTTCGCGGGCTTCACGTCGCGGTGGACGATCCCGCGCGCGTGGGCGTGCGCGAGCGCCTTCGAGGATCTGCGCCGCGGCCTCGACGCGCGCGCGCTGTCGTCGAGCTCCCCGGCGCGCATCGCCTCGCGCAGCGTCCGTCCGGGCACGTACTCGTAGGCGATGTAGACGTGGCGCGTGGTCGCGCGCGAGCGCGTAGATCCGCTGGCAGCGGGGGTGCCGGAGCGCGGCGGCCGCGGCGGCCTCGCGCTCGGCGCGCGCGCCGGCCTTTCCCTCGCGCCCGACGATCTTGAGCGCGACGTCGAGGCCGCTGCGCTCGTCGCGCGCGAGCCAGACGTGGCCCATTCCTCCCGAGCCGAGGGGCCGGAGCGGGCGGTACCGACCGAGGACGAGGTCGTGCGCGAGCGCGGCCTGGGACACCATGCGCATCTACTTCGCCGCGGCGCGAACTCCTTTTCCGACCGGGCCGCCCGGTACATTCGAGTCGGCGGCCTGCCGATGGACGACGCGCGACGACGACATCGAGTTCGACTTCTTCGACGACGAGCCGACGCGTCGAGGCGCAGTCGCCGCAGTCGACGCAGCGCGTCCGTCTGCCGCGGCCGGGGCGGCGGAGGCGGGGCGCCGCGCGGCCCGCGCCGGTCGCTGCGCCCGCCGCAGCGGCGTCGGCGCCGCTCCTCCGCCTGCTCGGTCTCGTCGTCTTCGTGATCGCGCTCGTCCTGATCCTCGTGCTCGTCGTGCAGTCGTGCGCGGAGTCGAGCCGCGCACGACGCGTACGCGGGCTACATGGAGGACGTCGACACGATCGGCGCGCAGTCGCGAGGCGAACGGGCGGAAGCTCGTCGACGCGCTGACGACGCCGGGTGCGAAGGTGGGCGACCTCGAGGCGACGCTGCGCGGGCATCGCGCGACGCCGAGCGGCCAGAACGTCCGCGCGGCGCGAGGACCTCGATCCGCCGGGGCGGCTGCGCGACGAGCACCGGCACGTCGTCGAGGCGCTCCAGCTCCGCGTCAGCGGCGTCGACGGCCTCGCGGCCGCCTTCCGGTCGACGCAGCGACTCGAAGATCGGCGGCCGCGGCCGCGCTGCTCGCGTCGCAGGCGCAGCGCTTCGTCGCGAGCGACGTCGTGCTGGGACGACCTCTTCCGCGAGCCGGCCCGCCGCCAGCTCGAGCAGGACGGCGTCACCGGCGTCACCGTCCCGGACTCGAACTTCCTCCAGAACCGCGACCTCCTGAACGAGGAGTCGATGGCGAACGTGCTCGACGCGGCTCCGCGGCGCGTCGACGGGCGGCACGCCGACCGGCCTCCACGGCACGAACATCGTCGCGACCGAAGGCGCTCCCGGGCGGCCAGATCGCTCCAGACCGACAACGAGAACGTCGTCACCGCGAGCACCGACCTCGCGCTTCGCCGTCACGATCGCAACTCCGGCGACTCGCAGGAGGTGCAGATCCCGGTCACGCTGACGATCGAGGGGACGAAGGGCGCCGATCGTCAAGACGCAGACCGATCGACGTGATCGACCCGGGCGAGGAGAAGACGGTCACCTTCACCGACCTCGGCCAGGTGCCGATCGCGACGAAGACGACGCTCAAGGTCGACGTGAAGGCCGTCCCGGGCGAGAAGAACACGTCGAACAACTCGGCGACGTACCCGGTCATCTTCTCGCTGTAGGGGTCGCGGCCCGCCCGTCACGCGCCTCTCCTAGGATGGGCGCGTGTCGGTGTCAGGGACGGCAGCCGCGATCCTCGCGGCCGCGGCGGGCCTCGTCGCGATCGGTGCGCTCGTCCTCGCGTGGTTCGCGTGGGTGCGCGTCCGGCGGCTCCGCGAGGCGCAGCGGCTTCTGCTCGCCGGCGGGCGGAAGGACATCGTCGACTTCGCCGTGTCGCTCCAGAGCGCGGATCGACGACCTGCACCGCGCCGTCGACGAGATCGCGGGCGGCCTCGCGCGCGTCGACCGGCGCGTCGACGGCTCGGTCGCGAACGCCTCGATCGTCCGCTACGACGCCTACGAGGACACCGGCGGCCACCAGTCGGCGTCGCTCGCGCTCCTCGACGCGGCGCGGACCGGCGTCGTCGTGACCGCGATCCAGGGCCGCGACTACGCCCGCATCTACGTGAAGGAGCTCGACCGCGGCCAGTCGTCGGTCGCGCTCTCGCCCGAGGAGCAGGAGGCGGTCGAGCGCGCGATGGGCCGGTAGCCGGAAGAGCCTCGCGCGCGCCGGTGGCGCCGTACGGTCGGGTACTCTTCGGCCAGGTTGCACCAGGTTCTCGTTTTGAACGCGAGTTACGAGCCGCTCAACGTCTGCTCGTTGCGGCGCGCGCACGTGCTCGTGTTCAAGGGGAAGGCCGAGGTGGTCGAAGAGCTCGACCGACCACTCAGGGCGGCGACGGACACCTACCCGTGGCCGCACGTGATCCGGCTCGTGCACTACGTCCGCGTCCCGCGAACGATCCAGCGGAAGATCTCCCGGCGCGCGCTGTTCGCGCGTGACGGCTGGCGCTGCGTCTACTGCGGGACGTCGACGGGACGGCTGACGCTCGACCACGTCGTCCCGCGGTCGAAGGGCGGCGACTCGACCTGGGAGAACGTCGTCACCTCGTGCGCGCCGTGCAACCTGCGCAAGGGCAACCGCCTCCCGCACGAGGCGCAGATGGAGCTGCCGCACCCGCCGCGGCCGCCCGCGCCCGTGCTCTTCATCAGGCTCGCGACGCCGCGGATCCCGAAGCGCTGGGAGCAGTACCTCGCGGCGTTCGCCGCCGCCGCCGCGTAGCGGCCGCGACGGGAGGAACCCGCGTCAGTCGACCGGCTCGGGCTCGTGCCGGGCCGAGAGCACGCCCGTCGGGCGAACCGGGCGCGCCGACTCCGTCACCGGCTCGCGCGCGGCCGCGTCGAGCGCCCACACGAGCAGCGCCGCGAGAGGCCCGACGATCCACGACCACGCTCCCGACCCGTAGACGGCGACGAGCGGCGTGACGAGCGCGAGGGTGGCGACGGGTGACAGCGTCCGGCTCACGCTGGGTGAACGCAGAAGGGGCGGAATCGGTTACCCGCGCTCGCGCGGAAGGCAGAATCGGTTATCCGCGCTCGCGCGGAAGGCGAGAATCGGTTACCCGCGCTCGCGCGGAAGGCCCTCGTGCTGCTCCCACTCCGACCACGAGCCGGGGTAGAGCCTGCCCTCGCGGCCCTCCAGGTGGAGGCGATGGAGCGTCACGCAGGCCGTGACGCCCGACCCGCAGTACGCGACGACGTCGCCCGGCGGCAGCTCCGGCACGCGGCTCGTCCCACGGCGCGTTCAGTGCGCCCGGGATCCGCCCCGGGTCGCGGTCGAACTCGTTCGGCTCGCCGCGGAAGCGCTCGGGCCGGCGCGAGTCGACCAACACGAGCTCGTCGAGACGCGCGCGGAGCTCGTCCAGCGTCGATCACGTCGCCCGTGCGCTCCTCGGGATGGAACCTCGCGGGCAGGATCCGCAGCTCGCCGCGCTCCAGCGGCCCGTGCCACGAGTCGAAGTCGATCACCGCGCAGTCGTCGTGGCCGAAGTGGCGCAGGAGCCACCACAGGCGCTCGGCGCCGCCCATGCTCCCGTAGGCGACGACGAAGATCGCCGGCGCCGATGCCCGCCTCGCCGGCCGAGTGCGCGAACGTCTCGCCCGAGGGCAGCGGGTGCCGGCCGCCGGCGCCGGGCGGCGCCGCGAGGTCGCGGTCGACGTCGAGGAAGGTCGCGCCCGGGATGTGGCCGTCGAGGTAGGCGCGCCGTCCCCACGCCGGGGTCGGTCAGCGACCAGCGGCAGTCGACGAACTGGTAGCGCACGTGTGACAGCGTCGCACGCGGCGGCGTAGCCCGGGCATGAGACGAATCACGATCGTTGCTCGCCGCCGCTGCGGTCGCCGTCGCAGCCGCCGCGCTCGCCGGGGTCGGCCGCCCCGAGGCGGCCCGGAGCGAGGCCGTCCAATCGGCCGCCAGAACAGTCACCGTCGTCGGCGAGGGCACCGTCACCACGGTTCCCGACACGGCCTCCATCACGGCCGGCGTCCGCACCGAGGCGTCGACGGCCGCGGCCGCGCTCGCGGCGAACGCCGAGCGGATGACGCGGGTGATCGACGCGCTGAAGCGCGGCGGCGGCCGCGAGCTCCAGACGCGTCAGGTCTCGCTCTACCCGAGCACCGACGAGAGCGGCGCGACGACCGGCTTCGTCGCGCAGAACGGCGTCGAGGCGCGGACGGAGATCGCGCGTGCGGGCGAGCTCGTGGACGCGGCCGTCGCGGCCGGCGCGAACACCGTCGACGGCCCGGTCCTCGGGCGCTCCGACCGCGACGAGCTCTACCGCGACGCGCTCGGGAAGGCCGTCGAGGACGCGCACGCGAAGGCGACGGCGCTCGCCCGCGCGGGCGGGTTCGCCGTCGGCGAGGTGGTCACGATCGTCGAGGAGGGCGCCGCGGACGCCGGGCCGTACCCGCTACGCGGCCCGCGCGGCCGCGCAGGACGCGTCGACGCCTGTCGAGCCGGGGACGCAGGACGTCCAGGCGCGCGTGACGGTCTCGTTCGCGATCGGGTGATCCGATCGACGCCGTTCGCGATCGCGTGATCGACGCGGAGGGGCGGCGCGAACGCGCGCGCCCCTTTGCGCTCCTACCGGGCCAGGCGACCGAGCGCGGCGAGCACCTCCTGGTGGCGCCGCTCCTCGTCGGGCATGCCCTCCTCGATCGGCTCGCGCCGCCGGCGCGCGAGCATGACCTCGATCGGCTTCACGATGAAGAAGAACACCGCGGCCGCGATCGCGACGAACGCGATCAGGTCCGTGATGAACGCCCCGTAGCGGAACACGGCGTCGTTGATCGTGAACGTCAGATCGTTGAAGTTCGGCTTGCCGATGATCATCGCCACGATCGGCATCACGAGGTTGTTCACGAGCGAGTTCACGACAGCCGCGAACGCCACGCCCATGACGAACGCGACGGCCAGCTCGACGATGTTCCCGCGGAACAGGAAGTCCCGGAACTCCTTGATCATGCTGGCCTCCTCGCGTCGTCGGGCCGTCCCGGCGGATCTATTCGCGCCAGGTCGCCGGCGCCCTTCACGGGCGGGAGCCGCCGCTCAGCTTGACGCTGCGCGCGCCGCGGCGAGGTCGCGCTCGAGCGCGCGGATCCGCGTGCGCCTGCGGGCGGCGCGCACGAGCGCAAAGCCGATGCTGCCGACGAGCGCGAACGCGAAGATCCCGACGGGGACGAGCAGCCACACCGCGCCGAGACGCCCCGTCGTCGCCGCCGGCGGAAGCGACTTCGGCTGGAGGTCGGTGTCCGCCCAGACGAACGCCTTCTTCCCCACCGGCTGGAACGTCGCCTGGGGGTAGAAGACCGCGATCTTCCACTCGCCGCCGACCTTCTTCGCCTCGGCCCGGAACGCCATCGAGACGTGCCGCTCGGGGTGCGTCGGCGAGAGGAAGATGTCGAACCCGACGTCGCCGGGGTAGGAGTAGTTGAGCGTCCAGCCGGTGAACCTCTGGCCGCGGGCCGGGAAGCTCTGGAACGGCGTCGTCCCGCGCGACCAGTCGGCGCGCGTCCCGCGCGCGTCCGGCGTCACGAGGTTCCACCCCGCGGCGAGGTCCTTCCGCGCGATCACGGCCGGGATGAACTTCGCGAGCAGGGCGTCGATCTCCGCCCGCGGCGCCGGCACCGTCTTCGGCTCGCCGGGCGTCCGCGCCGGCGCCTCGGCGACGGCGGCCTTCGGCTCCGGCGTCGTCGCGACCACGTTCGAGCGGGTCGGCATGAGGATGGAGGCGGCCGCGACGACGGCGACCACCGCGACGAGGACGCCGGCCCAGGCGAGGCGGCGGCGCGTGCGGGGCGAGGAGAGGACGACCGCGGTCATCGGTGCGGAAATGTACCGCCCGTGATGATGTCCCGTGCCGCTCATCGCTGAACATGATGATCGCAATGCGCGATGTCCTTGCGCTGCCGCAGCCGCTTCCGTATCCTCTACGGGCCATGTTCCTGGGGATTCCGAACGCAGACGTCACGCCGCGCCGCTTCTAGCGGCCGCAGTGCGCCTCCGTTCAGCCGTCCTCTTCCGATCCTCAAGGAGCATGTGTGTCTCAGCAAGCAGTCGTCGTACGTGATCTACGCAAGGAGTTCGTCCGTCGCGACGGACGCTTCCGGCGCCGCCGCCGGGCCGCCCTCAAGGGCGTGAGCTTCAGCATGCGGCGCGGCGAGTGCGTCGCGATCCTCGGGCAGAACGGCTCCGGCAAGTCGACGCTCGTGCGGCTCCTCTCGACGCTGCTGCTCGACGACGGCGGCTCGGCGCACGTCTTCGGCTACGACGTCGCGAAGGACACGCGCGCCGTGCGGCGGCTCGTCAACCGGGTCTCCGTCGAGGCGAGCTTCTTCAAGAAGATGAGCGCCGCCGAGAACCTCGGCTACGCCGCGCGCTTCTACGGCATGTCGCCGCGGGAGACGCGCGCCAGGATCCCGGAGATCCTCGAGCGCGTCGCGTTCCCGGCCGAGAGGCGCGGCGAGGCGATGGAGAACCTCTCGCGCGGCATGCAGCAGAAGGTCGCGCTCGCCCGCGCGCTCCTCACGAGCCCCGTGCTGCTGCTCCTCGACGAGCCGACGACGGGGCTCGACCCGCGCTCGAAGCAGGAGGTGCAGTCGTTCATCCGCGAGATGCGCACGCTGCACGACGCGACGATCCTGCTCTGCACGCACGACATGAACGAGGCCGAGGAGCTCGCGGATCGCGTCGGCCTCCTCGACCGCGGCGAGCTGCTCTTCCTGGAGCCGGTCGAGGACGTGAAGGAGCGGTTCGGGGTCGAGACGCTCGAGGAGGCGTTCTTCGCGGCGACGGGCCGCACGTTCGAGGACGAGAAGACCGAGGAGGACGAGGAGAGGGAGGTGTTCGCCTGATGGCCGCCTACGAGGCGCCGAGCACGGCGCGCGCGATCCGGAACGAGCTCGTCGGCCTGTATGGGGTCGTCGAGCGCAACGTCTACCTGACCAAGCGCTACCTGCTCTGGGACATCGCGTTCCTGTTCTGGACGATCGCGAACACGCTCACGATCGTCTTCATCTCGCGCGCGGTCGACCTGCCGCAGGCGAAGCAGGATGCGCTCGCGGCGGCGCTGCTCGTCGGGGGCGTGATCTGGGCGTACCTCGGGTTCATCTTCGAGGTCGTCACGGAGACGGTCGCCTGGGAGCGCTGGGAGGGGACGATCGAGTACACGTTCATGGCACCGGTCTCGCGGCCCGTGCACCTGTTCGGGATGGGCATCTACGCGGTCGTGATCGGGATCGTGCGCTCGGCGCTCCTCTTCGCCTGCGTCGTCGCGTTCATCGGCATCGACGTCCCCAACGCGAACTACCCGGCGGCGCTCGCGCTGCTCGGGATCGCGTCGATCTCGTTCATCGGGATCGGGATGATGACCGCCGTCCTGCCGCTGATCTCGCCGGAGAAGGGCACGCAGCTCGGGTTCATCGCGCAGGGCCTGCTGCTTGTCGTCTCGGGCGTCTACTACGCCGTCGAGGTGCTTCCGGCGTGGATGCAGTGGATCTCGAAGATCTCGCCGGCGACCTATGCGCTGCGCGGGAACCGCGAGCAGATCCTGCACGGCGCCGGGCTCGAGTGGGCCGACGTGTGGCCGTTGCTTCTGATCGGCGGCGTCTCGATCCCGCTCGGGCTGCTCGTCTTCCGGACCGGCGAGCGGTACGCGAAGCGGCACGGGAAGCTGAAGCGGTCGGGATGAGCGTCGAGCTTCGCCGCGCGGAGACGGACGCCGACCTCGAGGCCTGCCGCGCCGTGCGGCTCGCCGTCGAGCCGAACGAGCGCACGGCGGAGGTCGTGCAGATGCGCGAGCGGCTCGCGCGCGAGCCGGAGCGGCTCTACCTCGTCGCCGAGCTCGACGGCCGCCTCGCCGGAACGGGGCTCGTCGCGCGCTCCGACCTGGGGCACGCGAACGTCGCGCCGCTCGTCCTCCCGGAGGCGCGCGGCCGCGGCGTCGGCACCGCGCTCCTCGAGGCGCTGCTCGACCACGCGCGGGCCCGCGGGTTCGACGCGGCGGGCGCGCACGTGGACGGCGGCGACGAGAGCTCGCTCGCCTTCGCGACGCGGCACGGGTTCGAGGAGTACGACCGTCAGGTCGAGATGGTGCGCACCCTCGAAGGCGACGTCCCGGCGCCGCCGCCCGTCGAGGGGGTGGAGTTCACGACGGTCGCGGAGCGCCCGGAGCTGCTCGAGCAGGCGTACGACCTCGGCGTGCGAGGGCTACGCCGACCTGAAGCTCGCCGCGGGCGCCGTCAGCGTCTCGCTCGACGAATGGCTGCGCGAGGAGGCGACGCTGCCGACGGGCTCGTTCGTCGCGCTCCGCGACGGCGAGATCGTGGGCTACGCGGGGCTGACGGCCTGGCCGGGCGACCAGACGCGGTCCGAGCACGGGCTCACGGTCGTCCGCCGCGCGTGGCGGAGGCGTGGCCTCGCGACCGCGCTGAAGACCCGCGAGCTCGCGTGGGCGGCCGACAACGGCCTGCGCGAGCTCGTGACGTGGACGCAGCGCGGCAACGAGGCGCTCCAGGGTGTGAACCGGCGCCTGGGGTACGAGGTTCGCTCGGTCAGCCTCTCGGTGAGGCGGCCCCTCGCGTGACGCACGACTACTTCGCCGGCCCCGTCGCCGACCGCTACGACACCACGCTCGACGAGTGGGGCGACCCGAAGGTCGTCGCCGCGACCGTCGACGTGCTCGCCGGCCTGGCGCTCGACGGAGCCGCGCTCGAGCTCGGGATCGGAACCGGCCGCATCGCGCTCCCGCTCGCGGCGCGCGGAGTCCCGGTGCACGGCATCGACCTCTCGCGCGACATGGTCGCGAAGCTGCGCGAGAAGCCGGGCGGCGACGGGATCCCGGTCACGTTCGGCGACTTCGCGACGACACGCGTCGACGGCTCGTTCTCGCTCGTCTACCTCGTCTTCAACACGATCATGAACCTGACGACGCAGGACGCGCAGGTCGCGTGCTTCGCGAACGCGGCCGCTCACCTCAAGCCGGGCGGCTCGTTCGTAATCGAGGTGGGCGTGCCGAACACGGCGCCGCTCGAGGTCTTCGACCTCGGCGAGACGCACGTCGGCGTCGACGAGTACGAGCGCGACACGCAGCGGGCCGTCTCCCACCACTTCCAGCTCGTGGGCGGCCGCTGGGAGCGCGTCTCGATGCCGTTCCGCGCCGTTTACCCGTCCGAGCTCGACCTGATGGCGCGCCTCGCGGGCCTCTCGCTCGTCGAGCGCTGGGCCGACTGGAGCCGCGAGCCGTTCACGGCGGAGAGCACGAAGCACGTCTCCGTCTGGCGCACGACGACGCGGTGAGCGCGCCGCGCGTCTACTACGGCGTCACCTTCTTCCGGGCGGTCGCCGGCGGGTGGGTCGTCTTCGACCTGCTGCTCGTGCGCGACCTCCACCTCTCGCCGCTCCAGTTGATCCTGATGGGCACCGTGATGGAGGCGACGATCTTCCTCTGCGAGATCCCGACGGGGGTCGTCGCCGACACGTACAGCCGGAAGGCCTCGTGCATCGTCGGCTTCATCGGGATCGGCGTGGCCGTGACCGGCGTCGGCCTCGCGAGCGCCCCGTGGGTCGTGATCGCGTTGTGGGGCATCTGGGGCCTCTCGTACACGTTCACGAGCGGCGCGTGGCAGGCGTGGATCGCCGACGAGGTCGGCGGCGACCGGGTCGGCGGCGTCTTCCTCCGCAGCGCGCGCGTCGGTTTCGCCGGCGCGCTCGCCGGCCTTGCCCTCAACGTCGCGATCGGGCTAGTCTCGCTGCGCGCGGCGGTGATCGTGAACGGAGTGACGGAGGTGCTCGTCGGCGTCGCGTGCATCTTCCTGATGCGCGAGACCGGCTTCCAACGCCGCCCGCGCGCGGAACGCGGGCACGCGTTGGACGAGCTCCGGACGACCGCCGTCAACGGCGCGCGCTTCGTCCGCGCGCGGACGATCGTGCTGATCCTCGTCGCGACGGAGCTCTTCGCCGGCTTCGGCGCGGAGGCGTTCGACCGGCTGCCCGAGGCGCACGTGCTCCGCGACGTCGGAATCCCCGGCGGGATCGACGCCGTCTGGGTCTTCGGGGTCGTGAGCGTCGTCGTGATGGTCTTCGGGTTCTTCGCCGTCTCGCCCGTGATCCGCCGCGTCGACCGCGGCGGGACGCCGGCCGTCGCGAGGCTGCTCGTCGCGTTCACCGCCGCGTTCGTCGTCCTTCAGCTCGCGTTCGCGCTCGGCGTCGGGTTCGGCGTCGTGATCGGCGCGTTCGTCCTCGCGCTGCTCGCGCGGAGCCTCCTCTCGCCGCTCTACGACACCTGGCTCAACGAGCAGATCACGGACTCGAGCGTTCGCGCGACGGTGATCTCGATCAGCGGCCAGTCGAACGCGATCGGCCAGGCGACGGGCGGCCCGATCCTCGGCTCGATCGGGAACGTGTTCGGCATCCCCGCCGCGCTCGCGACCGGGGCGCTCTTCCTACTCCCGGCGCTCGGCCTCTACGTGCGTGCGCTCGGGCACGGCGGGCGTGAGCCGGAGCTCGAGCGGCTACCGGACGTCGCCGCGGCTTAGGGTCAGGCCGCGCCGAGGCGCTCGAGCAGGTCGGGCAGCTGGCCGAGCGTCTCGGTCTTGCGGATGTAGCCGATGGCGCCTGCGCTCACCGCGTCCGCTCCGCGGTCGACGATGTCGGAGCCGCTGAGCATCACGATGCGCGTCTCAGGGACGGAGTCGGCGATCGCGCGCGTCGCCGTGAGGCCGTCGATCCGCGGCATCGCGAGGTCGATCAGCACGACGTCCGGCCGCAGCCGCTGGACAGCGCCGAGCGCCTCCGCGCCGTCCGAGACTCGGCCGGCGACCTCGATGCCGGGGAGCGTCTCGAGCAGCGCTTCGAGCGCGCCGAGAAAGCGCTCGTCGTCGTCCACGAGCAGGATCCGCATCCGGC
>CAVUKP010000015.1:0-63601 GCA_963742135.1 uncultured Thermoleophilia bacterium | reverse complement strand
TGGGTCGAGATGAAGTACTCGAGCACCGACAGGCCCTCCATGAAGTTGGCCTTGATCGGGCGCTCGATGATCTCGCCCTTCGGATTCGCCATCAGGCCGCGCATCCCGGCGAGCTGGCGGATCTGCTTGAACGATCCGCGCGCGCCCGAGTTGGCCATCATGAACACGGAGTTCGTCTTGTGCAGGTTGGCCTGCATCGCGTCCGCGACCTCGTCCGTCGCCTCCGTCCAGATGTTCACGATCGTCTCGTGCCGCTCGTCGTCGGTGATGAGCCCGCGGTCGTACTGCGCGTGCACGTCCTCGACGCGCTTCTCGTAGCCCGCGAGGATCTTCTCCTTCTCGGGCGGGACGACGATGTCGTTCTTCGAAATCGTGATCCCCGCCTGCGTCGAGTAGTGGAAGCCGAGGGACTTGATCGTGTCGAGCACCGGCGCGAGGGTGTGGGCGCCGTACCGATCCGACAGAGACAGGATGAAGCGGTCGTGTCGGGCTTCCCGAGCGTGTGGTTGACGAAGTCGAACTCGAGCTCCTCGCCCTCGACGCCGATCAGGCTCACGAGCTGCCTGTAGACGGCCGAGTTCGAAGAGGACGCGTCCCGCGGTCGTTCAGGTACAGCTCGCCGCGGAACCGGAACTCGACCGGCTCCGTGAGCTCGACGCCCTTCATCTCGACGGCGATCTCGACCTCGTCGGCCGAGTCGAAGCGGCGCGGCCGCGGATCGAGGTCGGCCGCGTCGACCGACCCGAGGTCGGCGTCGGAGTACGTGAGGAAGTAGATCCCCAGCACCATGTCCTGCGTCGGGGTCGCGAGCGGGCGGCCCGAGGCCGGCGACAGGATGTTGTTGGCGGACAGCATCAGGATCCGCGCCTCCGCCTGCGCCTCGGCCGACAGCGGCAGGTGCACCGCCATCTGGTCGCCGTCGAAGTCGGCGTTGAACGCGTGGCAGACGAGCGGGTGGACCTGGATCGCCTTGCCCTCCACGAGCACCGGCTCGAACGCCTGGATGCCGAGGCGGTGCAGCGTCGGCGCCCGGTTCAGAAGCACCGGGTGCTCGGCGATGACCTCTTCGAGCACGTCCCAGACCTCGGGCGTCATCGAGTCGACGTACTTCTTCGCGGCCTTGATGTTCTGGACCGACTTGCGCTCGACGAGCCGGCTCATGATGAACGGCTTGAAGAGCTCGAGCGCCATCAGCTTCGGCAGGCCGCACTGGTGGAGCTTGAGGTACGGCCCGGCGACGATCACCGACCGGCCCGAGTAGTCGACGCGCTTCCCGAGCAGGTTCTGCCGGAACCGGCCCTGCTTGCCCTTCAGCATGTCGGAGAGCGACTTGAGCGGGCGGTTGCCCGGGCCGGTCACGGCGCGGCCGCGGCGGCCGTTGTCGAACAGCGCGTCGACCGCCTCCTGGAGCATCCGCTTCTCGTTGTTGACGATGATCTCGGGCGCGCCGAGGTCGAGCAGCCGCTTGAGGCGGTTGTTCCGGTTGATGACGCGCCGGTAGAGGTCGTTGAGGTCGGAGGTCGCGAAGCGGCCGCCGTCGAGCTGGACCATCGGGCGGAGCTCCGGCGGGATCACCGGGACCGCCTCGAGGATCATCCACTCGGGCTTGTTCTCCGACTTGATGAAGGCGTTGACGACCTTCAGGCGCTTGATCGCGCGCTGCTGCTTCTGGCCCTTCGACGTCTTGATCGTGTCGCGGAGCGTCGCGGCCTCGAGGTCGAGGTCGAGGTCGCGCAGCAGGTCGCGGATCGATTCCGCGCCCATCCCGCCGCGGAAGTACACGCCGAAGCCGTACGGCGACCCGAAGCGGTCCTTCAGCTCGCGGAAGAGCTGCTCGTCGTTGACCACCTTCTGCGGCTCGAGCTCGCGAAAGATCTGCCACGTCTCCTCGAGGCGGCGTACCGAGTCGACGGCCGCCTCGCGCGTGTCGTCGCGGCGCGACTCGATGTCGAGGTACATCTCGCGGACCTTCAGCGCCCACTGGATCAGCGCGTCGAGGTCCTCCTTCTGGATCTTCCCGTCGGTCCGGAGGCAGAGGTCGTTCGCGAGCTCGCGAACGTCGGTGTCCTCGTCGGCGCCCTCGACGACCTCGCGCAGGAGCCCGTTGCCGAGGTCGCGCGCCTTGTCGAGGTTCTTCGTGTCCACGCCCGAGGCCAGCTCTGCGTCCTCGTCGCTCAAGGAGCCGCCGGCGAGCAGACCCTCGAGCACGCGGTTGATGCGCTTCGAGACGGCGCCCTTCTTCGACCCGGTGGCCGCCTCCTGCTCCTCCCGGACCGGCGCGAGCGCCGTCCGGATCTGGTCGGCGGCGGTCGCCACCTGCTCGAGCTCGCGCGGCGTCAGCTTGCGGTCCTCGCGGATCGCGGCGTTGCGGACGAGCTCCCGGATCTTCTTGGCGTCCTCCGTCGTGATCTGCGGGACGAGCTCGACGAGCATCGCGTTCACGAGCCGCCGCGCGTCCTCGAGCGGCGGGAGCGCCTGCTCCTCTGCCCAAGTCGCCAGGCCGCGCACCCAGAAGTCGTCGTCCTCGTCGAAGCCCTTCTCGCGGCCCTTGGCGAAGTACTCGCGCCGCCGCTGAAGCCGGCCCTCGAGCGCGGCGAGCTGCTCGTCGCGGTCGACGTAGATCCGCTCCGACTCGGCGCTGACCTTGTCCTCCAGGTCGTTGAGGTCACGCGCGCGCGCCTCGTTGTCGACGCTGGTGACGATCGACGCCGCGAAGTACAGGACCTTCTCGAGCTCCCGCGGCGCGATGTCGAGCAGGTAGCCGATGCGGCTCGGAACGCCCTTGAAGAACCAGATGTGCGAGACGGGCGCGGCGAGGTCGATGTGCCCCATCCGCTCACGCCGCACCTTCTGGCGGGTCACCTCGACGCCGCAGCGCTCGCAGATGATCCCCTTGTAGCGGACGCGCTTGTACTTGCCGCAGTAGCACTCCCAGTCCTTCGTCGGACCGAAGATGCGCTCGCAGAACAGCCCGTCGCGCTCCGGCTTGAGCGTGCGGTAGTTGATCGTCTCCGGCTTGGTGACCTCGCCGGACGACCAGTCGCGGATCTGCTTGCTCGACGCGAGCCCGATGCGGATCGCGTCGAAATCGTTGATGTCGATCAAGTGGTTCTCGCCTCTCCTTCGGAAATCCGGTGTGGTCGTCCTCAGTCCTCGATCTCGGCCTCGGCCTCGTCGAGCGCGCCAACGGGCGCGTCCTCGTCGGCCGGGAGCTCGACGCCCTCGAGGTCGTCGAGCGCCTCGTCGGCAGGCAGGGCGAGCTCGCCGTCCTGGTCGACGCGATCCTGCCCCTCCTCGACCTCCTGCCCCGTCGGCTGGCGCGCGGCTGCACGGAGCGAGCCGGGCGAGAGGTCGATGCCGAGCTCTTCCGCCGCGCGGAGCAGCTCGTCGTCCTCCTCGCGCACCTCGACCTCGCCGCCGTCCTCCGAGATGACGCCGACGTCGAGCGCCAGCGACTGCATCTCCTTGAGGAGCACCTTGAAGGACTCGGGGATCGAGGGCTCGGCGATGTTCTCGCCCTTGACGATCGCCTCGTACGCCTTGACGCGCCCGACGGTGTCGTCGGACTTGATCGTGAGCATCTCCTGCAGCGTGTACGCGGCGCCGTAGGCCTCGAGGGCCCAGACCTCCATCTCGCCGAAGCGCTGGCCGCCGAACTGCGCCTTGCCGCCGAGCGGCTGCTGGGTGACGAGCGAGTACGGGCCCGTCGACCGCGCGTGGATCTTGTCGTCCACGAGGTGCAGCAGCTTCAGGATGTACATGTAGCCGACGGTCACCTTCTGCTCGAAGGGCTCGCCGGTCCGGCCGTTGAAGAGCCGGATCTTCCCGGACGCCTTCCGTCCGACCGGACGCTTCTGATCGATGTTGAACCTGATCGGGCTGTCGGGATTCTGCTCCGTCCACGCGACGAGCGCCTCGTCGACGTCCTCGACCGACGCGCCGTCGAAGACCGGCGTCGCGATCGGCGTCGGCGACGGCGCGTTGATCACGCGGCCCGCCTTGCCGTCCATCACCGCGACGTCGTCGCTCGCGAACACGCCGTGCGCAGCCGCCCAGCCGAGGTGCGTCTCGAGGATCTGGCCGATGTTCATCCGGCTCGGAACGCCGAGCGGGTTCAGCAGGATGTCCACGGAGCGGCCGTCCTCGAGGAACGGCATGTCCTCCTCGGGGACGATCCGCGAGATGACGCCCTTGTTGCCGTGGCGGCCGGCGAGCTTGTCGCCCTCGCTGATCTTGCGCTTCTTCGCGACGTAGACGCGGACGAGCTCGTTGACGCCCGGGCTGAGGTCGTCGCCGGAGTCCCGGGCGAAGGTCTTGACGTCGATGACGACGCCGCCCTCGCCGTGCGGCACCTTGAGCGAGGTGTCGCGGACCTCGCGCGCCTTCTCCTTGAAGATCGCGCGGATCAGCTTCTCCTCGGCCGTCAGCTCGGTCTCGCCCTTCGGCGTGACCTTGCCGACGAGCAGGTCGCCGGAGCCGACCTCGGCGCCGATGCGGACGATGCCGCGGTCGTCGAGGTTCCGGAGCGACTCCTCCGAGCGGTTCGGGATGTCGCGCGTGATCTCCTCGTCGCCGAGCTTCGTCGAGCGCGCGTCGATCTCGTACTCGTGGATGTGGATCGAGGTGAGGACGTCCTCCTTGACGAGGCGCTCGCTGAGCACGATCGCGTCCTCGAAGTTGAAGCCCTCGAACGGCATGAACGCGACGAGCAGGTTCGCGCCGAGCGCGAGCTCGCCGTGGTCGGTCGACGAGCCGTCCGCCAGCACCGCGCCGGCCTCGATGGTGTCGCCGAGCCGGACGATCGGCTTGTGGTGGATCAGCGTTCCCTGGTTCGACCGCATGAACTTCGTCAGGTCGTACTCGTCGCGCGTGCCGCGGCCCTCGATCACGAGCCGGGTCGCGTCGATCTCGACGACCGTCCCCGCGTTACGGGCGACGACGACGTCGCCCGAGTCGACGGCGGCGCGGTACTCGAGGCCGGTGCCGACGAGCGGCGCCTGCGGGATCATCAGCGGCACGGCCTGCCGCTGCATGTTGGCTCCCATCAGGGCCCTGTTGGCGTCGTTGTGCTCGAGGAACGGGATCATCGCGGTCGCGACGGAGACGATCTGCGCCGGCGCGACGTCCATGAACTCGACGTCGCCGGCGGCCGCCATCACGGCCTCGCCCTCGGCCGACCGGCAGAGGACGACGTCGTTCTCGAGCTTGCCGGTCTTCCCGTTCACCGGCTCCGAGGCCTGCGCGATCGTGAACTGCGCCTCCTCGGCGGCGTCGAGATAGATGATGTCGTCGGTCACCTTGCCGCCGACCACCTTGCGGTACGGGGTCTGGATGAAGCCGAATTCCGAGACCGTCGCCATCGACGCGAGCGAGCCGATCAGACCGATGTTCGGGCCTTCCGGCGTCTCGATCGGGCACATGCGGCCGTAGTGGGTCGGGTGCACGTCGCGCACCTCGATCGGCGCGCGCTCGCGCGTCAGGCCGCCGGCGCCGAGCGCCGAGAGCCGCCGGCGGTGCGTGAGGCCGTCGAGCGAGTTCGTCTGCTGCATGAACTGCGACAGCTGTGACGAGCCGAAGAACTCCTTCAGCGCGGCGACGACCGGGCGGATGTTGATGATCGTCTGCGGCGTGATCGTGTCGACGTCCTCCGTCGTCATCCGCTCGCGAACGACGCGCTCCATCCGGTAGAGACCGACCCGGAACGCCTCCTGGATCAGCTCGCCCGTCGTGCGGAGGCGGCGGTTGCCGAAGTGCTCGTACTCGTCGAGCTCCTGGCGGATCGGGTCGCGGTTGAGCCCGATCGCGTCGGCCGCATAGTCCTTCGACTCGTCCGGCACGCCCACGGCGTGCGGCATCGCGACGAGCTTCTGCACGAGCGCGAGGATGTCCTGCGTCGTGAGGACGCGCGTCTCCTCGGGCACGTCGACGCCGAGCCGCTGGTTGAGCTTGTACCGGCCGACCTTCGTCAGGTCGTACCGCTTCGGGTCGAAGAAGAGGCCGCGCAGGAGGTTGCGCGCGTTGTCGAGCGTCGGCGGCTCGCCCGGCCGCTGCTTCTTGAAGACCTCGATCAGCGCCTCCTCCTCGCGCGTCGTCGGGTCCTTCTCGAGTGTCTTCTCGATGAAGTGCGAGTTGTCGAACAGCCGCAGGATCGCCTCGTTCGTGGTCGTGTCGAGCGCGAACCCGGTGCTCGGGTCCTCCGCCGGCAGGGCGCGCAGAAGCGTCGTGATCGGGAGCTTCCGCTTCCGGTCGATCCGTGCGAACACGATGCCCTTCTTGTCGATCTCGAGCTCGAGCCACGAGCCGCGGCTCGGCATCAGGTTCGCCGTGAAGAGCTGCTTCGTCGGGTCCTTCGGCTCCATCAGGTAGGCGCCCGGCGACCGCACGAGCTGCGTGACGATCACGCGCTCCGTGCCGTTGATGATGAACGTGCCCCACTGCGTCATCATCGGGAAGTCGCCCATGAACACCGTCTGCTCGCGGATCTCGCCCGTGTCCTTGTTCACGAAGCGGACCGTCATCGAGAGCGGCGCCTGGTAGGTCAGGTCCTTTTCACGGCATTCCTGGATCGAGAACTGCGGCTCGCCGAAGCGGTACTCGCCGAACTCGACGGCGAGCGAGCCCGTGTAGTCCTCGATCGGGGAGATGTCGTCGATGGTCTCGCGGAGTCCCCCCGACAGGAACCAGTCGAAGGACTGCCGCTGGATGTCGATCAGGTTGGGGAGGTCGAGGACGTGCTTGAGACGCGAGAAAGACTTGCGCGCGCGAGGCGCTGTGACCGTCTGGGCCAAGAAGAACAGCCTCCCTTACTGGCTACGGATGAGGGCGGGGCGGAAAAAGGGCGTGCAAACAGCGAAAGGTCGTCCGGACGTCGACGCAACCGCCCAGGATAGCGGACGGGACCCACCAGCCGCAAGGCATGCGGCGGGGGTCGGGAGCCGACCGCGGCAGTGTAGCTAGCGGAACGAAATGCGTCCAGCGGAGCGCACCGAATGCGACGGCGGTGCGGGTCCGGCCGGAGGAGGTGCGGGCTCGAAAGGCGACGGAGGTGCGGGCTTGGCCCGCACCTCCGCCAGCGCAAACGGTCTCGAAAGCGGCTGCCGGGAGAAACCCGAGGCCTCCCTCGGGTTACTTGATCTCGACGGACGCGCCGGCCTCCTCGAGCTGCGACTTGACCTGGTCGGCCTCCTCCTGGTTCACGCCCTCCTTGACCGCCTTGGGCGCCGAGTCGACCAGGTCCTTCGCCTCCTTGAGGCCGAGGCCGGTCACCGCGCGGACGACCTTGATCACCTGGATCTTCTGCTGCCCTGCGCCGGTGAGGACGACGTCGAAGGACGTCTTCTCCTCGACCGCCGCCGCGCCGTCTCCGCCGGCGCCGGGGGCCGCCGCGATCGCGACCGGCGCCGCCGCCGTGATCCCCCACTCCTCCTCGATCTTGTTCTTCAGCTCGACCAGCTCGAGCACGGTCATGCTGCCGAGCTGCTCGAAAACGGTGTCAACCGCTGCCATCTCTACGCCTCCTGGGTGTCGGTCGTGTCGTCCGCCTCCGCCGGCGCGGCGCCCTCGGGGGCCTCGTCCGGCGCCGCGGCGGCCTCTGCCGCCGGCACGGGCGTCGTGTCGTCTGTGTCGTCCGCCTCTGCTGCGGCCTCGGCCGCCGGCTCGGGCGTCGTTTCGTCTGTAGCGTCGTCGGCCGCCGCCGGGGCGGGAACCTCGGCGCCCTGCTCCCGGAGCTGGTCGATCCGCGCGTCGATCAGGCCGTGCAGGTTCTGCAGCGGCGCGTTGACGAGCGCCGAGCAGGTTGTTGAGCGGCGCGATGATCGCGCCGATCACCTGTCCGCGGAGCACGTCGAGCGGCGGGAGCTTCGCGAGCTCCTCGACGTCCGCCCCCGTGATGCTCCGGCCCTGCATGACGCCGCCCCTGATCGCGAGCACGCGCGTCTCGCGGGCGCTGTCGGCGAGCGCCTTCGCGACCGCGACGGCGTCGCCGTCGGCCTCGATGAACGCGATCGCCGACGGCCCCTCGAGAAGCGCGAGCAGCTGGTCGGCGCCGGCGGCCTCGGCCGCGCGCCGCGTGAGCGTGTTCTTGACGACGCTGAACCGCGCCCCGTGCTCGAGGAGCCTGCCGCGCAGCGCGTCGATCTGCGTCATGGTCAGCCCGCGGTAGTCGGCCACGATCAGCGTGTCCGAGTTCCGGAGCTTCTCCGTCAGCTCGGTGACGACGCGTTCCTTGTCTTCCTTGTGCATTCCACCTCCTCTACGGATCGAGCCCGCACGCAGGCGGGCTCGAGGAAGCGGTGAAGCTGCAACCAGGAGGCCGCCTCGGGAGGGCTTCCGCGCGCGCGCCGAAACGCGTCGCACCGCCTCCTGTCTCCGGCGACGGGCTGTGGTACTAGGCCGGGACCGGCTCGGCCTCCTGCGTTTGACCGTCGAGCTCGTCCACGAGGTCGCGGGTGCGCGTCGGGTCGACGTGGATCCCGGGCCCCATCGTGGACGTGAGCGTGATCTTCTTGATGTAGCGGCCCTTGGCGGCCGCCGGCTTCGCGCGGACGATCTCGTCGAGCAGCGCCGCGTAGTTCTCGACGAGCTGCGCGCTCGTCGAAGCTCTTCTTGCCGATCGGAATGTGGACGTTCGCGCCGCGATCGGTGCGGTACTCGAGCTTGCCGGCCTTCGCGTCGCGAACGGCCTTCCCGACGTCGAAGGTCACGGTGCCCGTCTTCGGGTTCGGCATCAGGCCGCGCGGGCCGAGGATGCGCCCGAGCCGGCCGACGTTCCCCATCTGGTCGGGCGTCGCGATCGCGACGTCGAAGTCGGTGAAGCCTTCCTGGACGCGCGTCGCGAGGTCGGCCGCGCCGACGACGTCGGCGCCCGCCTCCTCGGCCTCGCGCGCCTTGTCGCCCTCGGCGAAGACGGCGACGCGGGCCTCGCGGCCGGTCCCGTGCGGGAGCATCATGCGTCCCGCGCAGCTGCTCGTCCGCGTGGCGGACGTTGAGCCCGAGGTTGAGATGCACCTCGACCGTCTCGTCGAACTTCGCGCCCGGCGCCGCCTTGAGCAGCCGGACCGCCTCGACCGGCGTGTAGAGCTGCTCGCGGTCGACCGCGCCGCGCGCCTCGCGATAGCGCTTGCCGTGTGCTGCCATCAGCTCTCCACCTCGACTCCCATGCTCCGCGCCGTCCCGGCGATCACCTTCGCCGCCTGCTCGACGTCGCGCGCGTTCAGATCCTGCAGCTTCGACCTCGGCGATCGACCGCACCTGATCGCGCGTGAGGCGGCCGACCTTGTTCCGGTTCGGCTCGGGCGAGCCCTTGTCGAGCCGCAGCGCCTCCTTGATCAGGACGGCGGCCGGCGGCGTCTTCGTGATGAAGTCGAAGCTCCGGTCCTCGTAGACCGTGATCTCGACGGGCGTGATGCGGCCGTTCTCCTGCGCGGTCTGCGCGTTGAACGACTTGCAGAACTCCATGATGTTCACGCCGTGCTGGCCCAGCGCCGGGCCGACCGGCGGCGCGGGGTTGGCCTGCCCGCCCGGGATCTGCAGCTTGATGATCGTGAGGACCTTCTTCGCCATGCTTCCTCTCTAGTCGAGCTTCTTGACCTGGTCGAACGCGAGCTCGACCGGCACCTGGCGCTCGAAGATGTCGACGAGCACCTTCAGCTTCTGCTGGTCCGGGTTGACGTCGACGATCTCGCCGTCGAAGTCCGACAGCGGCCCGCTCGTCACCTTGACCGACTCGCCCAGCTGGAACTCGACCTGCGCGCGCGGGCGCTCGCCCGACGCGGCGCCGGTCTTGAGGATCCGGTCGACCTCGCCCTGGGAGAGCGGCACGGGCTTCGAGCCGGCGCCGACGAACCCGGTGACGCCCGGCGTGTTCTTCACGACCGTCCACGCGTCGTCGTTCAGGTCCATGTTCACGAGCACGTACCCGGGGAGGACGCGCTTCTCGGTCTGCACCTTCTGCCCGTCCTTCGTCTCCACCACGGGCTCCGTGGGGACGACGACGCGGCGGAACCGCGGCCGCTGCCCCATCGACTCGATGCGGTGCTCGAGGTTGGCCTTGACCTTGTTCTCGTGGCCCGAGTAGGTGTTGACGACGTACCAGCGGAACATGCCGCGCCCCTACTGGCCCAGGAAGAGGTTCTGCACGACCCGCTTCCAGACGAGGTCGTTGGCCCACAGGAACACGCCGACGATGAAGCAGGCGACGAGCACGACGACCGTCCCCTGGATCACCTGGTTCTGCCCCGGCCAGTCGACCTTCTTGAGCTCGGCCCAGGACTCGCGGATGAAGCTGCCGCGGCCGCGAGGCCGCTCGACCTCGCCCGCGGCGCGGGCGGGGCGCGCCGGAGTCCTGCCTGCGTCGGCTTCGCGCGCCATCGGCTAGCGCGTCTCCCGATGCGGGGTGTGCGTGCCGCACCAACGGCAGTACTTCCGGAACTCGATCCGGTCCGGCGAGTTCCGCTTGGACTTGTCCGTCTGGTAGTTCCGCCGCTTGCACTCCGTGCACGCGAGCGTGATCGCAACTCTGACTCCGGTCTTGGCCATGTCTAAAGGTGATGTGCTCCGTTGAAAAGACGACCCGAGCAGGCTGACGCACCGCCCCGGGCCCGCGGAAGTGTAGCGAAGACCCACCGAAACCGGGAAACGCGTAACGGAGGTTCAGGCGCGCGACCGTCGCCCACCGCGAGCAGTAACGAAGCGGGCGTACGGGGGAACACAGCTTCCGCGTGAGAAATAGCGGCGGGTGGGCTCGAACCACCGACCTCCGGGTTATGAGTCCGGCGCTCTGACCAGCTGAGCTACGCCGCCTGGTGGAGGCCGATTTTACCAAGGCGGTCCGGAGCAGCACCTCGCGGCCGTTCTCCGCGGCGCCGTCCGCACCGGTCCTGACGGTCCGGCCCGCGATGACGGAGAGCTGCTGGCGCTGCGGCGCCGAGATGGAGTGGCGCCACGGGACGTGGGAGTGCCCGCGCTGCCGGTTCAAGCTCGGCTGCTGCGAGGGCGAGCCGCAGTCGGCGTGCGGGACGGCCACTACTCTCCCGGAGTGGCAGCCGTCATCGAAGCGGACGAGCTGAGGCGCACCTACCGGACGACGACGGGCGTCATCCGGCGGCGGCCGCTCGCGGTCGAGGCGGTGCGCGGGATCACGTTCGCGGTCGAGCGCGGCGAGCTGTTCGGCCTCCTCGGGCCGAACGGCGCCGGCAAGACGACGACGATCAAGATGCTGATCACGCTTCTCCTGCCGACGAGCGGCCGGGCGCGGGTCCTCGGGCACGACGTCGAGCGGGAGCCGCGCGAGGTCCGCAGGCGGATCGGCTACGTGTTCGGCGGCGATCGCGGCCTGTACGAACGGCTCTCGGCGCTCGACAACCTGCGCTACTTCGCGGAGCTCTACGGCGTCTCCGGCCGCGAGCAGCGCGTGCGGATCGGCGAGGTGCTCGAGCTCGTCGGGCTCTCCGGCCGCGAGAAGGAGCGCGTCGAGGGCTATTCGCGCGGGATGCGGCAGCGCCTTCACATCGCGCGCGGGATCCTCCACGACCCCGAGGTGGTCTTCCTCGACGAGCCGACGATCGGCGTCGATCCCGTCGGCGCGCGCGAGCTCCGGGGAACGATCTCGGAGCTCGTCGGCAGCGGGAAGACGGTGCTTCTGACGACGCACTACATGTTCGAGGCAGACACGCTCTGCGACCGGATCGCCGTGATCGCGCACGGCCGCATCGTCGGCCACGGGACTCCGCGCGAGCTGAAGAGCCACGTCGCCGATCGCACGGTGGTCGAGGTCGAGGTGTTCGGGATCGACGAGGCCTCCCTCCACCGGCTCCGGTCGCTGGAGGGCGTGACGTCGGTCTCCGTCGAGGACCGGGACCAGGCTCAGGTGCTCACGATCCAGAGCCCGCGCGGGCTCGAGCTCGCCGGCGAGCTGCCCCGGCACCTCGACGGAGCGCGGATCGGCCGCGTGCAAGCGCGCGAGCCGACGCTCGAGGACGCGTACGTGGCGTTAGTGACGGACGCATGAACTACACCCGGATCGTCTGGAAGGGCCTGCTCTTCCTCACCAAGCGGAACTCGACGTCGAACTGGTTCGTGATGCTGGTCGTCTTCCAGCCGCTGATCTTCGCGACGATCGCCTTCTACATGTTCAAGGCCGGCGGCAAGGAGGGCACCCTCCTCTACGCGGCGCTCGGCGCGGGGATGATGGGGATCTGGTCGGCGACGCTGTTCGGGTCGGGCGGCCTGATCCAGTGGTGGCGCTGGGAGGGGACGCTCGAGCTGGCGGTCGGTGCGCCGCCGCCGTTCTTCTTCGTCCTGCTGCCGGCGGCGCTGTCGAACTCGCTGATCGGCGCCTACTCGCTGGCAGCGACGCTCGTGTGGGGCCGCCTCGCCTACGGGATCCCGCTCCACTTCGAGCACCCGCTGGGCTTCGCCGTGGCGCTCGGCGCGACGGTGCTGTCGCTGGGGCTGATGGGGCTCCTGCTCGCGTCGTCGTTCGTGCTCTACCGGCACGCGAACGCGCTCATGAACCTCCTCGAGTACCCCGTCTGGATCGCGACCGGCCTGATCTTCCCGATCGCGCTCCTTCCCGCGTGGGCGCAGCCGATCTCGTGGCCGCTCGCGCCGAGATGGGGGATCGACGCGATCCGCGACTCGGCGTTCGGCGGCGGCGGGCTCTGGTGGGAGGTCGGCCTCACGCTGGTCCTCGGCGCCCTTTACGCCGTCGGCGCGTTCTTCTTCCTGCGGCTGTTCGAGCGGCTCGCCCGCGCCCGCGCGACGCTCGCGCTGACATGAGCTCGCTGCGGGTGTTCTTCGTGGGCGGGCTCATCTCGTACCGCGCCCTCTTCAACTGGATCCGGCCGTCGATCTACATCCCCACGCTGCTGGGCGGGCCGCTCTTCCAGATCCTCTTCTTCACCTACCTCGGCCGATACGCGACGAACGAGGGAGACGACTTCTTCGTGGTCGGGAACGCGATCCAGGTCTCGGCGCTCTCGGCCGTCTTCGGGATGTCGATGGCCGTCGCGAACGAGCGCTGGTACGGGACGCTGGGACCGATCCTCGCCTCGCCGGCGAACCGCGCGGCGATCTTCCTCGGCCGAGGGGTACCGGTGCTCGCGAACAGCGCGGTCGTCTCGGCGTTCGGGTTCCTCGTCGGCGTGGTGCTGCTCGACTTCCACCCCGGGTGGGACGCCGTGCCCGCGCTCGCAGTCGTCGTCGTCGTGAGCGCGCTCGGGGCGACCGCGCTCGGGATGCTCATCGGCGCGATCGGCCTGCGCGCGAAGGACTTCATGTTCGCCGCGAACATGACGAACTTCCTGTTGCTCCTCTTCTGCGGCGTGAACGTCCCGCTCGACGTGCTGCCCCAGTGGATGCAGTCGATCTCGCGCTGCCTGCCGCTGACCCACGGGATCATGGCCGGGCGCGAGATCGCCGACGGGGCGACGCTCGCCGACGTCAGCGGCCTCGTGTGGACGGAGATCGGGATCGCGGCTGCGTATGCCGCGGCCGCGTACGTCGTCTTCCGCGTGCTCGAGCGCGAGTCCCGCCGCTCGGCAGTCCTCGACTCGCTCTAGCGACCGCGCGATGAGACGCAGCGGGCTCCTTCGCAACCGCGAGTTCCTCAAGCTGTGGGGCGGCCAGTCCGTCTCGGTCTTCGGCGACCAGATCACGCTCCTGGCGCTCCCGCTCGCCGCCGTCCTGACGCTCGACGCCTCGCCGTTCCAGATGGGCCTCCTCGCGACGCTGACGTGGCTGCCGAACCTCCTGTTCGCGCTCCATGCCGGCGTCTGGATCGACCATCGCGGCGAGCGCCGGCACACGATGATCGCCGCCGACATCGGCCGGGCCGCCGTCCTGGCCTCCGTGCCGGTCGCCTACGTGCTCGACGTCCTGGGGATGCCGCAGCTGTACGCGGTCGCGTTCCTGACGGGAACCCTCTCGGTCTTCTTCGACCTCTCGTGGAGCACGATCTTCGTGTCGATCGTGCCGCGCGGGGACTTCGTCGACGCGAACTCGAAGCTGTTCCAGTCGAGATCGCTCGCCTACGTCGCCGGGCCGGGGCTCGCCGGCGCGCTGGTGCAGCTCCTCAAGGCGCCGTTCGCGCTCGGCGTCGACGCCCTGTCCTTCCTCGTCTCGGCGGCTTTCCTCTCGCGGATCAGGACCGTCGAGCCGGAGCCTCAGCGCGACCCGTCGGAACGACTGCGGACGCGCCTCGCGTCGGGGGTGCGCTTCATCTTCGGCAACCCGACGCTGCGGGCGTCGCTGTACGCGTTCTCGACGATCAACTTCTTCAACCTGATGTTCAGCGCGTTGCTCGTCCTCTACGCGACGCGCGAGCTCGGCGTCAGCCCCGGCCAGCTCGGGCTGATCCTGGGCACAGCGTCGATCGGCGCGCTGATCGGCGCCGTGGCGGCGCCGCGCCTGTCGCGCGCGATCGGCGTCGGACCGTCGCTGATGGTGGGAACCGTGCTCTTCCCGCTGCCGCTCATGCTCGTGCCCGCGGCGCGCGGGCCGCACGGGCTCGTGCTGGCGATGCTCTTCGTCGCCGAGTTCTTCTCCGCGCTCGGTGTCATGATCCTCGACGTGAACGGCAACTCGATCAACGCGGCCCTCTCGCCGGATCGGATGCGCGCGCGGATCGCGGGCGCCTACCGCGTCGTCAACTACGGCGTCCGCCCCGTCGGGTCGCTCCTTGCAGGGATCCTCGGCGAGGTGCTCGGCCTCCAGACGACGCTCTGGATCGCATCCGGAGGCGCCGCGCTCGGAATCGTATGGCTCGTCCGCTCGCCGGTGCCGTCGCTGCGGGAGCTCCCGGAACAGGCCCAATGACACCCGACACGGTGACGCCCGACCCAGTGACACCCGACCCCTGGGAGCGGCTCGCCGAGTGGGTGCCGGGCGAGGAGCTCGAGCGAGGCGTCGAGACGACGCTCGCGACGGCGACGCCTGACGGCCGCCCGTCCGTCCGGATGGTCCTCCTGAAGGGCGCCGACGCGCGCGGCCTCATGTTCTTCACGAACTACGAGTCGCGGAAGGGGCGCGAGCTCGAGGAGAACCCGCGGGCTGCGCTCGTGATCCGGTTGCCGGGGCGGCAGGTGCGGGTCGAGGGACCGGTCGAGCGGGTCGAGCCGGAGGTGTCCGACGCGTACTGGGCGATCCGCCCGCCGGCCTCCCGCAGGAGCGCGGCCGCCTCGGCGCAGTCGCAGCCGATCGGCTCGCGGGCGGAGCTCGAGGCGGCGGTCGCGGCGCAGCCGGACGAGCCCACGCGGCCCGACACGTGGGGCGGCTACCGCCTGGCCCCCGAGACGTTCGAGTTCTGGGTGCACCACGAGGACCGGCTGCACGAGCGGCACTTCTTCCGGCGCGACGGCGCCGCGTGGCGGGTCACGCTGCTCCAGCCGTGACGGGCGAGGGCGTGCGTTAGCCTCGCCGCGTGGGCATCTCGTTCGAGGAGCTGCAGCTCGCGACGCGAAACCACGGGCTGCCGCTCGAGGCGCTGCGCTACCCGATCACGCCTCTCGGCCTGCACTACCTCCTGATCCACTACGACGTGCCGCACGTCGACGCGCAGGCGTGGCGGATCGCCGTTCGCGGCGAGCGGTCGCTCGATCTCTCGCTCGACGACCTCCGCGCGAGGCCCGTGCTCGAGCTCGCCGCGACGATGGAGTGCGCCGGGAACGGGCGGGCGCTCCTCGACCCGCGGCCGGCGAGCCAGCCGTGGCTCGCCGAAGCGGTCGGCACGGCGCGGTGGCGCGGGACGCCGCTGCGGCCGCTCCTCGAGGAGGCAGGCGTTCCGGGGAACGCCGTCGAGGTCGTGTTCCACGGGCTCGACCGCGGGCTCGAGGCCGGCGAGCCCCAGCGCTACGCGCGGAGCCTCCGGCTCGGGGAGGCGCTGCGGGACGAGGTGCTCCTGGCCTACGAGATGAACGGGGAGCCGCTCCCGCCGCAGCACGGGTTCCCGCTCCGGCTCGTGGTTCCGGGCTGGTACGGCATGACGAACGTCAAGTGGCTGACCGAGATCGAGCTCGTCCGGGAGCCGTTCCGCGGCTACCAGCAGGAGCGCGCCTACCGCTTCCGCGCGACCGCGGACGACCCGGGAGCCCCGGTCGAGCGGATGCGGCCGCGGGCGCTCATGGTGCCGCCGGGCGTTCCGGACTTCTTCACGCGCGCGCGGTCGCTCGCGGCCGGGCCCTGCTCCCTCGAGGGCCGCGCGTGGTCGGGCGCGGCGCCGATCGCCGCGGTCTCCGTCAGCACCGACGGCGGCGAGACCTGGGCCGAGGCGACCGTGGAAGACGACCTCGGACGGTGGGCGTGGCGCGGCTGGACGTTTCGCTGGGAGGCGACGCCGGGCGACCACGTGCTGTGCTGTCGCGCGCGCGACGAGGCGGGTCACGAGCAGCCGCTCGAGGCCGAGTGGAACGTCGGCGGATACGCGAACAACGCCGTGCAGCGCGTCCGCGTCTCCGTCACGTGAAAGAGAGCCGCCGGCTTTCGCCGGCGGCTCCGTATTCCCCCTTGACGCGTCCCTTGCGCCTGCGGTCGGTGGGCCAGTTAGCACCTGCCCGGCTCCACCCGTCAATGTGCTTTCGACCAGCGCCTTCGGACGGAATCCTCTCTGTTTCTTCGGACGGACTTGCCGCTTGTACCACTACAACGGAAGATCCGAACATCGGGTTGCGCTCGCCGATGTTCGTGCCGCACCTCGTGCTTCCTCCCACATACTCCGCCGCGAACCGGCGCGCGTCAATAGGCCGAACGGCCCCGAGATCAAGCGCGCCGGTCAACCCCAACTGGGGGATGGCGTCAACGACGAGGCGGGGCGTACCGTCAGTCCGAGGGTCGATGCGGCGGCGCGCCGGCCCCTGCGGCTATGCGGATACGGATCAGCGATCAGGCGATGACGGCAGCGCTCGCACGCTTCCTGCGGGACGATGCGGGCGCGGTCGTCGAGCGGCGGACGGCGCACGAGCTCGAGGCGACGCTGATGGGCTCGTACCGGCCGTCGGCGATGCGGGCCGAGCTCGAGCGGCTCGTCGCGGAGTGGACGGCCGAGCGCCGCGCGGACGGCGAACTGGTCACGGCCCACGTCGTGACGAGCCCGGGCGAGACGGCGCCGCGCCTCCGCTCCGTCCCGTAACCGTCAGACGACCGCCGACGCGCGGCAGGACTCGCCGCGCGGGCCGGCTGCGCGCACGGCGATGTGGTCGGTGCCGTACCAGTCGGCGACTTCGCGCCGGAGCTCCAGCGCGCCGCCGCCGGCGAGCCTGCGGTACGTCCAGCGCGCGATGGTCTGCCGCTCGTGGAGGACGATCACCGTCCACCGCGCCCCCGGACGCGCCCGCAGCTCGAAGTCGATCCGGATGCGTTCGCGCTCCGCGCGGACGCGGAGCTTCGCCTCGGTCGCGCCCGTGCACGCAGCGCGGATGCGGACCTCGGTCCGCCCGCCGCCGTCGTTTGCGCTCGCCGCCGCCGCACTGCTGAGGGCGACGGCGGCGGCGATTGCGGCAATGCGCCGGGGAGGGAGATGGCGCATGGATCGATCGTGCCGCCGTCAGGCGGCGGGGGCAATCGGACATTCGTCCTAGGACCCTGACGGTCAGTCGCGCGACGTGAGCCCGTTCCGCTCGGCCCACAGCGCCGCCTGCGTCCGGTCGGTCACGCCGATCTGCCTGAAGACGCTCGTGAGATGAGCCTTGACCGTCTTCTCGCTGATCCCGAGCCGCCGTGCGATCAGCTTGTTCGGCAGGCCCGCTGACGACCATCGCGAGCACCTCGCGCTCGCGCGCCGAGAGGTCGGCCGCGGGCGGCGCCTCCGCCCGCGCGTTCAGGAGCGCCCGCGCGGCCTTCGGGTCGAGCGGCGCCTCACCGCGCGCGGCGGCGCGCACGGCGCGCGCCAGCTCGTCAGGGTCCGCGTCCTTGAGCACGTAGCCGGCCGCGCCGGCGTCGAGCGCCGCGACGATCCGGTCGCGGTCCGAGAACGACGTGAGGATCACGACGGCCACGTCCGGCTGCGCCTCGCGAATCCGGCTCGTCGCCGCGATGCCGTCCAGCTCCGGCATCTCGAGGTCCATCAGCACGACGTCCGGGCTCCGTTCTCGGCACAGTGCGACTGCCTCGGCGCCGTCGGAGGCCGCGCCCACGAGCTCGACGTCGTCGACGGTCCCGAAGAGCTGCGCGAGCCCGGTCCGGACGACGCCGTGGTCGTCGGCGATGAGCAGCCTGATCATGCGACCGGCACCTCGAGCGCGAAGACCGTCCCTTGCCCGGGTGCAGACCGGAGCTCGACCCGCCCGCCGCGCCGCGCGGCCAGCTCCTCGACGAGCGAGAGCCCGACGTGGCCCTCGGCGCGTCGCTGCTCGCGCTGGTCATCGGTGACGCCGACGCCGTCGTCCACGACCTCCACCCTGACGGCATCGGCGACGCGTCGGACCGACACCGTCACGCTCGACGCGTGCGCGTGCCGCTGGACGTTCCGAAGCGCCTCGGCGGCGCCGCGAAAAGCGAGCAGCTCGGTGTCCGCATCGAGGCGAAGGTCGTCGTCGACGTCGAGCGCCGTCTCGACGCCGCGGGTCGCGAGCCGCGCGAGGACGTCCGCGAGCGCAGCCCGCAGCCCCGCCGACCGCAGGTTCGGCGGGTGGATCTCGACGAGCAGCGTCCGCAGCTGGCGGATCGCGGACCGGACGGCGCCCGCCGCCTCGCGCACCGCCGCGACGAGCGCCGGCGAGCTGCCCGGCGAAGCGCCGTCCGCGGCCGCGGTTCAGCGAGTACGAGAGACCGGCGAGATCCTGGACGGGCCCGTCGTGGAGGTCCGCTGCGATCCGGCGGCGCTCGTCGGCAGACGACTCGACGGCGTGGATGAGCAGCGCCTCGCGCTCCACCTGGCTCGCGGCGGAGGCGCGACGCGAGGCGCCAGGCGAGCGGCACCTGGACGAGCCAGAGCAGGACGACGCTGGCGAGGACGGGGATCGCGAACGGCCGCCAGACCTCGCGGCCGCGAGACGACCAGCGAGCTCGACCGCTGGTACGTCTCGAAGAGCAGCGGGGTCCCGCCGGGCGCACGGACGCGCGTATAGACCTCGTAGAGATCGCCCTGCCCGCGCTCGAAGCGGTTCTCCGGCCGGTCGAGGTCGCTCAGCTCCGCGTACGTCTTCCCGTCCTCGAGCGCCTCGCGCTCGTCGGCGCCGAGGCGGTACCGGGCGCCGATGAGGCGCGGCTCGTCCGAGTACACGATGCGGCCGTCGCGCGACCAGATCTTCACGCGCACGACGCGGTCGCTCAGAACGCGCTCCTGGACGATCCGGTCGAGCCGCGTCGTCGCAGCGCCCGACCCGGAGGGAACGCCGGCGAGGGCCGGCTCGACAATCCCCTGGCCGACGACGACGGCCAGCTCCCGGGCGTCGCTCACGGCCTCGCGCCGGCCGAGCTCACGCAGGAGCACGATCGCGACGGCGCCGAACACGATCACCGCGACGAGGCCGGCGACGACGAACTGCGCGACCGCGCCCGCCACGGATGACGGGCGCGGAACAGTCCCGGACGGGTGAGGTGAGGCATCGTTCCTCATCGGCTGCGGCGGGTCGCGCCGCCGCAGCCTGAGTATGTCCGGACGGGGCGATCGGATTGGCGGGCACGGCCGGTCGTCCGGGCGAGGCGGGAGGGCTTGCGCCGCCTCTACCGGTGCGACGGCCCGTCGTCCGAGCCGCCTCCGTGGCCCCCGCCGCCGCGGCGGCCGTGGTCGTCTCCGGCCCCGTCGTCGGCTCCGCGCGACCGGCGAGTCTGCGCGGCCGCGTCGTCGGCGCCGCGCGAACGGCGCCGGTCGCGGAGGGCGTCGTCCGCGCCGCGGCTCTTCGACAGCTTCGCATCGTCGGCGCCGCGCCCGTGGCGGACGTGGCCGGCAGGGTCGTCGGCGCCATGGCGGGCAGCGGCGACGACGGGCAGTGCCGCCGCGAGCGCGAGGAGCGCGACGGCGAGGGGAAGGATCCTGCGGAACGTCATGTGGAGCACCTCCTGTTGAAAGAGCGGACGTGACTCCCGCAGCGTTCCGGCGCCTCGGTCGGGCCTGCAAGTGGACTTACGTCCTACGACCCGATCGGCCCAGTGGGCCGTGCGAGGATGCCGTCGTGGCGTCGCGCACGCTCATCCTCGGCGGCGGGTTCGGCGGGATCGCCGCGGCAATCGAGATCCGCAGGACGGCAGGCTCGGAGCACGATGTCGTCCTCGTCGACCGCCGCCCCCGATTCTCGATGGGCCTGCGAAAGGTCTGGGAGCTCGTCGGGCACGCGACGATCGCCGACGGCAGCCGCCCGCGCGCTGCGCTCGAGCGTCACGGCATCCGCGTGGTCGAGGAGGAGGTGACCGCCCTCGACCCTTCGTCCCGGACGGCGATCGTCGGAGGCGTGACGCTCGAAGCCGACCGCATCGTTGTCGCGCTCGGCGCCGAATCTCGGCCCGACCTCGTACCGGGCCTCGCGGAGCACGGCCACGACGTCTGGGACGTGAGCGGGATCGCGGGCGCGGCAGAGGCGCTCGCCGGCATCTCGGGCGGCCGCATCGTCGTCGTCATCGCCGGCGCGCCGTACCCGTGCCCGCCGGCGCCGTACGAGTGCGCGATGCTCGTCGACGAGCACCTGCGCGCGACCGGCCGGCGCGACGCGGTCGAGCTGTCGGTCTCGACGGTGCAGCCGATGCTGATGCCGAACGCCGGCGAGGAAGGGTCGGCGTGGATCGGCGAGCACCTCCGCGCCCGCGGGATCGACGTCGAGGTCGGGCGAAAGGTGGAGCGCGTCGAGGACGGGCGCGTGGTCCTCGCCGACGGCGAGCTCGAATTCGACCTCCTGATCGCGGTGCCGCCGCACCGCGCGCCGCCGGTCGTCGGGTCGACCGTGCTGACGTCTGACGCGGGATGGGTCACCGTCGACCCGCGGACGCTGGCGACGCGGCTCGCCGGGATCTGGGCCGTCGGAGACGTGACGCAGATCCCGCTGGCAAACGGGCTACCGCTGCCGAAGGCCGGCGTCATTGCCGAGGCCGAGGGTGCACGCGTCGGCGCAGCGATCGCCGCGGAGCTCGCCGGCGCGTCGCCGCCACCGCCGTTCGACGGCGAGGGCTACTGCTTCGTCGAGATGGGGACGGACACGGCCGCCCTCGTCGAGAACAGCTTCTACGCGACGCCGGAGCCGAGGGTCGCGCTCAGCGAGCCGTCGGCCGACAACGCGCGGCGCAAGCGGGAGTTCGAGACCGAGCGCCTCGCGCGGTGGTTCGGCGCCTAAGAGCTCCCATCGGGCTCGAGCGCCGCGACGACCTCGAGCTCCGTCGGCGCGAACTTGTCGACGTACCGCTGAACGCGGCTCATCCGCTCCTTGAACTCGCCGTCGGCTTTCCACGCGTGGACGGCGTCGATCGTGTCCCAGTGCATGAAGCTGACGAACCGGTCCGCGTCGCGCAGGTCCCGTCCGAGCGTCGGGTAGCCCGCACCCGGGAATGTCGCGGACCACTGCGCGAACTCCCGCCACGCCTCGAGGAAGGGCGCCTCCTGCCCCGCGTGGGGCCGCCAGCTCCCGGTGGTGACGACGTCGGACACCCTTCGAGTCTCCTCTCGCGGGGATCGCCCGTCAACCGCGGGAAAACCCCCCTTCACGACGTGAGTACGATCGCGACGTGAGCTGGGACGAGGCCTACGCCGACCGCTACGACGAGTGGTCGGCCGACATGACCGAGGACGTGCCGTTCTACGCCGAGCTCGCGCGCGAGGCGGACGGGCCGATCGTCGAGCTCGCGGTGGGGAACGGCCGCGTCGCGATCCCCGTGGCCCTTGCGACGGGACGACCGGTGATCGGGATCGACACGTCGCCCTCGATGCTTGCGCAAGCACGCACGCGTGCGGCCGAGGCGGACGTCGAGCTTGTCCTGCGGGAGGGCGACATGCGCGACCTCGAGCTCGACGAGCCCGCGGCGCTCGTCTACTGCCCGTTCCGCGCGCTCCTCCACCTGCCGACCTGGGCCGATCGCCGCCGGACCTTCGAGCGGGTCGCGGCGTCTCTTCGCCCGAACGGACGCTTCGCGTGGAACGCATTCGCGTTCGACCACGCGATCGCGGCGCGGCTCGACGGCGAGCATCAGGCGGACCCCGTCCCGCACACACTGCGGTACGCGGTCGGCGACAACCGGATCGACATCGTCCTCGACGACCACGGCATCAGCTCTCTCTGGTGGGCGACGAAGAACGAATGGCTCGGCCTCGTCGACGTCGCGGGCCTCGAGGTCGAGGCGTTCTACGGGACGTTCGACCGGCAGCCGGTCGACGACGCGAGCCGCGAGTACATCTTCGTCACGCGCCGCGCCTGAAGCGGACGGGCATCCTTCAGACACGGATGCCGACCGGCCGGTGGTGGAGGATTGCGACGCGGTCGTGAGTCTTCCGGTGCTCCAGCCCGTTCGACGCAGAAGGCGGCGGTCCAGGCGCCGCGGCGTCCTCGTGCTGGCCGCGGGCGGAGCGGTGGCCGCAGCCGTCGCCGCCGTCTCGGTCTCCGGCCGTGTCGGCGCCGACGAAGCGCCGCCGGCGCCGCGGCCGGCGGGCACGCGCACCAGAGCTGCCTCTCCACCTCGCCCTTCACCCACCGTTCGCCGCGCGACGGGCGTGCAGCCGCTCGTCGTCGGCCCGCCGCGCGTCAGGCGAGGCCTCCACCCGGCGCTCTCGGCGCACGCGGCAGTGGTCGTCGACGCCGCCACCGGCCGGATGCTGTGGGGGCTGCGTGCGCACCGGCGGCTGCCGATCGCCTCGACGACGAAGATCATGACGGCCCACCTCGTCCTGCAGCGCCGCCCGCTCGGCGCACCGGTTCGGATCAGCTGGAGCGTCCCGCGCGTGCAGCCGAACCGTGAGGGGCTGCGGGTGGGCGAGCGGGTGCCGACGTGGAAGCTCCTGTACGGGCTGCTCCTCTACTCCGGCAACGACGACGCCCTGGCGCTCGCGATCGCGACCGCAGGAAGCCGCACCGCGTTCCTGCGACTCATGAACGAGGAGGCGGGACGGCTCGGCCTCCGCAACACCCACTTCACGAGCCCGAGCGGCGTCGTCGACAGGGGCAACTACTCGACCCCGGCTGACCTCGCGGGGCTCACGCGGGTCGCGCTCCGCGACGGGCGGTTCCGCGAGATCGTCGGGACGCGCGTCGAGCGGGTGCGCTGGCCGGCGCCGACGTACGCGAAGGTCTACGTCAACAAGAACCGCCTGCTCACGCTCTACCCGGGCGCGATCGGCGTCAAGACCGGCTGGACGACGAAGGCCGGGCACTGCCTCGTCGGCGCCGCGACGCGCGGCGGCCGAACGCTGATCGCGGTCGTCCTGAACTCGAACCGGCCGTACAACGACGTCGCGCGGCTCCTGAACCTCGGGTTCCGCACGCCGGCCTGAGGCTCGAGCCTCCGGCGCGTCCGGGCAGCCGAATGGTGGAGGATGCCCCCGATGCCGGCCGCCGCGACGCGCGCCCCTCTTCTCTCGACCGTCGTCGGCAGCTATCCGCAGCCGTCGTGGCTGATCGACCGCGAGCGGCTCGGCGACCGGCTCCCGCCGCGCGTCCGCGCGCGCGAGCTGTGGCGTGTTCCGGAGGCGTTCCTGGAGGAGGCCCAGGACGACGCGACGCGGCTCGCGGTCGCCGATCTGGAGCGCGCAGGCGTCGACGTGCTGACCGACGGCGAGATGCGGCGGGAGAGCTACTCCAACCGCTTCGCGACGGCGCCTCGAGGGCGTAGACCTCGACCGGCCCGGGGTCGCGCTCGACCGGACCGGCCACGAGAACCCGGTGCCGAGAGTCGTTGGCCCGATCCGGAGGTCGCATCCGGTCGAGGTTCGCGACGTCGAGTTCCTCCGCTCGCTCACGACGCGGCCGATCAAGATCACCGTGCCCGGCCCCTTCACGATGACGCAGCAGGCGCAGAACGATCACTACTCCGACGACCGCAGCCTCGCTCTCGCCTACGCCGACGCTCTCAACGAGGAGCTCCGGGATCTCCGAGCGGCGGGCGCGGACCTCGTTCAGATCGACGAGCCGTATCTCCAGGCGCGGCCGGAGGCGGCAAGCGAGTACGCGCTGGAGGCGATCGACCGCGCCCTCGAGGGCGTCGGCGGCGACACCGTTCTCCACACGTGCTTCGGCTACGCGCACATCGTCCACGACCGGCCGAGCGGGTACCCGTTCCTGCGCGAGCTCGCGGGCTGCGCCGCGACGCACATCTCGATCGAGGCCGCGCAGCCGCGCCTCGATCCGGAGGTGCTGCGCGACCTCGACGGGAAGATCGTCGTCCTCGGCGTGCTCGACCTCGGGTCGACGGAGGTCGAGTCGCCCGGCCTCGTCGCCGACCGCTTGCGGCGGGCACTCGAGGTCGTCCCGCCCGAGCGTCTGGTTGCGGCGCCCGACTGCGGGATGAAGTACCTCCCGCGCGACCGGGCGCTCGCGAAGCTGGAAGCGATGGTTGAGGGGACGCGGGTCGTTCGCGGGGAGCTCGGCCTCGCGTGACCGAGGGCGACCGCGGCCGGACGGCGAGGCCCGTCACCCGGATCAGCCGGCCCCAGCCCGACCGGGTCGAGGTGCGCGGACGCGACCTGACGGCCGACCTCATGGGCCGCGTCACCTTCACCGAGTACTTCCACCTCCTCGTCACCGGCCGCGAGCCGACGGACGACCAGCGGTTCTTCCTCGACCTGCTGCTCGTCGCGATCGCCGAGCACGGGCTGATGCCGAGCAACGTCGCCGCACGAATGACGCTCGCGGCCGACCCGTCCTCGCTCCACGGCGCGGTCGCGGCCGGGATCCTCGGCGCGGGGCCGGTGCTCCTCGGCACGTCCGACGAGTGCGCGCGGCTCCTCGCGGAGGCGCAGCGCGAGGTCGTGGCCGGTGCGTCGCCGGCGGACGTCGCCGGCGAGAAGGCGCGGGCGCTGCTGGCGGCGGGAAGACGCGTGCCGGGGTTCGGGCATCCGCTCCACACGCCGCTCGACCCGCGCGCCGAGCGGATCCTCGAGCTCGCCGACGCACGTGGCGTCAGCGGCCCGCATGTCCTGCTCGCGCGCAGCCTCGGTGATGCCGTCACGGCGGTGCGTGGACGGCCGCTGCCGATGAACGTCTCGCTGCCGATCGCGGCCGTGATGCTCGACCTCGGGTTCGACGCCGGAGCCGTCAAGGCGGTGCCGATCCTCGCCCGGACGGCGAGCCTCCTCGCGCACCTCGTCGAGGAGCGCGAGTTGCCGACCGGCCTCGCCCTCGGGGCGGCGGCGGAGGCGGCGGCGGATTACGAGCGCGGCGACGCGTGATCCTCGACCCCGACGTCGAGAGACTCGCGTGGTCCGAGCAGATCGCACTCGACGATGCGGCCTACCGGACGCAGCTCTCATACCTCCTCGAGCGTTCGCCGTTCTACCGGGAGAAGCTCGGCGCCGCGGGCGTCGACTCGCCCGCCGACGCCGGCGCGCTCGAGGAGATCGCGCGGCTGCCGCTCACGATCAAGGACGAGCTGAGGGCGACGCGCACCGCCACGAACCCGGTCGGCTCGCACCTGTGCGCCGAGCCGCAAGAGCTCGTGCGGATCTACTCGACGAGCGGCACGACCGGCACCCCGAGCTACGTCCCGCTGACGGCGTCCGACCTCGACGCGTGGATCACCGCGTCAGCACGGAGCTACGCGGCCTCCGGCGTCGAGCCGGGACAGCGGATCGTCTCGACGTACAACGCAGGGCCGTTCGCCGCCGGCGCGGCGCTCGCCTCGTTCGAGCGGATCGGCCTGTGCCACATCCCCGTGGGCACGGGCAACACCGAGCTCCTGCTGCGCGCGGTCGACCTCCTGCGGCCGGACGCCGTGGTGCTCACGCCCTCGTACGCCGCGTACCTCGTCGAGGCCGCCTCCGATCGCGGGCTCGACCTCCGAGCTTCGACCGTCGAGCGCGTCCTCGTCGCGGGCGAGCCCGGCGGCGGCGAGCCGGCCTTCCGCACCGCGCTCGAGGAGGGCTGGGGCGCGCGGGTGACCGAGGCGATGGGGATCGGCGACATCGGCGTCTCGCTGTGGGGCGAGTGCGAGGAGCAGGACGGGATGCACCTCGGAGCGCGCGGGCTCGTCCACGCGGAGCTGATCGACGGCGTGACGGAAGCGGCCGTGGAGCTCACGGACGGTGCGGCGGGCGAGCTCGTCCTGACGCACCTGCGCCACCGCGCGGCACCGCTCCTGCGCTTCCGGACGCGCGACCACGTGATCGTTCGCACGACGACATGCAGGTGCGGCCGCACCGCGCCGCGTGTTCGCTGCATCGGCAGGACCGACGACATGCTGATCGTCCGAGGCGTCAACGTCTTCCCGTCGGCCATACGCGAGGTCGTGAGCGCGTTCACACCGGCTGTGAGCGGCAACATCGTCGTCCGACCGGCGACCTCCGGCGTGAAGCAGGAGCCGCCGCTCCCTGTGACCGTCGAGCTCTCGCGCGAGGCGGCGCCCGACGCTTCGCTCGCCGAAGCGATCCGTGAGAGGATCCGCGACGTGCTCGTCGTGCAGACCCGGGTGGTCCTCGTGCCGTGGGGCACCCTCCGGCGCAGCGAGTACAAGTCGCCTCTCGTCGAGCGCGGCTGCCTCGAACGCTGATGCGGAAGCTCCAGAGCCAGGGCGTCCACCACATCACGCTCGTCGGCGCCGGCCGCCAGACGTCGATCGACTTCTGGGAGGGCGTCCTCGGGATGCCGTTCGTCTTCGAGCAGCCGAACCTCGACAACGAGGCGGAGAGCCACCTCTACTTCGACCCTGGCGACGGGCGGCTGATCACCGTCTTCACGGACGAGGGGCGGACACCGGCCGCGGCGCGGCGGACGGAGCGGCGGGCCGGCGCCGTCCATCACCTCGCGTTCGCGCTCTCGCAGGCGACGTTCCATCAGGCGGTCGCGCGGCTCGACGAGCGCGGCATCCGTCACAGCGGCGTCAAGGATCGCGGCTTCATGGACTCGATCTACTTCGACGACCCGCTCGGGCTCCTGATCGAGCTCGCGTCCTACCGCTTCGAGCCGCCGTTCGGGTACACGCACGCGGACGTCCTGCTGGAAGCGCACAAGCTGCGGGTCGAGCGCGGCGACTACAACATCGACCGGGCGCATCTGGCGGACGCGATCGAGGGGCTGGTCACCCGCTCGCGCGGCTCGCTCTCCGATGACCGTGCGCCGAAGAATCCCTACGACTAGACGGAGGAGCCGGTGGCCGAGCGGACGCTGAACATCCTGAAGCCGAGCGTGAACAACCTCACGGTCCGTATCTTCGTCCGCGCAGCCGGGCTCGAGGCCGAGGAGGTCGACGTGTGGGGCTCGACCACGTCACCGGAGTACGTCCAGAAGTACCCGGCGCACCTCACGCCCATGCTCGAGGAGGAGGGGCTGCCGCGCGGCGCGCTCGGAGAGAGCTGCGCGATCATGGCGTACCTCTGCAACAAGCACGGCCTCACCCGGTTCTACCCGGAGGATCCAGGCGAGCGGGCCGTCGTCGACAACGCGATGTTCTATCTGATCGGCACGTTCTATCCGCTCCTGACGCGGGCGACGTACCCCACGCTCGGGTTCGCGCAGTACCCGGGCGAGGTCGGAACCTCGGAGGCCGACGACTCTCTGAAGGCGCGCGCGCAGCAGGACGCCGAGGCCGCGCTCGCCGAGCCGCTCGATGTCTTCCGCTCGTTCTTCCTCGCGGGCAGGCCGTTCATCGGCGGCGACCATCCGTCGATCGCCGACATCCGCCTGGCCGCCACGCTCGAGTTCTTGCGCGCGATCGACTACGCCTTTCCGGACTGGACCGAGGACTACATGCAGCGGATGGAGTCGACCCTCGGCGACGCATACACGGAGCCGGCCGCCGACGTGCGGGGGTACGTCGAGCACGTCAAGTCGCAGGCGGCGTAGACGGGTCGGCGGAGCTCCGCGGCGGACTCGTCGCTCACGGCGAGGGCGGAAGGTGACGGCACGATGCCGCTCACCGAAATTCACTCACATGAGGCACCCCCGTGACAGTTCTGTCACAGGTTCCCGGGTAGCGTTCGTGCCGGGGCGGGTGGACCCCCCGGTTGGGTGGGGTGCGGACCGCGGCGCCTGTGCGGCCTGGGGCGCCCGCCTCAACCCACGACGCTGCCGAGCCACGTCCTGACCGCCTCGGCCACCGCGCCGAGGTCGGCCTTCAGGCCGTGCGTCCCTTCGACGACGACGACCCTGCGGGTGGGCGACGAAGGAGGAATCCCGAAGGGATCGCTTCGTCCCTGCACGACGAGCGTCGGCACCTGGACCGCCTCGAGCTCCAGCAGGCGCGACGGGCGGAGCGTGCCGCCGGCGCGCGTCGGCGGCTGGAAGGGGAACGCGAGGCAGAGGACGGCGACCGCGCCCGTCGCCTCGGCCGTGCGGCAGGCTACGCGCGCTCCGGAGGAACGGCCGCCGACTACGCGCGGCAGCCCGCGAAGCTCGCGCGCCGCGAGCCGTGCCACGACCGCCGTCCACGCCGCGTCGAGCTGACCCGCGGGCGCCGGCGAGCGGCGGCCGGCCACCCGGTAGGGCTGCTCGACGAGCGCGACGCCGAGGCGCTCGTCGTGCGCGGCGTCGGCGGCCGCCACCAGGTCGGGAGCGCCGACGCCCCCGCCGGCGCCGTGACCGAGGATCAACGCGCCTCTCGCCTGACGCCTCCGCCGGAGATGCGCGCGGGCGGGGCCATGCGGGGTCTCGATCTCGATCGTGGTCATGGCCGATCCTCGCACCGGCGTCAGTCGGGCAGCATCGGCATCGCGAGCCCCGGGCCGCGGCCGACCAGCACCGCCCGCGTCACGGCGTCGTTCCCGAAGCGCCGCCGGACGTCGTCGATCGCGGCGTCGAGCGCCTCGGCGCTCCACGGGTCGAACGGCAGCATGAGCTGCACCGCGTCGGCGTCCTGGAGGTTCGCGACCGCGACGCCGACGAGCGTGAGCCCCCGCTGCTCGATCGTCGACGCCGCGGTGGCGAGCAGCGTTCGGGTCACGAGGAGGATCGCGTGGGTGTTGGCGGTCGCTTGCGGGAGCGTGTGCGACCGCGTCGCACGGGCGAAGTCCGCGAACCGCAGCCGGAGGACGATCGTGCGACCGACGCGCCGGGCGGCGCGCATGCGGCGCGCAACACGGTCGACCAGCGCAACGACCGCCGCGTCCACGGCCGCCGGCGGCGGCGACCGCCCGAGCGCCCGCTGCGCGCCGATCGACCCTCGACGGCGGCGCGGGAGGACCGGCCGCGGGTCGCGGTTCCACGCGAGCGCATGGACGCGGCGCCCCATCGCCCGGCCGAGCATCGCGACCAGCGCCGGCTCCGACACGCGCGCCGTCTCGCCGACCGTCGCGAGCCCGCGCGCGTGGAGCTTCCGCGCAGTCGCCGGCCCCACCCCCCACACACGCTCGACCGGAAGCGGGTGCAGAAAGGCGAGCTCGCCGTCGGGCGGCACGACGAGCAGGCCGTCCGGCTTCGCGACGCCGCTCGCGACCTTCGCGAGGAACTTCGTCCGCGCGACGCCGACGGTCACGGGGAGCCCGACCTGCTCGCGGACGTCGCGGCGAAGTCGGGCGGCGATCTCCGCCGGCGTCCCGGTGATGTGCTCGAGCCCGCGCACGTCGAGGAATGCCTCGTCGATCGAAAGACCCTCCACGGTCGGCGCGGCTTCTTCGAAGACGCGGAAGAGCGCGCGGCTCGCGTCGGTGTAGGCGCCCATGCGCGGCCGAACGACGACCACGTCGGGGCACAGCCTCCGGGCGGCTCGGCCGCTCATCCCGGATTCGACGCCACGTGCCTTCGCCTCGTAGCTCGCCGCGAGGACGACGCCTCCGCCGACGATCACGGGGCGGCCGCGGAGCAGCGCGTCGTCGCGCTGCTCGACGGACGCGAAGAAAGCGTCGACGTCGGCGTGGAGGATCGTCGCCTCCGACACGAACATATGTTCGCAGACAGGCGCCACCGCCGAAGGGGAACGTGCAGCCGCGGACGACGGATCGCCGGGTCGCGCGATCGCCACGTTGATCGCCGGCGCGTCGCGCCTTACGATCGCGGAGCGGCGACTGGAGTGCAACCGAGGAGAGGGAGGAGCCGCCATGGCGACCAGCGAGTCGATTCAGCTCTGCATCGACCGGGTGATCCCGGACGAGTACCAGCCGGCGCGTTCGATGGCCGAGCGTGCGACGTTCGAGCGCATCCTGCCGGACATCGACGCCTCGGACGTTCACGCGACGCGCGCCGCGATCGTGTTCGCGAAGAAGTGGCCGAACGGGTCGACGCTCAAGTGCCGGTTCCTGGACGGCGGCCCGAAGCAGCGCCGGAAGGTCGAGGAGAAGGCCCGTCTGTGGGAGGAGTTCGCGAACGTCAAGCTCCGGTTCACGCGCCGGCACGACGAGCACATCCGGATCTCGTTCAGCGCGGATCCCGGGTCGTGGTCGGCCGTCGGCACCGACTGCCTCGTCGAGCGGTACTTCCCGCGCTACCAGCCGACGATGAACTACGGCTGGCTGCGCGACGACACCGACGACACCGAGTACGAGCGCGTGGTCGTCCACGAGTTCGGGCACGCGCTCGGGCTCATCCACGAGCACCAGAGCCCGGCCGCCGCGCTCCAGTGGAACACGGCCGAGGTCTACCGCGTGTTCAGCGGCCCGCCGAACTTCTGGACGAAGGAGCAGATCGACTTCAACATCCTCGAGCGTTACTCGGCGACGCAGACGCAGTACTCGAAGTTCGACCCGCGGTCGATCATGCTCTACTCGTTCCCGGCGCAGCTCTTCCTCGACAACAAGGGGACGAAGTCCAACACGCACCTGTCTGCGACCGACAAGAGGTTCATCGGGCAGCAGTACCCGAAGGTGTAGTGCGGGTCGAGGTCGGCCCCGACGAGATTCGCGTCGGCGACCGGTTCGGCGTCGCGTTTCAGCGGACGCTCCGCGTGCCGGCGGACGGTCGCGACTACCCGCTCCCGCCCGGCCTCGGCCGCCTGCCGGTCCGTAGCTCGGCCGGCCTCGGCGTCTTCGTCCCGCTGCATCGCCGCGAGGCGCTCTGGCTCGCGTTCGCCGGCGCGTGGTGGAAGCCGAACGCGGTGCAGGTCGGCGTGGGGAGCGTCAACGCCCTGACGGGCGGGGCATGGGAGGAGCGGCTCGAGGACGACCCGCAGAACTACCTCGTCACGCCGCACCAGCCCTGGCTCGACGGGATCGCGACCGGCGACGGAACCGTGCGGCAGTTCGTCGCGGTACCGCTCGGGGAGGGCACGACGGTCGAGGAGCAGCTGGAGGGGCCGGATGCGACCGGCGGCCTCCGGCTGCGTGTCTTCGACCCGGCCCCAGGCCGATTCCCCGACCTGGAGCCCGAGCGGGAGCCGTTGCCGGAGGGAGCGCCGATGGCCTCGCCAGGGCTCGGCATGGCGGCCGGCGGCGCGATTCGCCAGAAGGTCTACGCCGACCCCCACGGCCTCGACGCGTGGGATCCGGCAACCGAGACCGAGGTGCTGGTGGGGCTCGTGAGCAGCGACGACTACGCACGGCTCACCGGCGAGCAGCCGCCGCCGACACCGGTCGACGCCGCGACGTACACGGCCCACGGCCTGCCCGTGGTTCGACCTCTACGACGACCACGTCGCGGCGATCGGCGCGTCGGACAGGCTTGCACGCGTCGAGCCGCTTCGCGTCGAATCCGACGAGCCGCTCGAGATCGACCCGGCGCAGACGCGCGGGATCCGGCCGGGCGAGGAGCCGCCGCGGAGTTGAGAACGCGCTACGTGGCGCGGCCGGCGGTGGCCGGCTCGGGAGCCGCCGCGGCCGCCTCGCGCAGGAACTGGTGCACGAATGCGATCGCCATGCTGCCCTCGCCGACCGCCGAGGCGACGCGCTTGACGGGGCCCGACCGCACGTCGCCGCAGGCGAAGATCCCCGGGACGCTCGTCTCGAGCAGGTACGGGTCCCGCTCGAGCTCCCACCGCTCCGCGGCGCGCAGCTCCGAGCCGGTGAGGACGAAGCCGTGGCGGTCGAGCGCGATCTCGGGCGGGAGCCAATCCGTCTCGGCGTCGGCCCCGATGAAGATGAAGAGCGCCGCGGAGTCGAGGCGGCTCGTCTCGCCGCTCTTTGCGTCGCGGACCTCGATCGCCTCGAGCGACGCCTCGCCGTGCGCCGATGCGACCTCCGTCCGGTAGAGGACGCGGATGTTCGGCCGCGCGAGGATCTGGTCGACGAGGTAGCGCGACATGCTCTTCTCGAGCGTGTCGCCGCGGCAGAGGATCGTGACGCACCGGGCGTGGGTCGCGAAGAACATCGCCGCCTGCCCCGCCGAGTTGCCGGCGCCGACGATGTGGACGTCGAGGCCGTGGGTCGCCGCCGCCTCGCTCCGCGCGGCACCGTAGAAGACGCCCTTCCCCGCCAGCCGGTCGAAGCCTTCGATCGACAGCTGCCGCCATGCGACGCCGCAGGCGAGGATGATCGTCCGGGCGCGAAGGACGTCGCCGCCGTCGAGGTGCACCTGGCGCGTCGCGGGGTCGATGCGGCTGATCGCGCGCGTGACGAGGATCTCGGCCCCGAGGCGCCGCGCCTGCTTGAGCGCGCGGCTCGCGAGCTCGTCACCCGACAAGCCGTCCGGAAAGCCGAGGTAGTTCTCGATCCGCGACGACGTCCCGGCCTGGCCGCCCGGCGCCTCGCGCTCGACGACGATCGTCTGCAAACCCTCTGACGCGCCGTAGACGCCGGCCGCGAGACCGGCGGGGCCGGCGCCGACGATCACGGCGTCGTACTCGGGCGCGTCGGCTTCCGTCCCGAGCCCGAGGAGCTCGGCGACTCTGCGGAGCTGCGGTCTGACGACGACCTTGCCGTCGATCACACGGATCACGGGGCAGTCACGCTCGTCCGGCAGCGTGGCGCCCCACTCCTCGGCGGCATCGGGGGAATCGGGCGTTACCCACCTGAACGAGACCTGGTTGCGGTCGAGGAAACGCCGCAGCTCGGCGCACGCGGGATCCCAGCGGTGGCCGACGACGATCGCGCGCGGCGGCGGCGGCGCGGCGGCGATCCCCCGGAGGCCGCGCGGTCCGGCGATCCGGTTGGCCGCGAGCCTCCCGACCTCGGCTCCGAGCGCCGGGACGACGGCCACGACGGCGTGATAGTCGGCGGGCTCGACGCGCATGATCCGCGACCGCTCGGCCGCACGGAACCCGACCGGGAACACCGTCCCGAGCGTGATCGGGACTCGCCGAACACCTCTCCGGGACGACGTTGGCCGACGACGCGAACGATCCCGTCGACGAGCTTCGTCGCCTCGATCCGCGCCCTCGATGACAGCGAACAGCGCGCGCTCCCCGCCCTCGTGCGCGGCGTACTCGCCCGCCAGGAGCGTGACGTCGGCCGCCACCCGCGCGAGCCGCTCGCGCTCGGCAGGAGCGAGGGACGCGAACAGCTCGACGGCGGCGATCTCGTCCGGTGTGAACATCTCCGCCACGCTACCCCGCGCCGCGACGCTCCACCAGGGCGCGCGCCCGTCTACGATCCGTCGCGTGACTTCGACCGCGCCCGATGCCCCGGCCGTGCTCGCGGAGCTCGAGGCGGCGAACCGGCTTCTCGTGCAGCAGGTCTTCAAGCCGATCGCGAACGAGTACCGGATCAGCGTGCCGGCGCCGGGGTCGACCGAGGAGGGTCGCGCCGCTGCTCTTCGTCAAGCAGAAGAAGATGAAGATCAAGGAGGACATCCGGTTCCGCGTCTCGCCGGACGACGACGCGCACCTGTTCATGATCAAGTCGAAGTCGGTGTTCGAGTTCCGCGGCCGCCACGAGGTGCTGGACGCGGACGGCGGCGTGATCGGCGTTCTCGAGAAGGACTTCACGCGGTCGCTGCTTCGCAGCCACTGGCGCGTGCGCGACGCCGCGGGACGGAGCTGATGGAGGGCCACGAGGCGAGCTGGGTCATCGCGTTGCTCCGCCGCATCGGGAACATCGGCCCCGACTGGGTGTCGCTGCTCGAGTGGCTGCCGTTCAACTTCGTCCTCCGCCGCGACGGAGACGAGGTCGGGACGTACAAGCGTGTCCTCGGGAAGCTTCGCGACCGCTACGTCCTCGAGCTCGGGCCGGAGCTCGACGGCGTCGACCGACGCCTGATCGTCGCGTTCGCGATCGGCCTCGATTCGCTCCAGGACCGCTGAGGGCGTCCGCAGCCGCGTTCGGCGCCACGGGGCGCCGAACTGACCGGCGCCCTTCGTACGATCACCCCGTGAAGGTCTCGTTCCTGGTCCCCGCGCTCGACGAGGAGGCGACGATCGGCGCCGTCCTCGACGCGATCGACCGGCTCGACCTCGAGAAGCAGGTGATCGTCGTCGACGACGGCTCGAGCGACCGCACCGCCGACATCGCGGAGGCACGTGGAGCAACCGTGATCCGTCAGCCGAACCGCGGCAAGGGCGCGGCGATCCGCGCGGCGATCCCGCTGATCGAGGGCACGATCGCGGTGATCGAGGACGCCGACATGGAATACGACCCCGCCGAGGTCCCGTCGCTCATCGAGCCGATCCGCCGCGGCGTCGCAGATGTCGTCTACGGGTCGCGCCTGCGCGGCGGGCGCCCTGAGCGCGCGTACCTCTTCTGGCACCTGGTCGGGAACCGGTTCCTGTCGCTGCTCACGAACGTGCTCTACAACACGACGCTGTCGGACATGGAGACGGGGTACAAGGCCTTCCGCTCCGACGTCCTGCGGTCGCTCGACCTGCGCGAGGACGGCTTCGGGATCGAGCCCGAGATCACGGGGAAGGTGTGCAAGCGAGGGCTGCGCCTCTACGAGCTTCTGATCTCCTACTACGGGCGCGACGTACGACGAGGGCAAGAAGATCATGTGGCGCGACGGCTTCGAAGCGGTGCGGATCCTGTTGCGCACGCGCTTGGCGCGCTGACCGCAGGCGGCGCGGCGTCCCGCGACGACGCGACCTCGCTTGACCGCCACGCGCCGAGGCCACAGAATCCCCGTCGGCTCGTTCCCGCAGAAGGAGGTCGGCATGTCCTGGAGCCTCAAGGGAAGCTACGTCGAGACGTGCTCGTGCGAGCTTGATGTGCCCGTGCAACCTGTCCTTCGACCACGGCGCGACGTACGACTACTGCCGCGTCACGCTCGTGTTCAACATTCGCGAGGGCGAGGTCGAAGGGACCGACGTCGGCGGCCTGAACGGTCGCCGCAATCGCAGACACGCCGAAGGTGATGACCGAGGGGAACTGGCGGCTCGGCATGTTCATCGACGAGCGCGCGACGCGACGAGCAGGCGGACAAGCTCGGCGTCGGTGTTCAGCGGGCAGCTCGGCGGGCCGATGGCCGCGCTCGCGCCGCTCGTCGGCGAGATGCTCGGCGTCGAGCGCGTGCCGATCGAGGTGCGCGACGACGGCCTGCGTCACAGCGTCCGCATCGGCGACGTCATCGACTTCGAGATCGAGGACATCGTGCCGTTCGGGATCGAGACCGGCGAGCCGGTCCAGTTCACGGGCATGTTCCATCCGGTCGGCGTCGGACCTGACGATCGCCGAGGCCGAGCGCTCGAAGATCAACGCGTTCGGGATCGAGTACGAAGGGCAGACGGGCCTGTCGACGTCCGAGTTCGCCTGGGCCGCCTGAGCCGTTGATCGCGTCGGTCGGCGAAACGGTCCGGCTCGCCGGCGGCGGGCTCGCTCCGGCCTTCGCGGCGGCGCGGACGCGGCTCGGGCTCGTCGCTCTGCTGTTCGTGCTCGCCGCCGTCGGGTGGTGGTGGACCGTCGACGAGATGCGCGGCATGGACGACGGGCCGTGGACCGATCTCGGAGCTCTCGGCTGGTTCCTCGTCGTCTGGGTCGTGATGATGGCCGCGATGATGTTCCCGTCGGTCGCGCCGACGGTCGCGCTCTACGCCGCGCATGACCAGGGCGCGGTCGCCGCTCTCGCCGCTGCTCTTCACCGTCGGCTACCTCGCGACGTGGGCGGTCGTCGGGCTGCTGGCGTTCGCCCTCGCGGTCGTCGGCGAGCCGGGTCGCGGGCGACGTCCTGGCGTGGGACCGCGCGGGGCGCTGGGTCGCGGGCGCGACGCTCATCGTCGCGGCGATCTACGAGCTGACTCCGCTGAAGGACGTCTGCCTCGGCAAGTGCCGCAGCCCGCTCGGCTTCCTGCTCGGCTCGTGGCGGACGGGTGGTCGGGCGCGCTCCAGATGGGCGCGCGGCACGGCGCCTGGTGCGTCGGCTGCTGCTGGGCGCTGATGGCGTCGCTGTTCGCGCTCGGGGTCATGAGCATCGTGTGGATGGCATTCGTCGCCGGATTGATCGCCGTCGAGAAGACGCTCCCGTGGCAACGCACCGCGACCTACGGGACGGCGGCCGTCCTGCTCGTGCTCGGCGTCCTCCTGCTCGCGGCGCCGGACGCGATCCCCGGGCTGACGATCCCCGGAGGCGGCGGGATGACGCAGATGGGCGGGACGTCGCCGATGGGCGGCATGACGCCGTAGCACGGCCACGGGAGGTGCCGGCGTGCGGCGCCTCCCCTCCTCTACCTCCAAGATGCGGAGAATGGCGCCGTGAACGGGCTCGCGGACGACGATCACAAGGAGATCAGGGCGGCGGTGCGAGACCTGTGCGCCGCGTTTCCGAACGAGTACTGGGCGGCGCTCGAGCCCGACCGCTACCCGCGGGAGTTCGTCGACGTGATGACCGAGCAGGGCTGGCTCGCCGCGCTGATCCCGGCCGACTACGGCGGTGCCGGCCTCGACCTTCGAGCGGCGACCGCGATCCTGGAGGAGGTGAACGCGTCCGGGTGCAACGCGGGCGCGTGCCACGCGCAGATGTACACGATGGGGACGCTCCTGCGTCACGGGTCCGACGAGCAGAAGAGGCTGTACCTCCCGCAGATCGCGGCAGGGAAGCTCCGCCTGCAGGCCTTCGCCGTCACCGAGCCGAACGTCGGGTCGGAGACGACGCGGATCGGAACGACCGCCACGCGCACCGCCGACGGTTACGTCGTGCGCGGGCAGAAGATCTGGACGTCGCGGGCGCTCGAGTCGGATCTCATGGTCCTGCTGGCGCGGACGACCGCGCTCGAGGACGTCGCGAAGCGGACGGAGGGGCTCTCGGTCTTCCTCCTGGACATGCGCGCGGCGGGCGAACGTCTGACGGTCGAGCCGATCCGGACGATGATGAACCATGCCACGACCGAGGTCTTCTTCGACGACGTCGAGATCCCGGCCGACGCGCTCGTCGGCGAGGAGGGGAAGGGCTTCTCGTACATCCTCGACGGAATGAACGCCGAGCGGATCCTGATCGCGTCCGAATGCGTCGGCGACGGGCGCTGGTTCGTCCAGCAGGCGTCTCGATACGCGGGCGAGCGCGTGGTCTTCGGCCGTCCGATCGGCGCCAATCAGGGCGTGCAGTTCCCCGTCGCCCGCGCGTACGCCTCCGTCCGAGCCGCGGCGCTCATGAGGGACCTCGCGGCCTCCCTCTACGACCGATCGGCGCCGTGCGCCGCCGAGGCGAACATGGCGAAGCTGCTCGCGTCGGAGGCATCGTGGCAGGCGGCGAACGCGTGCCTGGACACGTTCGGCGGCTTCGGCTTCGCGGCCGAGTACGGCGTCGAGCGGAAGTTCCGCGAGACACGGCTCTACTCGATCGCGCCCGTCTCGAACAACCTCGTCCTCGCCTACCTCGGCGAGCACGTCCTCGGTATGCCGCGCTCGTACTGACGGACACGAGACCCGGCACGTCCAGATGGGACGTGCCGGGGCCGTCGCGACGCTCAGCTGCCGGTCTTCTTCCAGAAGTAGTAGTCGGCGGTGTAGGGCACCTCCGCCCTCGTCCCGGCGGTCGCCCCGTCGCAGCCCGCGGCGGCAGGCGGGAGCCCGCCGGTCGTCGCGACGCGCTGGATGTAGGTCGTGCCGGCGAGGCGGTCGCCGTCGGGGCCGGCCGAGGCCGGCGCCGCGGCCAGCAGGAGCCACGGGATCGCGGTCTCATCGACCACGACGCCGTCGACGCGCCGGCCGACGACCTTGCTGCCGTCCTTCGCCTGCCACGTGGGACCGGCGAAATGCTTCGCGATCAGCTTCCCGTTGTCGCCGAAGAGATCGGCGCGCGGCGCGAGCAACGTCCAGCGGTACCCGGACGGAGTCGCGTCACAGGTGTAGATCTGGACGCCGACTGCGTGGCCGACGAGGAACACCTTGTTGCCCTCGCCGACGGCGAGCCGGTCCGGGACGTCGGCCGCCGGCGCGGGCCCGGCGTGCGCGCCGATCGGCCACGCCGCGACGGCGGCGACGGCTGCGACGAGCAGCAGACAGGCGAAGCGGGTGGTGGAGCGTGTCATCTCGGTTCCCCCTCACGTGGTGGATGAGCCGCCGCTGTCCGCGAGCACGACTGGGTGGCAGCGATCGCGCGTTCGTTGAAGCGTCGGTTCGGTTTCATGGATCGTGGACGCCGACGGCGGATTTCTCGTCCGCCGCAGGCCCGAACGGCCGTCATCCCGGCGGACGAACCCGCCTGGGCCGCAGGGACGACCCGCGAGGCCGTCCCGACCGCGGACGCGGCCGAAGACCGCTACGCGGCTCGCGCCCACAGCACGTCGCGGCGACGGCGCTCCGGCAGCGGGGTCGCATGCGCGATCTGCGCGGCGATGAACTGCGCGTCGCGGCCGACGCCCGAGATCTGGTGGGAGGACCGCCGTGACTGGTGCTTCAGGCCGAGGGCGTAGGCGCCTGCGACCGGCGTGACGCCGTGGCGTATGACGGATCTCGCCGCGCTCGTCGAGCACCGGAAGGTGGAGCCACCGGTAGTCGCGGCGGTAGCCGGTCGCCCAGACGATGCCGGCGATTCCCTCGTCCGCCGGATCGAGGCGCATCGGCCCGGCGGGAACCCGAACGTCACGAACGGAGTGGCGCGCGCCCTCGCCGCCGCGCGCCTCGACGAGCGCGTCGATCCGCTCGAGGACGTCTCTCATCCGGGCGTCGGCGTCGGCGGCGACCGCGGCGAGGTCGTCGCCGAAAACTGCGCGTCCGCGGTCGAAGCGGAGGAGACGCCCTGCCAGTACGACCCCGAGCGAGTGGAGCATGCCGAGATCGAGGTTCTCGCCGCCGTTCGCGCCCGTGAGCGAGAGGCTCGGCGCGCGCGTCGTCGCGACGCGACGCGCGGCATCCTCGATCTTGCGGTCGACGTCGCCGAGCTCGTTCAGCCAGTGCCAGATGTCCTTGCCGAGGTAGCGACGTGGCAAGCGCCCGTGCGTGCCCGCCGCGAGCACGACCTTGCGGCCGGCGCGGCGAAGCTCGGCGGCGATCTGCTGGCCACTCGGCCCCGCGCCGACGACGAGGACGCCACCCGGCGGGAGCGCCGACGGCGTGCGATAGCGGGCGGCGTCGATCTGGAACAGCATCCGCGGCGCGGCGGTCGCGGCCGCGGGCCGGTGCGGGACGTCGGCGAAGCCGGTCGCGACGACGACGTTCGAAGCGTGCCAGTCCCCGGCGTCGGTGCGGATCCTGAAGCCCGTCGATCCCTGCTCCACCGCGCGGACGTCGACGTTCCTCCGCACGAACCGCCCCGTCGTGCGTGCGTAGCGTTCGAGATAGTCGACGAAGCCGGAGGTCGAGAGGTAGCCGTCGCGGTCGCCGTGGTCGCCCTCTCCGTCGAGCGTGTTCAGCCAGTTCGGCGTCAGCAGGCGGAGCGATTCCCACCGCTCGGAGCGCCAGCGCTCGCCGATGTTCCCGCGGTCGAGCACGACGTGGGGCCGCCCCAGGCGGGCGAGCTGCCTACTGAGCGCCAGGCCTGCCTGGCCCGCACCGACGATGACCGTCTCCGTTCTCATGCGCCCAGGATGGCCGCCGGGCGGACCGACGCCCAGGGCACTGTCTCGACAATCGTGGTGCGGGCATCCGCACCTTTTCGCGGGAGGGTGGGACGGCCGTCACCGGCCGCCCCACCCTGCGCGCTACGACTCGGCGGGTCGCGCGGACGGCGCCGCGACCGGCCGCGGCGTATGGCGACGGCCGTCGTCGGAGAGGTGCGCGTGCGCGTCTGCACCGTAGCCCCCGGGAACCGGGATGTAGAACTCGGGGTACCCCCACATCCCGTGCTCCGAGACGTCGAGGCCCGCCGTCTCGACGTCGTCCTCGACGCGGATCCCCCACAGGGCCTTCATCGCCCAGAGCGCTGCGAACGACGCCGTGAAGGTGAACGCGCCGACCGCGGCGAGCCCGAGCAGCTGGACCCCGACCTGGTGCAGCGACCCGGTGTAGAAGAAGCCGCCGGTCCCCGTGCCGAGATCCTTCGCGAGCGCGGGCACCGCGAAGAGACCGGTCGCGATCGTGCCCCAGACACCGGAGAGCCCGTGGACGGCAACGGCGCCGATCGGGTCGTCGATGCCCATCCGCTCGACGGCGAGAACGCCGACGACGGCGATGAAGCCGGCGACCGCGCCGATGACCATCGCCGCCCACGGCGCGACGAAGCCGCACGCCGCGGTGACGGCGACGAGCGCCGCCAGCACGCCGTTCAACATCATCGAGATGTCCGGCTTCTTCAGGACGACCCACGCCGTCACGATCCCGCCGACGGCGCCCGAGGCGGCGGCGACGTTCGTCGTCAGCGCGACGTAGGCGAAGTAGCCGACGCCTCCGAAGTCGACCGACAGCGTCGACCCGGGATTGAAGCCGAACCACCCGAACCACAGGATGATCGTGCCGAGCACCGCGAAGGGCAGGTTGTGACCCGGGATCGGGTTCGCGCGGCCGTCGGTCCCGAACTTCCCGATCCGCGGCCCGAGCAGCAGCGCGCCGGCGAGCGCCGCGAGCGCCCCCTGGTAGTGGACGACCGTCGAGCCCGCGAAGTCCTGCATCCCGAGCGAGAACAGCCACCCGTGCGGGCTCCAGATCCAGTGCGAGACGACGCTGTAGACGAGCGTGAAGAAGGTGCCGAACACGAAGTAGACCCAGAGCTTCGCCCGCTCCGCCATCGCGCCCCAGACGATGGCGAGCGACACGCCTGCGAAGACCACCTCGAACATGTACGCGGCAGCACCCGGGATCATCTCGAAGAAGTCGAAAGGCGCGGTCCCGACGGCGCGCAGCTCGTCGACCGACGGCACGAAGCCGGCGGTGCCGAAGAGGGCGTTGCCGTCGCCGAAGGCGATTCCGAAGCCGACGAGGTAGTAGACGAGGGAGCAGATCGCGAACGTGAGGACGTTCTTCGCGGCGATGTGACCGGCGTTCTTCATCCGCGTGAGGCCCGCCTCGAGGAACGCGAACCCGGCCTGCATGAACATCACGAGGATCGCGGCGACGACGACCCAGGTCGTCGCGGCCGCGACGGCGAGCTCGTGCCTAGACACCGACCTCCACCTCCTCGAGCCGCAACCCGGTCCGGTTGTGGGTGGCGTTCCACACCGGCGTCGTCCACACGATGCCGTCGCCCGATTCGTTGCCGCTCCGCGCGGAGTCGGCAATCGCCGCGACGACGGCCTCGGCGATCTCGTCTGCGACGACGAACGTCAGGACCGCCTTCGGCAGGAACCGCGACTCGAAGACACGGCCCCGGTATTCGTGCGTGATCCCGCGCTGGCGGCCGTGGCCGACGGCCTCCACGACAGTCACGCCCACGTGCCCCGTCGAGTCCTCCACCGCATCGATCACCGTCTCGACCCGCTCGCGGATCACGGTCGCCTCCACCTTCACCATCCGCGCACCTCCCAGCTCGTCTCGGACCATGAAAAAAGCCCCGGAAGACCGAAGTCATCCGAGGCCCCGTTGCCTCTTGCGCCGGGTTCTCGACCCGCCGCTCGACCTCGGAGACTATACAAAGTGAAGGGGCTGCACAAGGCGCTTCGCTGGACGCACCCGCACCTCGCCTGTACTCTCGGATGCGTGCCGCGCACGAGCCTGAAGCCGATTTCGCTCATGCTCGTTATTTGCGCGCCACTGGCCTAGCCGGCAGCCCCCGTCCCACCGGCTAGGAATCCAGAGAGGGACGGGGCAGTGACTCCGGCGACGTACGCCTTGCGCTGCCGCATCTGCGAGCACGCCGAGGCTCCCGGCCTCGCGCGGCGCTGCCCTCGCTGCGGCGGCCCGATGGACGTCGCATACGACCTGGAAGCGGTCGCGGCGGTCGTTTCGCGGAGGCGAATCGCCAGTGGGCCGCGAACCCTCGCGCGCTACGCCGCGCTGCTTCCCGCGCTCGTCGACGGGAGCTCGTCGAACGTCGGCGCGACGCCGCTCCTCCGTCTCGACGACCTCTCGACGGAGCTCGGGATCGACCTCCACGCGAAGCTCGAGACCGCGAATCCCACGGGGTCGTACAAGGACCGGACGGCAGCGCTCGCCGGCGCGGCCGCCGCCGCTTTCGGGCTCGACACCGTTTGCTGCACGTCGACCGGCGCGCTCGGACGCGCCGTCGCGCGCGAGGCGACGGCACGCGGCCTCGAGGCGATCGTGCTCGCGCCCGCCGGAACCGGGGGCGCGGCGCGCGCGCTGGGGGCGCACGTGGTCGAGGTCGACGGGACGCGGAGCGAGTGCCGGGACCTGGAGCGCGAGCTGTCGGCGCTCTTCCCGTGGGGGTTCCTCGGGGGGAACCTCAGGCCGTACGGCGCCGAAGGGCCGAAGACGACGTCGTTCGAGATCGCGGAGCAGCTCGGCTGGCAAGCGCCCGACGTCGTCGTCTGCCCCGTCGCGTCGGGAGCGCTCCTCGCGAAGATGGCGCAGGGGTTCCACGAGCTGCGCGCCGTTCGCCTGCTGAGTGGCGGCTCGCCGCGCCTCGTCGGCGCGCAGGCCGGGTTCACGCCCGTTGCGGCGGCATTCGCGGCCGACGGGAACTTCGGAGCGCGAAGAAGCGGGTTCGAGGAGCTCGCGCTCGGCGCCGCCCGCACGTCGGGCGGCGCAATCGTTCCCGTCGCCTCCGAGGACGTCCGGGCGTGGACGAACGTCCTGTCAAAGGCGACGGGGGTGGCGGTCGACGAGTCCGGCGGCGCGGCTCTGGGCGCGCTCGTCGGGGCGCTGCGGTCGGGCCGCGTGCGTGCCGGCGAGCGCGTCGTGCTCGTGGTCAGCGGCGGCCTCGCCGAGAAGGGGCCTCGTGAGGTGGACGTCCCTGCCGTTGCGTCCGAGCTCGAAGCCGTGTTGGCCTCGCTCGGTGTGGCGTAGACACGCGACGTCGAGCAGAAGGTGCCGGCGCGCCGCGGCGAGACGACGCGCCGGCTGCCCTTGACCACTGAGAGTGCGGAAGGCTACCGTCGATACTTTCCTTTGTAAAGCGAGAACCGGTGGCGGGGCGGCGGCGCGCGACGCGTCGCCGTCCGGCGCGTAAGCTCGGGCTCGGATGCCGACGCGGGACGTCGACGAGCCGCTCCGCCGGGACGTCCGCCTGCTCGGCACGATCCTCGGCGACGTCCTCGTCGAGCAGGTGGGATCAGCCCTCCTCGACACGGTCGAGCGTGTGCGGCTGCTCGCACGGGAGGCACGAGAACGGGGCGAGGTGGCGGCGGTCGGCGAGGCCGTCGGAAGGCTGTCGGCAACGGAAGGAGCCCTCGTTCTCCGCGCCTTCGGCCTCTACTTCCAGCTTGCGAACATCGCAGAGCAGCACCATCGCCTGCGACGGCGGCGCGCGCGTGAGCCCGGCGACGAGCCGATGCGCGAGACGCTCGCGGAAGCCCTGCGGGCGCTCGCCGACGTTCCCGAGGACGAGCGGGCGACCCGCGCGCGCGGAGCCTTCGTCGGGCTCGTCCTCACCGCACACCCGACGGAGGCCACGCGGCGGACGACGCTGCTCGCGCACGCGCGGATCGCGGCGCTCCTCGCCCAGCTCGACGAGGAGTGGCCGTGGGTGACGGCCCCCGGCGGCGTGCAGGACCGACTCGCAGAGGAGGTGACCCTCCTGTGGCAGACCGACGAGGTGCGCGAGGGGAAGCCGCGTGTCGCCGACGAGATCCACCACGGGTTGTGGTTCTTCGGCCACAGCCTCGTGGAGGCCGCGGAGGAGCTGCTCCGCGACTGGAGACACCTCTTTCCGGATGCGCCGCCGCCGCTCGCGTTCGGGTCGTGGATCGGCGGCGACATGGACGGGAATCCCGACGCCGGGCCCGAGACGATCGCTGCGGCGCTCGACCGCGCGCGCTCGACCGCGGTCGAGCTGTACCGCGCGGAGGTCCGGGCGCTCGCGACGGAGCTGTCGCCGACGCGAACGCTGGTCGCCGTCTCCGACGAGCTCGAGCGGTCGATCGAGCGGGACGAGCGCGAGCTCTCCGAGTACGCCGCCACGATCGGGTCGCAGAACCTGCGCGAGCCGTACCGCCGCAAGCTCTCGTTCGTGTGGTGGCGGCTCGGAAACGACCGCTACCGGTCGAGCGAGGAGCTGCTGGCCGACCTGACGACGATCGCACGCAGCCTTGCGGAGAACGGCGGGCGGCGGCTCGCGGAGGGCCGGGTCGCGCGCCTCGCGAGGATCGTCGAGCTGTTCGGCTTCCACCTCGCGCCGCTCGACGTGCGCCTCCACGCGCGCGACCTCTCCACGGGCCGAGCGCGCGAGGCGGCCGGCGCTGTGGCGGCTGCGCGCCGCCGGCACGGCACGCGCGCGGTCGAGACGGTCATCGTGTCCGGCACGTCGAGCGCGGACGACGTCCTCCGCGCGCTCGACCTCTTCGACGGCCTCCTGCCCGTGCCGCTCTTCGAGACGATCGACGACCTCGACGCAGCGCCGCTGATCCTCGACGAGCTGCTGGGTGACCCTCGCTTCAGGACGCGCGCGGGAGACCGGGCCGAGGTCATGGTCGGCTACTCGGACTCCGGGAAGGACGGCGGCTACCTCGCGGCGCAGTGGGCCATCTATCGCGCGCAGGAGGCGCTGGCGGACGTGGCGCGGTCGCACGACGTCGAGTTGACGATCTTCCACGGCCGTGGCGGTAGCACGGGGCGCGGCGGGGGCCCGACGCACGCCGCGATCATCTCGCAGCCGCCGGGCCACCCGCCGGGGCGGCTCCGGCTCACGGAGCAAGGCGAGACCGTGTCGTTCAAGTACCTCCTCCCGGGGCTCGCGCGGCGGAACCTCGAGGCAGCCGTCGCCGGAGCGCTCCTCGCGAGGTTCCCCGAGCGGACCGCGCGCGTCCCGACGGAGGCGGAGCGGGCGACGCTCGACGAGCTCGCGGCGGCCTCCCGCGCGAAGTACCGCGCATTCGTCTGGGAGGACCCGTCGTTCGTCTCGTTCTTCCGCGCGTTCACGCCGGTCGACGAGCTCGCGCTGCTCGCGCTCGGCTCCCGGCCGGCGCGGCGACCCTCGGACGAGGACTACCTCGCCTCACTGCGGGCGATCCCGTGGGTCTTCGCGTGGACGCAGAACCGCGTGCTGCTTCCCGCCTGGTACGGCTGCGGGACGGCGCTCGGCCGCCTTCCCGCGCCGGACCTGCGCCGGCTTCACGACGAGCTGCCGTTCTTCCGCTCGCTCGTCGGCAACCTCGAGATGACGCTTGCCAAGTCGAGCCTCGACGTCGCCCGCGGGTACCTCGCGCTGGCGGATGACGCATCGCTCTTCGACGACATCGCGAACGAGCACGCGCGGGTCGTCTCGGCCGTCGCCGCAGCGACCGGATCGGGGCAGCTTCTCGAGCGCCAACCCGTCCTCCGCAGGTCGATCGACCTTCGCAACCCCTACGTCGATCCGATGAACGCGATCCAGGTCGAGCTGCTCCGCCGCCACCGCGCAGGGGACGAGAGCGCGCGGCTGCCGCTCCTGCGCTCGATCGCCGGCATCGCCGCTGCCCTCCGCAACACCGGCTGACGCAGAGGGCGTTGCGGCTACACGAGCCGGGTGTCGAAGCGTGGCGCGTGCGACGCCTCGAAGGCAGCGATCTCCGCCTCGCGGTGCAGCGTCCGCGCCACGTCGTCGAGACCCTGGAGGAGCGTGTCGCGATCGTACGCGTCGAATGCGAACGCGAGCCGCAGCCCGTCGGCGTGCGCGATCTCGAGCGCCTCGAGATCGACCGTCAGCTCGTTCCGGCCGGCGACCGCCTCTCGAACCAGCGCGAGCTCCGACGGTGGGAGTGTGATCGGCGCGAGCCCCGTCTTCACGGCGTTCGTGCGGAAGATGTCGCCGAACGACGGCGCGAGGACGACGCGGAACCCGTGATCCTCGAGCGCCCATGCCGCGTGCTCGCGCGACGACCCACAGCCGAAGTTCCGGCCGGCGAGCAGGATCGAGGCGCCCACCGCCTCGGGACGCCGCAGCTCGAACGCCGGGTCCTGCATCCAGTCGTGGAAGAGGAACTCGCCGTAGCCCGTCCGCTCGATCCGCTTGAGGAACTGCTTCGGGATGATCTGGTCCGTGTCGACGTCGTTGCGGTCGAGCACGGCGACGCCTCCGGTTACGGACCGGAGCGGCCTCATCCCGGGACCAGCTCCCTCACGTCGGCAAAACGGCCCGTGAGCGCTGCGGCGGCGGCCATCGGCGGGCTCACCAGGTGCGTCCGGCCGCCGCGACCCTGCCGGCCCTCGAAGTTGCGGTTCGAGGTCGACGCGCAGCGCTCGCCCGGCGCGAGCACGTCCGGGTTCATCCCGAGGCACATCGAGCATCCGGCACGGCGCCAGTCGAAGCCGGCGCGACGGAAGACGTCGTCGAGGCCCTCCTCCTCGGCCTGGCGCTTCACCTGCGCCGACCCGGGGACGACCATCGCGTGCACCCCGTCGGCGACTCGCCGTCCGGCGACGACAGCGGCCGCTTCGCGCAGGTCCTCGATCCGGCCGTTCGTGCACGACCCGATGAAGACGCGGTCGACGAAGACGTCCGTGAGTGGCGTCCCGGGCTCGAGCGCCATGTAGCGGAGCGCCCGCTCGACGGCGTCCCGCTCCGCCGGGTCGGCGTAGTCGGCCGGGTCGGGGACGACGCCGTCGATCGGCGCCACCATCCCGGGATTCGTGCCCCACGTCACCTGGGGGCGCAGGTCCGAGACGTCGACGTCGACAACGCGGTCGAAGCGCGCGTGCTCGTCCGTTCGGAGCCCGCGCCACAGGTCGAGCGCCTCCTCCCACGCCGCACGACGCGGGGCCGCCGGACGCCCTTCGAGGTACGCGAACGTCGTGTCGTCGGGCGCGATCATCCCGGCGCGCGCTCCGGCTTCGATCGACATGTTGCAGATCGTCATCCGCCCTTCCATCGAGAGCCGTTCGACGACGTCGCCGCGATACTCGACGACATGGCCGGCGCCTCCCGACACGCCGATCCGCCCGATCGCGCCGAGCGCGACGTCCTTCGCCGTCAGGCCGAACGGGAGGCTTCCACCCAGGCGGACGGCCATCGTCCGCGGCCGCGACTGCGGGAGCGTCTGGGTGGCGAGCACGTGCTCGACCTCCGATGTCCCGATGCCGAACGCGAGCGCGCCGAAGGCGCCGTGCGTCGAGGTGTGGCTGTCACCGCAGACGACGGTCATCCCCGGCTGCGTGAGCCCCAGCTCCGGGCCGATCACGTGGACGATCCCCTCTCGACCGCTCCCGGTCGCGAGGAGGCGTACCCCGAACTCGTCGCAGTTGCGCCGGAGCGCGTCGAGCTGGGCGCGCGCGAGCGGGTCGCGAATCGGGCCGTCGACCGTCGGGACGTTGTGATCCATGGTGGCAATCGTGAGGTCGGAGCGGCGGACGCGACGGCCCGCCAGCCGCAGTGCCTCGAAGGCCTGCGCGCTCGTCACCTCGTGAACGAGATGCAGGTCGATGTACAGGAGCGCCGGCTCGCCCGCAGGCGCGGTAACGACGTGCGCGTCCCAGATTCGGTCGAAGAGCGTGCGCCCGCCCACCGCCGGCACGTCACCGGTCGTCGGGGTCACCGGCGGTCGAACTCGATCCGGACCGGAAGCTCGCACCGGCCGCAGTACGTGCGTGCGGCGCCCTTCGACGTCGCGCGCGCCTGCGGGACCGGCACCGCACAGGTGCAGATCGTGGCAGCCTTCGGCATCGGCGGAGCCCAGTCCGCGGGCGGGTACTCGGGGGTCAGCGCGTGCTCGTCCATGCTTCCTCCTCGGAGAGAGTGGTGGGAGAGGCGGCGAGCGCCGCGATGACGGCGTCGCCGAACTCGGCAGTGGTGGCTTCGCCGCCGAGATCGCGCGTCGGCGCCGCGGCGAGGGCGGCGTCCACGGCCGCGGCGACCGCGCGAGCGAGGTCGGGCCGCCCGAGTGCGTGCTCGAGCAGGAGCGCGAGCGACCGGAGCATCGCGGCGGGGTTCGCCGTGCCGGTGCCGGCGATGTCGGGAGTGGACCCGTGAACCGGCTCGAAGATCCCGGGACCGGCGTCGCCCAGGCTCGCCGACGCGGCGAGGCCGAGCCCGCCCGTGACCGCCGCCGCGACATCGCTGAGGATGTCGCCGAAGGTGTTCTCCGTCACGACGACGTCGAGCTCGTGCGGATGCGTGACGAGTCGCATCGCGACGCTGTCCACCAGCCCGTGCGTGACCTCGACGTCGGGGTAGTCGCGCGCCACGTCCTCGACGACGCGCCGCCACATCCGCGACGTCTCGAGCACGTTCGCCTTGTCGACGGAGAGGACGCGGGAGGCGCGGCCCCGCGCGAGCTCGAACGCGCGCCGCGCGATGCGCTCGACCTGGGACGGGTGGTACTCGCACGTGTCGAAGACGGTCCCGTCCGCGAGCGTGCCGCGGCGCCCGTAGTAGAGGCCCCCGACGAGCTCGCGGACGATCACGAGGTCGACTCCGGGCGCGACCGCCGGGCGGAGGTTCGCGTAGACGTCCAGCTCGCGTCGCAGCCGGATGAGGCCCGCCTCGGGCCTGACCTCACCGCCGTCCCAGCGCGGGCCGCCGACGGCGCCGAGCAGGACGGCCGACGCGCGGCGGCACGCCTCGAGGGTCGCCGCGGGAAGCGGATCGCCGACCGCGTCGATCGCGGCGCCGCCGAACGGGCGCTCGGCGAGCTCGACGTCGACCGGCAGACGCTCGAGCACGCGCACGGCCTCGGCCGCGACCTCGGCGCCTACGCCGTCTCCGGGGAGGATCACGATCGTCGCGGTCACGTCGTCGCGCCCTCCGACGCGGAGCCCACGAGCGCGGCGTACTTCGCGAACACCCCCGTCTCGTAGCGAGGCGGCGGCGCCGTCCATCCCGCGAGGCGGCGCTCGACCTCGTCGCCGGGCACCTCCAGCTCGAGGACGCGCCGCTCGACGTCGATGACGACCACGTCGCCCTCGCGGACGGCGGCGAGCGGCCCGCCGCGGGCGGCCTCCGGCGCCACGTGGCCCACCATCAGGCCGTGCGTCGCGCCCGAGAACCGGCCGTCGGTGACGAGTGCGACGTCGTCGCCGAGACCCTCGCCGACGAGCGCTCCCGTCACGTGCAGCATCTCGCGCATGCCGGGCCCACCGGCCGGCCCCTCGTAGCGGATCACGACGACGTCGCCGGCAACGATCGCTCTCGCCTTGACCGCGGCGAAGCAGTCCTCCTCGGAGTCGAAGACACGCGCCGGCCCGCGGTGGTGGAGCCGCTCGTGGCCGGCCAGCTTGACGACCGAGCCTTCGGGCGCGAGCGAGCCCCGGAGGACGGCGAGGCCGCCGGTCGGCTTCAGCGGCTCGTCCCACCGGAGGACGACCTGCTGCCCCGGCCGCTCGGTGGCGGCGGCGGCCACCTCGCGCAGGGAACGCCCGTCGACGGTCCGCGAGTCGCCGTGGACGACGCCCGCGCCCACGAGCTCGCGCGCCACGAGTGCGATCCCGCCCGCCTCGAACAGATCCGTTGCGACGAACCGCCCGCCCGGCTTGAGGTCGGCGACGATCGGCGTGCGCGTCGCGATGCGGTCGAAGTCGTCGAGCGCGAGCTCCACCCCCACCTCGCGTGCGATCGCGAGCAGGTGGAGGACGCCGTTCGTCGAGCCGCCCGTCGCCGCGATCGCCGCCGCAGCGTTCTCGAGCGACTCGCGCGTGATCAGCTGCGACGGCCGGACGTCGTCGCGCACGAGCTCGAACGCGAGTGCGCCCGCACGCTCGGCCGCGGCCGCCTTGCCGGCGTGCACCGCGGGGATCTCGTTCAGCCCGGGCGGGCTGACGCCGAGGAAGTCGAGCACCGTCGCCATCGTGTTGGCCGTGAACTGGCCGCCGCAGGCGCCGGCGCCGGGACATGCGACGCCCTCGAGCTCGTGCACCTCGGCCGCCGTCATCGAGCCGGCCGCGTGCGCGCCGATCGCCTCGAAGACGTCCTGCACCGTCACGTCGCGTCCCCGGAAGCGACCGGGCGCGATCGAGCCGCCGTAGAGGACGAGCCCGGGCAGGTCGAGCCGCGCGAGCGCCATCACCGCCGCCGGGATCGTCTTGTCGCACCCGACGAGGCAAACCAGGCCGTCGAAGAGGTGGCCGCGCGCCACGAGCTCGATCGAGTCCGCGATCACCTCGCGTGACACGAGGGACGCACGCATGCCCTCGGTGCCCATCGAGACGCCGTCCGAGACGGAGATCGTGTTGAACTCGATCGGCGTCCCGCCCGCCTTGCGGATCCCCTCCTTCACGTGCCGTGCGAGGACGCGCTGGTTGAGGTTGCACGGCATCGTCTCGATCCACGTCGTGGCGACGCCGATCAGCGGCCGCGCGAGGTCCTCGTCGGTGAAGCCCGTGCCCTTGAGCATCGCGCGCGCGGCGGCGCGGTCGACGCCGTCGGTGAGCGCCGCGCTCCGCCGCTTCGCCGGGTCGCTCGGGCCGTAGGGCGAGCTCGCCGAGCGGCGACCGTCGCTACCCGACGGCATGTACCTCGACGGCCTCGCGCTCGTTGAGGGCGCGCAGCCGGCGCCCGACCTGCTCGATCTGCGTCTCGCCGAGGCGGCGGCGGTACTCGTCGAGGCTCGGCTGGCCGCGATCCATCTCAGCGATCCACTCGCGGGCGAACGACCCGTCGCGGATCGCCGCGAGCACCCGCCGCATGTTGTCGCGGACGGCGTCGTCGACGACCGACGGCCCGACAGCGTGCGAGCCGTACTCGGCGGTGTCGGAGATCGAGTAGTGCATCCGCTCGAGGCCGCCCTCCCAGATCAGGTCGACGATCAGCTTCAGCTCGTGCAGGCACTCGTAGTAGGCGACCTCGGGCTGGTAGCCAGCCTCGACGAGCGTGTCGAACCCGGCGCGGATCAGCTGCGTCACGCCGCCGCAGAGGACCGATTGCTCGCCGAAGAGGTCCGTCTCCGTCTCCTCGGCGAACGTCGTCTCGACCATCCCGGCGCGCGCCGCGCCGATCGCCGCGCCGTAGGCAAGCGCGAGCTCGCGCGCGTTGCCCGACGCGTCCTGGGCGACGGCGACGACCGCGGGCGTGCCGTAGCCCTGCTCGTAGAACCGGCGCACGATGTGCCCGGGGCCCTTCGGCGCGACCATGAACACGTCGTGGCCCGGCGGCGGGTCGATGCGCCCGTAGTGGACGTTGAAGCCGTGGGCGAAGACGAGCCCGGCAGCCGCGTCGAGGTTCGGCGCGACCTCGTCGCGCCAGAGCGCGGGCTGCGTGCCGTCCGGGACGAGGAACACGACGAGCTGCGCCCCGCGAACCGCCTCCGCGACCGTCGCCACGGTCAGCCCCGCCTCCTCCGCCGCCGCACGCGACGAGCTCTCCTCGCGCAGGCCGACGACGACGTTGACGCCGGAGTCGGAGAGGTTGAGGGCGTGGGCGTGGCCCTGGCTGCCGAAGCCGAGCACCGCGACCTTCCCCGAGAGGAGCTCGACGTTCCCGTCCTTGAGGATCTCTGCCATGGAGACTTCCTTTCAGTTGAAGGCGGGCGCCGCGCCCGCGGGTCCAGAAGCGGGGCGGCGAAGGCCGATCCGCCCCGTGCGGGCGAGCTCGCGAACGCCGTAGGGCCGGACGAGCTCCTCGAACGCGTCGACCTCGTTCGGCCGGCCGACGATCTCGAAGGTGATCGCGTTGCGGCCGATGTCGGCGATGCGCGCGCCGGCCGCCTGTGCGAGCGCGATCAGGTCGGTCCGCTTGGCGGGGGCCGCCGCGACGGTCACGAGCGCGAGCTCGCGCTCGACCGCCTCGTCCGGCCGGAGCTCGGTGACTCGGAGGACGTTCACGAGCTTGTGCATCTGCTTCTCGATCTGCTCGAGCGAGTGCTCGCTGCAGTCGACGCGCAGCGTGAGCCGCGAGATGTCCGGCTGTTCCGTCGGCCCGACGGCGAGGCTCTGGATGTTGTAGCCGCGCCGCGAGAAGAGCTGGGAGACGCGGGCGAGCGCGCCGGGCTTGTTCTCGAGCTTCACGCTGATCGTGTGCACCGTCACGCGCGCACCGCCTCGTCCTCGGGCGCCTCGAGCACGTCGACGGCGGCCGCGCCGGCCGGGACCATCGGGTAGCAGTTCTCGGCGGGGTCGCAGCGCGCGTCGACGACCGCCGTGCGGCCGCACGCGAGGGCCGCCGACAGCGTCTCGTCGAGATCGTCCTCGCGCTCGACGGTGAACCCGGCGCAGCCGTACGCCTCGGCGAGCTGCGCGTAGTCCGGCACCTGTTGCGTCAGGTGCGTCTGCGCGTAGCGCTCGTCGTAGAAGAGCTCCTGCCACTGCCGCACCATCCCGAGCCAGCCGTTGTTGACGATCACGACGACGATCGGCAGCCGCTCGAGGGCGGCGGTGGCGAGCTCCTGGCACGTCATCTGGAAGCATCCGTCGCCGTCGATGCAGACGACGGTCGCATCCGGCCGCGCCGCCTTGGCGCCGATCGCCGCGGGGAGGCCGTACCCCATCGTGCCGAGGCCGCCCGACGTGACGAACGAGCGCGGGCGGTCGCAGACGAGGTACTGCATCGCCCACATCTGGTGCTGCCCGACGCCGGTCGTCCAGACGACGTCGCGGCCGGCAGTGAGGTCGCGAAGCGCCTCGACGACCGCCTGCGGCTTCAGCGTCGAGCAGTCCCCCTTCGAGTACCGGAAGGGGAACTGCTCGCGCCAGTCCTCGAGCTGGCGCAGCCACGAGTCCGTCCGGGTCGCTGCGACTGCGGCGGTCGCGCGAACCTCGACGGCGAGCTGCGCCAGCGCGAGCTTGAGCGGCCCGACGACCGGAATCTCCGCGTGGCGGATCTTCCCGACCTCTGCCGCATCGATGTCGAAATGGATGACCTGCGCGCCGGGCGCGAATGCCGACAGCTTCCCCGTGACGCGATCGTCGAAGCGCGCTCCGACGGCGATCACCAGGTCGGCCTTGTTGAGGGCCCAGTTCGCGTACTTCGACCCGTGCATCCCGGGCGCGCCGTAGTTGAGCGGGTGCGAGTCCGGCAGGCAGCCCTTGCCCATCAGCGTCACGACCGCCGGCAGGCGCGCCGCCTCGACGAGCTCGAGCAGCTCCGCGCACGCGTCGCCGTTCAGCACGCCGCCGCCGGCGTACACGATCGGCCGCTTCGCCTCGAGGATCGCCTGGGCGGCGGCCGCGATCTGGCGCGCGTGGACGGTCCGCGGGGGGCGCCACCCCGGTAGGTCGACCTCGTCCGGGTACTCGAAGTCGAAGAACGCCTCCTGCACGTCCTTCGCGACATCGACGAGCACCGGGCCTTGCCGTCCCGTGCGCGCGATGTGGAACGCCGACTTGAGCACGCCCGGCAGCTCCTCGACGTCCTGCACGAGCCACGAGTGCTTGACGATCGGCATCGTGATCCCCGTTGCGTCGATCTCCTGGAAGGCGTCGGTCCCGATGAGGCCGGCGCGAACCTGGCCGGTGATGCAGACGAGCGGCGTCGAGTCCATCCACGCGTCGGCGATCGCCGTCACGAGGTTCGTGGCGCCCGGGCCGGAGGTCGCGATCGCGACTCCGACCTTGCCGGAGGCGCGTGCGTAGCCCTCGGCCATGTGCCCCGCGCCCTGCTCGTGCCGGGCGAGGACGTGGCGGACGGTCGTGCCGCGCGCGATCGCGTCGTAGGTCGGCAGGATCGCGCCGCCGGGGATCCCGAACGCGACGTCCACGCCCTCGTGCTCGAGCGCGCGGAGGATCGCGTCGGACCCTCTCATCCGACCGGCAGCCGCCGGGGTCAAGCCCACGCCTCCTCGTGCAGCTCGACGTCGGTGCGCGCGCTCGGGAGCAGCTCGATCACGGCATCGGCGAACGGCCGCGTCCCGCGGGGGCGCGATCCGTTCAGTCGCGTGACCTCGTCGACCGCGCGCTCGAGCGTCCGCGCCGGAGCCCGCTGATCGAGCCCTTCCGAGAGCATGAGCGATACGGTGAGCAGCATGGCGGTCGGGTCCGCGACGCCGAACCCGGCGACCTCGGACGCGTCGCAGGTGGCGGGGGCGAAGAGCCCCGGCCCTTCCTCGGGCAGCCACCCGTGCGCCACGGTCGCGGTCGCGCCGGCGAGATGAGCGGCCGCGTCGGCGACCCCCGCCGCCGTGTGCGAGTCGGCGACGACGACGTCGAGCTCGCGCGGCGCCTCGCGAAGGCGCACGAGCGTCTCGCCGAAGCTGAGGTGGTCGACGCGCATCCCTCCCCACCGCGCCCGCTCCGCGTCGACACGGCCGCGCCACGTCGGCGAGGAGCCGACTGACGTGACGCGGCCGTGTCGCGCCGCTGCGCTCGAGAAGGCACGTTCGACCGCGAGCTCGTCGGCCCATTCGCCCAGCGCGCCGACGACGAGGACGCAACCGCCCCCGCCGACGTCGATCCTGGAGACACGAACGGCGAGCTCGAGGTCGGCCTTGACCCCCTCGAGGGCGGGCTCGTGGGGAGCAGCCACGAGCACTGCGTCGGAGACGCGATAGGCAGCACGGGTTCCGGACGGAAGCGGATGGCCGAGGCGCGTGACCGCTTCGCCGGCGAACGGCAGGTGGACGTCGTCGAGGACGAGCGAGTGCAGCTTCGAGACGCGTGCGAGCACACGCGATGCCTCGGCCATCAGCTCGGGCCCCACGCCGTCACCGGCGAGACACGCGACGTTGGTGCTCGGTCTCATACGCGAACCTCCTCGAAGACATCGGCCAGGGAGACGCCGGTCCCGCCGTCGGCGAGCCGCTTGAAGCGCGTGAACGCCACGTCCAGCGCGTCACCCGCGACGGTGTGGCCGGCCGCGGCGCACGCGCGCGCGAATGCGTGCCGCCCGGAGTGCTTCCCGAGCGGGAGCGTCATTGCGGCGCCGACCTCGGCCGGATCGATGATCTGGTAGGTGGCGACGTCCTTGAGGACGCCGTCCTGGTGGATGCCCGCCTCGTGCGCAAACGCGTTCGCGCCGACGACGGCCTTGTTGGGCGGCACCGCGTATCCCGTGAGCGCGGACACGAGAGCGGAGGTCTCGTTGATCCAGCGCGCGTCGACTCCGGTCTCGGCGTCGAACGCCTCGCGGCGAACCCGCAGCGCCATCACGACCTCCTCGAGCGCGGCGTTGCCCGCGCGCTCGCCGATGCCGTTCACGGTGCACTCGACCTGCGCCGCCCCGGCGGCGACGCCGGCGAGCGAGTTCGCGACCGCGAGACCCAGGTCGTCGTGGCAGTGGACCGAGAGCTCGACCTCGTCCAGCTCCGGGCAGAGGAGCCGGACGTCGCGCAGGAGTTGCGCGAGCTCCGTCGGGATCGTGTACCCGACGGTGTCGGGCAGGTTGACCACGTCCGCGCCCGCGCGGATCGCCGCGCGGCAGACCTCTGCAAGGAACGCCGGCTCCGAGCGAGTCGCATCCTCGGCCGAGAACTCGACCTCGTCGGCGCGGTCGCGCGCGTAGGAGACGGACCACGCCACGCGCTCGAGCACCTGCTCCGGGCTCAGCGCGAGCTTGCGCTCCATGTGCAGCTTGCTCGTCGCGATGAAGACGTGGAGGCGCGAGCGCGGCGCCGGGCGAAGCGCGTCGGCCGCGGCGTCGATGTCGTCGGCGGTCGTCCGCGCGAGGCTTGCGACCGTCGCCGTCGATACCGCCTCGCTCACGGCGTGGACGCCTGCATGGTCGCCCGGCGACGAGGCGGCGAACCCGGCCTCGATTACGTCGACGCCGACCCGCTCGAGCGCCGTCGCGACCTCCGCCTTCTCCTCCGGCCGCAGCGCGATGCCCGGCGACTGCTCGCCGTCCCTCAGTGTCGTGTCGAAGATCTTGATCCTGCGCACTCGTTCGCTCCTTCGTCGGCGGCGCGCCGGGAGGCGCACCTCTCCCGTGATGAGGTGGGCGTCTGCGGCTTCGAACGCCGCGTGAGTGCGTGCTCCCCCTAGTGGGGGAGAATCGAGATCGCGATAAGAAGCAGGCCGAAAGCGGCCGGGGCTACAAAAGACAGCTGCTCGAGAGCCTTCGCGTTCATCGGGAGCCGGAGTGTGCACCGGCGGGCACGCTTTGTCAAGCTTTACGAAGTGAAGCGGCTCAGCCGCGGAGGGCCGCGCGGCGGCGGCCGCGCGTCTTCGGCGCGGCGACGAGCCAGCCGCGGCCGAACGACCGCATCGCGTCGATGATCGGAAGGAGCGCCCGCCCCTTCTCCGTCAGCTCGTACTCGACGCGCGGCGGGGACTCGGGGTAGCTACGGCGAATGACGATCGCCTCGTGCTCGAGCATCTGCAGGCGCTCCGACAGCGTCCGCGGGCTGATCCCGGGGCACGCGTGCTCGAGCTGCATGAACCGGCGCGGCCCCTCGGAGAGGTCGTGGACGATCGTCGGAGTCCACTTCGCCGCGATCAGATCCGCCGTTGCCGCCACTGCGCAGTCGCCGTCGTGGACGTCGCGCATTGTCCTCGCCTTCACGAGCGGGAGTGTACTTCGCCGCGGGGGTCGTTGCTGTCGAAATGAAAGCAATGCCCTTGATCTGATCGCCCGTCGCCACTATCGTTTTTGAAGCGATGCGCGGCCGGACGTCCATCCTTCTCGTAATTCCCTCCGCCGCGCTCGCGTTTGCGAAGCGGCTCCGCTAGTCGGCGACCACTCCCGCCACGCCGGCTAGCCACACAAAACCGGCGGGATCTCCCCTTCGACCGAAAGGCTCCGTGACGCACCGCGCCACCCTCTACGACCCCTCGCACGAGCTCGACTCGTGCGGCATCGGCTTCGTCGCCGACGCCGCCGGTGCGCCGTCGCGGGGGATCGTGGAGGCGGTGCTGGAGGCGTTGCAGCGCGTCCGCCACCGCGGCGCGACCTTCGCGGACGGCCGGACCGGCGACGGCGCCGGCGTCCTCTTTCCCATTCCCACGTGCCTCACGAGCGGCGCCGACGGCGTCGCGATGATCTTCTCCCGCAGCCCGTCCGACCGCAGCCTGGTCGAGGAGGCGTGTGCGGCCGAGGGGATCGCCGTCGCCGCCTGGCGCGACGTCCCCGTCGAGCCCCACGAGCTTGGCCCCAGCGCGCGCGCGACGGCGCCGGCGATCGAGCAGGCGCTCCTCGTCCGGCCGCCGCAGGCCCGCGACGACGACGAGGCGGAGCTCCGCGCGTTCCACGCCCGCAAGCGCATCGAGCGCGCGGGCGGGCCGTACGTTGCCTCGCTCTCGTTCCGAACCGTCACCTACAAGGCGCTCTGCGCGGCCGATCATCTCGCCGCGTTCTATGCCGACCTGCGCGACCCGCGGTTCGTCGCCCCGTTCGGGATCTTCCACCAGCGGTTCTCGACGAACACCGAGCCGTCGTGGGAGCGCGCGCAGCCTTTCCGCCTCCTCTGCCACAACGGAGAGATCAACGCCATCCAGGGCAACGTCAACTGGATGCGCGCGCGCGAGGGGCAGCTCGGGTCGCCCGACGACGCGGCGCTCCGCCCGGTCGTCGACGAGGGCGGCAGCGACTCCGCCATGCTGGACAACGCGCTCGAGCTCCTCGTGCGGCACGGCCGCGACGTCCGCCACGGCGTGACGATGCTCGTCCCGCCCGCCTGGCAGCACGATCGTGAGCTCGAGCCCGAGGTGCGCGACTTCTACCGCTACCACGCAGGGCTGATCGAGCCGTGGGACGGCCCCGCCGCCCTCGTGTTCACCGACGGCCGCACCGTCGGAGCGGCGCTCGACCGCAACGGGCTGCGGCCGCTCAGGATCGCGGCGACCGACGACGGGCTCATCGTCTGCGGGTCCGAGGCCGGCCTGGTCGACCTCGACGGGCACGGAGGCGTCCACCGCGGGAAGCTCGCGCCCGGGCAGCTCGTCGCCGTCGATCCCGAGGGCGGCCTGCAGAGCGACGCGGTCCTGAAGCGAGCCCTCGCGCGGCGCCGTCCCTACGGAGAGTGGCTCGAGCGCGGACGCGTCCGCCTCTCGGTCGGCACGCCGGTCGCGACGCCGGAGCACGACCTCGCGCCGGAGCAGCTCCTGCACGGCTGGACGCGCGAGGACGTCCTGGCGCTCCTCCGGCCGATGGCCGCGACCGGGCACGAGCCGACCTCGTCGATGGGCGACGATACGGCGATCCCGCCGCTCGCGAACCGGGCGCGGCCGCTCACGTCGTACTTCCGGCAGCGCTTCGCGCAGGTCACGAACCCTCCGATCGACCACCTGCGCGAACGCGATGCGATGTCGATCGAGACGCTGCTCGGCGCACGCGCGCCGCTCCTGCTCGAGCGCCCGGAGTCAGCGGCGGCCTACGAGCTCGAATCGTTCTTCGTCTACCCGGAGGCGCTCGACGCGCTCCAGCCGGTCCGCGTCGACGCCACGTTCACGGCCGAGGAGGGGCTGCGCGGGGCGTGCGAGCGGATCGCGACGGACGCGGCGTTCGCTGCGCGCGACGGCGCCGTGGTCGTGGTCACGGACGCCGCCGCCGGCGCCGACCTGCCCCCGATTCCCGCCCTGCTCGCCGTCGGATTCGTCCACCACCGGCTCGTCGCACTCGGGTTGCGCACGCGCGCGACGCTCGTCGTGGAGAGCGCGGAGCCGCGCGGCGTCCACGACGTCGCCTGCCTCCTCGGCTACGGCGCGGAGACCGTGTGCGCCACGCTGGCGCTCCGGACCGCAGCCGCGCTCGCGGAGGCGGACCGGCTCGGCGGCGACAGACCGTCGCCGGAGGAGGCTCAGCGGCGTTACCGGCGCGCGATCGAGGAGGGCGTGCTCAAGGTGCTCTCGAAGATGGGGATCGCCGACGTCGCGAGCTACTGCGGCGCGCAGGTCTTCGAGGCCGTCGGGCTCGCGCACGACCTCGTCGACGAGGCGTTCGTCGGCACCCCCTCGCCCCTCGGCGGCGTCGGCTGGCGCGAGCTCGAGGCCGACGTCCTCGCGCGCGTCCAGAGGCTCGCCGCGCCGCGCCCGGTTCTCGACCACCCCGGATATCTGAAGTACCGCAAGGGCGGCGAGGCGCACGCGACGGAGCCGCCGGTCGTCGACGCGCTCCAGGAGATGGCGGCCGCGCACGCGCTGCGCCGCGCGTTGAACGGCGCCGGGTCGGCGCTCTACGACCGCTTCGCCGCGCTCGTGAACGACCGCGCGCCGCTGGAGCTCCGCGACCTGCTCGAGCTCGCCGCCGCCGACGGCGTTCCGCTCGACGAGGTCGAGCCCGCGACGGAGATCGTCCGCCGGTTCTCGGGTGGCGCGATGTCGCACGGGTCGCTCTCGGCGGAGGCGCACGAGACGATCTCGATCGCGTTCAACCGCCTGCACGGTCGCTCCAACTCGGGCGAGGGCGGCGAGGATCCTGAGCGCTTCGGGACGGAGCGGAACTCGGCGATCAAGCAGGTCGCGTCGGGGCGGTTCGGCGTCACGCCCGCCTATCTCGCAGCGGCCGCCGAGCTGCAGATCAAGATCGCGCAGGGCTCGAAGCCCGGCGAGGGCGGGCAGCTACCCGGGCACAAGGCGACAGCCGAGATCGCGCGCCTGCGACACACCCAGCCGGGGGTCGCGCTGATCTCGCCGCCGCCGCACCACGACATCTACTCGATCGAGGACCTGGCGCAGCTGATCTTCGACCTCCGGCGGGCCGCGCCCGACGCCGACGTGTCGGTGAAGCTCGTCGCGGAGGCCGGCGTGGGCCTCGTCGCAGCCGGCGTCGCGAAGGCGCTCGCGGACGTGATCCACGTCGGCGGCGCCGACGGCGGCACCGGCGCAAGCCCGCTCTCGTCGATCAAGCACGCGGGCGCGCCGTGGGAGCTGGGCCTCGCCGAGACGCAGCAGACCCTCGCTGCGAACGGGCTCCGGGGCCGGGTGAGGCTGCGCGTCGACGGCGGGATCAAGACCGGCCGCGACGTCGTGGTCGCCGCCCTGCTCGGCGCGGACGAGGTCAGCTTCGGCACGGCGCTCCTCCTGGCGGAGGGATGTCTCATGGTCCGGTCGTGTCACGTCGACACGTGCCCGGTCGGGATCGCCACGCAACGGCGCGAGCTGCGGGCGAAGTTCGCGGCGACGCCGGAGATGGTCGAGGCGTACCTCCTCTACGTCGCCGAGGAGGTGCGCCGGCATCTGGCCGTGCTCGGGCTGCGCTCGCTCGACGAAGCGGTGGGCCGCGCCGACCTCCTCGTGCCGCGGCCCGTCGAGGGCCGCGCCGCCACGCTCGACCTTCGCCCGCTGCTCGCACGCGTCGACGGCGACCGCCGCTTCACGGGATCGCCGGTACCGGAAGCACCCGGCGGCGAGCTCGACGACCGGCTGCGCACGGACGCGGAGCCGGCGCTCGAGGGGGCGGCGCTCGTCGAGCCCGCCTACGCGATCCGAAACGCCGACCGGTCCGTCGGAGCCCGCCTCGGCACCGCGGTCGCCGCCAGGTTCGGGACACACGCGCCGCCCGGCCGCGTTCGTGCACGGTTCCGCGGAAGCGCAGGCCAGAGCTTCGGGGCGTTCCTCGCCGCGGGAGTCGGGCTCGAGCTCGAAGGCGAGGCGAACGACGGCGTCGGCAAGGGCATGGGCGGCGGGCGGATCGTCGTCGTCCCGCCGCCGGGGACGCGCGGGGCGCCGCACCTCCTCGGGAACGCGGCGCTGTACGGCGCCACGGGCGGGGCGCTCTACTGCGCGGGCCTCGCCGGCGAGCGCTTCGCCGTCCGGAACTCGGGGGCGGTCGCGGTCGTCGAGGGCGTCGGCGCGCACGCCTGCGAGTACATGACGAACGGCATCGTGGTCGTTCTCGGCGAGATCGGTCGCAACTTCGGCGCCGGGATGACCGGCGGCCGCGCGTTCGTGATCGGCGACCCAATGCAGCTCGACGTGCGCCTGAACGCGGAGCTCGTCGAGGCGGCGGCGCCGTCCGTCGCCGAGGCGGACGAGCTCCGCGAGCTCGTCGCGCGCCATCTCAAGTGGACCCGGTCCGACCTCGCGCGCCGCCTCCTCGACGATTGGGCGGACGCCGTGACGCGGGCGCGGGTCGTCGTGCCACGCGGCGACGCGGCACGCGTCGAGAGCGGCCACGAGGGAACGGCGACCGTCGAGGCCGACGGCTCGACCGACGCCGCGCGCGCGAACTGAGGACGCGCGGGTCGCATGAGGCGGCTGCCTTGACAGCCGCCTCTCCGCGTGATTGGATCCTTGGCTTCCTCGCCGGCGCTTCGAGCCCGGCCAGACGCGAAAGGAGGTCTCGATGCGTTCGAACACACCGACGCTCTACATTCCGCTCGAGCCTCGCGTCGCGTTTCTCGGCGCCGTTTTGAACGGCGTCCGCGTTCTCGGCGCGTAGCCCGGGCGAGCGCGCAGAAGAGCTGCCACGGGCGTCGCCGCCGGCGACGACCGACCCGTCACCGTCGATCCGGTGACGGCGGCTCCCGACTCGTCCCGCTCGCACAACTGAAAGGAGACCGATGGCGGACGAAACGTCCTCCAGCACCCTCGCACGCCCCGATCCGCTCTGCCCCGCCGATCCGCTCGAGAGGAGGAGAAATGCTTTGTCACGACATAGACACTCGCCGCCTGCTCGCCGCCGAGCACGCCCAGCGGCTGGCCGAGGACGCCCGCGCAGCCGGTGCGGCACGCCGCCACCGCCGGCGGGCGCGGAGGCAGTTGCCGCTGGCCGCCGGCCTGGAGCTGGCCGACCGCGCCCGCCGCTGGGCCACGCGCCCGCAGCAGGCGTAGCCGGATGAGCGGCTGCTCTACAGCGTCAGGGGCGCGCTGCGGATAGACCGAGTCGTCCGCAACGCGCCCCTCACGCCTCTGCGCTGCGAACCGACGGACCGCAGCGCGTGTCTCGTGCCGGCAGACGCGTCACGCGTCAAGGCCGGGCGCTTCCGCGGGCTCTTCCTCCGCGGCCTCGTCGCGCGTCAGCGCCTCCCCGAGCTCGCCGTGAACGATCACGGTCACCGCACACCCGCCGAGATGGATCGTCAACTGCTTCGTGCCCTGCCAGAACGCCGAGGAGAACTCGTCGGGCCGCAGGATGAACCCCGTCTGCCTCGACCCGACGTGGAAGAACAACGTCTCGACCTCCCCCGCGTCGTCGCGCAGGAGAGTGTCCTGGAGACGCTCGTCGAGCTCGCCGCGGTCGAGCCTTCCGCTGAGGACGCCGGCGATGAACGGGATTCCGTCGCTTCCCGAGAAGAGCACGAGCACCGGGCGGCCGATCAGCGCGAGGAGCGACTCCAGCGTCCGCTCGTAGTCGAGCGGCGTGCCCTCGTCGGGCTTCGTTGCACCGCCGAACTGGCTCACGGGCGGCTACGGCTCTTCTTCGGCCGGCGGCTCGTCGTCGGAGTCGACCTCGGGGTCGACCTCTGAGTCGCCCTTCAGCCGCTCGGCGGCGCGCGCATCCTTCTTCGCCTGCTTGCGCTCCCGCTTCTCGCGCAGCGCCTGCTCGCGCGCGCGCTTGACCATCGTCTCCGGGCTGCGCCGCGCCATCAGCGCCGCCTCAGCCGCGCACGGCGCGGCTCGACCATTTGGACGACGGTGACGTGGACCGCCTTCGGACCACTGCCGTTTTCGACGCGCTCGAACTTGACCGGAGTCCCGCGGCAGCGGTCGCCGAGCAGATGCCCGGGCTCGAAGCCCTCCTGCTCGACGAGGAGCCGCTCGCCGTCCTCCGTCCGAATGAATCCGTGCCGCTTCTCCGGGTTGAACCAGATCAGAGTTCCGTTCAAGCAGGGCTCCTTCCCCAGGGTCGCGTGCGGGGGCTCGCGCCCCCGCAGACGCGTGAACTAGACGGTGACGACGCTCTTCGCCTCGGGGCCCTTTGCTCCCTCCACGGCGTCGAACTGCACCTTTGCACCCTCGGAGAGCGACTTGAAGCCGTCGCCGGCGATGCCGCTGTGATGCACGAACAGGTCCTTGCCACCTTCGTCCGGGGTGATGAAGCCATACCCCTTCGCGTCGTTGAACCACTTCACGGTTCCAGTTGCCATAAAAAACACCTCCCCCCGCCAAAGAACGAACGGGTAGTGGAGGCGCACTGTGCGCAACCGACACTCGCTCAGATCGACGCCCACGGTAGCACGCTCGCCGAATCCGCCCCTCGAAGATCCGCGCGAACGTCGGGTCCACGCGCGGACGCGAGCTGGGGCGGCCCGCCGGCCGCCCCTGCTCGTTTCTCCTTTCACCGTCGGGCGCCGGTCGTCCCGGCGCAGGTCGTCTCAGCGCCCTTCGTGCGGGACAGTGACGGTCGTCGTGCACGTGCTCTCGTTGCCCGCGCCGTCGCGTCCGGCGTAGGTCAGCGTGTAGACGCGGCCCGTCCCGGCTCCCGCGCGCTCGGCCCGGAGAAGCCGGCGGTGTCGCTCGTGCCCGGGTTTGACCGCGACCGACGCCTCGGCGCCAGCGACAGTCGCTTCCGCGGTCTGCGCTCCCGTCAGCGCGTACGCGATCCTCGCGACGCCGGAGCCGCCGTCGTCGTCAGACGCGGCCAGGGTCACGGTCACGTCGCCGCGGTTCCACGGT
>CAVUKP010000014.1:0-131606 GCA_963742135.1 uncultured Thermoleophilia bacterium | reverse complement strand
CACGCCTGCCACGCAGCCGGCGCGACCGCCGCGTCCGCTACGAACGCGAACGGGCCGGCCGAGCTGCTGCACGTCGACACCAAGAAGCTCGGACGCTTCTGGACGGTCGGCAAACGGATCCGCCAGGACGGCATCAACCGCTCCCGCCGCGCCGGCTGGCAGCACCTGCACGTCGCGATCGACGACCACACACGGCTCGCCTACGCCGAGCTCCTCCCGAGCGAGCGCAAGCACGACTGCGCCGCCTTCCTCCGCCGCGCCGTCGCCTGGTACGCCGACCACGGCATCACGATCGAGCGCGTGCATCTCCGACAACGCCAAGGCCTACCACTCCCACCACTGGCGCGACACCTGCACCGAGCTCGCGATCGGCCGCCGCTACACCCGCCCCTACTCGCCCTGGACGAACGGCAAAGCCGAAGCGCTGATCAAGACCCTGCTGCGCGAATGGGCCTACCGCCACGCCTACCCGACCAGCAGCCACCGCAGCCGCGCCCTCCACGGCTACCTCCGCTGGTACAACCGACACCGACCCCACGGCTCACTCGGCAGCCCGACCCCCGATCAGCCGCGTCTCACAGGTCTGTGGTCAGTACAGCTAGAGTCACGGCGTGGCCGGCGGCGTCACGACGCTGAATGCCGACCACGGGATCACGCTGAGGATCCCGCGGCCGACTGTCGAGTCCCAGCCGGCCGTCGCGCGGTCCTCCACGTAGATCTTCGACGAGCCGGAATGATCGACGACGAACATGCCGTACGCTTGCATCGCACGGGCGATGGTCCGTGCCCTCGGGGAGAGGCCCCAGGCATCGAAGTCGAGGTCCGTCAGCTGCGGGTTGAGCTGGAGGCGAGCGCCTTCCGGAAGATCTATCCCGGTCACGCCGCCGAAGTTGCCGCCGTCCGATTTCGAGGCGGGATACACAAAGCCGCTCGAGGGCGAGTTGTAGGCGAAGGCGAGCGCGTGGTCGATGTGTCCCTGCGCGATCTCCCATCGGCGGACGAGGCCGCCCGAGTACGGCATTCCTGCGCCGCGCCCGGCGAGGCCGTCGGCGAACCGACCGTTGTACGCCGCGGTCGTGTGGTAGCGGTAGCCGTTCGTGGCGGTGACGGCGCCGGAGGAGTCGCGCGAGAACTGCCAGTAGCCGTACTCGACACCGTCGAGCGCGTCCCAGAGCACGAGTTGGCCATCGGTGCCGACCCCGCCTGTCGCGTTGTCGGGGATCGGAAGGTCGTTGATCGTCGGCGCGTATCCGTGGCCGACGCGCGAGTTGTCGCCGGCCTCGTACGTGGAGTAGTAGCCGTTGAACTTCACCGTCCGAAGCGGCGTCGACGGGGTCACGAGGTATACCGGGATCGTGTATTGGTCGACGTCGGACGTCAGCGGAAGGTTGTTGTCGCCGATCCCGTGGATGTAGGTGCTCGACTTCGGGTCGAGCGCCTGGTCGATCGCGATCGGCGTGTTCCACGGCGAACGTGCGTCGAATGGCCGCACCGCGTCGACCGCGGTCGGAGCAGCGACGGCGGCGGTCGCGGTGCTGGCGGCCGACTCGGGGCCGCCGGCATTCACTGCGGTCACCACGACGCGCAGCACCAGGCCGGCGCTGCCGCTCGGGACAACGTAGGTGGACGCGGTGGCGCCGGGAACGGCAACGAACTGCGACCCGTCCAGCGACGACTGCCACTCGAGGCTGAACGTCATCGGCGTCGGTCCGCTCCAGAGGCCCGTCGAGGCCGACAGGAGGCCCCCGTTGACGGGGGTTCCCGAGATCGACGGCGGAACAGTGTTGACGGCGCGAAGACGCACGCGGACGTGGTGAGCGTGCCGGGCGTCTTCGGCGAGCGGTTCCCGGCCGCATCGTAGGCGTCGACTGCCACCGCGTGGGTCGTGCCGCAGGCGAGGCCGCCGACACCGTACGAGAGGCTCGTCACGGTGGAGGGCCCGCCGCCGTCGACGTAGAAGCCGTAGCCCGCGACGCCGACGTTGTCCGCCGCGGCGGTCCAGGCGATCGTGCCGCCGCTCTGCTGGACGCTCGAGACCGTGAGGATCTGCGGCGCCGTCGGGGACTGGGTGTCGATGGTCGAGGCGCACGTGACGGTCGTCGCGTCGATCGTGGAGATCGTCGAGACGTTCCCGGCCTTGTCGTAGGCCGCCACTCCGAGTGTGTAGCTCGTTCCGCAGTGGAGCGAGCCGAACCTGTAGGCGCGGTTGCCCGTCGCGTTGAGCCTCGCGCCGTCCCGATAGACGTTGTACCCGCGGACCGAGACGCTGTCGGTCGACGCGCTCCAGGTGAGCCCGATCGACGTCGTCGTCCTGCTTGCCGCCGTGAGATTCGTCGGTGCGGTCGGCGGAACGGTGTCTCGCCCGCCGGCCGAGGCGGGGCGCGAGCGGCGCGACGCCCGCGAGGAGCAGAGCTGCCCAGATGCTCAGCGAGAGGGCGGCGGTATGTCGGCGGGAGATCGTCACGAAGGGCCTCCTGGAGGGGTCGACGCGGTCGCGTGACCGCGGAAGAGACGTCGATGAACCGATCGGAGCGCCGAGGTCGCGAATGAACCCTCGGATGGGCGATCCAGGTGCGGCAGTCGGCGCGCGCGCCGCGGCCTCCCTCGTTCGGTCATCGCGGGTGACGTCGGCCGCCGCTGCGCCGGTCGCTCGCACAATCCCGCAGCGGCCGTGGCCAGAAATCCGCGCCCGCTCGGTCTCCGGCGGCGGCTACCATCGGGAGGGGCAGCACGATGGATTCCGACCTGCTCCAATTCATCCGGCGTTACTGGGTCGTGCTTGCGATCTGGGCGGCGGTGGGCGCTGCTGCCGCGTACGTCTTCGCGCAGCGCATTCAGCCGACGTACGAGTCGACGGCCGAGCTCCTCGTGGGGCCGATCAACGCCGACTTCGACACCCAGCGCGCGGCAGGGAACCTGACGCGGACGTACGCCGACCTCGCGACCAGCGGCCCGATCCTGCGCGCGGCGGCCACGGAGGCCGGCGTGGGCGAACCGCTCGCGAAGCTACGGCAGGACGTCCGCGCGACGTCGAACGACGTCACGCGGATCCTGACCGTGCGCGCACAAAGCGACGATCCGGAGCGTGCTCGCCGTTTCGCCGGGGCTCTCGCGGCGCGGCTGATCGACGTCGGCCCGCGCGCCGCCGCCGATGTCGTCGACCGGTTCATGGCCGACCCTGCGATCCAGCGGCTGCCGGCGGCCCAGCAGGAGGACGTGCGCGCCGCGGCAACGGCGCTCTTCGTCGGCCAGTCGCCCGGGCGGCTCCGGATCATCGATCCGCCCGAGGTTGCGACGAGCGCGGTCTCGCCGCAGGTGGGCATCATCGTCGCGTTCGGGCTCGTCGCGGGCCTTCTCGTCGCGGCGGCCGTGGTCCTGTTGCGCGAGGCAACCGGGCGCCGCGTCGAGGGTGAGCAGACGCTCGAGGCTCTGGAGGGTGTGCCGTTTCTCGGCTCGGTCGGGCGTGCGAGACGCGACGGGCTCGCCCTTGCAGACGAGACGGCGCGTGGGCGCGTGTCCGACGACTACCGCTTGCTCGCGACGAAGATCGATCTCGCCGACCCCGACCTCAGAACGCTTTTGGTGGTCGGTGCCGACGACGAGGCGGGAACGGGCGCGATCGTCGCGAACATCGTCTCCGTTCTCCCCGAACTGGTGCCGCACGTGACGCTCGTGGACGTGACGACAAAGGCCGAGATCACACGGCTGCTCGGGCTCACGGATCATCCCGGCTACCTGGACCTTCTCGAGCAGGGCGACCTGCACTCGAACGGCGCCCTCGAGCGGTTCTCGGTCACTCGGGGGCCGTCGGTGACGGTGATACCGCGCGGGGCGCACAGCGACGGTCATCCCGATTTCGAGGCCGGCCGTGCCCGTGCGCTGATCGAGCGCCTTCGGGTGGACGGGTCGCTCGTCCTCGTCCACGGCGCAGGCATCGAGCGGTCTCCTGCGACGCTTGGCTGGGCGCGGATCGCCGACGGGGCGCTCGTCGTCGTTCGGCGCCGGAAGACGACGAAGGCCGCGGTCGACCGAACGCTCGCGAGCCTCTCGATGGCGGGCGTCCAGGTTCTCGGGACGGTCCTCCGTTCGTAACCGGCTTCCCGCCGCGCGGCGCTACCGCGGGCGAGCCGGCCGTACTATCCTCGGCGTGGCGGCATGGCGGGCGGCAAAGGGGTAGCGGCAGTGGCCGTCGGCGCAGCAGCGTTGGCCGGACTGGCGCTGACGAACGGAGTCGATTTCTCAAGTCGGCGCGCGCCCGCGGCCGCAGACGACGCCGCAGGGGCGGCCGTGCCGGAGGACTGCCGGCGGCCCTATGCCGACTGGGGTCCCTGGAACACGCCCCTCGTCCGTGCCGTACGGGACGCGTCCCGCCGCGCTCCGCTCGCGGCGCTCGCTGCGCCGCTGACGTCGGACCCGACGCAGTACACCTTCCCCGTCTACAACGTCTCGTCGGCGACTCCGCGTCGCGCGGTACAGCTGTCCGGGTGGTACTCCGACGTCAGCGGCGGCGGCAGGACGTTGAGGCTTCAGCGAGCCGGGACGGTCGACCTCCCGATTCCGCCGTCGGCCGAGCCGTCGGACGGCTCGGACGGACAGATCGTTCTTCGTGATCCGCTGACGGGCGACGAGTGGGGGGCATGGCGCGTCGCGGCGCGCGGCGACGGCACGTGGGCAGCGACGAACGCCTACCACTACAACACGAGGTGGAGCGGCGTTCCGCCGCGCGCCACGGCCCGCGCGCGCTTCATGTCGAGGGGCGCCGGCGTGCCTTACCTGGCGGGTCTCGTTCGGCCGTGCGAGATCCGCCGCGGGTCGATCCGTCACGCGCTGGCGCTCGCCTATCCCTACCCGTCCCGCGCTCACGTCTTCCCCGCGACGAAGTCGGACGGCCTCGGCCCCGCAGACGAGCTGCCCGAGGGAACGCGACTCCAGCTCGACCCGGCGCTGACGAAGCGGCAACTGGAGCGATGGGGCTGCAGCGGCGCCTGCCTCACGGTGGCGCGCGCGCTCCAGCGGTACGGCGCGTACGTCGTCGACAACGGCGGCCGCCCGAAGGTCATGATGGAGTACGAACGAACGGCCGAGTGGGACGGTCTCGTCTCAGCGCGGACGCCGAGCCCGATCCCGCTGAGTCGCCTCGGCGTCGTCGTGAACACCGCGCCCGAGCTCCGCGCGCTGCGCCCTGTCGTTCACGCGGCAAGCCCGATCGCCCTCCGGTACGTCGTCTTCGACCACGGTGACGCGACCCGCGAGACCGTCACGATCCGCGTCCGCGACCGCACGATCGCGACCTTGGCGCGGCCTTTCCACCGCGCGCGGTCGGACGAGGTCGTCGTCGTGCGCTGGTCGCCGCCGCGCTCGGTCGAGCACGCGGCCGTCTGCGTTCGCGCGTGGGACGCCGCGGGCCACGTGAGTCGACCGAGTTGCCGCTCGGTGGCGCTCCGCTAGCGTCGTCGCTTCAAGACGGCAGATCGTGGACGATTCGAACGAGGCACGCACGCCGCCGGCGCCGGGAATGCGTGTCGAGTCGTCCGACGCTCCGGGCGAAACCGGCGAGAGGCGCGGGTCTGCGGTGGCCGCCGCGATCCTCACGTACGGCACGAACCTCGCCGTGTCCGTGCTCTCCCTCGTGAACGTGCTGGTCGTCTCCCGCGTGCTCGGGGCCGACGCTCGCGGCGAGGTGGCGTTTCTCATCACCGTCTCGACCATGGCAGCGCAGCTCGGGGGCCTGAGCCTTCAGGAGGCAAACGCCAACATCGGTGGGTCCCAGCCCGCCCTCCGCGGAAGACTGGCGTCGAACTCGATCGTTCTCGCGACCATCCTCGGCCTCGCTGCGGCCGCGGTCGTCGGCGGCCTCGTCGCTCTCTTTCCGAGCGTCGGTGGCCCCGTCTCGGACACGCTGCTCGCGGTTGCCCTCCTCACGATCCCCGTCGTGATCGCCCGCGCGTACCTCAGCTTCCTGCTCCAGTCGCAGTACGCATTCAAGGTCACGAACCTCGCGTGGCTCCTCGGTCCGGCGATCGGAGCCGTCGGGAACGTCACGCTGGCGCTCCTGGACGCGATCACGGTGACGACGGCATTCGCGGCGTGGGTCGCAGGCCAGGCGGTCGGCCTCTTGCTGATGGTCGCGTACATCGCCCGCCGGACCCGATTCGGGCCGGTCGACCGCGGTCTCGCCCGCCGGGCGGTCGGCTTCGGGCTGAAGACGCACCCGGGCCGCCTGATGACAGTCGGCAATTACCGGGGCGACCAGTGGCTCGTGGGATCGATCGCGGGTGCGACCGAGCTCGGCTACTACAGCGTGGCCGTCGCCTGGGCCGAGATGTTGTTCTACGTTCCCGGCGTGCTGACGCTCGTTCAGCGGCCCGATCTCGTCCGCGCGACGCCGGCGGAGGCGGCGCGAAGGGCTGCGCGCGTCTTTCGCGTGACCACGCTCCTCTCCGCGGTCGCCGCGGTCGCACTCGTCCTCGCCGCGCCGCTCCTGTGCGAGGTGGTCTTCGGGCCGCCGTTCGCCAACTCGGTCGACCAACTCCGGATCCTCGCGCTAGGTGCGATTGGAATCGCCGCAGTCGACCTCCTCCCGAACGCGCTGACCGCGCAGCGAATGCCGATCCGCGGCATGTGGGCCGTCGCGGCTGCGTTCGCCGTCACCCTCACCCTCGACATCGCGTTGATTCCGCACCTCGCGGGAGTCGGCGCAGCCGTCGCGACCACGGTCGCTTACACCGTGGGAGGCGCCGTCGCGGCCGTGATCTTCGCGCGCGCGTTCCGGTTCCCCGTCGCCGACCTCGTGCCGCGTCTTGACGAGATCCCGCCGCTTGCGCGGAAGCTGCGGTCCGCCGTCGCCCGCCGCTGAGGCGTCCGAAGATGCGTCTCGGCATCTACTCCGACTCCGTCTACCGGTCTGACGGCGACCGCGTCTGGACGCACCAGGCGTTCGTTAGCTTCGTGACCGGGCTGTCGTCGCGTGTCGAGGAGGTCGTTCTCCTCGGCCGCCTGGCACCGGGCGAGGGCCGCAGTCATTACGCGTTGCCGGGCGACGTCCGGTTCGTCCCGCTTCCGCACTACCCCCGCGTGACGTCGATCGTCGCGCAGCTGCGCGCGATCCGCCAAACGCGGAAGGCGTTTCTCCGCGAGCTCGACCGGCTGGACGCGGTCTGGATCTTCGGACCCCACCCGATCGCCCTCGTTCTCGCGATCACCGCCCGCCGGCACGGGACGCCGCTCTTCCTCGGCGTCCGCCAGGACTATGTGCGCTACATCTCGGGGCGGCTCCCCGGCCGGAAGTGGTTCTGGGCCGTCGGGGTCGCGCATGTCCTCGAGCTGCTGTTCCGCCTGCTCGCGCGGCGGGCGCCGACCGTCGCCGTCGGCGACGAGCTCGCGCGTGCGTACGCGTCGCCGGGCGGCCGCGTGCTGTCGACCGGCTTCTCGCTGGTCGGCGCAGGCGACGTCGTCTCGGACGACGACGCGCTCGACCGCCGGCGGCTCGGCGGGCGGCGGATCCTCAGCGTCGGGCGGCTCGATCCGGAGAAGAACCCACTCCTGCTGGTCGAGGTGCTGGCCCTGCTGCTGAGACGCGACGACCGATGGCGTCTGACCGTCGTCGGCGACGGGTCGCTCAGCGATTCGATGCGACGTCGATCGCGCGAGCTCGCGGTCGACGAGGCGATCGAGTTCGCCGGCTACGTGCCGCAGGGCGACGCGCTGCGGGCTCTGTATCGCGGCCACGACGTCTTCCTCCATGTCTCGTGGACGGAGGGATTCCCGCAGGTCCTGTTCGAGGCTCAGGCCGCCGGGACGCCGACGGTCGCCACGGCGGTCGGCGGCGTCGCCGACGCCGTCGGCGCGACCGAGAGCGCGCTGCTCGTGCCGCCGGGCGACGCTCGAGCCGCAGCAGACGCCGTGACGCGCATCGCAGACGATGCGGACCTCCGGCGCGCTCTCATCGTCCGAGGCCTCGAGAACATCCGGCAGGAGACGACGGAGGCGCAGCTCGATCGGATCGAGTCGTTCTTCAGGTCGGCGCTCGGGCAGTAGAGAAGCGGTCCGCCGCGACTCCTACGCCGCTTCGGCCCGGGCCGGCTCCCAGCGCTCGAACCGAACGCCGCGGCCGAGGCTCAGCACCGCGAGGGCGGCGGCGACGTTCGCGAGGCAGAAGAAGTACGGGACGAAGAAGGCCTTTCTCCGACCCCATGTCCGCTCGCGCCCGATCCACCCCACGGCGGCGAGTGCGTAGAACGCCGCCTGAGCCGCGACGACGACGAGCCACGCGCCGTAGTCGGCCGCCGCGAGCGCCGTGCTGGCGCAGAGCGCGAGGACGAGGAAGAAGAGGGTGAACCGCCTGAGGATCTTGTGGGTCAGCACCTGGAAGCCGTAGAAGCCGCCGACGAACGGCACGAGCATCCTCCCGAGTGAGAAAGCGCCGCGAAGGCCGCCGTTGATGACGCGAACCTTCCGTCGCAGCGCCACCGCACTGTTCTCGACGGACTCGATCGCGACGCGCGCGTGCTCGTCGAACACGAGCCGCGCGCCGCGCCTCACGACTTCCGTCGAGATCAGGAAGTCGTCGGCTCCCGCCAGGACCGTGGGCGGGCGGAACAGGTCGCGCCGGACGGCGTACAGCCCGCCCGCGGCCGAGACCGTGTTCCCCACCCGGTCCTCGAGCTTCTTGATCCAGTGCTCGTATCGCCAGTACAGCCCCTCGCCCCGCACCACGCCGGCGTCCTGCGTGCGGCTGATCGTCACCTGGTTCGCCGAGGCGCCACCGACCGCCGGGTCGGCGAAGTTCGACAGGAGCTCCGCGAGGCTCGACTGTTCGAGCACGGAGTCCGCGTCGGTGAAGACGAGGACGTCCCCCGACGCCGCCGCTGCTGCGCTCGAGAGCGCGCGGATCTTCCCCACGCGCGGTAGCTCGATGACCTGCGCGCGACCCGAGCTTCGTGCGCGCTCGGCTGTCCTGTCCGTCGAGCCGTCCGACGCGACGATGACCTCGAGCGGCCCGCCGTACTTCGACGCGAAGACGTTCGCGATCTTGGCCGCGATGACGTCCTCCTCGTTGTACGCCGCGATGATCACCGAAACGGGAAGCGCGACCGGCGCACGAACCCGCGGGGCCGGCGCGATTCGCGCGACAACAGCGAGGAGAGCCGGGTAACCGAAGTACACCCACGCCACGAGTGCGGCGTTCGCAACGAAGACGACGACGAGCGCTGTCACGCGCGCCACCCGCTCGTGCGCGACGGACGACGCGCGCCCGTCGGTCCCTCGATGGTCACACGAACCGCGGCGGACGCCACGGCGACGAGCAGCCAGAGGTACCGTTCGTAGGCGAGCTCGAGAAACAGACCGGTTGTCACGTACGCCACGAGCGCCAGCAGGCACGCCGTCGGCAGAAGCGCGTCGCCTCCGGCCGCGACAGCATGCCGGCGCGCGCGCCAGAGACGCCGTCCACACGTCGCCAGGATCGAGCAGAAGACGGCGAGACCGACCACCCCGAGGTTCGCGGCGACGCCGAGGAAGATGTCGTGCGTGACGCGCTCGGGCGCCGCGCCCTTGTTCGGGCCGAACTTCACGGCCTCGTGTACGTCGCCGCCGGCCGCGGCCGCGTACTGCTGGTAGTAGAGCGGGAACTGGCCAGGCCCGACACCGAGCAGCGGATAGCTCTCCGTCACGAGCACGGCGGCGCGCATCTCGACCGACCGTCCCTGAACCGACGCATCGGGAGCGACCTGCGCGCCCGCGGGAGAAGTCGCGCCGAGGACGCTGCCGAGGCTCGCCACGCGATCGCGGTAGGCCGGGATCGTCGCGATCACGACTGCAACGGCGACGGCGAGGATCCCAGCGTACCGGAGCCGCACGTGGCCGAGGGCGATCATCAGAAAGAGGATCGCTACGAACGCGAGCGCGGCGCCGCGTGAGTACGTGAGGACGATTCCTGCGCTCGTGAGCGCCGTCGCGCCGAAAGCGAGCAGTCGCATGCGGACCGACCCCGCCGTCATCCCGAGGACGATTCCGAACGGGACCGCGACGAGCAGGGCCTGACCGAAGTAGTTCGGGTCGCCGATCGGCCCCTGGAACCGCGGCTCGTCGATCAGGCCGTAGAAGAAGTCGGCGCTCACGTGCGCGAAGCCGAAGTACGTGCGGTAGTAGGTGTGCGTCAGAGCCTGGAAGAGCGTCGAGCCCGCCGAGCGCCGCCGCGGCGGCGATGATCGCCCATGCGACGCGGCGAACCATCGCAGGCGTGCGGATCACGTTCGTGAGCAGGACGTACGTCACGATCGCTTCGAGGACGAACGTCTCCACGCGCAGGAGCGCCGCGTGCGGATCCCTCGCATGCATCGCCGCGGCGAGTTGCACGACGAGGAACACGACGAGCAGGACGCCGACGCGATCTACGACGACACGACGGCCGTGCAGCACGTGGCCGACCAGCGGAAGGAGCAACAGGAGCGGGAGAACCGCCGCCGCCGTCTGCGGAACCCCGAACGTGTCGACGAACACGGACGGCGTGTCGCTCACCACGAGGAACACGACGAGCAGCGTCGCGAGGTCCGGGTAGACGAGCATCGGGATCGTGAGCGCGAGGACGGCGACTGCCGCGAGGCCGAGGGCGGGCGCCCGTGAGACGGCGAATGCGGCGGCGACGACGCCGCAGGCAAGAGTCACGGTCGTCGCCGCTGGAAGCATCGATATCGGACGCCGCCGCGCCGCGACCACCGGAGCGCACCGCGCGAACGTCGCCGACCGACCGCCGGTCGCGGCTGCGGTCGCCGTCACGCGACCGGTGCCGTCATGCCGTCACCGTCACGGTCACCGGCGCCGACGTCGCGGTGTTCGTCGCCGCATCCCTGGCCGTCGCGCTGACGGTGTGGCTGCCCGGAGGCGTCGTCGTCGTGCTCCAGGTCCAGGTGAAGCTCGGGCCTGCGCCGGTCACCGTCGCCTGGAGGACGCCGTCGAGGTAGAACGCCACCGACTGCAGCGCCGAGCCGCCCGAATCGGACGCGATTGCAGTGACGGCGACGGTCCCGGAGACGGTCGCGCCCGCCGCGCGGTGCCGTCAGCGTGACGGTCGGTGCGGTGGTGTCGATTCGGATCTGCTGGCTGCGCACGGCCTCGGCGTTGCCGGCGTGGTCCCAGGAGCGGTACTTGATCGTCGTCGTCTGGGCGATCGTGATCGCGCCGCCGAGGTAGAGGGTGCCGTTGGTGGTGCTGGGGGTGGTGCCGTCGGTGGTGTAGCGGGTCGAGGCGACGCCCGAGCCCGCGTCGGTCGCGGCGAGCGTGACCGAGACGGCTGCTGCGTACCAGGTGCTCGAGCAGGTCGTCCCACCGCAGGAGATCGTCGTCGTCGGGGGCGCCGTGTCGGTCGCTGCGTTCGACACGGTGACGATGCTTGCGGCCGACGTCGCCTTGTTTCCCGCCGCGTCCGACGCCTTCGCCGTCAGGCTATAGGAGCCGTTCGCGACCTTCGTCGTGTCCCACGTGACGGTGTACGGACCTGCCGTTGCGGTTCCGACGAGGGTCGTGCCTACGTAGAACTCGACGGTCGTGACCGCGATGTCGTCGGTCGCCGAGGCCGACACGGTCGCGGCGCCGCTCAGCGTGCTGCCGGCGGCCGGTGCTGTCAGCGTGACGGTCGGTGCGGTGGTGTCGATTCGGATCTGCTGGCTGCGGACGGCCTCGGCGTTGCCGGCGCGGTCCCAGGAGCGGTACTTGATCGTCGTCGTCTGGGCGATCGTGATCGCGCCGCCGAGGTAGAGGGTGCCATTGGTGGTGCTGGGGGTCGTGCCGTCGGTGGTGTAGCGGGTCGAGGCGACGCCCGAGCCCGCGTCGGTCGCGGCGAGCGTGACCGAGACGGCTGCTGCGTACCAGGTGCTCGAGCAGGTCGTCCCACCGCAGGAGATCGTCGTCGTCGGGGGCGCCGTGTCGTGCCGCGTTCGACACGGTGACGGTGCTTGCGGCCGACGTCGTCTTGTTCCCTGCGTCGTCCCATGCCTTCGCCGTCAGCGCGTACTGACCGTCGGGGACCGTCGTCGTGTCCCACGCGACGGTGTAGGGAGCGGCGGTGGCCGTGCCGACGAGGGTGGTGCCGGCGTAGAACTCGACCTTCGTGACTCCGACGTCATCGGTGGCCGAAGCCGCAGCGGTCACCGTGCCGGCGAGCGTCGCACCGCCTTGCGGCGCGGTCAGCGTGACCGTCGGCGCGCCGCCGTCGATGCGGATCTGCGCAGTCCGGACACCCTCGACGTTCCCCGCGGCGTCCCACGAGCGGAACTTGATCGTGGTCGTCTGCGCGAGCGTTATCGAGCCGCCGGTGTACACGATCCCGTTCGACGTGCTCGGCGTGGAGCCGTCGGTCGTGTAGCGGGTCGACGCGACGCCCGACTCGGTGTCGGACGCGGCGAGCGTGACGGCCACGGGCCCGGTGTACCAGGCTGTCGAGCACGTCGTGCCGGCGCAGGCGATCGTCGTCGTCGGGGGCGTCGCGTCGGTCGGATTCGCGACCGTGACGGTGCTGGGCGCCGAGACAGTGCTGTTCCCGGCGGCGTCCCAGGCCTTCGCGGTGAGGGCGTAGGAGCCGTTCGCGCCCGTGGTCGTGTCCCAAGTGAACGAGTAGGGCTCGGCCGTCGCTGTGCCGACTAGCGTCGTCCCCGCGAAGAGTTCGACCTTCGTCACGCCGACATCGTCGGCCGCTGAGGCGACGACGCCGACGGACCCGGCGACCGTCGCACCGGCTGACGGAGCCGTCACCGCGACCGACGGCGCCGTCGCGTCGCTCGATGTGCCTGCCGCCGATGCGCGGGGCATGAAGGCCGAGTCGAGCTTGATGTCGTCGAACCTTGCATCGAGCGAGCCGCTGGAGAGGGTCGGGCCGAGCCTGAAGGCGGCCGCCGGCGCCTGCCAGTAACCCGCAGCGGTCGGCGCGATGCTGCTGGAGGCGAAGGCGAGCGGGTGGCCCGTTGCGTCGGAGCCGAACTGGGCGTCCCCCTCTGCCAGGAATGCCTCGACCACGGCGTTGGAGGCTCCGTCGCCGCGGCGCTGGTGGATGCCGATGCGGTAGATGGCGGGCGCCGTTGCGAGCGGTGCGGTCGTGCATGCGCTCGTCGTCGTGCCGCCGCTCCAGTAGGCACCGTACTTCAGGCACAGGGCTCCGCTCGCGCGCAGCCAGAGGTTCGCGACGGGAACTCCGCCGGCGATGACGAGCGCAATCCGCATGTCCGCCGGCGGCCGCGCCGCGAGCGACATGTAGAACGAGACGTAGAGGTCGTCCCGGCCCGAGAACGTCTGCTCGAGATACGTGCCGTTGACGTTCGGCGACCGCGCGGAGTACACGCCTTTCAGCGGCGCAGCGGTCTCCTGCACCATCCCGGCGTAGGCGTTCAGCGACGCGCCGCTGACGGCGTTCACGAGACTGGGGCTCCCGTCCTCGAACGTGATGTCCTTGATCCTCGGGCCGCCGACGACGTTGCTGGGGTCGGAGACGCTCGCGCCGTTGGTGGCCGTGACGCGGTAGAAGTAGACGCCCTCGCCGAGGCCGCTGTCCGTGTAGGACGTCGTGTTCGCCGGCAGTGCGATTGCCGTCGGCTGGTCGAACCCGGCGGTGGCGCTGCGCTCGACGGTGAAGCCGGTCTCGTTGCTCGAGTTATCGACCCAGGTGAGCGTGGTCTGCGTTGGAGACGCGAACGTCGTCTGGAGGCTAGAGGGCGCGGCCGGCGGCGCCGCGCGCGTCGTCACCACCTCGACGTTGCTGGGACTCGATGCGCCCTCGGCGTTCACAGCACGGACGCGGTAGGCGTACGTCGTGCCGGCCGAGACGCTCGTGTCGCGATATGAGGTCGCGTTCGCGGCGAGGGTGAACGTGCGGGGCGAGGCGAACGTCGAGTCCGCGGCCCGCTCGACGATGTAGCTCGTCTCGTTGGTCGCGGCGTCGACCCACGCCAGATCGACCGCAGTGCTCGTCGACGGCGTCGTTGCCGCGAGGTCTGTTGGCGCGGCAGGAAGTTCGAGCGGCGACCCGTCGATTCGGACGTCGTCGAAGGTCGCGTCGACGGCGACGGAGGTCGTCGCGCCGAACGCGATTCGGTCGGCCGACGACGTCCACGACCCGGTCGTCGTCGCTGCGAACGGCGCACCCGGCGCGGCGCCACGCACGGCTACGTACGCCTCCAGGACCCCATCCGAACCGGTGCCTCGGACCTGGTGCAGCCGGACGTCGTAGGTGGTTCCGGTTGCGAGCGGGGTCTTCGTGCACGCGGCCGTGACGGAACCGCCGACCCAGCTCGTGCCGTTTCTCAGACAGAGCGTGCCGTTGGCGCGCACGACGAGGTTGCCGACCACGCTGATCACGTTGGACACCATCGCGACGCGCGTGTCAACGGCCGGGATCGCGTCCAGCCTGAACGCGAACGAGAGGTCGAGGTCGGCCGCGGCCGTCAGCCGCTTGTCGAGGTAGGCACTCCCGACGTTGGGGATGCGCGCGGAGAACGCGCCCTAGAGCGGGGTGGCGGTCTCGACGGCGGCGCCGCCGAAGACCTTGTCGGCGTTCGCTCCGCCGACGAGGGCGCCGTTCTCGAAGGTCATGAGTGTGTGGAAGCTGCAGTTCGGTGGCGCCGTCGCCGGGGCGGCGGGGCTCGTCGCGCCCGCGAATGCGTCGAGGAGGTTCGACGTCATGCGCTGGATGCGCGAATCGACGAACCCCACGCGATCGAGCGCCCACGCCCAGGACATCGTCCCCGAGTAGAAGACCCACGCGCCGCTCGGCGCGCGGTACACGACGGCGTGCGACGTGCCGGGATACCCGTCGGAGTGGGAAGGGCGAGCTCGAGAGGAGCGTGTAGCTCGTCGCAGCCGGGCAGCGGATACTGGCAGTTGTAGGCGTCGGCCTCGTAGCCGACGATGCCGGGGATCGAATCGCCCGTCGGCGATGCCGGTGCCGGCGTAGACCCAGTGGTCGGTCGCCGCCGCGACGTACGGCGTGTTCAGGTCGAGCGCTCCGTGCTCCCGAGGAACGTCGTCCCGAGGAGCGTCTGGCGCCGGTCGGTTGACCGGCGGGTCCTGGAACCGCACCGTCCGGAGCGTCGGGTCAGCGATCGGATCGACCGTCGCTGAAGGTGTTGTTCGGCGTGTTCTTGTACGCGACCATCACGCGGTCCGGGACACCACTCGTCGACGGCTCGAACCGGACCTGCCAGTAGACGTCGTTGCCGCCGAAGAACGCGAGGTTGACTCCCGCGTCGCGCGCCCGTTCGGCCGCGTCGAACATCTGCCTTCGACCAGTACTCGTCGTGGCCGACGGAGAGGAACGCCGGGATGGTCGAGGAGTCGTGCCCCGCTCTCGTGCGTGTCGAGGCTCGTCGAGTACGACGACGTCGTAGCCGTTCTGCTCGAGCCACCTGACGAAGTACAGCTCCCAGCTCCACCCGTTCTCGTCCGTCAGCTCGGACGCGCCGGTGTCGGCGTACGGGCGGTCGAACGACACCTTGACGGCACGCGTCCGGCCGGCGCCGGCGACCGTCTCGGCACCGCCGCTCGAGTTGTCGTAGAGGCTCTTGCCGTTCCGCGTGTCGCCGCCGCCGTAGTTCGGATAGTTGTTGTACGCCTGGTACGTTCGCGACCGGTTGCTGGTAGAGAAGCGCTGCCTGGCTGTCGTCGTCGCGGACGACGAACGGGACGTAGTTCTGGTACAGGCTCGCGTTCGTGAGCACCGCGAGGTAGATCCCGCTCGTCCACGTCGCGGGGACGGTGAAGCGTCGGTCCGGTCCAGTTGCACTCGGTCAGGCCGGTGTTCCCGCCGGTCGGGCCGTCGACGTTGCACGGCGGCTGCGTGATCCCGTCGTACGGCCCGAGCGACGTCATCAGCCGGCCGCCGAGGCACGCCGCCCGAGGAGTCCGGATAGCACCCCATCCGGTAGAGGTCGATCGTGTAGGACTGCGCGGGATTGACGCTGACCTTGAACGTGATCGCATCGCCCGGTCGACGCTCGTGGCCGACGCATAACCCTTGATCTGTCCGACGGCGTCGTTGCCGATCATGTACGGCGACGACCGATCCGCCACGCCGCCGTCCCCGGCGTGCTCGTTCTCCGCGACGATCGGATTCGTCGAGGACGCAGCGGTCGCTGCCTCCGTTTGTGCATGGACGGGAACGCCCGCGGCGAGCGCGAGCGGCATAGCTGCTACGAGGCCGACGATCGCGAGGCGCCGGGCCGCTCCGGCGCCGGCTCGGAGAGATGTCATCATGCTCCGGACCTCGTCACGACGGCTGCGGCTGTCAGCGTGATGATCTTGAGGTCGAGCCGGAACGACATCCGCCGCACGTACTCGATGTCGAGGCGAAGGCGCTCGTCGAACGTCATCTGATTGCGCCCCTTGATCTGCCAGAGGCCGGTGATGCCGGGCGTCACCTCGAGCCGCTCGGTGTGCCAGACGTCGTATGTCGCTGGCCGCGAACGACGTGGGCCGCGGCCCGACGAACGACATCTCGCCGCGGAGGACGTTCCAGAGCTGGGGTAGCTCGTCGAGGCTCGTCTTGCGGAGGAACTTCCCCACCCGCGTGATCCGCGGGTCGTCGATGATCTTGAAGTCCGGAGGAGGAAGGATGTTCAGGTGTTGGAGCGACGCCTTGAGCTCCTCGGCGTTTCGCACCATCGTTCGGAACTTGAGCATCCGGAACCGCCTGCCGTGGCGGCCGGTTCGGAGCTGGGTGAACACCACCGGGCCTGGCGACTCGACGCGGACCGCGAGCGCGCACAACGCGAGGATCGGGACGATCAGCGGGAGAAGCGCGAGCGCGAGCGCGACGTCGAAAGCCGTCTTCGCCAGCACGTAGCCGCGCCGCGCAGCGCGCGGCGCCTGCCTGCGGCCGAAGGCGATCACGCGCTGTGGACCTGCGACGGCGCCGTCACGATGTCACGGCGGCGGGACACACGCCGCAGAAGCCTCCCGAGCGGAGCGGCGTCGATCCGCTCGGGAGGCACGCTCTCGGCCGTCCCACCGTCCAGAGCGGCGCGGGGCACGGCCACGGCCGTGGTGAGGGCGTCCTCGGTCAGAGCGTCCTGCGGGAACACCGCCACTCGCGCCTCCGCAACGTCGATCAACGACTCGTCGATCGTGCGGAGGCGGGACAGAAGCCCGTCGACGGTGGTGCGGTCGGCTTCGGGGAGCAGGATGTAGATCTGGCCGCCGGCGATCCAGACGTAGTCCAGTCGCCGAAGGGCCGTGCGCAGCGCCCGCGGTTGGTCGTCCGACCTCAGCGGGTGTCCGACCAGAGCGAACGTACGGCTGTACCGCCGGGCCCTGTAGAGCTCGCGTCGAATCTCATGAGCGCCGGCTTCCGCCGACGCGATGGTTGCGTCGATCGCAGGTGCGATCCGTCGCTCGTGCAGGACGAGTTCGCCCGGATGTTCCATGCCGCAGTCCCCTCTCCGTCCTTCAGTCGTACACGCCGCATTCGTTTGTAGCGGTCGAGAAACCGAAGGTAAAGAACAGGTTTAACTATACTTTTCGACAAATTTCTACTCGTCCTATGCCGACGGAGAGGGTCACCCTCACCGATTCCCGCCCGATCGGGGGTGTCGAGATCGCCGCCGGTCTTAAGCGGCCGCCCGCGCGCGCGCGGCGAGCACGAGCTCGGCGATCTGGATCGCGTTCAGGGCGGCGCCCTTGCGCAGGTTGTCGCCCGCGAGGAAAAGCGCGAGCCCGCGACCACCCTCGGCGGTCGGGTCGCTGCGGATCCGGCCGACGAGCACCTCGTCGGCGCCCGCCGCCTTTTGCGGCGAGGGGAAGTCTTCGACTCTGACCGACGGCGCCCCGGCGAGGATCGCGCGGGCACGCTCGGGGGCCAGCGGCCGCTCGGTCTCGAGCCACACCGCCTCGGCGTGGCCGACCATGACCGGCACGCGGACGCACGTCGCCTGCAACGGCAGCTCGGGCAGCTCCATGATCTTCCGCGTCTCCTCGCGGAGCTTCGACTCCTCGTCGAACTCCTCGCCGTCGAAGTCCCAGTCCATGCGCAGGTCGTGCTCGTCCTGCGGCTCGTTCCGGAGGCGCTCCATCGCGAGCGCCCCGGCGCCCGACACCGACTGGTAGGTCGCGACGTGCACGCGCGTCAGCCCGGCCTCCTCGTGGAGCGGCTTCAGGACGCACGTCAGCGGGATCGTGCAGCAGTTCGGGTTCGCGACGATGCCGTCGTGCTCGAGGGCGCGGCCGCCGTTGACCTCGGGAACGACGAGCGGGATCCCCGGCTCCAGCCGATAGGCGGCGGATTTGTCGACGGCGAGCGCTCCCCCTCGGACCGCGTGTGGGACGAGGGCGCGTGACGCGCTCGTCCCGACCGAGAACAGGAACACGTCGACATCCCCCCGCGCGAGCGCCTCGGGCGTCGCCTCCTCGATCACGCGCTCGCCGACGCGCTTGCCCGCCGAGCGCCGAGACGCGAAGACGCGGACGTCGTCGTAGCCGCGCTCGCGGAGAATTCCCATCGTCACCGACCCGACGGCGCCTGTGGCGCCGACGACGCCGATGCGGGGGCGCGAGCTAGACACCGACCCGCTCCTCGGCGAAGGTGCGGAAGCGCTCGTGAACCGCCTGGACGGCGCGCTCGACGTCGCTCGCGCGGACGACGCACGAGATTCGGATCGACGACGTCGAGATGATCTCGATGTTGATCCCGGCCTCTGCGAGCGCGTCGAACATGTCGGCCGCAACGCCCGGGTGGCTCTTCATTCCGGCTCCGATCAGCGAGATCTTCGCGACCTCGGGGTCGCGCGCGACGCCGGCCGCCCCGATCGTCCGGGCGGTTTCCTCGAGGATCGGCTCGGCGATCGGAAGGTCGGTCTTCGGCAGCGTGAACGAGATGTCGGTGAGGCCTCGCTCCGAGACGTTCTGGACGATCATGTCGATGTTCACGCCGGCATCCGCGAGCGCGCGGAAGACGCGTGCGGCGACGCCGGGCTGGTCGGGAACGCCGAGGATCGTCACCTTCGCCTCCGACGTGTCGTGCGTGACGCCGGAGATGATCGCCTTCTCGAGCAACGCCTGGTCCTCCTCGCCGATCCACGTCCCCTCACCCTCGACGAACGTCGAGCGCACCCTCAGCCGCACACCGTACCGGCGCGCGACCTCGATCGACCGCAGCGCCATCACCTTGGCGCCTGCCGCCGACATCTCGAGCATCTCCTCGTACGTGACGGCGTCGAGCTTGAGCGCGTCGGGGACGATTCGCGGGTCGGCGGTGTACACGCCCGCGACGTCCGTGAAGATCTCGCACGCGTCGGCGCCGAGCGCGGCCGCCAGCGCGACGGCCGTCGTGTCCGAGCCGCCGCGCCCGAGCGTGGTGACGTCGCGCGTCGTCGGCGAGACGCCCTGGAACCCGGCGACGAGCACGATCCGGTCCGCGTCGAGCGCCTCGTGGATCCGGTGCGCCCGGACCTCGACGATCTTCGCCTTCGTGTGCGTCGTGTCGGTGACGATCCCCGCCTGCGAGCCGGTCAGCGACACGGCCTCGTGCCCCAGGTCGCCGATCGCCATCGCGCACAGCGCATTGGAGATCCGCTCGCCCGTCGAGATCAGCATGTCGTACTCGCGCGGGTTCGGACGGGGCGAGACCTCGTACGCGAGCCGGATCAGCTCGTCGGTCGTGTCCCCCATCGCCGACAGGACGCCGACGACCTTGCTGCCCGCCTCGTGCGCCGCCACGAGCCGTTCCGCGACCTTCTTCAGCTTCGCGGTGTCGGCGACCGACGACCCGCCGAACTTCATCACGACCACGCCGGGGGTCGGCGGCGCGTGCCTGACGGCAGGGACCGCCTCGAACTCGGTGGCGCTCACGCGCTCAGTGTAGGTACGGCGTCAGCGGTCCCTACGCGGCCGACTTCCCCGGGTAGGACGCCATGGCGCTGCGCCCAGCGGCTCGCTTCGGTGCGGTTCCCGACGCCGACCTTGCGATAGATGTTGGACAGGTGGAACTTCACCGTCTGCTCGGTTACCCAGAGCGACTTTGCAATCTGCGCATTCGAGAATCCCTCCGCCGCGAGCCGCAGGATCTCGAGCTCGCGCCTCGTGAGAGCCGCCAGCGGATCGTCCGACGCGTGCCGTGTCGCCACGTGCGGCCGTGGGCCGCACGGCCCGGTCGCGAAGTAGATCGAGCGATCGAACGACTGTCTGATCGCTGTCGCGAGATCTTCGGGATCCGTCCGCCTCGCGCAGAAGATGAGGGCGCCGGCTCCGAACGCGCGCTCCATCTCTGCCGGATCGGCCCCTTCTGACAGGACGATGCACCTGACCTCTGGGTTCGCTGTGCGAGCGCGTGCGAGGAGCGGCGACCCAACGTCGTCGGTGATCGTCGGCAAGTCCGCCAGAAGCACGTCGGGGCGGTGCTCCTCGAGCAGACGGATCGCGTCCGCCTCGCCCACCGCGCGCCCCACGACCTCCAGCCCGAGCCGCTCGAGCAGGATCTGAAGCGCTTCCAACCAGATTGGGTATGCCGCAACAATGACCGCGGTACGCCGCGCGGTCTGTCTGTTCAACGAAAGGGCCGCCTTTCGTGTGTGCAGAGCAGGGGTGACGCGAGGTAGTAGGACGTAATAGATAACGGGTGCAGGGTTGAATTTCGACAGGAAGATCGGGCAAACTAGACATTCGTCTAGGTTCGGATCCAGCGCGATCGCTCGTCACGCCTCGCGGGGCTGCTACATCTCGCGCCGACCGGACAGCGCGCGGCCGAGCGTGACCTCGTCGGCGTATTCGAGGTCGCCTCCGACGGGGAGCCCGCTCGCGAGCCGCGTCACGCGTACGCGGCCGCGGAGCCGGTCCGCGATGTAGGCAGCGGTCGCCTCGCCGGTCATCGTCGGGTTCGTCGCGAGGACGACCTCCACCACCCCGTTGGCTCCGACGCGACGCAGCAGCTCGTCGATCCGCAGGTGCTCGGGCTCCACGCCGTCGAGGGGGCTCAGCGCGCCGCCGAGGACGTGGTAGAGGCCGCGGTACTCGTGCGTCCGCTCGAGCGAGACGACGTCGACGGGCTGCTCGACCACGCAGATCGTCGACCGGTCGCGGCGGGCGTCGCGGCAGATCGCGCACGTCTCCTCCTCGGTGAGGCTTCCGCACTCCCGGCAGAACCGAACGCGCTCCTTCACCTCCTCGAGCGCGCCGGCGAGCGCGAGCGCCTCGTCCGCCGGCCGCTGCAGGATGTGGAACGCGAGCCGCTGCGCCGTCCGCGTGCCGATCCCGGGGAGCCGCGTGAGCTGAGCGACGAGGTTCTCGACGGACGGGCTGAACACGTCCGAATTGTGCCCGGCCGCATCGGCTGGCAGGATCCGCCCGTGGACGTCGAGCGGCTCGAAGGAGTGGGGCTGTTCTCGCTGCTCTCCCGGGGCGACCTGTCGACGATTGCCCGGTGGATCGACGAGATCGAGGTGCCCGAGGGAAAGGAGCTCACCCGCGAGGGCGAGATCGGCCACGAGTTCTTCATCATCGAGGACGGGGCGGCGTCCGTTCGACACGACGGCCTCGAGATCTCGCTCATGGGGCCCGGCGACTTCTTCGGAGAGATCGCGCTGCTCGAATCGCCGCGGCGGACTGCGACCGTCGTCGCCGAGACCGCGATGCGGCTGCTCGTCATGCACTCGCGCGACTTCAAGGCGATGGAGCGGCGGATGCCCGTCGTCGCCGACCGTGTGCGCTCGGCGATCTACGCGCGGCTGAACTAACGTCCAGGGGGAGAGATCGCGTCCTCGTACGCGGCGCGGTCGACGGCGACGGCGCGGACGTCCGTGACGCAGATCACGCGTGCGCTGCGGACTCCGTCCCCCTCGAGCGCGCGCTCGCCGACGACCTCGCCCGGCCCGAGCTCGACGGTCCGCTCGGGAGCCTCCACGCGGACGGTGCCGTACTGGATCAGGTACAGGCCGCTGCCCGGCTGGCCGCGCTCGATGATGACCTGGCCGGCGTCGAACGCGCAGGCGCTGCCGACGTCGAGCAGCTTCGCCACGACCGATTCGTCGAGCACGCCCGTCACATCCCGGGGAGGAGGCCGTGGAGCCCGCCTGGCATGACCTGGCCGAGCTTCGACTCGACGAGCGACCGCCCCGAGCGGAGCGCCTCGTTGACGGCCGCGGTGACCATGTCCGCAAGTAGCTCCGGATCGTCCGGGTCGATCGCGCGCGGGTCGATCTCGATCTTCGTGATCTCCCCGCCGCCCGTCGCGGTCACCGTGACCATCCCGCCGCCGGCCGTCGCCGTCACCGTCTCGTGCTCGGCCTCCTCCTGGAGCCGCTGAAGCTCCTGCTGCATCTGCATCGCCTGCTCGGCGAGCTTGTTGAAGTCCATGCTCATCGGTCCAGCTCCCTCGCGTCGAAGGTTCCCTTGATCAGCTCTACGATCTCGTCCTCGGTCGCCGGCCGGTCGTCGTCCCCCGCGGTCGGCGCGGCCTCTGCGCCGACGGCGAATGTGACGCCGAGCCTGCGCCCCGTCACCTCGTACAGCGCGTCGCGCAGCATCGTCGCGTTCTTCGGATCCTCGGCCATCGTCCGATGGAAGGAGGCCGCCGGCGGGAACTCGAGCGTCAGCGTCTCGTCCGCGAGCGCGGTCGGATGCGCCTCGCCGAGCACCGCGGCGACCGGGATCGACCGCTCTTCGACGGCGGGCAGGATCGTGCGGCGCCACGCCTCCTGAAGCTGCTCGAGCTCGACCGAAGGCGGCTCGGGCGGGCGGCCTTCGGGTTCCGAGAGCCGCGGCTCGCGGTCGGGTGCCGCCGCTGCGGCGGCAAGCGCAGCGCCGGCGGCGACGCTCGGCGTGCCACCCTGGAGCCCGAGCCCCTCGAGGCGCTCGATCCTGAAGGCGAGCGACTCGCGCGAGAGGTCGGAGGCCGGCCGGGTGACTTTCACCAGCGCGAGCTCGAGCGGGAGCCGGGGGTCGCCGCCCTGGCGCAGATCGTCGACAGCGACCGCCAGCAGGTCGATCAGCCGCACGACCGTCGGCGCGCCGAGCTGGTTCGCCTGCTCGCGCAGCCGCTCCCGCGCCTCGTCCGTCACCGGCAGCGACTCCGGGACCTCGCCGTCCATGTGCTGGACGAGCATCAGGTGCCGCAGGTGCTCGAGCAGGTCCATGACGAGCCGGCCGAGATCCTGTCCCCCTTCCGAGAGCTCCTCGAGGAAGACCAGGGCGCCGGCCGTGTCGCCGTCGACCACGAGGTCGCAGAGGCGGAAAAGCACCTCCTCCTCGACGGCACCGAGCAGCTGGAGCACGTCCTGGACGGCGATCGCGCCGCCCGTCGCCGCGGACAGCTGGTCGAGCGTCGAGACGGCGTCGCGGAACGCGCCTCGCGCGGCGCGCGCGACGAGCGCGAGGGCAGCGTCGGAGACGTCGATCGTCTCGCCGTCGGCGACGTGGCGGAGCAGTCGCACGAGGTCCGGGAGCCGCGGTCGCTGGAAGACGAAGGTCTGGCAGCGCGAGCGAACGGTGGCGAGCACCTTCTGGAGCTCCGTGGTGCAGAAGACGAAGAGCAGGTGCGGCGGCGGCTCCTCGATCAGCTTCAGGAGCGCGTTCCACGCGGCGTCGGTGAGCTGGTGCGCCTCGTCGAGGATGTAGACCTTCGACCGGCCCTCGACCGGCTGCAGCACGACACGGTCGCGGATGTCGCGGATGTCGTCGATCCCGCGCTGCGACGCGGCGTCCATCTCGACGACGTCGAGCGACGTCCCGGCGGTGATCGCCCGGCAGGCGTGGCAGGTGTTGTCGGGGTGCGTCGTCGGCCCGTTCGCGCAGTTGACGGACTTCGCGAGGATCCGCGCGAGCGACGTCTTCCCGGTGCCGCGGGGCCCCGCGAAGAGGTAGGCCTGGCGCACGCGGTCCGCGTCGATCGCGTTGGACAGGGTCCGCACCACCGCTTCCTGCCCCACCACCTCGTCGAACGTCTGCGGGCGGTACTTCCGGTAGAGCGCCGTCACCGGGCCGATTCAACCAGAGCCGGAGCGCGTCGGGGAATCCCGTCTACCGTTTCGGGCGATGGGGCCGCTCACGCTCGTCGCCGCACTGGTCGCGCTCGCATGCCCGCCTCCGTCGGTCGCGCCGCCGCCCCCGCCCGTCCGGCGGATCGTCCGCGCGCGGTGGGTTCCGGGCACCCTCATCACGGAGTACTGGCCCGCCCCCGAGCGCTGGTTCACCGGCCGTCTGGCACGCGCGCGCGGGATCCCCGGCCTCCACCGCGTCGACTGGCTGTACGGAGCGCGCGGCCTGCCGATGGAGGGGGAGGGGGTCGCGCGCCGACGGCGGCGTCTACCACTTCGCCGGGCCGTACGACATCGGCTGGGTGAATCGCGCCGGGACGCACACGGCGCCGTGCCGAAGGGCGCCGGGCTACTGGACGACCGGCCGGCCGTTCTGGCTGCGGACGCCGGGCCGCGCGCAGTTCGCGGCGGGACACTCGCGCACGCTCGCCTACTGGCGGAGCGCGGCGGTCGACCGGCGGATGATCCCGTTCGGGTCGCGCATCTTCGTCTCCGTCTACTGCGACACGCCGGCCCGCGGCTGGCTCGAGGCGCGCGACACCGGCGGCGCGATCATCGGCCCGCACATCGACGTCTACCGCCCGCCGCCGGCGACGCGGCCCGCAGGGCCGCACTGGGGCGCGCTCGCTCCGCGGCCAGAAGATCTTCGTCGTGCCGCCGGGACGACGGCCGAGCGGCTGCCGCGCTGCGGCTGATCGCGCGGCTTCGAACCCGTCTCGGGCGAGTTCTCAGGCCGGCGCGAACGCGGGGCCCCACAGCCCCGCGGAAGGGAGGCCGCGGCACGTCCTCGGTCGGAAACTCCTGCGTGTCCGGATGGAGGTCGAGGCTTCCGCCGCCACGACACGCGTCGGAGCGGTACTCCGCCGGCATCGCCGCCTGCAGGGCGACGGCGAGCCGGGCCGCGGCCACGCCCTCGTCGCGCGTGCCGCCGAGGCGCAGTACCGTCCAGGCGACCTCCTGCAGGGCGTAGCACTGCGCCTGCGCCTCGTCGACGAACCCGCGCAGGTGCATCGACTCGTGCGCCAGAGTGGTGACCGCCTGCACGGTCGGCCTCGCGCGCCCGTGCAGCGGCCGCCGAAGTCGCGCTCGAACGTCCAGCGGCTCCAGTCGACGGTCAGGAGGCAGTCGAGCTCACGCGTGGTCCGCGTCTGTCCGGAACCGCTTCAGCGCGCCGCATGTCGCGCGGGTGAGGTACGTCTCGTCGGCGGCTCGTCCGTCCTCGAACTGGACCTCCCCCGAGCGGTCCTTGATGTCGAGCAGCTCCGACCAGAATCCCTGGCAGCTCGACCTGCGACGGGCCGCCCCGCGAGCTCGCCGCGACGGCCGCGAGTTCCCGCTCGTTCGCGGCGCGCCCGTGGCGCAGCCACCCCCAGCCGATGACGGCGGTGAGCACAACGAGGATGACCGCGAGCCTCAAGGAGCGGCGGCCGGGCACGCGCCGGCGACGACGGTGCCGGAGGGTCGCGTGACGCTGGCGGTGCGGCCGCGCGCCGAGCTCTCGAGGCAGACCGCGTCGTCGCGCGCCCACGCGACGCGGGCGGCCGCGGCGACCCCCCGGCTCGAGCCGCCGGAGGACGTCGAGCGTGAGACCGGCGTAGATACCGTGGTCGAGGCCGTACGCGTCCGCTCCCGCGGCAGCCGTCGCCGCGTCCTGTGCGGCGGCGTCGCTGCCGGCGACACCTCCCAGCGATCGGGCGAGCAGCGCGACCGACTCCGTGTTCCGCGCAGCGCCGTGGCCGACCGCGCGGGGGGCGACAACGATGCCGACGACGGCGACGGCGGCGGCGAGGAGCCACGCAAGCTTCGCCACGTCTACGACCGTAGCCCCGGGGCGATGCCCGGCGATTCCCCCGTTTGCGGGAGGCGGATATGCTCGCGAGCTCCACGGGGCCAGGAGGTTCATCAGTTGAAGCAGTACGGTTCTGCTCGCGTCACCCGAGTCGATGCAGCGCGCGCGATCTCGGTCGCGGGGGGCCTTTACCAGCCGGTTCGTCACGAGCTGGACGTTCGCGCGTTCGGAGTCAACGCCTACTTCGCCGCTCGCGCCGGCGATCAGCTGATCGAGAAGCACGACGAGTCGGGATCGGGAGCAGGGCGGCACGCGGAGCTCTACGTCGTGCTCACCGGCTCCGCTGCGTTCGAGGTCGACGGCGTCGACATCGATGCGCCGGCCGGCACGCTGGTGTTCGTCGCCGACCCGGCCGCGACCCGAGCGGCGAAGGCGGCCGCGGACGGCACGTCGTGCCTCGTCGTCGGCGGGCCGGCCGACCGCGAGCTGCCGATCTCGCCCTTCGAGTACTGGTTCAGGGCCGAGAAGCCGTATGCGGACGGCGACTACGAAACCGCAGTCGCGATCGTGGAGGACGGCCTCGCCGACTGGCCGGAGCACCCGTCGATGCTGTACCAGCTCGCCTGCTACCACTCTCTTGCGGGCGACGCCGAAGCGGCGCTCGACTGCTTCGAGCGTGCCTGTCGTGCGTCACCGAAGGTCCGCGAATGGGCGGCGCGCGACGCGGACCTCGACCCGATTCGCGATCACGCTCGCTTCGTCGCGGCGTTGGCCGCGGCCGGGAACGAGGAGTGAGCGATCGACCGCAGCGACGCGGGCGTCGTCGCGGCCGCGGCCGCGACGGGCATGTTCGCGAGGCGGACACTCGGCGAGGAGACGAGCAGCGCGAGCAAGTCGGCGACGCCTTCCCGGTCGTCCCGGTCCATCACGGCGTGGTGCAGCATCACGCCCGATGGGCCGTCCGCCTGTGCGGCAGCGGCGAGCGCCGTGCCGAGCTCGGCGCGGGTCACTCGGACGCCGCGACGCTGTCGCAGCCAGTCGACGGAGACGGGAAGCTCGCCGACGCCGTCGCAACGGAACGGCTCCGCACGCGACTCGCGGGAGAGGACGGCGAGCCCGGCGGCACGCACCGCTCGCGCGCGCGCTGGGCTCCGGAGGTGTCGCGGGCGACGAGCGGCAGCTAAGACGTGCGAGCGACTCCGCGCGTCGGGCCACGGCGGACGGGCCTTCGCCGTCGTCCTCATCGCCGGCCGGTGACGTTCGAGCTCGTCCAGAACCATCGCCTCGACGGGTGCGGACACTTCGCCCGCCTCTCCTCGTTACGGCTTCAGATCGCGGACGGATTGCCGCGACGAGCGGTCGCGCAGGATGTCCGAGACGAGTTTCCGAGTTTCCTGGCTCAGGACGCAGGCGAGCCGATGCGGACGAGGTTCCCGCTCGGATCGACGAGCGCGAACTCGCGCAGGCCGTACTCGGTGTCCCACGGTGGCATCAGTCGGCTGCCGGTCGTCGGATCGGTCGGAACGCCAACGTCGTTCCAGTCCCTGTAGAGCGAGTCGGCGTCCCGGACGCGGACGTAGCAGCTGAAATCGGTCGTCAGCGGGTCGACCGCCGGCGCGTCCCAGAAGTGGATCTCGACCGTTCCGCGGCCGATGATGAGGTAGCGGAACCGCTCGATCGGAGACCCGCGCAGCTCGAAGCCGAGGCGCTCGTAGAACGAGAGCGTCTCCTCGAGATCGCGGCTCGGCAGGACCGGCACGGCGAACTCCTCCACGTTCGCGACCCTAACCGCGCGATTGCCCACGCGCCGCGGTCACCCGACGATCGCGGCCTCGCGACGAGCGCCTCCTGAGAGCATGAGGCGTGGCGATCGCGCGGCGTCTTGCGCTTGCACGGCTGGTCTCGCTGAGCGGCGGGTCGGCCGCGTACATCGCGCTCGTCGCGGCGATCTACGGCGAGACGGGATCGGCCGTGTGGGTCTCTGCCGCGATCTTCTCGAGCGTCGTCGCGTCGGTCGTGTCTGCGCCGCCCGCGGGCTGGATCGGCGATCGCTTCGACCGGCGCGTCGTCCTGATCGGCGCGGATATCGCCGCCGCAGTGGTCGCGCTCGCGATGGCCGCCACCGCCGGCAGCCCTCTGGCGCTCGTCGTGCTCCTCGGCGTCCTGTCGGTCGTGCAGGCGCCGTTCGACCCGGCGTCGGCCTCGGCGATCCCGAGCCTCGTGCCGGAGTCGGATGTTCCGCGCGCGAACGCGCTCGTCGCCGCATCGAGCTCCGCCGGATTCCTGCTCGGGCCGCTGCTCGGCGGCTTGGTGCTCGCGGCGGGAGCCTCGCCTGCGGCGCTCTTCGCAGTCGACGGCGGCACGTTCGTCTTCTCGGCCGTGATGGTGGCCTCGGCGCGGCGATCCTTCGGCAGAGGGTCGATCGAGGAACAGCCCGGCGTTCTCGCGGGCGTTCGACTGATCGCCCGCGAACGGCCCTTGCGTCTCGTCGTGCTCGCGGGAATGGTGTCGCTGGTCGGCATCGGGATCGTGAACGTGGCGTCCTATCCGCTTGCGATCGATCTGGGCGGCGGCACCGCGGGCTACGGCGCGATGACGGCCCTGCTCGGCGGAGGCGGCCTCCTTGGTGCGGCGCTCGCGGCGCGGCTGCTACGCGCGGGACCGCCGCGCGTCCTGACGGCCGCCTTCGCCGCCGGCGCGGCGGGGCTGGCAGTGGCCGGCGCGGCGCCCGTGCTCGCCGTCAGCCTCGCAGGGATGGCGCTCGCGGGCGCCGGTCGAGGCGTCGGCGACGTCGCAGACGTGACTCTCGTCCAGCTGAAGGCGGCAGATCACGTCCGCAGCCGCGTCTTCGCGGCACAGGACGGTGCCGCTCACCTTGCCTTCTCGGTCTCAGCTCTCACCGGCGGCGTCATCGTGCAGGTGGCGAGCGCGCGCGGAGCGTTCGCCGTCGCCGCAGCCTTCGGAGCGGGCGCCGCGCTCGTCGCGGCCCGTATCCGGTGAGCCGAGCCGTTACGAGGGCAGCTCGCCGAGGACGGCCGCTCGCGCGGCATCGTCCTGGAGCGCCTCCGACGCGTGACGGTAGCCGGCGTCGGCGATCGGCTCCAACCGGTCCCAGTCCATCAGCGCGTATCCGCCCAGCGGGGGCTGGAAGAGCCAATCGGCGAGTTTGCCGTTGGCGCGCCTGACTCTCGCGTCCGAAACGAGCATCGACTGCATCAGAAGGCTCGTCGCAGTGGGGAGCGGGACGCGGCGCCGCGCGACCCGTCCCGCAAGCGCGCGCCAGCCGGAGAGGTGGTACCCGAACTCGTCGCGCGGCTTCTGCTCGCGGGGCGGCGCCACGTCGACGGCGAGGACGCGGGCGACCCCCGGACGCTCGCGCGCGAGGTCGACCGGGAGGTTGTTCATCAGGCCGCCGTCGACGAGGAGGTCGCCTTCGTGCCACACCGGCGGCAGGATCCCCGGGATCGCGGTGCTCGCGCGCGCCGCGTGGAGAAGCGATCCGCGGTCGTGAACGACGAGCTCCGCTGCCGAGAGGTTGACGGAGGTGCAGAAGTACGGCAGGGACAGGTCCTCGATGCCGGTGTCGCCGAACAGCGTCCGGAGCGTCGCCGACCAGTTACGCCCCGTCGTGAGCGCGTATACGGGAACGGTGTAGTCGACGCGCCGCGCCGCGCCGACACAGCGCGCGATGAGCTCGTCGTAGGAGAGGCCCATCGCGAGGAGAGCCGCGACGACCGCGCCGGCGCTGACGCCGCACACGGCGTCGATCGGCTTTCCCGCCTCGACGACCGCGCGGGCGACGCCGGCGGCTGCGAACGCGCGGGCCCCGCCGCCGCCGATCACGAGCGCCGTGCCCTCGTCGGCGAGGAGCCGTGCGAGGCGCGCGACGTCCTCGGGCCAACCGTCGCGCACGTGGTAGACGTCGTCCGCGCCGACCGCGTCGCGCCACGCAGCGGCCGCGCCTGGCCGGAACGCCCCGTCGTGGAGCAGGACGAGCGACGTCCGCCGCCGGACGACCTCGTCGCCGGAGCCCGGGCGGTGCTCGCCGGACGCGTTTGCGGCGCCCGCGCGAGCGATGACCACGACGCGGTCGGCCTGGCGGAGGCAGCGCGCTCCCCACTCCGAGGCGGCTCCGTCCGCGCGATACAGGAGGAACCGGTGCTCCTGCTCCTGCGCCGCCAGCCACCGTGCGAGCTTCGCCTCGTCCTCTGCGTGCAGCGTCCCGGCGGATGCGCCCACCCGCCCGAGGACGCCGTCGCACACCTCGGGAGTAACCGGCAGCGTCCCGCCCCGGCGCACGAGCTGCTGCACGAGCTCGTGTGCGAACGGCTCGAGCGGGACGCCCGGCTCGGCTGCGAACAGCGCGATCGCCCCTCGAAAGCCGCGGGTGCGTGGGCGCTCGCCGCGCGCGTCCTGGAGGAGGCGGCGCAGCATGCCGCCGGCGAACCGCTCGATCATCGCGTGCGGGTGGCGGCCGCAAAGCCGGGCGAACCCGTCGCGCGTCAGCCGAGCGAGGACGGAGTCACGAACGGCGAAGACGGTCGCGGAACGGGAATCGCGTGTTATCAGGCCGAGCTCGCCGACCGTCTCGCCCCGCCCGATGTCTCCGACGACGATCTCCTCGCCGTCGTCCGCGGTGCGGACGATCCGCACCCGGCCGCTCACGACGAGGAGCAGGTCGTCGCTCGGCTCACCTTCGCCGACGATGATCTCGCCGCTCCGCACCATGACCGTGGTGAGCTCCCCGATGATGTCGGCCAGAACCTCGTCCTCCCACGCTGCGTCGCCGAACACGGCCGACGTGACGAGGACGTCGCGGAGCTCGGCAGCTGACGCGTCGACGGTCGTGTAGGCGCCGGAGGCACTCAGGCTGGCGCGCACGCCGCCCCCGTCTGTCGGCCCGTCAACCCGTCGAAGTGCCCGCGGATCCTCGTGACCTCGTCCTCGTACGCGGATTCGGGGAGCGCGTGCAGCATCGGCCCGAGGCGCATCGTGCGCGTGCCCCAGTCGAAGCCCACGAGGAACATCGGGACGCCCGCGTCGCGCGCGATGTAGTAGAAGCCGGAGCGCCAGCTGTCGGGGGTCGCGCGCGATCCGGCCGGCATCAGCGCCAGGAAGAAGCGGTCGCGGCGGTCGAACTCGGCCACCATCGCCTCGACGAACCCGACCGACGACGTGCGGTCGACGGGGATACCGCCGAAACGGCGGGCGAGCGGCGCCACCCAGCGCGGGAAGAGCGACTGCTTCCCCACCCAGAAGACGCGGAGGCCGAGCGCGCCGGCGGTCAGCTTCGTGAGCACGAAGTCGAGGTTCGTGGTGTGCGGCGCGCCGACGAGCACCAGCTTCGGCTCGTCGGGCACTTCCCCCTCGATGCGCCAACCGGCGACGCGCAGCATCCCCCGGGCGAGTGCGCGCGTGAGACCGTTGCCGCTTCGGGGTGCGCTCGCCACGTTTGTCATCGTCGTGCGGGCGTAAGCGCGGCAAGTCGAGCGTGCACGTATTGCACGGCCATGGCTCCTTCGCCGACGGCGGCGGCGCAGCGCTTGGTCGAGCCGGACCGGACGTCGCCGGCGGCGAAGATACCCGGCACGCTCGTCTCGAGCAGGGCGTCGGCTTCGGCGTGGCTGCCGGTGAGGATGAAGCCGTTCGCGTCGAGCGCGACCGCGTCCCCGAGCCAGCCGGTGCACGGCAGCGCGCCGAGGAAGAGGAAGAGGTACGAGAACGGCACGCGTTCACCGTCACGGAGCGTCACTCCCTCGAGGTGGCCGTTGTCTCCGTGCAGTTGCGCGACCTCGCTGCGATCGCGTACCGCGACGCCGTAGCGCTCGAGCTCGTGCACGAGATAGCTCGACATGGTCTCGCGCAGGTCGGCGCGGCGGTGCAGCAACGTGACGAGCGCGCCGCCGCGAGCGAGCCAGACGGCGGCCTGGCCCGCCGAGTTGCCTCCGCCGATGACGCCGACGCGCATCGCGCCGCAGAGCTGCGCCTCGGGAGGCCCGGCGGCATAGAACACGCTCGTGCCTTCGTAGTCGGCGAGCCCTTCGACGGGGAGGCGGCGGTAGGTGGCGCCCGTCGCCAGCAACACCGCGCGCGCCGTGACCTCACGATCGTCCTCCAGGCGCACGACGTGCCGTTCCGTGCCCGGCTCGAGCGACAGCGCGGCGTACGGCGTCGCAGTCCGCGCGTTGAACTTGCGTGCCTGGGTGACGGCGCGAGTGGTGAGCTCGGCGCCGCTGATGCCGGCGGGGAAGCCGAGGTAGTTCTCGATCCGCCGCGACGTGCCCGCCTGCCCACCGAGAGCCGTGCTCTCGACGACGAGCGTCTCGAGACCTTCCGACGCGCCGTACACGGCGGCCGCGAGACCTGCAGGACCGGCGCCGACCACGACGAGGTCCACCTCCTCGCGCGGCGCGAGCTCGAGCCCGATCCCGAGGGCACGCGACACCTGACCCGTGGACGGGCCACGCAGCTCCAGATCGCCGGGCAGACGTACCAGCGGCAGCTGCTCGGCGTCGAGGCCCGGCGATGAGAGCGACCGCATCGGAGTCGCCCGCGGGGTCGCGCCAGCTGTGGGGGATGCGATTCCTGCGCGCGTACTCCACCATCCGAACGGTCGCCGCAGAGGAGCGTGGGCCGATGACCTCGATCCCGACGCCCTGCACACCCTGCAGCGCTTCGCGTCGCGCCATGAAGGCCGAGAGCAGCAGGTCGCTCAGCTGCCCGTCTTCGAAGAGGAGCGTCCGCAGCGCCTCGCGTTCGACCGCGATATAACGCATCGGCCGTGTGACGACCGCGGTCAGGTAGACGGTCTGTCCGCTCAGGAGGTTCATCTCGCCGAGGAACCCCGAGTCGCCGTGCCGGACGACCTCTCGTCCGGCTGCGTCGAGGATCGACACCTCGCCCTCGAGGATCGCAATGAACGGGTAGCGCAGGTCCCCGACCCGGAACAAGACGTCGCCGACCGCAGCAGTCCGCTCCTCGCCGAGCTCGGCGAGCGTCGCCAACTGCGACTCCGACAGGATCGCGCTGGTCGGCCGGGCCACCGGCGGAGCGTAGCGGCGCCTATCGCCTCCCGGGGCGCGGCCCCGGGCCACAGCGCCGGTGGATCACGACCCGGGACGCCGTCACCGGGCGCGTAGATTTGTGTTGCCATGTCGAGCTGGTACGACGCCTGGGCGGACCGGTACCGGGACTGGTCCACCAGCGTCACTGGTGACGTCCCGTTCTACGTCGGGCTTGCGCGTGATGCTGACGGGCCACTGGTCGAGCTTGCGGTTGGCGACGGGCGCGTTGCGATCCCGGTTGCTCAGGCAACGGGCAGGCGTGTAATGGGGATTGACTCTTCGCCGGCGATGCTCGCGCAGGCTCGAGTGCGCGCAGTTGAGGAGGGAGTCGAGCTCGATCTGCGTGAAGGGGACATACGGGAGCTTGAGCTCGAGGAGCCGGCGGCTTTGATCTACTGCCCTGGGCGGTCTCTGCTGCATCTGCCCACGTGGGCCGATCGTCGCCGCTGCTTCGAGCGGGTCGCGGCATCGCTTCGGCCTGACGGCCGCTTCGCCTGGAATGCGTTCGCCTTCGACCATCAGATCGCATCCGCCATGGACGGCCAGCATGCCGACACGCCGTTGCCGCAGACGATCCACTACAGCGTCGGCGATAACCGAGTGGACATCAGCTTGGACGATGGTGGAACCGGTTCGCTCTGGTGGGCAACCAAGAACGAATGGCTGGGGCTCCTCGACGTCGCGGGCCTGCGGCTGGAAGCCCTCTACGGCGGATTCGCCGGGGAACCGGTCGACGACGACAGCCGTGAGTACATCTTCGTGGCCTGTCGGTGAGCGCTCGCCTGGCCGTCACGACGGCGCGACACCGGCGCGAGCGACGCTTCGGCTTGAGGGTTAGCGTTCGCGCATGAGAGTTCGCGACCTCAACTGGATGCAGCTCGAGGCGTACCTGAGTGAGGACGACCGGATCGTGCTCCCCGTCGGCTCGACCGAGCAGCATGCGTACCTCTCGCTCGAGACCGACAACATCCTTGCCGAGCGTGCGTCGGTTCAGGCAGCGGAGCCGCTGGGTCTCCCGGTGCTGCCGGTGATTCCATATGGGGTGAACGGCTTCAGTGCCTACCCAGGCAGTCCCACGCTCCGAGAGTCCACGCTGGTCGCACTCCTCGACGACGTCGTCGATTCTCTTACGGGCCAGGGCTTCGCACGGATCCTTGTCGTCAACGGTCACGGCGGAAACACCGGTTTGGGGAGAGCGTGGGCGCAAGGCCGGTCGGGTGCGGTGGTCTGGCATGAGCTTTGGGAGGGACGCCCGGACGAGATCGCGGCGGCAATCGATCCGCAGTACGACCACGCGTCGTGGTCGGAGAATTTCTCGTGGACTCGGCTTCCGGAGGTCGCCATGCCTGCAACGCGCAAGCCCTCGGTTGTCTGGCCCGAGACCGGAAATCCGACTACGTGGAGGGAAGCCCTCGGCGATGGCTCGTTCGGCGGCCTCTACCAACGGTCACCGGAAGACGAAGACCGGCTCTGGGAGGCCGCCGTCCAGGCGATCCGTACACGTCTCGAAGCCTGGGAGGTATAGACGAGGCGAACGGATACCAGCCCGCTGCTTGGACGTCGACTGGCGCTAGCGAGCGAGGCAGCGACTCAGCGGCGGTCTGATGCCGTGCACCTCGCAGAACCGGATCGCGCCGGTAAGAACGTGTGAATCGAGTGCCGTGTCAAGCGCGCCGCGATCTAGAGCCGCATGCGGTCGAGGCTGTCGAGCTCGACGTAAGGCGCGCGTGTGCGCTCGAGCGTGTCGTGGTCGCGCAGCCGTGCGAACGTGAGCTGTGTCCGCCGCTCGATGTCGGTCAACGGGACCTGGAACGTGCGGTAAGCGCCGAACACGAACTCGGCCGCAGCGCGTGTCGGCGGCGCCGGCTCGACCAGGTCGCGCTGGGTGAGGAGATAGGCGGCTGCCGCCGGTTGCCGGTCGGCCTTCTGCATCGCGACGATCTTCCAGTAGTCGACCGGCACCCGCACGTTGTTGACGATCGGGTCGTCGAGTCCGAACACGGGGCCGCTGAAGACCGAGATTCTCAGGTGGTGCAGTTCGCCGTTGTCGAGGATGTAGTTCTCGATCCCCTGCCAGCGCTTCTTGCTGCGGTTGAACGACATGTGCTGCGGCGCTGAGTTGGCGAGGTGGAAGGTGTCGGCCTCGGCCTTCGCCGCCTCGGCCGCATCGTCTCCCCAGACGGGATCGAGCCGTCGCACGAGATGGCCGCGGTCGAACTCGTTGCCGTCGTAGAACGAGGACGGGAGCTGGAACGCCTGGTCGATCCGCGGGTCGAAGATCCACGCGTCGTCGCCGCGCGGCCCCAGGTCGACCAGCTTCTGACCGTCGATGTTGACCGCCGTGAAGATCGCGACGCGCCGCGACCGGCTGACCGCGAGGCTGAAATGCTCGTACCGCAACACCGTCCCCTTGCCGCGAAGTTGCGGCGCGACATCGTCGCGGAGCGACCGGGCAAGGCGCGGAAGCGGCAATGGAAACCCGACGAAATCGCGCGCGTAACCGCGCCGGTTCCCGTAGTCCCGGTCGACGGAAGGCTGACGAGGCCGAACAGCGGGCGGCGGAGCGTCGATGCTCCGTATCGGACCAGCCGACGCCGACGAAATCAACCCGTCTCGGGCAGGCCGCCGGATTGTTCCCGCCGCTGTTCCCGTTGTTCCCTCACCGGAACCCGTCGCGCTTGGGGCTCCTAGATCCAGCTTGTTGCGCGCAGGAGTGGCCCCGAGCGGAGCATCCGGTCCGGGCAGCCGCAGCACTGGCCCCGAAAATCTAGTGTCTGGCGGTGCCTAGGCAACGGAGGAGACGGTTCGCCGGAGCGGGCGGGACTACGCTGCGGGAGTTCAGGAGGCGGCGTCGTGAGGCGATCCGGGCGGAGTGGCCGCACCTTGCGCTCCTCGCGCTCTTCATTTTGCTTGCGGCGGTCGGCGCCTGGTACTACGACGGCTTCGTTGAGCTGATGGCGGCGGCGCTGTTCGGCGGGTTGGTGACGCTCGCAGTCGTGCTGTGGGCGCTTGGAGGCCACGCGTCGTCTCTGCCGTGGTTGTGGGGTGCGCAGGGGGAGCAGCTGACGGCGACCGAGATCGAGAAGCTTCCTGCTGAGTGGTACTGCGAGCATGACATCGAACACTCGCGCGGGAACTGGGATCACGTCCTTGTTGGTCCGCCGGGCGTGTTCCTCCTTGACTCGAAGGCATTCCACAACCCGTCTTCGCTGCTCGAAGACGGGCTTCGGTCGGGCCGGCTGACGATTCGGGGGAGTCGGATGCGATCCGACGCTTGGACGATCCACGACGCGCTCCAAGAGCGAGTCGGCGCGGTGCCGTGGGTCCAAGCCGCCGTCGTTGTGTGGGGAGAGTTCGCGGAGGAGCGTCGGGAGGTGAACAAGGTCGTCTACGTCCGCGGTGACAAGCTCGTCGGGTGGCTCACGGGCCTGCGGCATGAGCTACCGGCACCGCAGCGCGCCGCGATCCGCGTCGCCCTTGAAGAGGTGCGGGAGCGTCAGTCGAAGGAGTGGAACTCGCGTGCGGCGCATACCGGGCAGTAGAAGACGACCTCGCCCGGGGCGTCGTCGTTGGCGGGAGCCAGGTGTTCCTGCCACCCGCGAGCGTCGTCGGCGAGGACACGTTCACACGCACGGCGCACCACACGAGCGTAACTGCGCCGCGACGGTTCGCACTTGTCGACCGACTGTGCGTCTCCGACACGCACGGCGCCTCCATCGACTATCGAAGTTCCCGCGATCGGCGGTTGCGGCGGTCGTGTCGCGTCGGGTCCGCTCTCGGGTTGTCCGCGCTCGCAGCGTCGCTCGGACGCGCCGCAGCGGCGACGTGTCGGGAACGGCTCAGGTGGGAGAACGCTCGCACAGGTGAGCATCTACTTGTCGCCGCGGCGAGGGGGTCGATTTTTGGCGGGACGGGCTCGTTAGGCTGGGTCGCCTGCTTCTCCCACACCCGAAACAGGAGGGTCGAATGAGCGGTTACGCGGTGGCCCAGATTGACGAGATCGACGAGATCAATGACGGCCGCGTTCCCTCGCGGCCGATCCGGTTCCACTTCGGCATCACGTCCTTCGGAGTCAATGCGTTTACGGCTCATCAGGTGGGCGATCGGCTCATCAACGAGCACGACGAGTCGCAGGAGCATGACTTGCAGGAGGAGCTTTACCTCGTGCAGCGCGGGCGCGCGACGTTCGAGCTCGACGGCGAGCGGGTGGACGCACCCGCGGGCACACTCGTCTTCGCTCGCCCCGCCGTCAAGCGGACAGCGTTCGCTGAGGAGGCGGGGACGACGATCGTTGCGCTCGGCGGAACTCCGGGGAAGGCGTACGAGGCCCAGGGCGGCGAGATCTGGATGCCGCTCCACCATCTCTACGAGTCAGGTCAGTACGCCGAGGCCGCCGATCAGGGACGCGAGTTGATCGAAGCTCATCCCGAGTACGCCGGGCCGCTCTACAACCTCGCGTGCTGCGAGAGCCTCGCCGGCCGCACAGACGACGCGATCAGGCATCTCCGGCTCGCGATCGACCGCAAGGAATCGTTCCGTTCGCTTGCTGCCGAGGACAGCGACTTCGACCCGATCCGCGACGAAGCCGCTTTCAAGGAACTGGCTCAGGGCGACGCAACCGAGCCAGCTACGGGGTAATAGACTCGCACCGTTTCGCTTTCAGGGGACATTCGCGGAGGCTGGTCCAGGCGAGCGCTGGCGAGGCGAACCGCCGCCCAGGCATGATCCGAGGGTGCGGGAGACGGCCGAGGAAGTTCAGTGGCTACAGGCGTTGATGGACGTGACTCACGCGCACGCGAACCCGCACATGGCCGCGATCGTCACGCCCGAGCGACGGCTGAGCGCGGCGCAGGTGGTGGCGTACCTCCAAGGCCTGAAGCACGTCGCCTTCGGCACCGTCAACGCTAGCGTCGAGCCACGCGTGGCGCCACTCGACGGGCACTTCGTTCATGGCCGCTTCACGCTCAGCACCGGGCGCGGATCCGCACGCTGGCGGAACCTCCAGCGAAACCCGGCCTGCAGCGCCGCCCACTACGTGGGCGACGAGGTGGCCGTAGTGGTCAACGGGCACGTCGAGGAGCTCACGCGTGACCACCCCGACCATGACGAGGTGCACGACGTTTGGTACTCGCACTACGAGTCGAGCCCCTACAGCTGGGGCGACGTTGTCATCTTCCGCATCGAGCCTCTATCGATGTGGGCATACGCGATGAAACCAGCCGAATACGAAGACTAGAGTCGCCAAGGTGGCATCTCCGATCCCAGACTGGCGGTGTCTCAGGGGGACGGAGAGCAGCACCTCGCCACCCACCGACCATCGAACGGCACGTGACCCGGCAAAACCTGACTCGTCGCACTGGGGTACGCGCGCGTTCAGGTCACCTCAATCTGCGCTGCGAAATTCAGGCCCCGCGCCGCGAGGTCGGTTCTGCGACACATGAGGACGTCCAGGTGGCACCTCGGCGAGCAGGATGCCGCTCCCGTCACCATGGACATTGGAGCTGAACGCCGGGACGTCTCTGAACAGAGAGGCGATTGCTGGGCTGGAGTTCTCGAGGGTCGCCTCGACGGTGTTGGCCGTGAGGCGATTGGCGAGTTCCTTGAGGACGAAATGCCCGCCCTGGCCGGTCTGGTCCTCGACTTCGATCGTAAATCTCCCGCTGCCGCTGTCTCTCGATACGTGCATCCGTCATCGGTCAGAATGGCGCGCATCCGGGAGTCGTCGGTGCCGCCGGAGGCAGCTAGCGGCACCATGATCAAAGCCGCGACGGTAACGGCCCAACGCGTGCAGGAATGCCACAAAGTGACGGTATTGAAACTGGCGCACCGCTCAGGGGACATTCCTGAACTCACTGTCAGTCTTCGGCGGGTGGCAGCGTCCGATCGTGAGGAGAGACTCGGGCGGCGGCGGCTGACTCTATTCCGAATGTCGCCCGAGGGCTGACTTCCGAGCGTTGTGTCGCCGCCGCCGTCCGAGACCGCCGAGCGTGACCTGATAGGAGCGTGGCTGCTGCCTCAAGTGAGGTCTGTCCGCTCGCCGGTCGCCCCCAACGGTAGGAGGCGATTTGATGATCGTGATCGGACTGGACGTCCACAAGCAGTCGGTAACCGCTGTCGCGGTCGACGAGGCGGGACGGCCACTCTCGGAGAAGGCGATTCCGGTCGGCAGCGACGAGCTGCTCGACTGGGCCGGCGCGCTCGACGCGGTGCGGTTGTGGGCGGTCGAGGACTGCCGCCAGCTCACGCGCTGGCTCGAACGGCAGCTCCTCGCTCTCGGCGAGGACGTCGTCCGCGTGCCGCCGAAGCTGACCGTGCCGGAGCGGCGCGCCGGCAGGACGCGCGGCAAGTCTGACCCGATCGACGCGCTCGCGATCGCCCGCGCGGCGCTGCGCGAGCCGGACCTGAGCCGTCCACAGCCGGGCGAGCGGGCCAGCCGCGAGATCAAACTGCTGGTCGACCATCGCGACGACCTCGTCGATCAGCGCCGGCGTACGCAGCAGCGACTGCGCTGGCATCTCTTCCAACTCGACCCGACCTACGTCGTGCCGCTACGGATGCTTGGCCGCGCCTCGCACCTGGAGCGCGTCAGCCGCTGGCTTGGCCGCCAAGAGCAAGAGCTGCAGGTGCGGCTCGCGCGCGAGCTCGTCACCAGCTGCCGCGCGCTCAACCGGCAGGTCGCCGAGCTCGACCAGCAGCTCGAGCAACGAGTCAAGGAAACAGCACCGCGGCTGCTCGAGTTGCCCGGCTGCGCCGCCGTCACCGCCGCCAAGCTGCTCGCCGAGATCGGTCCGATCGACCGCTTCCGAAGCGACGCCCAACTCGCCCGCCACAGCGGCGTCGCACCGCTCGAAGCGAGCTCAGGCCGCACCCAACGGCACCGGCTTGACCGCGGCGGCAACCGCCAGCTCAACGCCGCCCTCTACCGGATCGCGATCACCCAGAGCCGCTACCACCCGCCAGCCCGCGACTACCTCGAGCGCAAACGCGCCGAAGGCAAGAGCCGCCGCGAGGCGCTCCGCTGCCTGAAGCGACTCCTCATCCGCGTCGTCTTCAACACGCTCAAAACCAGCCCCGCCTTGACATAGGAGCAACACTCGCCCAGTCGAGGCAAAGCGGGGTTGCGACCGCGCGGAGAGGGATCTAGCGAACGTACGTCGTTATCTCTAGGACGTGACCGTCGGGGTCGTTGAAGTACACCGACAGCGCGTTGCCGTGATCCTCGTATCTGAACTCGACCCCGTGCGAGCGTAGGCGCTCCTGGGCGGCGTCGAGATCGTCGACGACGATCGCGACGTGCCTCAACCCCGACGACTCAGGCTCACGAGCGGGCGACTTTCGCTGCGCCTGGAACAAGCCGAATTGCAGTCCTGGCTGACCGAGGAAGACAGGCTCGTCATCTTCGGTCGGCTGATTCAGCTGCGGCAGCCCAAGCACGTCCTGGTACCACGCGACCGAGCGGGTGCGGTCGGTGACGTTGAGCGACACGTGGTCGAGGCGTTGAAGGCGCACGCGCGCGCTCATTTTACGACCGCGTGATCGTCCTCGAGCGCGCGCCCCGACACCGGCGCAGTGCGCTGCTTTGACCTGCACCGGAGCTAGCGAGCGAGGCAGCGACTCAGCGGCGTTGTGGTGCCGCGTACCTCGCAGAACCGCATCGCTTTCGGCAGCAACATCCCCAACGGCGCGCTGATCCGCGTCCGTCCGGGTCGATGGGTCATCGTCAACAGACTCGGCGAGTGGGTCGGACAGGCTCGGGCGCGTCGGCCGCGGCGTTCGCTGAAGCTTCTTCGTCGCGCCGCGTGAGATTCGCGGCGCGGCGCGAGATACTGCAGGACAGCGTCGAAAGGAAGGCCATGCGCAGACATGTCGTGCTCGCGCTCGCTGGTGTGACCGCGCTCGCCGTCGCGGTGCCCGCGCTCGCGAAGGGCCCGTCGCGGGCGATGCTCTCCGGCCCGGGACTCGAAAGCGCGATTCGCGTCACCGGCGAGGGCGAGGGCGGGACGGGGACGCCGCTCGGAACGCTCGTCGACTCGGGCGGCTTCTTCGCGCAGGTGTTCGGGCAGACGCCCGACCCGACGTTCCGGCAGGCACCGGCGGGGAAGCACGGGACTCGCTACACCGTCGTCTACGTCGTCCCCGGCCCGAACAACGTGACGAGCCGCCTCGTGCAGTACGTCTACCCGTATGCGAAGCCGGCGCCGCTGACGTACATGCCGGCGAAGCAGCGGTTCTGGGAAGGCCGCGGCTCGCACGGCGGCTGGTACCGGTCGACGCCGGCGTTGACTCGGCTGCTCGTCCGGCTCGGGCTGCCCGCGCGCGCGTGACTCTCCCGGTGCGGACGGCGGCGGCCGCGCTCGTGCTGGCGCTGTCGCCGCCGGCCGCGTCGGCCGCGCCCGGATCGGTGATCCGCGTGCCGCAGGACGTCGCCACGGTGCGCGCGGCGATCGGCGTGGCGCGGCCGGGCGACACGATTCTCCTCGCCGCCGGCACCTATCCCGGCGGCTATATCGTGCCGCGCGACAAGCGCGACCTCACGATCCGGGGCGTCGACCGCAACCGCGTCGTGCTCGACGGCGGCGGCAGGCGCAGGGATGGCTTCGTCGTCCATGCGGACGGGGTCGCGATCCTCAACATGTCGGCGCACGACTTCAGCCGCAACGCGTTCTACTGGGACGGCGCCGACCGCTTCCGCGCGTCGTACCTGACGGCGTGGAACGTGCGCGGGTACGGGATCTACGTCGAGGACGGCGAGAGCGGCGTCGTCGACCACGACTACGTCTCCGGCGCGGCGGACGCCGCGTACTACGTGGGCGAGTGTCGCCCGTGCCGCGCGACGATCGCGCACGTCGTCGCGCGCCTCTCCGCGGTCGGCTACTCGGGCACGAACGCCACTGGCGTCACGATCCGGGACTCGCTGTGGGATCGCAACGGCACCGGGATCCTGCCGAACAGCTACGCGAACGAGGCGCTGCCGCCGCAGGCGCGGACGACTCTTGTGCGGAACCGGATCGTGGCGAGCGGATGGTCGCGCGTCCCGCTCGCGACGCCGCTGGCGGGCCTGCTCGGGATCGGGATCGCGATCGCCGGTGGGAACGAGAACATCGTCAGGGGGAACACCGTGACAGCGAGCGAGCGGTACGGGATCGCCGTCTTCCCGACGGCGCGCTACGTCACCTTCGAGCCCTCGCTCTCGCGGGACCCCGGCCCGCCGTGGCGACCGCGCGCGAACCGGATCGTCGGCAACACCGTCACCGGGAGCGGTACGGCGGACCTCGCGCTCGCGCGTGGCTCCGGCGGGCGCAACTGCTTCACGCGGAACCGTGCGGGGACGACGCAGCCGGCCCGGCTCCAGACGGCGGGCTGCGCCGGCGCTTCACGTGCCGGCGACGCGCGGGTCGCGCTCGCTCTGACACGGCGGCTCCGGACGATGACGCTCGACGCGCTGCGCCGCCGCCGACCGCCGTCGTATCGGACGATGCCGGTCCCGCCGCCGCAGCCGAACATGCCGTTCCGCTGAGGAATCTCACGGCCGCGGCGGGTCGAACTGCAGCGTGGATTACGGCCCAGCCGCGGCTTCGACGTCACCAGCGCGCTCCACGAGCCGAGCATCGGCGCGTTCGCCGTTCGGCTTCAATACGCGGCGGTGCCCGCTGATGTCGACCCACGCGGTTCCGCGCTGGAGCGCCGGTTCTGGCGGTGGGTCGACGAGTACGTGACGCAGCCTCATCCGCAGCTCGGGCGCGATGGCCCGATCTGCCCCTTTGTCGGCCGGCTCGTCGAGTCGGGGAACCTACACGTCGAGATCGACGAGACCGTTCATGGCGACGACGCCGCGGCCATGGAGATTCGGATGCGCACGGCAGTGGCCGCGTACCGGGCGCTGCCGAACGCACACCGGAAGGCGCTCGTGGTCGTGTTCGCGAACGTAACGGGCGACGACGTCGCCGTCGTCGACGGCGTGCAGGACGCGCTGAAGGGCGAGTTGGTTCCGCAGGGTCTGATGATCGGGCAGTTCCATCCACTGTCGACGGAGCCTGGTGCGCGCAACCCGCACTTTCTCGCCAATCGCGCGCCGTTTGCCGCGATCGCGCTCCGGCCGATGTCGGATCACGACATCGTGTTCCTTGATCGCACGGCGGAGATGTTCCGCGAGTACGACTCGCGCTTCGGGCACGAGTTCTCGGGCGGCCGCGAACTCGACCGGTTTCTCGTCGAGCGGTACAACGCCGCCCGCGCTCGTTTCGGCTCGTCGTCCGACGGTGACTGAGGGAGACCTCGAGCCGGCGCTCCGCGTGCTCGCGGCGGCGACGACCCGGAACGACGAGTTAGGTCACGAGAACCTTGGCCCGCTGTCCGAGAGCCACGGGTTCCTGTCGCGGCGAGCCCCGCAGCACGACCTCCCGCCCCCGTACGACGCGTGGGTCGGCGCCGTCGACGAGCTCCCCGGGCTGGTCCGGACGCTTCGCGTCCGGTCGCGGCTCGACGAGCTGCCTCTGCTCGACGCGTCGGTCGACGAGCTGGACGACCGACAGCTCCTCCGTGCCGGGAGCGTCCTCGGCTTGCTCGCGCACGCGTACAACAACATTCCCCTCCGCCCGCCCGAGCGGCTTCCGGACGCGCTCCTCCGGCCGTGGCTGCAGACGGCCGAGCGCCTCGGGCGCCCGCCGTTCACGCTCTCGAACACCGACTACATCTTCGACAACTGGCGCCTCGTCGACCCGGGCGCGTCCGACCCGATGCGCGCCGAGAACCTGCGGCTCCTCAACGCGATCTGGGACGACTCGCACAGCGAGACCTTCATCCTCGTCCTGGTCGAGTTGCTCGCGCAGTCGGCTCCACTCGTCGGCGCCGCCGCGCGCGCACAGCGCGCGTGCCTCCGACGCGACGACGAGGGACTGAAGGCGGAGCTCGCGCTGATGACCCAGGTCGTTCGCCGTCTCACGCGCGATTCGCTGCCGAAGATCAGCGCGAACGGGCGCGCCGGTCGCCGCCGCGTCGATCCTGTCGTGTGGACGAAGCTCTTCGCGATGCTCCCGCTTCCGGTGCGCGGCGCCGGCGAGGACGTGCGGAACGCGAGCGGTGCGGAGACGCCGTACTTCCACCTCCTCGACGTCGTCGTCGGCCGCGGGTCCTACGAGACCCAGCTCGGTCACGAGGCGCTGCGGTTCCGGCGAACGCACCCGCCTCACTGGCGCGAGTTCCTCGCCGCCGTTGCCGCGGTCTCGATCGCCGGGTACGTGCGGGAGCGCGACGAGCGCGAGCTGTCCGGGCTCTTTGGCGACCTCGGCGAGGCCTACTACGGACGGCAGGGATTGCTGGCGCGGCACCGGCTGAAGGCGTACGCCTACATGGAAGCGGCGTTCAAGACGGGCCGTACCTCGACGGTCACCGGATTCTCGGGTCTGTTCGAGGACCGTCCTTGGGAGACGGTCGACGCATCGTTCGAGGCCGCACGCTGCGAGCGCGTCCCGCGGCCGACGGCGGCGCGCCTCGCGCGCGTCGAGAGCGTCGAAGAGCTCACGCCGGGAACGCGTCGCGTCGTGCTCGACACACGCGGCCTCGGCCTGCGGTGCGACCCCGGCGACCGATGCGTCCTGCTCTCCGACGAGTCGCGCACGTATGCCGTGTCGGCTCTGACGGACGGGCGGGTCGAGCTGACCGCCGCGGACATTCCCGACGCCGTTCTCGCGGGCGCGGATGTCGCAGTGGGCGTCGTATCGTCGCCCGGCTTCGCGCTGCCGCGAGACGACGCCGTCCCGATCATCATGCTCGCGGAGGGGGTCGACGTCGCGCCGTTCGTCGCCTTCCTCGCCGCGCGCGCGGGCACACCCGGAACCGTCAGCCTGCTCTTCGCCGAGCCGGACGCCGCCGGTCGCCTGCCTCATCGCGAGCAGCTCGAGGGCGAGCCGGGCACCCGGATCGGCGCAACCGTGGACGAGCTGGTTCGCGAGCCTGGAACGGCTTCGCGCCTCCGCGCACTGATGAGGCCGCGCGCCGCCGGGCGGATCTATGTCAGCGGTGGCGCCGGTTTCGCCCGCCGCATGATGACGGCGGTCGGCGAGGTGCTCGACGGCCAGGAGCTCGCGGATCTGGTCGTCCAGCACCGGTACGTCCAGAACGTGGCGCCGACGCCGGCCGCGCCGTCGACGTCGATCGGTTTGTCGGGGTTGGCGCTCCACAACGAACGCGGTCGCAGGCTGTGGATGGCGGTCGACGATCGCGTGTACGACCTGACGGCTTTCGCCGAGATGCATCCGGGCGGCCAGAAGCTGATCCAGTCGTACGCAGGCATGGACGCGACATCGGCGTACCGAACGGTCGAGCACCACCTCGATCCGGCCGTCCGCGGGCTCCTCTCGATGTTCGAACTCGGTGCGCTCCGACGGCCCCAGTTCGGTGACAAGCGGCTCGACGCGCTTTGCCGGCGGTGGACGCGAACGCTGAACGCGCTCGTCGAGATCGAGAACGCGCACCGGCTCGACACGTCGATCCGCCTCGAGCTGCCGCGAACGCCGTTCAGGCTCCAGTTCGCGATCGAGGCGCACGAGCGGTTCCTCGCGCAGACGGCCGCAATCGTCTGCCGCCGCGTCGCCGAACTCGCGCGGGCGGCGGACGCCGCGGCGGGGCTCGCCGAAGAGATCGAGAGCGTCGCCCACGGTCCGGAGGCGACCGCCGCGCGCGCCGGCTGCGCCGAGCTCGAACGCACCCTCGCGCGCGACGGCGCGACGCCCGAGCTCGACGCGCGGCTGGCGGAGCTCGAGGCGGCCGACGCGGGCTACCTCCGTGAGGCGAAGGCGGCAATCGCTGCCGGGGTCGAGCGGTTCGAGCGCCACGGCCCAGAGCTGCTCGCGGACGGCCCGGCGTCGCTGCTCGACGACTTGCGGTCGTTCCCGAGGCTCACCCGCAGACACCTCTAGCTGCGGGGTCGTGCCGCGGGGAGGGACCCGTCGCGTTGCGGAGTGGGGGCAGGTAGGGGTCGTTGGTGGACCCCGCGTTGATCAAGCGTTCTGCGCGTGGATGCCTCTACGGCGTTGATCTGACGACGGAGGACGCGCAGCGAGGTGTCGAGGAAGGGATTCTCTTCCCCCGGCGTCCGACGGCCTCGTAGCGCGATTGCGATTGTCAGGGAGTCGCCTCCTATCCACGCGGGACGTCAAACAGCGACCAGTCCGGTCACCGAAGCGCGAACCCGCTCTACAACCGGGACCTGCGTCTCGAGCCGCATCGAGGAGTACTCGGCGACCATGGTCGCCGGCGCATGGCACGACCTGCTCTCCGACCCGATCGCGATCACATCCGACGGCCACGTCGTCAACGGCCAGCACCGCCTTGCGGCCGCGAGCCACGTCGACTGGTCGAAGGTCGACAACGACCCGCTGTTCCTGGTGATCTGGAACGTCGACCCGACCGAGGCCCGCTACGCCGACGGCAGCCGGCGCACCGACCGCGACAGCCGCACGATCGCCGAGCGGCTGCTGGAAGCGTCATGAGCGCGCTCAACGACACGTCGGGGTCGGCTCGGACCTCCCCGTGCCGCGCCAGCGGTGACCTCTACCGCGGCGAATACTCGCGCCGGCGCGAAGGCCGACACGCGCAAGCTGGTCAAGGTCGACCGCAACCTCTACGAGAGAGGTGGCCGGTACCTGTTCGTCGCGACCGACAAGCGAACCGGGAAGAGGATCAAGAAGACGCTCGCGGCGACGCACCCGGGCGGACGCGCGGGTCGAGGCGGCCGACCTCCGCAGCAAGCTCGCCCGCGGCGAGGTGGCGCTCTCAAAGCTGACGCTCGAGCAGCTCGCGCAGTCGTTTCTCAGCCGCGAGAAGAGCCCGCTCGGGAAGCTCGCCCCGCGGACGGTCGCGCTGTACGAAGACGTCCTCGCCCGCCACGTGTTGCCGGCGCTCGGACAGAAGAAGAAGGTCGCTGAGGTGCGGCCTTCGGATCTGAGGCAGTTGATCGACAAGCTGACCGCGAAGGGGCTATCGGGGTCGAGCGTGCGTGGCTGCCTGGTCGCGACCTCGGCGATGTTCAGGCATGCGGTGCGTGATCTGGGCGCGATCCCGCGCAACCCGTGCCGCGACCTCGAGCGCGGCGACCTCCCGTCGGGGAAGCGCCAGACCGAGCCGCGCTACCTGACGGTGCAGCAGGTCGAGGCGCTGCTGGCGAAGCTCTCGAACGAGTTCCGGCCGATCGCCGCCGCCTGCTTCTGGGGGAGCGCTACGGATCTCGGAAGCACTCGCGCTGCGCTGGAGCGACGTCGACTTCGAGAAGGGCACGATCAGCGTCCCTGGCACGAAGACACACGCATCGAAGGCAACGATCCCTCTTCTCCCGGCGCTCGGCGGTCGAGCTGCGCGCGCACCGGGAGCGCGAGGGGCGCAGAGGCTTCGAGCGGATCCAGCCGACCTCCCTCGTGTTCCAGACCTCCAGCGGGAGCCCACAGGGGCGGCGCAACGCGCTCCGCGCCGTGAACCTCGCCGCCGCCCGTGCCGGGCTCGTACAGGAGGGCCAGGAGCCGGTTGGCCTGCACGACCTCAGGCACTCGATGGCCGCCAACGCCTTCGCCCTCGGGCTCAACGACCTCGAGGTCGCACGCCTCCTCCGGCATGCGTCGCCGGCGGTGACGAAGGCCATCTACGCGGGCCTGACGGACGAGAGCGTCGCCGCTCTCGGAACGAAGCTCGCAGCGCTCAGTACCACCTGAGCGAACGCCGCATTCGAACCGACGCGGGCCACCTTCGGGTGGCCTCGTCGTCTCCGGCGGGCCGGCGTGGGCACGGGAGGTCGCGTGGGATTGTTCCCAAACTGTCCCCACGCGCTCAGCGAACGCGAGAACGTCGCAGTTCGGCCAACAAAAAAGGCCCCGTTTCCAGGGCCTTCTACGATGGGCGCACCTGGGATCGAACCAGGGACCTCTCGCGTGTGAAGCGAGCGCTCTCCCGCTGAGCTATGCGCCCTAAAGCCGCGGCACCGGTGAGGGATCCTTAGGGCTGCTTCCTCCCGGATCTGACCCGGTTCGGAATCTCACCGCGCCGCGGGCGCGCACAGTGTATCCGCCCCCGCGCGCTCCTCAGGCCTTGTTCTCGTCGATGCAGCGCTTGATGATCTTCAGCTCCTTCGCCGAGATCTTCGCGGGCGGCGCGCCCTCGTAGGGCGACGGGTTGCCCTTGAAGTCGACGACCGCCGGTCTCGACGAGCGCGCTCGTCTTCGCGTCCTTCTTCTCGTAGGCCGCCTTGGCCGCGGCCGGGCTCTTGTGGAAGATGAGTGAGAAGGAGACGCCGCCCGGCGAGGTGCCGTCGATCGCCGTGTCGCTCGGCTGGACGATGAAGTCTTCCTCGATGAGGCAGTTCGAGACCGAGATGCCGTTGACGCCGGCCTTCGTCGCGACCGTCTCGCCTCCGCCGCCGCCACCGCCTTCATCGCCGCCACCGCTGCTTCCGCCGCTGCTGCATCCGGCGAGGGCTCCCGCCGCGAGCGGGAGGAGGAGGATCCGGGTCGCCTTCATGTTGCAGCCGAGCGTAACTGCGGGCCGCGACTTGCGCAACGCGCGGAACCTGCGCACAATGAGTTGGTCGACCGAAGAGCGAGGAGGTGGTGCACCGATGAAGACAGTCGAGACGTCCGTGATCAGCACCTCCGCTCGCCCGCGCTCCTGACGAACGCGTGACGGGCGGCCGCCCGTTCCGTTCACGCATACCAAGGAGCTTTCGTTGACACTTCCGTTCACGGAGACCGTGCTTCACCGACTCGGCTGGGACGACGGCTGGGAGGCTGCGTTCGAGCCGTACCGCGACGAGGGGCTCGCGCCGGCCCGCGTCGCCGTGCAGCACCGCGGCGCATACGACCTGCTGGCGAGACGAGGGCGAGCTGCGCGCGCCGGCGGCGCGGCGGCTCGCGAAGGAGGAGCGCCTGCCCGTCGTCGGCGACTGGGTCGCCGTCGACCGGCAGCGTGGCGTCGTCGAGGAGACGCTGCCGCGGCGGACGGCGATCTCGCGCAAGGAGGTCTGGCAGGCGGCGCGCGAGCACGTGCTCGCGGCGAACGTCGACGTCGCGTTCCTCGTCCAGGCGCTTCCGCACGACTTCAACCTGCGCCGCCTCGAGCGCTATCTCGCGATGGCGTGGGAGAGCGGCGCGCAGCCGGTCGTCCTTCTGACGAAGACCGACCTCGTCGACGACGTCGAGCCGTTCGTGGCCGAGGTCGAGTCGGTGACGTTCGGCGCGGCGCCGGTCGTCGCGCTCTCGGCGATCACGGGTGACCATGTCGACGACGTGCGCCCGTTTCTCGACGGCAACCGCACCGCCGTCCTCCTCGGCTCGTCGGGCGTCGGCAAGTCGACGCTCGTGAACGCGCTCGTCGGCGAGGAGGTGCTCGAGACCCAGGAGGTTCGGGCCGACGACCACCGCGGGCGTCACACGACGACGCACCGCGAGCTCATCCTCGTGCCGACCGGCGGCGTCGTCCTCGACACACCCGGGATCCGCGAGCTCCAGCTCTGGGACGCCGACCTCGAGCAGACGTTCGCCGACGTCGAGGAGCTTGCCGCGAGCTGCCGCTTCAGCGACTGCTCGCACGCCAGCGAGCCCGGGCTGCGCCGTGCGCGCGGCGCTCGACGACGGAACGCTCTCGCAGGAGCGGTGGGCGAGCTACGTGAAGCTCCAGCGCGAGCTCGAGGCGCTCGAGGCGCGTCGCGACGTCCTGCTGCGGAAGGAGCGCGTCCGGGAGTACAAGATCCGCGCGCGGGCGATGAGGAAGAAGCCGCGTGACGACAACGACCGCGTCGGCGCCGATCCTCCCGCCCGGCGCGGTCGAGTTCTTCGTCCCCGACCCCGACTACGGAGCTCTGCATTCGGTCGGCTCGCGCAGGAGGTCCGGCGGCCGCGATCGCCGATCCCGTTCGAGCGCGACGACGGCGGCTGGCGGCTCCGCTTCGCGCGGCCCGAGGCGGACCGGATCGAGTACCTGCTCGAGCTCGACGGCGAGCCTCGGGCCGGACCCGCGCAACCCGCTGCGGCGCCCGGGCCGTTCGGCGACAAGTCGGTCGTCGAGTGGCCCGAGTACGAGCCGCCGGCGTGGCTCGACTCGGAGGCCGACCCGGGGCCGCTCGAGGAGATCGAGATCCGATGCCGCCGGCTCGTCGCGCGCGTTCGCGTCCTGCTGTACGCGACGCCCGACCCGCCCGCCGACGACGCGCCGCTCATCGTCGCGCACGACGGGCCGGAGTACGCGCGGTACTCGCGCGCTGACGCGCTTCCTCGACGTCATGAGCTGGGAGGAGCAGATCCCGCCGCTGCGCGCCGCGCTCATCCAGCCCGTCGACCGCAACGAGACCTACTCGGCGTCCGCGCTCTACGCGGCCGCGCTCGTGCGCGAGCTCCTGCCGGAGATCGCGCGTCGTGCGCCGCACCGCCGCCGGATCGGGATGGGCGCGAGCCTCGGCGCGCCTCGCGATGCTGCACGCCCACCGCCGTCACCCGCGCGCGTTCGACGGCTGCTCCTCCAGTCGGGCAGCTTCTTCCGCCAGCGCTCGGACCAGCAGGAGCAGGGCTTCGCGCGCTACCGCCGGATCACGCGCTTCGTCGGGCACGCGTGCTGCGCGCCGAGGACGACCGCATCCCGCACCCGATCCCGGTCGCGATCACCTGCGGGACGGCCGAGGAGAACCTCGCGAACAACCGCGCCGTCGCGGCAGGCGCTCGACGAGCAGGGCTACCCGGTCTGGCTCGGGCGAGGTGCGCGACGCGCACACCTGGACGTGCTGGCGCGACTCGTTCTTCCCGCACCTGCCGATGCTGATCGAGGCGGCGACGTCTAGCACGTGGCCGACCGCGTCGTCGAGCTCGAGGGCGGGCGTGTCCTCTGCTACGGCCACTGGGGCCGGCCGGTGATCGCGTTCCCGTCCGAGCAGCGGCGAGCCGTGCGGACTGGGAGGACCGCGGGATGGTCGACGCGCTCGGCGGGCTGCTCGCGGACGGCCGGCTGAAGCTCTACTGCGTCTCGAGCTACGACTCGCAGAGCTGGATGTCGGGCGTCGACGCTCGAGGAGGCGGCGCGCCGGCACGGCTTCTACGAGTGGTGGATCGCTCGAGCGTGTGATGCCGTTCGTGCAGGACGACGCGAAGACGCACGACGCGATCGTCACCGGCGCGAGCTTCGGCGCCTACCACGCCGTCAACTTCTGCCTCAAGCGCGCCGACCTCTTCCCGCTCGCGATCGGCATGAGCGGCGTCTACGACGTCTCCCGTACCGGCGGCGGCGAGCGCGGCGATGCGTTGTACTTCGCGAACCCGATGGACTACGTCGCAGAACCTCCACGGCGATCACCTCGACTGGCTCCGCTCGCCGCGCGAGCCTCCTGCTCGTCTGCGGACAGGGCCAGTGGGAGGACACGACCGGCGCGCTCGAGTCGACGAAGTCGGTTCGCGTGGCTGCTCGGCGAGAAGGGGATCCGCCACGAGCTCGACCTCTGGGGCCACGACGTGCCGCACGACTGGCCGTCGTGGCGGCGCCAGATCGCCCACCACCTGCCGAGCGTTCGCTGATGGCGCGCGAGCCCGGCCTGATCGGCCTGCTCCTCGGCACCGAGGAGGACTGGCCGACCGCGTTCGAGGCGCTCGTCTCGCGGCTCGGGCCGATCGACGGCCTCGCAGCTGCGGACGGAGCGGATCGTCAACGAGCCGTTCGACCTCCGCTACCGGCCGCGCTACTCGCTCGTCATCGACCGGCTCGCGTGGTGGTACGACCTGCCGCGCGCGTGGCTGAAGAAGGTCTCGCTGATGGACGACGTCTACCTGCTGAACAACCCGTTCACGTTCCAGGCGATGGAGAAGCACTCGGCCTACTGCGCGCTCATGCGCTGCGGGATCCGGGTGCCGGACACGTGGCTGATCCCGCACAAGTCGCCGGCGCCGTTCGCGCCGTTCGAGTACATGGCGGAGAAGTTCCCCGACGTCGCGTCGCGCTACAACGCGCCCGTTCGACCTCGCGGCGATCGGCGAGTTCGTCGGCTACCCGCTCTACATGAAGCCGTTCGACGGCGGCCAGTGGGTCGGCGTCTCGCGGATCGCCTCGCCCGACGAGCTGCACGCGACCTACGACGCGTCGGGCCAGCGGATGATGCACCTCCAGGCGGCGCTCGAGGACTTCGACGTCTTCGTGCGCTCGCTCTCGATCGGCGCCGAGACGATGTCGATGTGGTTCGAGCCGGGCGAACCCGCTCCACGACCGCTACCAGATCCGCCACGACTTCCTGACGCCCGGAGCTCGGCCAGGAGATCGTGACGATCTCGCGGCTCGTGAACGCGTTCTTCCGCTGGGAGTTCAACTCCTGCGAGACGATCGTGAAGGACGGGATCGTCTACCCGATCGACTACGCGAACGCCTCGCCGGACGTCGCCCTGACCTCGCTCCACTACTACTTCCCGTGGGCGATCAAGGCGCTCGTGAAGTGGTGCGCGTTCTGCGTCGCGACGGGCCGCGACATGGGGATCAACCAGACGACGCGCGACTACTTCGAGATCGGCGACGACGACGTCGCTCGGGTACGAGGAGAAGCTCGCCGCGTACCGGCGGCTGGCCGACGACTACTTCCAGGTCGACGCGCTACGAGGAGTTCTGCGCGCGGCACCTCGCCGCACCTCGACGAGCTTGCGTACGAGTGGTTCACGTCGAGCGAGTTCGACGACTTGCTCGTCCAGACGTCGTCTCGACGTTCCCGCAGCACGAGCACGAGCACTTCGTCGCGCACTACCGCGGGCTGCTCTCCGCGTGGGCGACCGACGACGCGCGGCGCTGACGTCGTCGGGCGCCGCCGCCGCGGCAGCGCTCGCGGCGGTCGCGGTCGTCGGCGTCTCTTGCGGCGGCGGCGGCGCGCGCGGCGACGTGCTCGTGACAGCAGACCGCCTGTTCGACGGGCGCCAGGTCGTCCAGCCGGGCGCCGTCCTCGTGCGCGACGGCCGGATCGTCGCCGCGGGCGGCTCCGTCGACGCCCGCGCGACGCGGACGATCGACCTCGGCGACGCGACGATCCTCCCGGGTTTCGTCGACCTGCACGTCCACGGGTTCGGCCGCTGTCCGGGGTGCCCTCCGCGCCCGCAGATCGCGGCGATGCTCCGCGGCGGGGTCACGACGGTCCGCGACCTCGGCTCGCCGCTTCCGGCGCTGCGCCCCGAGGGGAGGTACGAACGCCTCCGCGTGCTGATGGCGGGCCCGCTGATGACGGTGCCGGGCGGATATCCGGCGCCGGTGTGGGGCCCGGCTCAGGCGCTCCCGGTGCGGAGCGCGGCCGAGGCGCGGCGAGCCGTGCGGACGGTCGCGGCTCGCGGCGCAGCGGTCGTCAAGATCGCGCTCGAGTCGCTGTTCGGGTCGTGGCCGATGCTGACCGTGCCCGAGGTGCGCGCGATCGTGGGCGAGGCGCACCGCCACAGGCTGAAGGTGACGGCCCACGCGCTCGGGCTGCGGGGCGTCGAGACCGCTGTAGCCGGCGGCGTCGACGAGCTCGCGCACACGCCGTGCGGAGCGACGCCCGCGCTGCTCCGAACGATCGTCGCGCGTCACATCCCGGTCGTGGCGACGCTCCATGTCGAAGCGGTGGCGATCGCAGGCGGGTGCGGGTACGTGGCATCTCGGCTGGTCGCGCTCGGCGACCCGCCCCTGTACGGGAGCGACGTCGGCAACCGCGGCATCCCGTACGGGATCGACGTGGAGGAGCTCCGTCTGATGAAGAGCGCGGGCATGACGCCGTTGCAGGTGCTCGCGGCGGCGACGGCACGCGCGGGGGCGGAGACGGGGCTGGCGCCGCTCGGCACGCTCGCAAGTGGTACGCCCGCCGACGTGATCGCAGTCCGGGGTGATGCGCGCCGTCTTCGCGATGACCTCGCCTCGCCGGTGCTCGTGATGAGCGGCGGGCGTCTGGTCGTCGCTCCGCGCGGATAGGCGCGATCACGAGGCTGCGTCTCCCAGAGCCGCAGCGACCGCGGCGGCGAAGGTCACCTCGTCGACCGCCGGGAAGCGGTAGAGCTGCGGCCTGATCTCGTCGAACATCCGCTTCAGGATCGCCGGGTCGACGAGGTCACGGTCGAGCAGCGCCTGCACGTCGGCGAGGTCGCGGTCGTGGCCGCGCTCGAGCTTCGCGAGCGCCTGTGCGTACGGGTCGAAGTGCCGGAACGTGAGCTTCCCCTCGCGCGCGACGAACGGGCTCCGGTCCTCCCAACCCGCCGGGAGCGGGACGAAGTCGCCGGGCGACGCGAGCTCGACGTTCATCCGCAGCGACTCCTTCAGGCGCGGCAGCTCGCGGAGAAGCGCGTCGTGCTCGGGGTCGAGCTTCACGTCGACGTCGACGGTCGAGCCGCGCCACCCGACGAGGACCGCCGTCGCGCCTCCGGTGAAGTAGCACGTGCCGTCCTCGCCGGCGGCACGTCCGAGGGCTCGCATGAAGTCGCCGAGGCGGTCGGCGTCGACTACCGCACGCATGCCAGCGCGCGCTCGAAGCTGACGAGGCGGCGGACGAGGGCGTTGTAGCGGCCGTGCGCTGCGTCGCCGTGGTCGCGCTCCAGCAGGCGGTAGAGCCGCAGCTCGGGATCCTCGAGCGGTGGCGAGACGTCGAGCCCGAGAAGACGGAGCTTCGTCGAGGCGAGCGAGACGAGCAGCGCCTCGGTCGTCTCCTCGCCCGCGGCGAGGTCGCGCGAGGCCGCGCTCGACGAGATCTCCGCCCGGAAGCGTGTCGAGCTCCATCCGCGCAACGGTACCCTCGCGCGCCGATGGCCTTTGCACTCGCGCCCGCCCTCGCGGCGCTCGCTCTCGCGCTGCCGCTCGCCGGGAAGACCGTCGCGATCGATCCCGGGCCACAACGGCGGGAACGCGGCGCACGCGGCGCAGATCGCGCGGCTCGTCGACGCGGGGACGCTCCGGAAGGCGTGCGACACCGTCGGCGCGGAGACCGCGGACGGCTACGCCGAGCACGCCCACAACCTCGACGTCTCGCTGCGGCTCGCGCGGCTCCTTCGCGCGCGCGGCGCGCGCGTCGTGCTCACGCGGACGAACGACACGGGGTGGGGGCCGTGCATCACGACGCGCGCGGCGATCGGGAACCGCGCGCGGCGCCGACGCGGCGATCTCGATCCACGCCGACGGCGGCCCTGCCGGCGGCCGCGGGTTCCACGTCATCTACCCGCCGGCCGTCGCCGGGCTGACCGACGACATCGCGGCGTCCTCCCGGCGGCTCGCGTTCGACGTGCGCGACGCGTTCGCACGCGGCACAGGCGAGCCGTACGCCGACTACGTCGGCCGCTCGGGCCTCGACGTCCGCTCCGACCTCGGCGGCCTGAACCTGAGCGACGTCCCGAAGGTGTTCGTCGAGACCGCGAACATGCGGAACGCTGCGGACGCGCGGCGCCTCGAGAGCGCGGCCTACCGGCGGCGCGAGGCGGCCGCGCTCGCGCGCGGCCTCGAGCGCTTCCTACGCCGGTAGCGCGCGCAGGACGTACGCCTCGACGGGCTCCGCCTTCCCCTTCAGCGTCAGGTCGGGGAGGCGCTCGAGTGTCGTCCCCGGCGGTAGCCGCCGGGCCGTCTCGGCGCCGACGACGACCTGCCCGACCGGCGCCTGGCTCTCGAGCCGCGCGGCGAGGTTGACGGTGTCGCCGACGACGCCGTGCTTGCGGTGGCCGTGCGCGCCGACGACGCCGGCGACGACCTCGCCGCTGTTCAGCCCGACGCGGAAGCGCGGCCATTCCTCGTGCCCGTCCGCTACCTCCTTCGCCGCCTCCTGCAGGAGGAGCGCTGCGTGTGCGGCGCGGACGGCGTGGTCGGCCTGGTCGCCCTCCTTGTTGAAGATGACCATGATCGCGTCGCCGATCAGCTGGTGGACGTCGCCGCCCGTCGACTCGAGGAGAGGCACGAGGCGGTCGAAGTACGTGCCGAGCATCGCGGCCACCTCGGCGGGCGGCGTCCGCTCGGTGAAGCTCGTGTACCCCTGGAGGTCGGCGAAGAGGATGCTCACGTCGCGCGCGCCCGCGAGCGTCTGGTCGAGGTAGAGCGCGCTGAATCGCTCCTCGTGCCACTCGACCCGGGCGCTGAGGGCGATCGCCGCGAACGCCGACAGCATCAGCAGATGCCACTCCCACCACGAGAGCTGCCAGTTCCGCGCCCAGACGACGACGAGCATCGCCTCGGCGAGGAGGACGAACGCGAGGCAGACGGCGAGGAGCACGCCCGCGCGGCGGCGTCGGTACAGGCGGCCGTAACCGAGCGCTGCGGCGCCGTAGAGGATGCATCCGGCGACGGCGAGCGAGACCTGCCACCCGTCGAGCTCCTCGAGCGCGATCGGCTGGTCGAGCGGCGGCAGCCCCGCCAGCGAGACGACGCCCCACACCAGGACCGCTCCGGCGACGAGCGCGAACAGGATCACCGTCCGCGCGATCACGCGCATCGACGCCTGCGGCGAGAGCTCGAGCCCCGACGCCGCGGCGAAGCCCGCCGCGATCACGAGCCCGACGGGCGTCGCGAGCTCGAACCCGGCGTTCTTCCCCAGGAGGACGCCGGGCGTCGCGAGCGCGTGCAGGCCGAGGAACGCCGCGGCGGACATGAACGCGAGCGAGGCGAGGAAGAGCCGTCCGTCGCGGCGCCGCCGGGCGGCGACGCTCACGGCGTAGCCGAGCGCGACGCTCGCGAGCGCCGTCGCAAGGACGAGCCAGAAGTGCGCCGGGTGGTTCTCCCACCGCGAATCGGCCTCCGGCCGCGCGATCAGCAGGGCGAGGACGACGAGCGGGAGCGCCGCGGCGGCGGCGAGCATCGCCACCGGATGCCGGCGTGCTCCCGCCTCGGTATGGGCGACCGCGGCACTCACGACCCGCGTCGATCCTCTCATGCGGGGCGGCGGCCCTTCAACGGAGCGGGTCAGGCGGTGGCGCCGACGCTCGCGAGAAGGCGGTGCGCCGCGGCGCGACGGCACCTGTGGTACGACACCCTGCGTGCCGGTGCCGATCGAGCGTCCCGGGAAGATCGTCGCCGTCGGGCTCAACTACCGAGAGCACGCCGAGGAGCAGGAGCGGGAAGCGCCGGCGGCGCCGATGCTCTTCGCCAAGTGGGCGACGGCGCTGATCGGGCCCGACGAGCCGATCGTGATCCCGCCGATCACGACGCGCGTCGACTTCGAGGGCGAGCTGGGGGTCGTGATCGGCGAGCGCGCGAAGGGCGTGTCGGCGGAGAACGCGCTCGAGGCGGTGCGAGGGTACGTCTGCGTCAACGACGTCTCGGCGCGCGACCTCCAGCGGGCGGACCGGCAGTACACGCGCGCCAAGTCGCTCGACACGTTCTGCCCGGTCGGGCCGCGGCTCGTTCCCCGGGACGAGGTCGGCGACCCCGGGAACCTGCGCATCCGGACGATGGTGAACGGGCAGACGATGCAGGACGCGACGACGGCGCAGCTCATTCACTCCGTCCCGGAGCTGATCGCGTACGTGTCGCAGGCGATCACGCTCGAGCCCGGCGACCTCATCTGCACCGGCACGCCGTCGGGCGTGGGCGAGTTCCGCGACCCACCCGTGTTCCTCGGCGACGGAGACGAGGTCGTCGTCGAGATCGAGCGCGTCGGCGCGCTGCGGAACCCCGTGCGCACGGCCGCTGCGTAGGACCTCCCCGCTTCGCGTGTAGGCCGTTAGACCCTGGCGGCTGGGAGGGGTCGGCCGTACAGTGCCGCCGTGTACCGGGGGTCGCTACTCGTCGTGCTGATCGCGTGCGCCCTCGCGCTTGCCTCGCCGGCGGCTGCCGGAGACTGGTACCCGCACGCGGCGGGCGCCTCGTGGGTGTGGGAGTGGGCCGACTCGTCGTACGCGCAGACGCCGACGAAGGAGAAGGTCACCGTCAAGGAGCAGAAGGGCAATGCCTTCACGCTCGAGTGGACGACCGACGGCCTCGAGAACCCAACCGACGCGCTGCCCAGCGCGGGAGAGATGTCGTTCCTCGAGACGAGCGGCGGCCTCCACGTCGTGGACTGGCAGAGCACGCTCGCCCCGTCGTCGTTCCCGATCCTGTGCTCGTCGGCGAGCCGCTGCGGGAACAGCCTCGCGGGCTCGCTCTACAACCTCGCGTGGGGCTCGCGCGCGCCGCTCCTCGGGGAGCCGCTGCTGCAGGGCGCGACGTGGGCGTCGACGGGAGGGGCGGCGAACGACGTCGCCAGCTCGTCGGAGTACGCGGGCGTCGAGCGCGTCACCCTGCCGGCGTTCCCGACCCCGGTGCTCGCGACGAAGGTGCGGTCCGAGATCTCGCAGGCCGGCGCGCTCGGCGACCCGTACGGGAGCGGCGTCCGCACGACCTGGTGGGTGTACGGCGTCGGCCCCGTGAAGATCGTCTTCGAGCACGCGGGCGGCGCAGGGGCGCCGGTGACGACTGCCGTCCTCTCCTCGACGAGCCTGGCGCCGAAGACGCCGCCGACGAACGTCAACTACTTCCCGCTCCGCAAGGGGCTCAAGGGCACGTTCACGTGGACGAACACGAAGTACCTGAAGAAGCCGTCCGTTCAGAGCTTCAGCGTCGACGAGGTCGTCAACGGGTCGGCGCGCTTCTCGTTCAAGAGCGTGTCCGGGCCGGTCAAGGTCGCGGCGGTCTACGGCTTCACCACGAGGGTCGACGGCGTCACGAACATCTGGGGCCTCTCCCGCGCAGCCTCGCTCGCGAAGCTCCCGAACCTCGGTCCCTCGGCGCTCCCGGCGACGAAGCGCCGGCACTTCCACACGCCGTTCGACCTGCTCACGTTCGGCTTCAATCCGGTCATCCCGGCCTACCCGGCCGCAGGCGACTCCTGGAACGCGTCGACGAGCGGTCGCGACTGGTCGACCTACGGCGTCGCCGGCCGCTCCACCGTTCTCGGCGTCCGGACGGTCAAGGTCCCGGCCGGCACGTTCCGCGCGCTCGTCGTTCGGAGCACGCTGAAGCAGGCCGGCTTCCCGTTCGGGAGCGGCACGCGGACCGCATGGCTCGCCGCCGACCGTGGGCTCGTGAAGCTCGAGTTCCATCACGGCGACGGCAGCATGTCTCTGATCGAGCTGACGAAGAAGTAGCCGCCGGCAGCCGCCGGAACGCGTCGGCGGCCGAGACGCAACCGACGGGCAGCGGGCCGGGCGGCGCGGTAGGGTCACCCGCATGGAGCAGACGTCAGCGGGGGCAACGCCTCGCGACACCGCCGCATCGGGCGTCCAGGTCCTGCGCGGCGCGGTGTCCGCGGAGGCCGTCGAACGCGCGCTTCGCCACATCCACCTCGACGTCGTGCGGCGCGGGCTCCCGCCCGACGACATGGCGAGCTGGCTGTGGAACGCCCACTGGTTCCCGCATCTCAAGTGGGACGCGGAGATCCTCGCGCTGCTCGCCGGGCTCCCCGACGACATCCGCGAGGGTGAGCTCTGCGACCCGCAGATCCTGCTGCAGCTCCCCGACGACTGCGACGACGCGCCGCTCGAGTCGCACGTCGACCAGGAGCCGGAGTGGGCGGCGGGGCGCCGGTACCGCAGGATCGTGGGCGTCGCGCTCAGCCCGAGCCGCCCGACGAACGGCGGTCTCGTCGTGTGGCCGCTCGACGGCGGCGACCCGCGCCCGGTCGAGGCCGAGCCGGGCGACGTGATCGTGATGGACCCGGCGCTCCCGCACTCGAGCGGCTTCAACCGTGAGGGCGCGATCCGGTACGCCGTGTACTTCCGCTTCCTCGAGCCGCGGTAGCGTCAGCCTTTCCGGCCGACGAAGATCGCCCAGCCCAGGAGGTCGCGCCGGCCCGCGAGGTACTCGCCGCGGAAGCCCTCGCTCGCCGCGCGGAAGCTCGCGGCCTCGGGATGCTCCGGATGGTCGGCGACCCACTCCTCGACCGCGCGCCACTGGAAGCTCTTGTAGCGATCCCAGTCGTCCTCCGACGCCGCGATCATCCCCGTCACGCGAACGCCCGCAGACTCGAGCCGCGTCACGGTCTCCGCCAGCGCGACGAAGGCCTTCCGCTCGACGCCCGCCGGGAGCGGGAGACGACGCCAGAACGGCTCGCCCACCGCCAGGAACCCGCCGCGCCGCACCGCCGGGGCAAGCGCGGCGGCGGCGTCCGCGATCGTGCCCCAGACGAACGCCGCGCCGAGGCAGAGCACCGCGTCGAACGCCTCCGGCTCGAGCTCGACCGTCGAGGCGTCCGCGACCTGCACGTCGATCAGCGACGCGAGGCCGCGCTCCCGAGCGCGCCGCCGCGCCTCCTCGGCGAACGCGGGGCGGAGCTCGAGTCCCGTCACATGGCAGCCGTAGGTCGCCGCGAGGATCGTGGCCGGGCCGCCCCTGCCGGAGGCGACGTCCAGCACGCGGCTCCCGCTTCCGAGCCGCAGGTAATCGCCGAGTAGGCGGATCTTCTCGGCGCTCGTCGGGTTCTGGAGCTCGTGGTCGCGCTCGACGATCTCCCACGGCCAGAACACGGCGCCAGCGTACGCGGCGACCGGCGACAATGATCTCGTGCGGGTGTCGGCGAAGGCGGATTACGCCGTCAGGGCGGTGGTCGAGCTGGCCGCGGCCGGAGACGGACCGGTCAAGGGCGAGCGCATCGCGCAGGCACAGGAGATCCCGCTGAAGTTCCTCGAGAACATCATGATCGACCTCCGGCACGGTGGGATCGTCCGCAGCCAGCGGGGCGTGGAAGGCGGGTACTGGTTGGCCCGCCCCGCGGAGGAGATCTCGCTCGCGGAGGTCATCCGGGCGGTCGACGGGCCGCTCGCGAACGTCCGCGGCCGCCGCTCGGAGGAGGTGGAGTACGTCGGAAGCGCGCAGCGGCTCCGCACGGTGTGGGTCGCCGTCCGCGCGAGCCTCCGTAACGTCCTCGAGACCGTGACGGTGGCCGACGTCGCGACCGGCGAGCTTCCGTCGGAGGTGGAGGCGCTGGCCGAGGATCCCGACGCGTGGACGCCGCACTGACGCGGCGGCCTCGGCGCGTCAGGTGAAGACGGTCTCGCGGATCGGGCGCACGTAGACGATCTGCCGCGGCTCGAGCTCCAGCCGCTCCGCGTCGTCCCTCGTCACCTGCACCGCCACGCGCTCGCCGTCGTCGCGCACGAGCTCGACGCGCACCTCGAACCCGAGGTGGACGAGCCGCTCGATCATCGCCTCGCGCGCCGCGCCGTTGGGCTCGAGCAGCAGCTCGAGGTCGTGCGGCCGCACCCACGCGTCGCCGATGCGGTTCACGGGGCCGAGGAACGACATCACGAACTCGTTCGCCGGCCGCTCGTAGAGCTCGCGCGGCTCCGCGACCTGCTCGACGCGGCCGCTGTTCATGACGACGATCTCGTCGGCGACCTCCATCGCCTCCTCCTGGTCGTGCGTCACGATCACGGTCGTCGTGTGCGTCTCGTCGTGGAGCCGGCGCAGCCAGGTCCGAAGCTCCTTCCGGACGCGCGCGTCGAGCGCGCCGAACGGCTCGTCGAGGAGGAGGACCTGCGGGTGGACCGCGAGCGCACGCGCGAGCCCCATCCGCTGCCGCTGCCCGCCCGAGAGCTGCGACGGATACCGCTTCGCGAGCCCTTCGAGCTGGACGAGCCGGAGCAGCTCGGCGACCCGCTCGCGCGCCTCCGCCTTCGGCGTCTTACGGATCTCCAGCCCGAACGCGACGTTCTTCTCCACCGTCATGTGCTTGAACGCCGCGTAGTGCTGGAAGACGAAGCCGACGCCGCGGTCCTGCGGCCGCCGTCCCGCCATCTCCTCGCCCGAGATCGCGACCGACCCGGCGTCCGGCTGCTCAAGGCCCGCGATGACCCGGAGGAGCGTCGACTTCCCCGACCCGGACGGGCCGAGGAGCGCGACGAGCGAGCCTGTCGGGACGTCGAGCGAGACGTCGTCGAGGGCCTTGAAGTCGCCGAAGCGCTTCGAGACGGAACGAACGGCGATGCTCATGCATGCTCCTTCGGCTTGAACAGGCTCATCAGGACGAGCGTCGCGATCGCGACGAACGCGAGCACGACCGAGGCCGCGTAGGCGCCGGCGACGTCGAAGTTCTGGAACGACTGCTCGACATGGATGGTGAGCGTCTCCGTCTGGCCGACGACGCGACCGGACACGACCGACACCGCGCCGAACTCGCCGAGGCAGCGGGCCGTCGTGAGGACGACGCCGTAGGCGATCGCGTAGCGGATCGCCGGCAAGGTGACGCGGCGGAAGGTCTGCCAGGCGGACGAGCCGAGCGTCGAGGCCGCCTGCTCCTGCTCGTCGCCTATCTCGCGCAGCACCGGGACGACCTCGCGCACGACGAACGGCAGCGACACGAAGATCGTCGCCATCACCATCCCCGGCAGGGCGAACACGACGCGGAAGGGGAGATGGAGCCAGCCCTCGCGGCCGTAGAGGAGGAGCAGCGACAGCCCGACGACCACGGGCGAGAGCGCGAGCGGCAGATCGACCAGCGCGTTCACGAGGCCGGCGCCGCGGAAGCGGTGGCGCACGATCGCGACGGCGCACATCACCCCGAAGACGGTGTTGAGCGGCACCGCGATCGCCGTGATCTCGAGTGTCAGGCGGAACGCGTGCCGTGCGGCCGGCGTCTGCAGCGAGTCCCAGGCCGGCCCCAGGCCGTGCTCGAACGCGCGGTAGAAGACCATCGAGACGGGCAGCAGGAGGATCGCGGCGAGGTACCCGAGCGCGGCGAACCGGAGGCCGAGCCTAGCCACGCTCGTGCCTCGTGACGAGCCGTCTCAGGCCGCCGATCGAGAGCAGGATCCCGAACGTGATCGCGAGGAGAACGACGGACACCGCGGCAGCGCCGGCCGCGTTCCCGCTCTCGAGCTGCGAGAAGACGAACACCGACGCGACCTCGGTCTTGAACGGGAGGTTCCCCGAGATCAGGACGACGGCGCCGAACTCCCCGACGGCGCGCGCGAACGCGAGGGCGACGCCCGACAGGATCGCGGGCGCGATCGTGGGGAGGACGATCCGGCGGAAGGTCGCCGCGCGGCTCGCGCCCAGCGACGCCGCGGCCTCCTCGAGCTCCGGGTCGAGCTCGAGGAGCACCGGCTGCACCGTCCGGACGACGAACGGGAGCGTCACGAAGAGGAGCGAGAGCACGATCGCCCAGCGCGTGTAGGCGACGTTCACGCCGACCGGCCCCTGCGGGCCGTACAGCGTGAGCAGGGTGAGGCCGGCGACGATCGTCGGCAGCGCGAACGGCAGGTCGATCACGGCGTCGACCGCGCGCTGCCCGCGGAATCTGTCCCGCACGAGCACCCACGCGACAGCCGTCCCGGCGACGGCGTTGACGAGCGCGACGACCGCCGACGCGACCAGCGTGAGCTTCACCGCCGCGACCGCCTGCGGCGAGGACACCTCGTCCCAGAACGAGCCGTCGGCTGCCTGCGCGACGAGCGCGGCGAGCGGGAGCAGCACGACGACCGACAGGTAGGCGGTCGCCAGGCCGCCCGCGAGCCTCGGGCGCGACGGCGCCCGAGGTCTCGCGACCGCGACGCCGACGCTAGCCAGTGGAGCCGCCCACCTTCCGCTCGATCGCCGCCATGATCCCGGCGCGCGGGTCGAAGAAGTCCTTCGTCACCTTCGGCCAGCCGCCGACGGACTTGATCGTGAAGAGGTCCGGCCGCGACGGGAACGAGAACTCCTTCGCGACGCTCTTCACGACGGGGCGGTAGCCCGTCTGGGCGAAGATCCGCTGCGCGGCGGGGGTGTAGAGGAACTTCGCGAACGCGCGGGCCGCCGCCGGCGCTCCCTTCGTCGCCGCCAGCGGGTTCTCGATCAGGAGCGTCGCCTTCGGGATCACGAACTGCACCGGTTGGCTCTTCTGCCGGGCGAGGATCGCCTCGTTCTCGTACGTCAGGAGGACGTCGCCCTTCCCGGCGAGGAACGTCTGAAGCGCCTCGCGGGCGCTCTTGTCCTGCACCGAGACGTGCTGGAACAGCGTCGTCAGCTTCGCGATCGCGCGGGGCCGCGACTTCGTCTCGCGCAGGTAGGCGCCGTAGGCGGCCATCACGTTCCACCGCGCGCCGCCCGAGGTGAACGGGTTCGGCGTGATCACGTCGATGTCCTTGCGCAGGAGGTCGTTCCAGGTGCGGATCTTCTTCGGATTGCCGTCGCGGAGGACGAACACGACGACGGAGCGGGTGACGAACCCGTGGTAGGCGTTCGCGTTCCACGTCTTTGCCACGAGGCCCGCGCTCACGAGCTCGTCCATGTCGGGCGCGAGCGAGAGGTCGACGACGCTTGCCGGGAGCCCGGCCTTGATCGCTCGCACCTGCTCGCCCGAGGCGCCGTAGGACTGCGAGAAGGAGGTGTCCTTGCCGGCAGCCGTCTCCTGGAAGGCGGGGATGATCTTGGCGAACGCGTCGCGCGGCGTCGAGTACGCGACCAGGTCGATCTTCGTGTCGCGCGCGGCGCCGGACGCGCCGGCCGCGAGCGCCAGCGCAAGCCCCAGAGCGATCGCGAGATTCGTAATACGTGTCATTGAGCTCCCTTATTGTCGACCGAAGAAGTGGACAAGTACCAGACGCGGCGGATGGAGGTCAAGCGGGTACCGCACGCGTGGGCGCCGAGCTCGGCCGGGTTGCTAGATTCGCGTGCCGCCGACGCGGGGGCGACATGGCCGAGATCACGACGCTTTCCGAGGCGGTACGCGGGCTCGTGCGCGACGGCGAGACCGTCGCGGCCGAGGGGTTCACGCACCTGATCCCGCACGCCGCCGGGCACGAGCTGATCAGGCAGGGCCGGCGCGACCTCGCGCTCGTCCGGATGACCCCGGACACGGTCTACGACCAGCTGATCGGCGCGGGCTGTGCGCGCGAAGCTGACCTTCTCGTGGGGCGGCAACCCCGGCGTAGGGTCGCTCCACCGCCTCCGCGACGCGGTCGAGCACGACTGGCCGGCGCCGCTCGAGCTGGAGGAGCACTCGCACGCGGGCATGGCGGCGGCCTACGCGGCCGGCGCGGCGAATCTCCCGTTCGGCGTGCTCCGCGGGTACGCGGGCACCGGTCTCGCCGAGCGCACCTCGGTCGCGTGGGTCGAGTGCCCGTTCACCGGTGAACGGCTCGCGGCCGTCCGCGCGCACCGGCCGGACGTCGGGATCGTCCACGCCCAGCAGGCCGACCGGCGCGGGAACGTCCAGCTGTGGGGCATCGCCGGAGTCCAGAAGGAGGTCGTCCTCGCGTCGGAGCGGACGATCGTGACGGTCGAGGAGATCGTCGACGACCTCGAGCCGCGCCCGGGCGCAGTCGTGCTCCCGTCGTGGACGGTCGACGCGGTGGCCCTCGCACCCGGCGGCGCGCATCCGTCGTACGCGCACGGCTACTACGACCGCGACAACGACTTCTACGTCGGCTGGGAGGCGATCAGCCGCGACCGCGAGACGTTCACCGCCTGGATCGAGCGCCACGTGCTCGGGACGGCGGACGTCGCGGAATACCACCGGAGCGTCGCGGGCGCCGTCGCGTGACCGACGGGTACTCGGCCGACGAGATGATGGCCGTCGAGGCGGCGCGCCGGCTGCGCGACGGCACCGTCTGCTTCGTCGGGATCGGCCTCCCGAGCCTCGCGGCGAACCTCGCGCGCGCGACGCACGCCCCCGGCTGCGTGCTCGTGTACGAGAGCGGGACGATCGGCGCGAAGCCCCACCGGCTCCCGCTCTCGATCGGGGACGGCGAGCTCGCCGAGACGGCCGACGCCGTCGTCTCCGTCCCGGAGATGTTCGGCTACTGGCTCCAGGGCGGGCGCATCCACGTCGGCTTCCTCGGCGCGGCGCAGATCGACCGGCACGCCAACCTCAACAGCACTGTGATCGGGCCGTACGACCGCCCGAAGGTGCGGCTGCCGGGTGCCGGGGGCGCGCCCGAGATCGCGACGAACGTGCGCGAGGTGTTCGTGATGCTGCGCCAGACGCCGCGCGCGTTCGTCGAGCGGCTGGACTTCCTGTCGAGCGTCGGCTCGCGGGTGACCGTCGTCGTGACGGATCTCGGGATCCTCGAGCCCGACGAGGACGGCGAGCTCGCGTTGACACACGTCCACCCGGGCACGAGCCCCGACGACGCTCGCGCCGCGACCGGCTGGAACCTCCGCGTCGCGCCTGGCCTCTCCGAGACGGCGCCCCCGACGACCGACGAGCTCCGCGCGCTGCGGGAGCTGAAAGCGCGATGATCCGGGGATGAGCGACACCGAGACCGCGATCGACACACGCGTCGAGGTCGACTGGCCGCCGTACCGCTCGACGCGCCTGCGCGCGCCGAAGCGGCCGCCCGTCCTGCTCCCGGAGCGCTTCCGCGACCTCGAGGGGCCGGTCTTCGGCGACGACACCGTCGGCCGCGCTCGACCACGACCTCACGCGCCAGTCGGAGGGCGAGCCGCTGGGAGAGCGGATCATCGTGACCGGTCGCGTGCTCGACGAGGACGCCCGGCCCGTCCGCGGCGCGCTCGTCGAGGTATGGCAGGCGAACGCGGCCGGGCGCTACCACCACGAGGTCGACCGGCACCCCGCGCCGCTCGACCCGAACTTCACCGGCGCGGGGCGCTGCCTCACCGGCGACGACGGCGACTACAGGTTCGTGACCGTGAAGCCCGGCGCCTACCCGTGGGGCAACCACGAGAACGCGTGGCGCCCCGCGCACATCCACTTCTCCGTCTTCGGGCGAGCGTTCACGCAGCGCCTCGTGACGCAGATGTACTTCCCCGGCGACCCGCTCTTCGAGCACGACCCGATCTTCCAGGCGGTGCGCGACCCGCGGGCGCGCGCCCTGCTGATCTCGCGGTTCGACCTCGACGTGACGCAACCCGAGTGGGCGCTCGGGTACACGTGGGACATCGTCCTCGGCCGCGGCTCGTCGGCGACGCCCTTGGACACGGAATGACGCTGCCGACGACACCGTCGCAGACCGTCGGGCCGTACTACGCGATCGGGCTCTGCCGGCGGGCCGACAACGAGCTCGTCCGTGCCGGCTCCGACGGTGCTCTACGGCTGATCGGCGCGGTGCTCGACGGCGACGGGGTGCCGATCGGTGACGCGATGGTCGAGGTGTGGGACGCCGTCGGTCGCCGCTGGGGCCGCTCGGGCACCGACTCCGAGGGACGGTTCTGGTTCACCGTCACAAAGCCGGAAGCCGCCCCGGGCGAGGCGCCGCGACTCGATGCGTACGTCTTCGCCCGAGGCCTGCTCGAGCACCAGCTGACGCGGATCTACTTCCCCGGCGAGGCGACGAACGCCGCCGACCCCGTGCTCGCAACGCTGCCCGAGGAGGATCGCGCGACGCTCGTGGCGGAGGCCGAAGACGGCGCGCTGCGCTTCGACATCCGGATGCAGGGCGAGCGCGCCACGGTGTTCTTTGCCGTTTGAGGCGCTCTTCGTCCCCGACGCGCTCCGCGACTCGGTCTCCGACCGCGCCTGGCTCGGCGCGATGCTCGAGGCCGAGCGGGCGCTGGCGCGCGCGTCGTTCCGCGCGGGGCTGATCCCCGAGCTCCCGGACGCGGTCTTCTCGGCGGTGGGCCTCGACGTCGAGGCGCTCGCGCGGGAAGGTCGCGCTGCCGGCAACCCCGTCGAGCCGCTCGTGCGCCACCTGCGCGGGCGCTCCGAGCACGTCCACCACGGCGCGACGAGCCAGGACGTCCTCGACACGGCGGCGGCGCTCGTCGCGCGGGAGGCCGGGAAGCTTGTGCACGAGGAGCTCACCGGCCTCGCGGGCGAGTGCGCGCGGCTCGCGGACGAACACCGCGACACGGTGATGGCGGCGCGGACCCTCCTCCAGCAGGCCGTGCCGACGACGTTCGGGCTGAAGGCCGCACGCTGGCTGGTCTCGGTGGCGCAGGTGCGAGCCCTCCTTGCGGACGCGGTGCTCCCCGCCCAGCTCGGCGGCGCGGCCGGGACGCTCGCGGCGTTCGGCGACCGCGGCCTCGAAGTGCTCCGGCTGTACGCAGAGGCGCTGTCGGTGGAGGAGCCGGTGCTTCCGTGGCACGCGGAGCGGGTGCCGGTGGCGCGCCTCGGCGCAACCCTCGCGATCGCGGCCCAGGCCGTCGCGAAGATCGCGCACGACGTCGCGCTGCTCGCGCAGACGGAGGTGGGGGAGGTGCGCGAGCCGCACGGAGGTGTCTCCTCGACGATGCCGCACAAGCGCAACCCCGTCGGCTCGACGCTCGCCCGCGCGTGCGCCGCCGGCGCACAGGCCGCCGCGGCGGTCCTCGTCACGGGCGAGCACGAGCACGAACGGGCCGCCGGCGCCTGGCACGCGGAGTGGAAGGCGCTGTCCGACGCACTCGCGCTGACCGGCGCGGCGGCGTCGTGGATGCGCTCGACGCTTTCAGGCCTCGAAGTCGACGCGGCGCGGATGCGCGCGAACCTCACGCCGGAGACGCTCTCGGAGGCGGCGCGGTTCGGCGGCGCCGAGCGGCCGGAGGACTACCTCGGCTCCGCGGGCGCGCTCGTCGACCGCGCGCTGGAATCGTGGCGTCGATGAGGACGGTCGTCCTCTGCGGGTCGCTCGGGTTGCCGGTCGCGATGTGGGAGCCGCAGATCGCCGCGCTCGCCGCCGGGTTCCGGGTCGTCACCGTCGACCACCCCGGCCACGGCGGCGCCCCGGTCGTGCCGGTGGACGACGTCGCCGACCTCGCGCGCCACGTCCTTGAGCAGGTCCCGGAGGGACGGTTCTCGTTCGTCGGGCTCTCGCTCGGCGGCGCAGTCGGGCTCCGGCTCGCGCTCGACGAGCCCGGCCGGCTCGATCGGCTCGCGCTCCTCTGCACCGCGGCGTATTTCGGTCCTCCGGAAGGCTGGCTGGAGCGCGCCGCGCTCGTCCGCGAGCAGGGGGTGGAGGCGGTTGCCGAGACCGTTCTCGACCGCTTCTTCACCCCGCAGTTCCCCGACGTGGAACGCTATCGCCGCATGTTCCTCGCGACGGACCCCGAGGGTTACGCACGCTGTTGCGACGCGCTCCGACGCTTCGACGTCCGCGACGACCTCTCCCGGATCGGCGTCCCGACGCTCGCCGTCGCCGCCTCCGACGACCCGTCCACGCCGCCCGAGCGCCTCGAGTTGATCGCCGAGCGTGTGCCGGGCGCGCGGCTCGAGACGATCGAAGGCGCGCGTCATCTCGTGACCGCGGAGCGCCCCGACGACGTCAACCGTCTGCTCCTCTCGCACCTGTCGTGAGCCGCGAGGAGGGCATGCGCGTCCGGCGTGAGGTCCTCGGCGACGAGCACGTCGACCGGGCGCGCGAGCGGACGACCGAGCTCACGGCCGACTTCCAGGACCTGATCACGCGCTATGCCTGGGGCGAGATCTGGGCGCGCCCCGGGCTCGACCGCCGGATGCGAAGCGCGATCACCCTCACCGCGCTCGTCGCCGGGCGGCACCACGAGGAGCTCGAGCTCCACCTGCGGGCGGCGCTCCGCAACGGGCTCACGCGCGACGAGGTCAAGGAGATCCTCCTCCAGTCGGCGATCTACTGCGGCGTTCCCGCCGCGAACACGGCCTTCGCGATCGCCCAGCGCGTGCTCGACGACGCGTGAGGACGCAGGTCGGGATCGTGGGTGCGGGGCCTGCGGGGCTGACCCTCGCCCAGCTCCTGGCGCGCGAGGGCGTCGAGACGGTCGTCCTCGAGAGCCGCAGCCGCGAGTACGTCGAGCGCCGGATTCGCGCGGGCGTCCTCGAGCAGGGGACGGTCGACCTGCTGCGCGACGCCGGCGTCGGCGAGCGCATGGACCGCGAGGGAATCGTCCACGGCGGAATCCACCTCCAGTTCGACGGCGAGCGCCATCACGTGCCGATGGCCGAGCTCACCGGGCGCTCGATCATGATCTGGGGTCAGACCGAGGTCGTGAAGGACCTCGTCGCCGCGAGGGTGGACGCCGGCCTCCCGCTCCTCTTCGAGACGCCGGTGCTCGCGGCCGAGGACATCGAGACCGACCGGCCGCGGATCCGGTTCGCCCACGACGGGGTCGAGGACGAGCTCGAGTGCGACGTGATCGCCGGCTGCGACGGGTTCCACGGCGTCTCCCGGCGCGCGATCCCGCCGGACGTCCTGCGAACGTTCGAGCGCGAGTACCCCTTCGGCTGGCTCGGGATCCTGGCCGAGGTCGAGCCGTCGATCGACGAGCTCGTGTACGCCCACCACGAGCGCGGGTTCGCGCTCCTCTCGCTTCGCTCGCCGTCGCTCTCGCGCTACTACCTCCAGGTTCGCCACGACGAGGACATCGGCGAGTGGCCGGACGACCGGATCTGGGACGAGCTGCAGCTCCGGACGGGCCTCCGCGGCTGGACGCTGCACGACGGGCCGATCCGCGAGAAGGGCGTCACGGGGATGCGCAGCTTCGTCGCGGAGCCGATGCAGCACGGGCGGCTGTTCCTCGCGGGCGACGCGGCGCACATCGTCCCCGCGACCGGCGCCAAGGGCCTGAACCTCGCGATCCACGACGTCCGCGTCCTCGCCTACGCCCTCCTGCGCTGGTACCGGACCGGCAACCGCGACCTCCTCGACGGCTACTCGCTCGAGTGCCTGCGGCGCGTCTGGCGCGCCGAGCACTTCTCGTGGTGGATGACGACGATGCTGCACAGGCTCCCGGGCGACGACCCGTTCGACCTGCGCCTCCAGCGATCGCAGCTCCGCTACGTGACGACGAGCGAGGCCCAGGCGCGGGCGCTCGCGGAGAACTACGTCGGCCTCGAGCGCGTCTGAGAGGCTTCGGCCCGGCCTAGCGTTCTTCACGGCGGTCGTCGTCGTCGGGCTCAATCTGCGCGCGGTCTTCGCGAGCCTGCCGCCGCTCCTCGACGAGATCCGCGACGACCTCGGCCTCTCGGCCACCGTGGCGGGGCTCCTGACGACGGGGCCGGTGCTGTGCTTCGGCCTCCTCGCCCCGCTCGCGCCGCGCCTCGTACGGCGCATGTCGATCGAGCGGCTCGTGGCTGCGGCGGCCGCGGTCACGGCGGTGGGCACCGGCCTCCGCGGCGCGGGCGGCGTCGCGCCGCTCTTCGTGGGGACGCTCCTTGCCGGCGTCGCGGTCGCGCTCGCGCAGACGACGGTCCCGATCCTCCTCCGCACGCGCTTTGCGGGCCACACGGGTCCGTTGACGGGATCGTTCTCGCTCGCGCTCACGCTCGGCGCCGCGCTCGCCGCCGCCACCGCCGTCCCGCTCGAGCACCTCCTCGGCGGGTGGCGGCCCGCGCTTGCAGCATTCGCGGTGCCGGCCGCCGTCGGCGCGCTCCTCTGGCTGCCGCAGGCTCTCGGTCGCGGGACGATCGTGCGTCGCGCGGAGTCGCTCGGGCTGCGCCGCGATCGCCGCGCGTGGGCCGTCGCGCTCTACTTCGGGCTACAGTCGATGGCGTTCTACGGCGGCCTGTCGTGGCTCCCGTCGGTGCTTCGGGACGACGGGTACTCCGCGGCGGCCGCGGGCGGGCTCCAGGCCCTCGCGAACGTGATGCAGTTCGGACCCGCGTTCCTCGTCCCCGTCCTCGCCGCACGGCGCCCCACGCAGACCGTGCTGCTCGTCGCGGCTGTCGCCCTCGCCGTCACCGGCCTCGTCGGGCTCCTCGTCGCGCCGGCGGCTGCCGTTCTCTGGATGGCGGCGATCGGCCTCGGGCAGGGCGGTGCGCTCGGGCTCGCGCTGATCCTCCCGGTTCTCCGCGGCCGCGACGCCCACGCCGTCGCCTCGTTGACGGCGATGGCGCTCTCGATCGGCTACCTCGTGGCCGCTGCGGGGCCGTGGCTCGTCGGGGTGGCGCACGACGTCGCGGGCGGCTGGGAGACCCCGCTCGCGGTGCTGATCGCCGTGACGCTCGCCGAGCTCGTGCCGGGCCTCCTCGCGACGCGCGCGTGGCGCGTCGGTTAGCGTCCGGACGCGACGACGAGGAGCCGCCCGAGGAGGTCACGATGGAAGGGTTGACGGCGACGGAAGCCGGGAGCGCGAAGCGGACGAAGCCGCCGTTTCGCGCCGACCACGTGGGGAGCCTCCTTCGGCCGCCCGAGCTCCTGCGCGCGCGCGACGACCACGCCGGCGGGCGGATCGGCGCCGACGAGCTTCGCGCGATCGAGGACGAGGCGATCCGCGAGGCGGTGCGCATGCAGGAGGAGGTCGGCCTCCAGTCGGCGACCGACGGCGAGTTCCGGCGCGCCTCGTGGCACATGGACTTCATCTACCAGCTCGACGGCGTCACGAAGGAGGCCGGCCACATCGCCGTCGTCTTCCACAACGAGGAGGGCGACATCGAGTTCACGCCGGCGGCCCTGCACGTCGACGGGAAGCTCGGCGTCTCGAGGACGATCTTCGGCGACGACTTCCGCTTCCTGCAGGAGACGGTGACGACGAACGTCCCGAAGCTGACGATCCCGTCGCCGAGCATGGTCCACTACCGCGGCGGCAAGGCAGCGATCGACTCGGCGGTCTACCCGGAGCTCGACGCGTTCTGGGCCGACCTCACCGCGGCCTACGCCGAGGAGGTGCGGAGGCTCGGCGAGCTCGGTTGCACCTACCTCCAGTTCGACGACACGAGCCTCGCGTACATGAACGACCCGCATCAGCGCGAGTACATCGCCTCGATCGGCGGCGACCCGGAGCACCAGCACGTCGAGTACATCCACCATATAAACGAGGCGCTCGCCGGGCGGCCCGACGGGATGACCGTGACGACGCACATGTGCCGCGGGAACTTCCGCTCGTCCTGGGCGGCGGAGGGGGGCTACGACTTCGTCGCGGAGGCACTCCTCAACGAGCTCGAGGTGGACGGCTACTTCATGGAGTGGGACGACGAGCGGTCGGGCGGGTTCGAGCCGCTCCGCTTCCTGCCGCACGGCGAGAAGCAGGTCGTGCTCGGGCTCGTGACGACGAAGCGCGGCGAGCTCGAGTCGAAGGACGACCTGAAGCGCCGGATCGAAGAGGCGGCGCGGTACGCGCCCGTCGAGCAGCTCTGCCTCTCGCCCCAGTGCGGGTTCTCCTCGACCGTCGAGGGCAACGCGCTGACGCAGGAGGAGCAGTGGGCGAAGCTGCGGCTGATCGTGGAGGTGGCGCAGGAGGTCTGGGGCTGACCCGGACGGTTCGCGACGCGACGCTCGAGTTCCTCCGGCGGCGCGACCTGACGACGATCTTCTCGAACCCCGGCTCCACCGAGGTGCCGTTCCTCGTCGGGCTGCCCGACGACTTCCGGTTCGTGCTCGGCCTGCACGAGGGCTCGGTGACGAGCATGGCGAGCGGGTACGCCCTCGGACGGCGCCGGCCGTCGTTCGTGCTGCTCCACACGACCGCCGGGCTCGGGAACGCCGTGAACGCGCTCGCGACTGCGCGTGTGAACCGGACGCCCCTCGTCGTCGTCGTCGGGCAGCAGGACCGCCGGCACATCGCGTTCGAGCCGTTCCTGACCGGGCGGCTCCAGGGGCTCGCCGGCGACTACCCGGTCTGGTTCGACGGGCCGCTGCGGCCGGAGAACGTCCCGGGCGCGCTCGATCGCGCCTACCACGAGGCCGAGACGCGCCGCGGCCCTGCCGTCGTCGTCGTGCCGATGGGCGACTGGGCGTCTCCCGCAGGAGAGCTGTACGAGAGGGCGGCGGCCGAGGTCGTCCTGCGGCCGGCCGCGGCCGACGACGCATCGGTGGAAGCGCTCGCGGGGCTGCTCACTCGGGCGGAGCGCCCGGCGCTCGTCGCCGGGGCCCGCGTCGACACCGACGAGGCGTGGGCGGCGCTCGTCGCGCTGGCCGAGGCGCTCGGCACGCCGGTCTTCCAGGAGGCGTTCAGCGGCCAGGCGGGCTTCCCGCAGGACCACGCGCTGTGGGCCGGGCTCCTCCCGTTCGACCGGCCGCGGCTGCGGACGACGCTCGCCCCGTTCGACCTGGTTCTCGCGGTCGGCGCGCCGGCCTTCCGCCAGAGCCCCTACGACCCGGGGCCGCTCGTCGAGGCCGGGACGACGCTCGCGGTCGTGACCGACGACGCGGACGAGGCGCACCGCAGCGCGTGCGCCCTCGCGGTCCTCGCCGACCCCGCGGCGGTCTGCCGCGCCCTCGCGGCGCGGGTGCCGCAGCGCGTGCGGCCGCAGACAGGGCCGCCGCTCTTCACCCCGCCGGCGCCCCCGCCGTCGGCGCCGCCGCTCCGGGCGGCGCACGTCCTCCACGGGCTCGGACGGCGTGCGCCCGAGGACCTCGTGCTCGTCGAGGAGTGCCCGTCGAACCAGGTCGAGCTCACGCACCGCATCCGCGCGCGCCGCCCGCTCGGCTTCGTCAGCGCAGCGATGGGCGGCCTCGGCTGGGGCCTCTCGGCGGCGATCGGGCTGCGGATGGCGCTCCCGGAGCGTCCGGTCGTCGCGGTGCTCGGGGACGGGTCGACCCTGTTCGGCGTCCACGGGCTCTGGAGCGCCGCGCGCTACCGGAGCGGCGTGCTCTTCGTCGTCCTCAAGAACGGCGGCTACCGGATCATGGACCAGCACGCAGCGCGCGCCGGCGCGCCGCCGCCGTGGCCGTCGTTCGAGAACGTGGACATCGCGACGCTCGCGCGGTCGCTCGGATGCGACTCCCGGCGGATCGCGACGCAGGAGGAGCTCGACGCCGTGCTCGACGAGGTCGTGCCGACCCTCCGCGACCGCGAGGCTCCGCTTCTGCTCGAAGCCGTCGTGGAGCCCGACTGAGTCTCGCGCCGGGGCCGCGTCGCACGCGGCCCCGGCGCGAGCGCGTTCAGCTGACCCTGAAGCTGCCGCTCGCCTTGCCCTTGTCGGAGCGGTAGGTGTAGCGGCCGGGCGCCAGCGTCACCGTCCAGCGGGCGGTGCCGGTCCGCCCGACGCCGGTGCTCTTGTTGACACCGGGGCCGCGCAGGTGGAAGTTCAGCGCCTTCGAGCCGTCGCGGACGATGATCAGGTACTTGCCGGGGTCGAGGTGCTTCGCCTTCTGGCCCGCGAGCTTGACGCTGATCCCCTTCCCGACGGCGACCTCGAGCGTGCCCGTCGCGATTCCGCTACGGATGTCGCTCGGGACGAGCTGGGTGAAGTTCGGCAGCGTCGAGATGACTCCGTACTCCTTCGCGTACTTCGCGAGCTGCGTGAGCTGCTTGCGGTCGACCAGCGGGCTCCACACCGGCAGGCGCACGTTCTGCGTCCCTGCCGGGAGCAGGCCCCGGATCTCGTCGGGGTGGTTCTGCGCGTACGTCAACGACTCGTTGATCGCGGCGCGGAAGTTCTTCGCGAGCTGCGGGTTCTTCTTCACCCAGTCGCCGAGGGCCCCGTAGCCGCCGTTCGGGAAGTAGTTGCCGAGCACCGGCCCCGGCGCCATCACGATCCGGGCGCCGTCGATGTTGAGCGCCTGCGACAGGAACGGCTCGGGCGTCCAGATCGCGTCGACCTGGCCGCTGTTGAGCGCCGTCCGCATCGTCGGGAACGGCATCGCGAGGAGCTTCACGGAGTTCGGGTCGACGCCGTCCTTCTTGAGCGCCGCCTTGATCACGACCTCGCCGACGCCCTTGAGCGCGTTCACCGCGATCGTCTTCCCGGCGAGGTCGCCGGCGTTGCGGATCGACGAGCTCCCCTTGACGAGGATGTTCTGCCAGTTGTCCGCTGCCGAGGTCCCCTCGACCTCGCTCGCGGCGACGAGCTGGAGCGGAATTCCCTGCGTGCGGGCGATCATCATCGGGACGTACCCGAGGTACCCGACGTCGCCGTTGTGGTTCGAGAGCGCGAGGACGATGTCGTTCCCGCTCTGGAGGGTCTGCTTCTTGATCTCGATGCCGCGCTTCTCGAAGAAGCCCTTCTGGATGCCGAGATCCATCGGAAGCGCGTTCGCGATCGGCAGCGTGTCGATGGTGACCGTCGTCAGCTGCGTGCGCTTCGGCGCGCTCGCCGCCGTGCCGAGCACCGTGAGCGCGAGAAGCGCCACGATGGCCGCCGCGATCCCTACGCGGCGGTTACGACCTGCTGAGCTCATTGGTTCGTGCTCTCCTTCCCGAGGGGTGGGACCGGCTGGGGGGCCGAACGGGAATTATGACCGCGCCGGCGCCTCCGCGACCTGCGGCTCGACCTGCTCCCGCTTGATCTGGCGGTACACGTGCGCGCGCAGGTGAGCGAACTCGGGGAGCTCCTTCGTCGCGATCTGGTCGCGCGGCCGCGGCAGGTCGACGGGGACGATCTCCTTCACCTCGGTCGGCGACTGCGTCAGGACGACGACGCGGTCCGACAGGTACACGGACTCGTCGATGTCGTGCGTCACGAACAGGATCGTGATCCCGTACTCGTGGCGGAGGCGGAGGACGAGGTCCTCGAGGTCGCCGCGCGTCTGCGCGTCGACCGACGCGAACGGCTCGTCCATCAGCAGTACCGTCGGCTGGTAGGCGAGGGCGCGGGCGATCGCCACCCGCTGCTGCATACCACCCGAGAGCTGCCACGGGTAGTGGTCGATGAACCGGGTCAGGCCGACGTGCTCCAGCGCCTCCTCGACGAGCCGCGAGCGCTCGTCGCGGGGCATCTTCTTGTGCCGGAGCGGCAGGAGGACGTTGTTGCGCACGCTCGTCCAGGGCATCAGCGACCGGCTGTACTCCTGGAAGACGAGCGCCATCTCCTCCGGCGGCCCCGTCACGCGCCGCCCGCGGAGCGACACCTCGCCGCGCGTCGGCCGGAGCAGGCCGGCAACGCACTTCAGGAGCGTCGTCTTCCCGCACCCGGACGGGCCGACCACGCAGACGAACTCGCCCTCCTCGACCTCGAACGTGACGTTGCCGACGGCGTGCGTGGCGCGGTCGCCGGTGCCGTAGGTCTTGCCGAGGTCGCGCACCGACAGCATCGTGCGCGATCCTATTGCGGCGTCGCCGCGCGCCAGCCGCGATGCCAGGCGAGCACTCGGCGCTCGAAGAGCAGGAAGAGCAGGTTCAGCAGGTATCCGAGGAGCCCGATCAGGACGATCGCGGCCCACATCGGCGTGAGCTGGAAGGTGTTCTTCGAGATCAGGAGGACGTAGCCGACGCCGTTCGTCGAGGAGAAGTACTCCGCGAGCACCATCATGATCACGGCGAGCGAGACGCTCGTCCGCATCCCGGCGAAGATCTGCGGCAGCGCCGCGGGAAAGACGATCCTGCGGATCAGCTCGCCTCGCGGCACGCCGTACGACCGGGCGGTGTCGACCAGCGTGGGATCGATCCCGCGGACGCCGTCGATCGTGTTCAGCAAGACCGGGAACAGGCAGAAGAACGCGATGAACGCGATCTTCTGCCGGTCGGCGATCGAGTGCAGGAGGATGATCGAGATCGGCAGGAGCGCGGGAGGCGGCATCGCGCGCCACCACTCGATGTGCGGCATGGCCCAGATGCGTCCCCACCGCGACAGGCCGAGCGGGAGCCCGATCGCGACGCCGAGCACGACCGCGATGGCGAAGCCGAGCGCGATCCGCACGAGGCTCGGGACGACGTGCGTGTCGAACTGCGAGAAGAGCCACATGTCCTGGAACGTCGCGAGAATCGTCGAGAGCTTCGGGAACTTCGGGTTGTCGGCGCTCGCGCTCCACGCCTGCCACAGCGCGAGAATGGCGAGCGGGACCGCGATCTCGGCAGCGATCTTCAGCCCGCGATAGGTCCGGACGCTCACGTCGACCCGATCCGCTGCGACGGGTGCCAGTGCAGCGCACGGGCCTCGAGCGCGCTGAACAGGAAGTGGATCGCGAGGCCGAGGAAGCCCGTGGCGACGGCGAGCGCGTACAGCTGGTCGTTGAGCCCGAACGCCTGTGCGTATTGCAGCTCCTTCCCGAGGCCCGGCGTCCCCATGAAGAGCTCGGCGGTGAACGCGAGGATCAGCGACACGGCCGAGGAGATGCGGAGCCCGGTCGCGATGTACGGCACGGAGCTCGGGAGGGTGACGCGGAGGAGCTGCTCGTGCGCCCCGAGCCGGAACGAGCGCGCTGTGTCCATCGCTATCGGGTCGACGTCGCGGACGCCGTACATCGTCTGCACGAGCAGCGGCCAGAAGGCGCCGAACGCGGCGAGGAAGACCTCGCTCTTCAGGTTCGTCCCGATCGTGAGGAAGAGGAGCGGGATCAGCACCGCCGACGGGATCGGCCGCAGGAACTCGATCGGTACGCGGAACGCGCTGGCCGCGAAGTCGCTCGTCCCGAGCAGGATCCCGATCGGGACCGCGAGGACGGTCGCGACGCCGAGGCCGAGCGCCCACCCGCGCACGGTGTCGAAGAAGGCGTGCCAGAACTGGTCCGTCTGCGCCATCCGCCAGAGCTCGGCGAACGTGTCGCTCATCGGCGACAGGTCGCGTGTGTCGATCAGGCCCGTCGCCGTCACGAGCTCCCACACGACGAGCGCGAGCGCGATCGAGACGATCGAGACCGCGATCTCGGCGAGGCGCCCCCGGGGAAGGCGCAGGCGGGCGCGCCTGTCGGCGGGCGTCCGGACCGTGGCCGCGACGTCGCCGGGAGCCGACATGCGGGATATATACCGAACGGCGGCCGGCCGGAAGCAACGGCTCCGTCGCGACGGCCGCGGGCGCCCTTCGCGGCGTCGACTAGCCTTGCGTCGTGGTGGTCGCGAGCCCCCGCGGGGCCGGATCGGCCGAGGGGCGCCTGCCGCTCGGCGTGCACCTCGTCGGAAGCGTGCCCCTCGCGACCGCCGAGGACGTCTTCCGCACGCTTTCGGCCGGCCTCGGAGACCGGCTCCGGCGGTTGCCGGACGGCGAGACGGGGCCGCGAGCGGACTGGATCGTCTGGCAGTACCCGGTGCTGAGCTCGCGGCCGCAGTTCGAGGTCGCGCCGCCGGCGCCGTCGTCGTACCGCGCGCTCCCACGGTTGAAGCTCCGGGCCGGCGAGCGCGGCGACGACGTGGCGTTCGAGTCGCTCGGGTACGCGGCCGCGGCCGCGGCCTCGTACGGTGTCTTCGCGAGGCTGAAACGCGACGGCGTCGTTCCGCGCGGGGTTCGCTTCCAGGTGTCCCTGCCGACGCCTCTCGCGCCGATCAGCGCCTTCGTCGCGCTCGAGGACCAGCCGCTCGTGGAGCGCGCGTACGAGAACGCCATGGCGCTCGAGGTGGCGCGGATCCTCGACGAGATCCCGCACGAGCAGCTCGCGCTGCAGTGGGACACGAACTTCGAGTTCGGGATGCTCGAGGGCGACGTCGCCGCCTGGTTCGCCGACGTCGAGACGGGGATCCTCGACCGGCTGGTACGCATCAGCCGCGCGGTCCCGGCCGAGGTCGAGCTCGGCTTCCATTTCTGCTCCGGCCACGACGAGCAGGTGCCGCGCCACGTCCCCGCCGACCTGAGCCGGATGGTCGGCGTCGCGAACGCGCTCGCAGCGGCTCTCGACCGGCCGCTCAACTGGCTCCACATGCCGGTCGCGCGCGCGGAGGCGGCCTTCGCAGCGCCGCTCTCCGACCTCCGTCTGCACCCGGAGACCGAGCTGTACCTCGGCGTCCTGCACCCCGGCGAGACCGACGAGGAGACGCGCCGCCGTCTGGCCGCGGCGGCCGGGACGGTCGCCGGGTTCGGCCTCGCGACGCCGTGCGGGTGGGGGCGACTCCCGCCGCGGCGCCTGCCGGAGCTGGTTCAGGCGCACGCGCGGCTGAGCCGGCCGGTCGCCGACCCGGCCGCCAGGGAGGGCGCCGTATTCGACTGGGGCCCTTTCGTGCGCATCCCGGGCGAGGACTGGGTCGGACAGCCCGTGGACGCGTTCGGCCTTCATTACGACACCGTCGAGAATCACGGCTGGTACCGGAACCTCGACCCGACGATCGACGAGCTCGCGGGGCGGCTCCGCGAGGGGAATGTCCTGATCGACTACTCCGGCGGGACCGGGATCCTGCTCGACCGCCTGAGGTTGCGCATCTTCGACCGGCCGATCGGGATGCTCATCGTCGACAGCTCTCCGAAGTTCCTCCGGGTCGCGCTCGACCGGTTCCGCTCCGACGATCGCGTCGCGTTCCGGCGCCTCCACTACCTGAGGGACGAGCGGCGGCTCCAGCACGTCGACGAGGCGCTCGGCCCTGAGTTCCCGGGCGCCGACGCCCTCTCCTCGACGAACGCGATCCATCTTTACGACGACCTCGACGGGACGCTCCGCGGGTGGTCGCGTGTCCTGCGGCCGGGTGGGTTCGTCCACGTGGCGAGCGGCAACATCCGGAACCCGCGCGCAGGCGAGAGCGAGTGGATCATCGACGAGACCGTGTACGTCGTCCACGAGGTCGCGACGGGGCTCGTGCGGACGAGCGACCGGTACGCGCCCTACCGGGCGGTGCTGGAAGACGAGGCGCGGATGAGCGCGTACCTCGCGTGGCGCGACCGCGTCTTCCTCGCGCCGCGTCCGCTCGACTTCTACCTTGACGCCCTTGGGCGTGCGGGCCTCGTCGTCGACGACGTGCGCGAGCGGACGATCGAGGCGCGGGTCGAGGAGTGGTACGAGTTCCTCGCCGCCTACGCGGACGCGGTTCTCGGCTGGGTCGGGGGGTCGGCCAAGGTCGACGGCGCACCGGCTTCCGACGCCGCCGCGAGCGACCGCCTCGACCTGTTGCACGAGTCGCTCGACGTCATCTTCGGCGGGCGGCCGACGTTCCGCTGCTGCTGGACATACGTGACCGCGACCCGGCGCTGAACGGGTAGGTAGCGTCGAGGCGACACGAGCGGGCGCGATAGAGAGGAGGCCGAGATGGCGACGACGGTCGAGAGCCGGGAGGTCAAAGGCTTCATCGGCGGCGAGTGGGTCGAGAGCGCCGACGGGCGGACGTTCGAGGATCGGGATCCGTTCACCGGCGAGGTCGTCGCGACTGTCGCCGCGGGCGGGCGCGAGGATGCGCGTCGCGCGGTCGCGGCCGCCGCAGAGGCGTTCCCGGCCTGGTCGCGGACGCCGCCGGCGGAGCGGCAGCGGATCTTCCTCAAGGCGGCCGACGTGCTCGAGGGCCGCTCCGACGAGGTCGGGTCGTGGCTCACGCGCGAAACCGGCTGCACTTTCGGGTTTTCGATGTTCCAGCTCCACTTCGTCGCGGGGCTGTTCCGGCAGGCCGCGGCGATCGGTTATCTGCCGCTCGGGCAGGTCATCCCGTCGGACACCGGCGCGTTCGCGATGGGCATCCGTCGGCCCGTCGGCGTCGTCGGCGCGATCGCGCCGTGGAACGCCGCGCTGATCCTCTCTGCACGCTCGATCGCGGCGCCGATCGCGCTCGCAAATACCGCCGTGCTCAAGCCGAGCGAGTTCTCACCGTACGTCGGCGGGCTCCTCTGGGCCGAGATCTTCGCCGAGGCGGGGCTGCCGGCGGGCGTGCTGAACGTCGTCACGCACGGGCCGGGGGACGCGGGTCCGATCGGCGACGAGCTCGTCGAAAACCCGCACGTGCGGGTCATCAACTTCACCGGGCTCGACGGCGACGGGGCGTCGGCTCGCGGAGGCGGCGGGGCGGAATCTGAAGCGGCTCGTGCTCGAGCTCGGCGGCTACAACCCACTGATCGTCCTCGCCGACGCCGACCTCGAGTACGCCGTGAACGCAACGGCGTTCGGCGCCTTCCTCCACCAGGGCCAGATCTGCATGTCGGCGCGCCGGATCATCGTCGAGCGGCCGGTCGCGGACGAGTTCGTCGCGCGCCTCGCCGAGAAGACGAAGGGGCTCAAGGTCGGCGACCCGAAGGAGCAGGACACGATCATCGGCCCGCTCATCAGCGAGAGCGCGCTGGACACGGTGCGGACCCGGGTCGAGGACGCGGTCGAGAGGGGTGCGCGCGTGCTCGCGGGCGGCGGGAGCCAGGGCGCATGCTTCGAGCCGACGCTGCTCGCCGACGTGCCGGAAGAGTCCGATTTCGCGAAGTACGAGACGTTCGGGCCGGTGGCCGCGGTCGAGGTCGTGGACAGCGCGGACGAGGCCGTGGAGCGTGCGAACGCGACGTCGTACGGGCTCTCCTCGGGGATCCTCACGAGCGACGCAGACCGCGGAATCGCGCTCGCGCAACGGATCGAGGCCGGCATCGTGCACGTGAACGACCAGCCCGTCGGCGACGAGCCGCAGATGCCGTTCGGAGGTGTGAAGGAGAGCGGCTGGGGCCGCTTCGGCGGCACCGCGGCCGTCGACGAATTCACCACCCTGCACTGGATCACGGTGCAGAGCGGATCGCATCCGTTCCCGTTCTGACGGCGCCCGCCGAGGCGTCCAAGATCGGGCTTGAGGGGGCCTGCGCCGGGGGTGTCTGCCGACGCCGTCGAGGCCCTCGCCGCGGGGCGGTAACGCCTCGCGGATACCGATGCTTACTGCTCGTAAATCGTAGCTACCACTTGCAAGGATGGGCCGAACGGCCTATTGCGGTCCGATCCTTCCCCGGTCAGGATCCTCGTCTGGAGGGGCCGGAGGCTTTGGCCCAGGTGAGGACCACAAGGGAAGGGGCACGGCGTCACGTCGTCAGTAGCATCGGCTGGTTTCTCGCCGGACCCGATCGCGCTTACCGGCCTCCGTCATGGACGGGTGGCGCGGTGGTTCGTCGCTGCGGGTCTCCTCAGCCTCCTCGCGCTCTACGTGAACCCGTTCGTCCTCGCGGCGATCACGCCGCCTACGGCGCTCGCCGACCCGATCTCGCCGCTCGCGATTCCGGCTCCCGTCTTCCCGACGCTCGCAGTGCCCAAGCTGCGCACGCCGGCGGCGCTTCCGGAGGTCGCGACCCGCGTCACACACCGCCCGCAGACGGTCTCTGCACCGGCGCAAAGGACGCCGGTTCAACGCTCTGCGCCGCCGGTTGCGACGCAGCGCACAGTCGTCCCGGCGAAGCCGAAGACGGCCACGAGGCGAGTGACGCTTCCCGTCGTCACCAGCCGCTACTCGAACGTTCCCGCGGCGCCTGACAAGGGCGCCGCGTCCGCGTCTGCGGCGGACCCGTTCAAGAACGCCACGGTCGTCGAGGACAGCGTCGGCGGCCCGCCGCCCGCGCCGGCGACGACGGCGACCCCGACCCCGGCCGCGACGACCGCCGCCGCCGATCCCGCCACACCGACGACGGAAACCGCGGCCGCGACGACCGCCGCCGCCGATCCCGCCACGCCGGCGGACGGCCCGGCCCTCTCCGAGGACGAGGCGGGTGCCGCGGCCTACGGAGCGGTCGCCGCCGACGGCTCGCCGATTCGCAGCCTCTCCTCGGCCGACGGCTCCGGCACGCCCGACCCGGCTGCTTCGGAGCCGACCGCCGACGCGGCCGCCGACGGCACACCGACCGACTCGACTCCGACCGACTCGACCTCGACCGACGCGGCTCCGACCGCCGCGACTCCGACCGACCCCACGGCGACCTCCACCGACGCGGCTCCGACCGACTCGACCTCGACCGACGCGACCTCGACCGAGCCGACCTCGACCGACGCGGCTCCGACCGAGCCGACCTCGACCGACGCGACTCCGACCGACCGACCTCGACCGACGACGGCTCGACCGATGCGACCCCGACCTCGACCGACGCGACTCCGACCGACCCGACGGCGACCTCGACCGACGCGGCTCCGACTGACTCGACCTCGACCGACGCGACCGCCGTCGGAACCGACACGGCCGCCGACGCGACCGCGATCGCATCGGCGACCACCGCCGCGACCCCACCGGCGCCGCGGACGACGGCGGCAACTGGACGATCGCCGCCGCCGACGGAGCCGACCACGCGATCTCGCTGAACGCGACCGCGACCGACGCCGTCGTGACGATCGACGGCGCCGCGACGAGCCGGCCGCTGGCAGGCCTCCTGAGCATCACCGTCACCGGCGGCAACGGCGCCGACACCTTCACGGTCGACCTGACCGGGATCGACGCGCCGGTCACGGTCGACGGCGGCTCGGACGGCTTCGACACGCTCGTCCTCCAGAATTCGAGCGGCAGCCTCTCGTTCACGCCGACCGACGGCCATTCGGGCACGATCACGGTCGGCGGCAAGCACGTCACCTACGGCGGGCTCGACCCGATCCTCATCCCGGGCGGGACGATGACCGACGTCGTGTTCGACCTCGGCGCCCTCGGCGACGACGCCGTCCTCTCGCAGAGCGGCACGCAACTGACGCTGGCGTCGGTTGCCGCCGTTCCGACCTTCGAGGGGACGACGTTCACGCTCCCGTCGTCGTCGCTGACCGTCAACGGCGGCGACGGTGTCGACAAGATCACGATCCAGGGCGCGCTCACGCTCGGTGCCACGGCGCTCACGATCAGCGCCGAGACGATCCTCGTCCCGACGGGCGCGGCCGTGCAGACGAGCGGCAACATCACGTTCACCGCCTATGCGAAGAACGTCGTCGCCTCGACCACACCGGTGGCCTCGACGCCGACGACGGCTCAGGTCGCCGTCTCGGGGAGCGTGCAGGCCGGCGGCGACGTCAAGATCTCGGCCACCGTCGAGCAGCTCGTCTCGATGACGGGCCAGGTGCTGAACGATGCGTCGAATACCGCGACGCTCTACGTCGCGTCGACGGCGATCGCGGACGTCCTGAACGGCGGGTCGGTGACGGCGGCGACGCTCGCGCTCAAGGCGCTCAGCACGACGACCTTCACCTACGACGCTACGGCGCCGGCGCTGTCGATCTCGAAGGACGTCCTCGGCGTCCCGGTCGGGATCGACGGGCTGGCGAACGACGGATCCGTCAGCCTCACCGTCAACAACAAGACCTGGGCCGGCGTCTCCGGCGGGACGGTCACCGTCGGCGCAGGCGCGTCGCCGAACGACCCGGCGCTCGAGATCGCGGCCAAGGACGAGCTCGGCGTCGACGTGAAGATCACCGACACGAACACCGACCCGCTGGCCGGCGTGACGGCGTTCGAAGCCGCGGCGGCGTTCCTCACCTTCGACCGGCTCGTGAGCTCGATGACGCTCTCGCGGGACACGCAGGCGTACGTCCGGGCGTCCGATGTCGGCCAGACCCACTACGCCGCGACGCTCACGACGCCCGGCCTCGTCCAGATGACGGCGCAGAACACCGGCTCGGTCAAGGGCCAGGTCGTCTCGCAATACGTCGGCAAGGTGACGATCAGCGCGACGAAGGACGACGCCTCGGCCGCGATCACCGACGCGAATCTCGTCGTCGGCTCGCTCGACGTCGCCGCCCGCACCACCACGAGCTACGCCTCGATGGCGAAGGCGGTCGAGAACGCGGTCACCGGCGTGACGACCGCGACGGTCGTCGGCTCGAGCATCGGCGCAGGCGGGAGCGCGACGCTCCTCGCGCGTGACGACACAACTCTGATCGCGGCGTCGGCCGAACGCGAACATGGTCCACGGAGACGCCGCTCGTGACGCTGACGAGCGTCAGGGCGACGAACACGCTCAGACGCGACGTCGAGTCCTCGGTCACGCGGTCGAACATCGAAGCGACCGGCGACGTCAACGTCATGGCGGTCGGCGATCCACGGCTGATCGCCACGACCGACTCGGTCGCTCTCCGGGTCAAGGAGAGCGGCAATGTGACGAGCAACGCGAAGGGGGTGGCGGCGACGCTCGCCGTCAACGTCCTCCTCGGGGGCGTCGACGCCCACGTCGTCGACAGCACCGTCTCCGCCGACAACCTCACGATCGCGGCCACGACCGACCAGGCGCTCGTGGATGCGACGGCGCAGGCGAGCGCGTTCGCGAAGGACTCGGCCGACACGGTCGACCATCCCCGGGCCTACCGGCGGGAACGCGCTCACGATCGGCGCGTCGCTTGCGTTGAACTTCATCGGCTGGGACGTGACGAACGTGACGCTCAGCGCGGTCGACGCCTTCCTCGGCACCGACTTCGGCGCCGACGAGGAGCCGTATCTCGTCCGGGCTTACGCCGACAACACGAAGCTGACGGCGACGGGCGACATCGACGTTGCCGCGTCGTCTGCGCCGCTGATCAACGCAACGGTGACCAACAGCGCCGAGTCCGAGAACCACGGCCTGTTCGGCGTCAAGTCGACCGCGGCCGGCGCGATCCTCGCCTCGAACAAGATCTCGAGCCAGGCCGTCGCCTACATCTCCTACGAGGGCGACCACTCGATCAACGAGACGGGCGCGACGCTCGCGCCGGGCGCGACCGTTCAGCTCGCGACGGGCCTGGTCTACCGCTACCTCGGCACCGCGGCGACCGGCGTCAACCTCGGCAGCGAGACCTACAGCAACGGTCTTCGCTGGGAGCTCATCAGCAACGTCACGGCCGGCGGGTCGGTCACCGTCCGCGCCCTCGACGACGCCGGGATCTACTCGAACGCGAAGCTCGTCACGTCGGCGATCACGACGAACGACGGCGGCTCGCACCTCCTGAACCAGAACGAGAACGACAAGCTCTGCAAGGACGAGCTCGGCAACAACATCTGCATCGCGTCCGCCGGCACCGTCACCGTGAACTTCGGCGACCGGATCCGCATCGCGGCGGGCTACGGCAACTGGTCCTGGACGGCGGGGCGGTTCGGCGCGCAGCTCAGGACGATCGCGAACGGCGACGTCATCCGCATCGGCGAGTCGTACGGCGTCGCGCGGCTGACGACGTCGTCGGGCATCCGGCTGCTCGCGCTCGGCGACGTCGTGCTCGTCGAGGACGGGTACGAGGGCGGCGGCCTCGAGGCCGTCGCGTACCGGTATGTCGGGCCGTCGGCGCGCCTCGACCTCGCGAACCAGGACTACTCGGACGCGTCGCTGTGGAAGCCGGTCGCCGGGAACCCGGGCAGCCTCTACCGGTACCTCGGCTCGAGCGCGACGTTCGACCTCAACTCCGTCGACTACACGGACACCGACCTCTGGATCGAGATCGCCGGCGCGCCCGGGAGCGTCTACGAGTACATGGGCGAGACCGCGTCGCTCAACCTCGCCGCGCAGAACTACCTCGATCGCGGGCTCTGGAAGCTCGTCACCACGACGAGCGTCCTCCCGCCGGGATTCAACATCACTCAGTCGCCGGCGACTGCCGTCGGCGGCGTCGTCGTCCTGAACGACGTCCGGAGCTCCGCACACGCGTACGTCGTCAACGCGACGATCCACGCAGCGCCGAGCGCGAGCCTGCCGGCCGCGATCGCGGCGATCTTCCCGCTCACGACGGCGATCGGCGTGTCGGCACGCGACCAGGCAGTCATCCACGCGACGGCGGACGTGACGTCCAACTCCTCCGGCGGAAGCTCGATCACCGGCCAGGGCCGCTCGCTCGCCGTCAACGCCGTCATCACGACGAACTGGGTCCTCACCGACGCGACTGCGACCGTCGAGGACAGCGTGCTCCAGACGACGAACAGCGGCGACGTCGCCGTGACGGCCGCGAACGTCTCGCAGATCGAGGCCACCACTCGTAGCGCTTCTGCGACGGGCGCGACGGCGGCCGGGATCCAGCTCGCGTTCAACACCGTCGGCTGGAAGCCGACGAACCTCTTCTTCAAGGCGCTCGACTCGCTGATCGGCGACCCGGCGATCCAGACGAACACCGCGTTCGGCGGCGAGCAGCCCGCCCTCACCGTCGCCTCGATCACGAACTCGCGTGTCGATGCGAGCGGCGACGTCACGATTTCCGCCGACTCCGCGCCGAGCGTTCTCGCGCTGGTCTCGAACGACGCGACCTCGGCGCCCGCAGCGATGTTCGGCGCGGGCGGGATGACCGTCGGCGCCGTCCTCGCGAGCAACATGATCAGCGCCGAGGCGCGCTCCTCGGCCGACTACACGCCGATCGGCAGCGAGTACACGCTCGCGAGTGCCCCCGCGCTCCTCCTGCCCGGGCGACCGCGTCATTCACTCGCAACGGCAAGGTCTACGAGTTCGTTGGACGCGCCCCGCGGGCCGCCGTCCCTCGCCCTGGAGAACTACCTCTCGTCCGACTGGCGGCAGCTCAACTACCTGCACGCCGGCCGCGACGTCTCGGTCGGGGCGCAGGACGCGGCCCAGATCGAGTCGGAGACCACGATGAAGGCTGCGGTCTCTCCGACGAACGACGCAGGAGCCGGGCTCCTCAACAACTGGGCCGGTTCCGTACTCGACGACTACGACTACACCAGCAAGTCCGGGACGAAGACTCTCTTCTTCGGCGACACGGTTCGCGTTGCCGACGACGCCGACGAGGCAATCGCGGGGAAGGTCTTCCAGTGGATGGGCCCGGCGGGTGGCACGTCGGTCGACCTCGGCGCCACCGACTACGCCGACTTCGAGCTCTGGAAGGAGCTCACCGCGACGAGCCTGATCACGGACGCTCTCGCGTACGCCGTGCTCGGTGAGATCGGGACGCGCATCAACAAGACGGGCGTCCCCGGCGCGGCGAACAGCTACTACGGTCTCATCGACCACAACGACGTGCGCAGCGTCGTCGAGGCCTCGCTCGACAACCTCTTCACGAGCGCCGGCCGCGACCTCGCCGTCGTCGCGCTCGACAGCGCGCGGATCTCGGCGAGCGAGGACAGCTCGATCGTCGCGTGGGAAGGGCTCGGCGGGATCATCGCGACGAACGTCATCCTGAGCTCGGCCGACGCACGGATCGAGGACGGGGCAGCGTCCGCAGGCCGCGACCTCTGGGTCGATGCCGAGCACGTCGCGCAGATCGACGCGAGCTCGACGAGCGCGATCGGCTCCGACGAGAGCGGCGCGTGGGACGCGAAGAGCCTCGTCGTCGCGTTCAACTCGATCGGCTGGAAGAGCACGAACCTCTTCTTCAACGCGGCCGAGGCGCTGACCAGCGCGTCCGACTACCTCTACGACCACACGAGCGGCGAGACCGTCAGCGGCCTGACCCCCGGCACCCGCGTCAACGTGCTGAGCGGCGACTTCGCCGGCCGCCTCATGAAGTACGGCGGGCCGGCCCTCACCGGCAGCGTCGACCTCTCGCCGACCGTCCAGGACTACTCCGATCGCGCGACCTGGATCGACGTCACGAGCCCGTACGTCGGCCAGCAGCCGTCGCACGCGATCGCGCTCGTGAAGGACGCCGCCGTCTCTGCCGGCCGCGACCTCACGGTCAACGCCGTCTCCGGCTCGCAGCTGAACGCGCTCGTCGGGAACGACAACACCGTCGACGCCTCCGTGAACCTCTTGTTCTCGACCGCCGCCTCGCAGAAGGAGCAGGCGGCGAAGAAGAACAAGGACGGCACGAAGACCAAGGCCAAGATCGGCGGCTACGGCGCGAGCGGCGTCGCCGGCGGAATCGTGCTCGCGTCGAACAAGATCTCGAGCCTCGCGAAGGCCTCGATCGAGTACACGTCGACCGCTCGCGGCAGCGTGGACGCGCCGAACGGTGCGGTCACCGTCTCGGCATCCGACCGCGCGGCGCTCGAGTCGCACAGCTCGGTCGTCCAGGACGTCGTGACGACGAACGACCTGACGGGGTTGATCGAGATCGTGAACAACGTCCTGCTGCCGGGCGACTACGACTACACGACCGCCTCCGGGCTCGTCCAGCTGAAGAAGGGCGACCGTGTCCGCGTCGGCCCGTCCTACACCGCCACGCACCTCGGCGTCGTCTCCGGTGACGTCTACGAGTTCCTCGGCGCCGACGACACGATCGTCGACCTCGGCGCCGTCAACACCTACGCGACCGACACGACGAACTGGAAGCGCCTCAACGCCGGCGCCGCAGCCGACGCCGAGAGCTACTACCCCGGGATCGGCAACTTCCTCGACTCGGACGCTCGCGCCATCGGCGTCCTGATCGTCCTCAACGACGTCCGCACGGACGTCGACGCGCTGATCACGCACGCGACCGTCAACGCCGGCTCCGTCGCCGTGCTCGCGCAGGCGGACGCGATGCTGAAGGCCGACGCGCAGGTGAACGTCAGCGCGGCGGGCGGCAGCTTCTACGGCTCGGGCACCGTCATCGCCGGCAGCGGCCAGCTCGTCACGAACGTCGTCCTCGGCGGCGCCACCGCGACGCTCGACGACAGCTCTGTCACGACCGGCGACCTCGACGTGAAGGCGTGGTCGTCCTCCGGGATCGACGCGACGCTCCTGAACGCGACGTCGAGCGGCGACACCGCCGTCGGCCTCACCCTCGTCTTCAACTCGATCGGCTGGAAGGCCCAGAACTTCCTCTTCAACGCCGTCGACACGATCCTCGGCGACCCGCTGATCGCGAGCGCGTTCAGCGGCGAGGAGCCGGCCGCGACGACCGCGACGATCACCGATTCGACCGTCCAGGCGAGCGGGAACGTTGCCGTCGAGGCGACCAGCGCCGCGCAGATCAACGCCACCGTCTCGAACGCCGCAAGCTCGGCCGCGGCTGCGATGTTCGGCGCGACCGGCAAGGCCGTCGGCGCGATCGTCTCGTCGAACAAGGTCTCGACCAGCACGCACGCGACGATCGACGGCTCGACGGTCACCGCCGGCGGCGACCTGTCCGTCACGGCGTCCGACGCGGTCGGCGTCTTCTCGAACATCAAGATCGTGTCGTCGTCGATCACGACGAACGACGGCGGCATGCCGGTCCTGCAGAACGAGATCAACAACTTCGTCCGCGCCGACTTCCTGTCGAGCGAGGGGCTCCGCGACCTGAAGTTCGGCGACCGCGTCCGGATCGCGGCCGGCCAGGTGGCGGACGGTGTGAAGAAGGGCGCCGTCTTCCAGTGGATGGGCGACGACGACTCGGTCGACCTGGGCGCCGCCGACTACACCGACCTCAACCTCTGGAAGCCGATCCTCGAGACGACGCTCGTGCCGAAGGGGCTCAACTTCACGCAGTCCGATTCGGCGGCGATCGGCGCGGCGATCGTGCTGAACGACGTCAACAGCGACGTCCTCGCGGCGATCACCTCCAGCGACGTCACTGCGGGGAGCGTTGCGGTGGACGCGGCCGAGAACGCGACGATCGTCGCCACGAACGACGTCACTGCTAGCTCGGCCGGCGGCTCGAGCTTCACGGGCCAGGGCCAGTCGCTCGCGTTCAACGGCGTCATCGCGACGAACCGCGTGCTGAGCAAGGCGATCGCGAAGATCGACGACGCCGAGGTCACGACCACCGCCGGCGACGTCTCCGCGACGGCGGCGAACGCGTCGACCATCGAGGCGACGACGCTCGCCGCGATGACCTCCGGCGCCAGCGCGGTCGGGATCGAGCTCGCGTTCAACACGATCGGCTGGAAGCGGACGAACCTCCTCTTCGCCGCGCTGGACGCGCTGCTCGGCGACCCGCTGATCTCGTCGGCGTTCGGCGGAGCCGATAGCCCGGCGCTGACGGAGGCGAAGATCACCGCCTCGACGATCGATGCGGCCGGCGACGTCATCGTCAGCGCGACCTCGACCGCGCACATCACGTCGCTCGTCACGAACTCGGCCACCTCGGCGCCGCAGGCGATCATGGGCGCCGGCGGGATGAGCGCTGCGGCGATCCTCTCGTCGAACATGGTGAACAGCGCGGCGCACGCCTCGATCGCCGGCAACGTCTCGGTCGACGCCGACGGCAACGTCTCCGTATCGGCGAGCGACGACGCCGGGATCTCCGCCACGTCGACGCTGTTCGCGTCCGTCTCGCCGACGAACGACGCGGGCGCCGGCATTCTCAACTCGCTCGCCGGCTCGCTGCTCGCCGACTACGACTTCACCTCGCACTCCGGCACGCGCCTCGTCGCGTTTGGCGACACGGTGCGCACCGACGACGGCAGCGTCTATCAGTACATGGGCGAGGACGCGACGCTCGACCTCGACGAGGCGACGCAGGACTACACGGACTTCGGCTACTGGAAGCTTCTGACCGCGCCGAACCTCATCACCGGCTCGCTCTCGTACGCGTTGCTGTCGAACCTCGGCACGGCGCTCGGCAAGGAGGGGCTGACCGGCGGCGCCGACAGCTACTTCGGCCTCGTCGACCACAACGATCTGCGCAGCGAGGTTCGCGCGTCGATCACCGCCACGCCGGTGACCGCGGGCGGCGACGTTAGCGTCTCGGCGCTCGAGAACGCCTCTCTCGTCGTCTTCGACGACAGCCTCGTGCAGACGTGGGCAGGCTACGGCGCCGTCATCGTCACCAACGTCGTCCTCGCGAGCGCTCAGGCGTGGGTCGAGGCTCCGTTCGTCGACGCGGGCGGCGACATCTCAGTCGACGCGGCGAACACGTCGAGCCTCGACGCGACGGCGACCTCGAAGATCGAGGGCTTCGACAAGACCTTCGGCGCCGTTGTCGCCTTCAACTCGATCGGCTGGAAGTCGTCGAACATCCTGTTCAACGCGCTCGACGCGCTCGTCGGCGATCCACTCATCTCGAGCGCGTTCAACGGCGCGCAGGCCTCCGACGCGCAGGCGTGGAGCCGCAACACGACACTCGACGCCGGCGGCTCGATCAGCGTCACCGCCTCGCAGGCCGCGACGCTCACGGCGACCGTCGGCAACGAGGGCACGTCGGACGCCGAGCTCGACTCGGTGCTGTCGTCCGGTTCCGCGACGACGGGCATCTCGGGCGGCGGGGTGCTGGCGTCGAACAAGGTGAACACGCTGGCGAAGGCGTTCATCGAGTACTCGGGCGCCGCGCAGGGCACCGTGAACGCCGGCGGCGACCTCACGGTGTCGGCGACGGACGCCGCGGCCATCGACTCGCACGCGAACGTGGTGCAGATCACGATCACGGGCAATACGGCGCAGGGTCTCGCGCAGTACATCTCGGACCTGCTCCCGAACGACAACGACTACACGACCAAGTCGGGCACGCGCGACATCGCGAAGGGCGACCACGTTCGGGTCGGGCCGGGCGACGGCGCGCTCGGCGTCGTCGGCCACGTGTACGAGTTCAAGGGCACGCTGACCGAGTCGATCGACCTCGGCGCCGAGGACTACACCGTCACGAGCCGCTGGGCTGATCTGACGGTGCAGCCGTCGATCGCGGACTTCTATCCGAACCTCGGCAACCTGACGAAGTCGGACGCGCGCTCGATCGGGCTCCTGATCGTGATGAACGACCTGCGCGCGAAGTCGGAGGCGTACCTGGACAACGCGCTCGTCGCTGCCGGCGGAGACGTGACCGTGAGCGCCGAGGAGACCGCTCAGCTCGCGTCCGAGGCGCTGACGACGGTCACTGCGTCGGGCGGCTCGTTCTACGGCACCGGCACGGTGCAGGCGATCACGGGGCAGGTCGTGACGAACGTTGTGCTCGCGTCCGCGACCGCGATGGTCTCCGACAGCGACGTGACCGCGGGGGGCGACGTCACCGTCAGCGCCGCGAACCACGCCGGGATCGACGCGACGCTCCTCACCGCCGCGAACAGCGGCGACACGGCGGTCAACGTCTCGCTCGCGTTCAACTCGATCGGCTGGAAGTCGCAGAACATCCTCTTCAACCTCGCCGACTCGATCCTGGGCGAGCCGCTGATCGCGGGCGCGATGGGCGGCGAGAGCCCGTCGCTCGTGAGCGCGACGATCACTGGCTCGACGATCGAAGCGGGCGGCGACCTGACGGTGCTCGCCGACGGCGCAGCGCTGCTGAACGCAACCGTGTCCAACGCCGCCGACTCGACCGCCTCCGCGCTCTTCGGCGCGACCGGCAAGGCGGTCGGGATCGTCGTGGCGCAGAACAAGGTCTCGACCAAGACGGTCGCCTCCATCACCGGCGGCAGCGCGACCGCCGACGGCGACCTCTTCGTCGTCGCGCACGACGAGACCGGGATCTTCTCGAACGTCAAGATCGTGTCGTCGTCGATCACGACGAACAACGGCGGCGTGCCGGTGCTGCAGGACGAGATCGACAACTTCACGTCCGGCGTCGACTTCATCTCGAGCGAGATCGCGGCCGACATCGAGCTCGGCGACCTCGTCCGGATCGTCGTCGACCAGGCGACGGGCGACGTCAAGAAGGGCTCGATCTACGAGTGGATGGGCGAGGACGGCGTTCAGGACCTCTCGACGCAGGACTACACCGACGCGCGCTACTGGAAGCTCGCCCCGGACTCGCACCTCCTGCCCCAGGGCGCGAACTTCACCCAGTCGGACTCGATGGGGATCGGCGGCGCGATCGTCGTTAACGACGTGTCGAGCGAGGTCACGGCCACGATCGACGGCACGACCGTCGAGGCAGGCAACGTCACCGTCGACGCGACCGAGTCGGCGACGATCCAGGCGGCGACCGACGTGACCGCGAGCTCCTCCGGCGGCTCGAGCTTCACGGGCCAGGGCCAGTCGCTCGCCGTCTCCGCCGTCATCGCAACGAACCGCGTGCTGAGCAAGGCGATCGCGAAGATCATCGGCGCCGACGTCACGACGACGACCGGCGACGTCACGGTGACCGCGACGAACTCATCGGTGATCGACGCGACGACGCTCGCGGCGATGACCTCCGGCAGCGAGGCGGTCGGCATCGAGCTCGCGTTCAACACGATCGGCTGGAAGCGCTCGAACCTCCTGTTCGACGCGCTGGACGCCCTGCTCGGCGACCCGCTCATCTCGACGGCGTTCGGCGGCCCTGAGGCCGCGCTCACCGAGGCGTCGATCACGAACACCGTCGTCGATGCGGCGGGCGGCGTGTTCGTGACGGCGACCTCGGCGGCGCACATCACGGCGGTCGTTAGCAACTCGGCGACGTCGGCGCCGCAGGCGATCATGGGCGCCGGCGGGATGAGCGCTGCGGCGATCCTCTCGTCGAACATGGTCAACAGCGCGGCACACGCCTCGATCGCCGGCAGCGCCTCGGTCGACGCGGGCGACAGCGTCTCGGTGAGCGCCTCCGACGACGCCGCGATCGACGCGCACTCGACGCTGTTCTCGTCGGTCTCGCCGTCGAACGACGCGGGCGCCGGGATCCTGAACCACCTCGCCGGTGCGCTGCGCGACGACTACGACTTCACCTCGCACTCGGGCACGCGCCTCGTCGCGTTCGGCGACACGGTGCGCACCGACGACGGCAGCGTCTATCAGTACATGGGCGAGGACGCGACGCTCGACCTCGACGAGGCGACGCAGGACTACACGGACTTCGGCTACTGGAAGGTGCTCACCGAGCCGAACCTGATCTCGGACTCGTTGAAGTACGCGCTGCTGACGACGCTCGGCACCGTGCTCAGCAAGAACCCGACCGGGAGCGCGGACAGCTACTTCGGCCTCGTCGACCACAACGATCTGCGCAGCGAGGTTCGCGCGTCGATCACGGCCACGCCGGTGACCGCCGGCGGCGACGTCTCGGTCTCCGCGCTCGAGTCGGCGTCGCTGACGGCGTTCGACGACAGCCTCGTGCAGACGTGGGCCGGCTTCGGCGCCGTCATCGTCACCAACGTCGTCCTCGCGAGCGCGCAGTCCTGGATCGAGGCCCCGGTCGTCACTGCCGGCGGGAACATCTCTGTGGACGCCGAGAACACGTCGACTCTCGACGCGACGGCGACGTCGAAGATCGAGGGCTTCGACAAGACCTTCGGCGCCGTTGTCGCCTTCAACTCGATCGGCTGGAAGTCGTCGAACATCCTGTTCAACGCGCTCGACGCGCTGATCGGCGATCCGCTCATCTCGAGCGCGTTCAACGGCGCGCAGGCCTCCGACGCGCAGGCGTGGATCCGCAACACGACACTCGACGCCGGCGGCTCGATCAGCGTCACCGCGAGGCAGGCGGCGACGCTGACGGCGACCGTCGGCAACGAGGGCACGTCTGACGCCGAGCTCGACTCCGTGCTCTCGTCGGGCGCGGCGACGACCGGCGTGTCGGGCGGCGGGGTGCTGGCGTCGAACAAGGTGAACACGCTGGCGAAGGCGTTCATCGAGTACACGGGCGCCGCGCAGGGCACCGTCGACGCGGACGGCGACGTGACGGTGTCGGCGACCGACGCGGCCGAGTTGGGGGCGCACGTGACCGTGGTGCAGATCACGATCACCGCGAACACCGCTGCGGGGCTCGCACAGTCGATCTCGGATCTGCTCCCGAACGACAACGACTACACGACCAAGTCCGGCACGCGCGACATCGCCCCCGGCGACCACGTGCGGGTCGGCCCGGGCGACGGTTCGCTCGGCGTCGTCGGCCACGTGTACGAGTTCAAGGGCACGCTGACCGAGTCGATCGACCTCGGCGCGCGAGGACTACACCGTCACGAGCCGCTGGACGGATCTGACGGTGCAGCCGTCGATCGCGGACTTCTATCCGAACCTCGGCAACCTGACGAAGTCGGACGCGCGCTCGATCGGGCTCCTGATCGTGATGAACGACCTGCGCGCGAAGTCGGAGGCGTACCTGGACAACGCGCTCGTCACCGCCGGCGGCGACGTCACGGTGAACGCCGAGGAGACCGCACAGCTTCTGTCCGAGGCAACCAGCACGGTGACTGCGTCGGGCGGCTCGTTCTACGGCACCGGCACGGTGCAGGCGATCAACGGCCAGGTCGTCACGAACGTCGTGCTGGCCTCGGCGACGGCGAAGATCAGCGACAGCGACGTCACCGCCGGCGGCGACGTCACCGTGAGCGCGGCGAATCACGCCGGGATCGACGCGACGCTGCTCGCAGCGACGAGCTCCGGCGATCTTGCCGCTGGCGATCGCGCTCGCGTTCAACTCGATCGGCTGGAAGTCGCAGAACATCCTCTTCAACCTCGCCGACTCGATCCTCGGCCAGCCGCTGATCGCGAGCGCGCTGAACGGCGAGGACCCGTCGCTCGTGAGCGCGACGATCACGAACTCGACGATCGACGCCGACGGCGACGTCGACCGTGTCGGCCGACGGCGCCGCGCTCCTGAACGCGACGGTCTCGAACGCCGCCGACTCGACCGCCGCGGCGCTCTTCAACGCGAAGGGCAAGTCGATCGGGCTCGTCGTCGCGCAGAACAAGGTCTCGAGCAAGGTGCTCGCGACGATCGACGGCTCCGGCGTGACGGCGGCCGGCGACGTCACGATCCACGCCGCCGACGCGGCCGGGATCTTCTCGAACATCAAGATCGTCTCCTCGTCGCAGACGACGAACAACGGCGGCACCGCGGTGCTCCAGGACGAGATCAACAACTTCATCGGCGGCGTCAAGTACCTCTCGAGCGACGGCCTGCAGGATCTCGTCCTCGGCGACACCGTCCGGATCGCGGCCGACCAGGCGACGGGTACCGGCCCGAACGACGTCAAGAAGGGCGCCGTCTACGAGTGGATGGGCGAGGACGGGCCGGTCGACCTGACGACGACCGACTACGCCGACCTCGGCCTGTGGCGGCCGGTCGCCGAAAGCACGGCCGTGCCGCAGAACCTCAACTTCACGACGTCGGACTCGATGGGCATCGCGGGCGCCGTCGTCCTCAACGACGTCTCGAGCGACGTCGAGGCGAGCCTGACGAGCACGCCGGTCACGGCCGGCAGCCTGACCGTCGAGGCGATCGAGGATGCGACCGTCAGCGCCGCCACCGACGTCACCGGCTACTCGTCCGGCGGCTCCTCGTTCACCGGCCAGGGCCAGTCGCTCGCGGCCGGCGGCGTGATCGCCACCAACCGCGTCCTCAGCTCGGCGCGCGCGCTCGTCGACGAGAGCGCGATCGAGACGACCGTCGGCGACGTCACCGTCTCCGCCTCCAACGACTCGCTGATCGAGGCGACGAACCTGGTCGCGATGGCGTCCGGCTCGCAGTCGATCGGGATCCTGCTCGCGTTCAACACAGTCGGCTGGGGCCGGACGAACCTCCTGTTTGCGGCGGTCGACGCGCTGCTCGGAGACCCGCTGATCTCGAACGCGTTCGGCGGCGCCCTCCACCCGGCCGAGTCGCTCGCGTCGGTGACGAGCTCGCCGATCGTCTCCGCCGGCGGCGTCTCCGTGACCGCCACGAACACGGCGCAGATCCTGGCCGAGCTCTCGAACGCCGCGACCTCCGCGCCGGCCGCGATCATGGGCGCCGGCGGGATGAGCGCCAACGGGATCCTCGCCTCGAGCATGGTCAACAGCCGCTCGACGGCGATCGTCGAGGACGGCTCGATCGACGCCGACGGCGACGTGACGGTCGCCGCCTCCGACGAGGCGCGCATCACGTCGCATACGACGATGTACTCCGAGGTCTCGCCTTCGAACGACGCCGGCGCCGGGATCCTCAACACCTGGGCCAACCAGTCGCTGGCCGAGTACAAGTTCACGCAGCACTCGGGCACGCGCGACGTCGTCTTCGGCGACAAGGTGCGCGCGGACGACGGGACGATCTACCAGTACATGGGCACGCCGCAGTCGATCGACCTGCTGACCGAGGACTACTCGGACTTCGGCTACTGGAAGGCGCTCACGCCGGTCAACCTGATCACCGACTCCGTCGCCTACGCAGCCCTCTCGACCGCCGGCGTGGCGGGCGAGGCGACGAGCTACTTCCTGCTCGTCGACCACAACGACCTGCGCAGCTCGGTCGAGGCCCACCTGCTGCGGGCGCCGGTGACGACCTCCGGCAACATCACCGTCTCGGCCGACGAGATCGCCGACCTCACCGCTTTCGACGAGGCCTCCACCGTCTCGTGGGAGGGCAAGGGCGCCGTCATCGTCACGAACGTGATGCTGTCGAGCGCGAAGGCCTACATCGAGGACGGCGACGTGAGCGGCGCCGACGTGACCGTCTCGGCCGCGAACACGTCGACGATGGACGCGACGGCGACCTCGAAGATCGAGTCCTGGGACAACCTCAGCTTCGTCCTCGCCTTCAACTCGATCGGTTGGAAGTCCTCGAACATCCTCTTCAACACGATCGACGCGATCCTCGGCGACCCGCTGATCTCGAGCGCCTTCAACGGCAAGCAGGCCGCCGAGGCGACCGCCTACATCCGCGACTCCAACGTCGAGGCGACCGGCAACCTCGCCGTCACCGCGACGCAGGCGTCTTCGATCGTCGCGACGGTCGGCAACGAGAACGTCGCCGAGGCGATCATCGACATCTCGTTCGGCTCGTCGTGGCAGGCGAAGGGCGTCTCCGGCGGCGCGGTCGTCGCGTCGAACAAGGTCAACACGACGGCCAGCGCGTTCATCGAGTACACGACGACGCCCGGGACGATCGACGCCGCCGACGTGCTCGTCTCCGCCTCCGACGCCGCGTCGATCGCGTCGACGTCGACCGTGATCCAGGTCGCGATCACGAAGAACGACCTCAGCGGGATCGCCGACGTCGTCGCCGGCATCTCGCCGAACGACTACGACTGGACGACCCGCTCCGGCGAGGTCACGCTCACCGAGGGCGACCGCGTCCGCGTCGCGCCCGACTACAGCCTCGCGCTCGGCGACCCCGGCAGCATCTACGTCTACCACGGCGCCGACGCGCTGATCGATCTCGGCACGGTCGACTTCAAGGCCGCTCCCACCACGTGGGAGAAGGTCGTCCTCACGACCGCCGAGCAGATCGCGAACTTCTACCCCAACATCGGCAACCTCTTCGACTCCGATGCGCGCGCGATCGGGATCCTGATCGTCCTCAACGACGTCCGCGCCGACGTCTCGGCGTGGATCGACAACGCGGAGATCACGGGCGGGAGCGTCGAGGTGCTCGCGACCGAGGACGCCGAGATCGCCGCCGAGGCGACCAGCACGGTCGAGGCGTCGGGCGGGTCGTTCAAGGGCGGCGGCACCGTCCAGGCGATCAACGGCCAGATCGCGACGAACCTCATCCTCTCGAAGGCGAATGCGTGGATCGAGGACAGCGACATCGACGTCACGGGCAACGTCGGCGTCGAGGCGCGCAACACGTCCGCGATCGACGCGTCGATCCACATGGCGACCGCCTCGGGCGACCTCGCCGTCAGCATCGCGCTCGCCTTCAACACGATCGGCTGGGCCTCGCAGAACTTCCTCTTCAATGCGATCGACGCGATCCTCGGCGACTCGCTGATCTCGAGCGCGCTCTACCCGAACGCGCAGGCCGTGACCCACGCGTGGATCTCGAACTCCTCGATCGAGGCCGACGGCGGCGTGAGCGTCGAGGCCTACGGCAACGAGCAGATCAACGCGACGATCTCGAACGCCGCCGACTCGGCCGCCTCCGCGCTCTACGGCGCGAACGGCAAGGCCGTCGGCGGGATCATCGCGATGAACAAGGTCCGGAGCTCCGTCCAGGCGTACATCGAGGACACGCCGGTGACCGCGGGCGGCGACCTCGACGTCAAGGGCCAGGACGCGGCCGGGATCTTCTCCAACGTGAAGATGGTCTCCTCGTCGGTGACCTCGAACGACGGCGGCGTCGGCGTCCTCCAGTCCGAGATCAACAACTTCGTGAACTTCCAGTACCTGAACACCGAGGGCCTGCGCGCGCCGAAGTTCGGCGAGCGCGTGCGGATCGCTCCCGGCTCGATCGTCGTCGACTTCAGCTCCGACGACGGCTCGCAGACGATCGCGAACGGCAACAAGGTGCAGCTGTCCGACGACTACGGCTCCTACCGGCTGACCTCGAAGTCCGGCAAGCGCCTCCTCGTCACCGGCGACAACATCAAGTTCGAGGCCGGCTACGGCACCGGCGGCGTCGACGGCGTCGTCTACCGCTACCTCGGCGGGAACGGCCGCGTCGACCTCGGCGCCGAGAACTTCGGGAACACGCTGCGGTGGGCGAAGCTCGGCGGCGAGGCCGGCGCCACCTACATGTACGTCGGCAGCGGCGGCACGCTCGACCTGCGGAACATCGACTACACGACCGCCGACTGGCAGCAGGTCGGCGGCGTCGAGGGCGCGATCTACCAGTGGATGGGCGCGGACGTCGACGTGTTGAGCCCGATCGACCTCTCGACCGCGAACTACCTCGACCTCCGCTACTGGAAGCGCGTGCTCGAGACGAGCCTCCTCCCTTCCGGGATCAACGTCACCGACTCGAACTCGACCTCGGTCGGCTGGATCGTCGTCTACAACGACGTCCGCACTGACGTGGACGCAATCATCCGCCGGTCGCCCGTGACCGCGCCGAGCGTCGACGTCGAGGCTCAGTTGACGGCGTTCATCCGCTCGACCGCCGACATCAGCGGCACGTCGTCGGGCGGCAGCGCATTCAACAACGGCACCTCGCTTGCGCTCGGCTTCGTGATCGCGACCAACATCATCCTGTCGAGCGCCGACGCCGAGATCGACGACTCGCCGATCACGACCACCACCGGCGGCGTCACGGTGCACGCGGAGAACCTGTCGCAGATCGACGCCGAGGCGCTGAACGCGATTCAGAGCGCCGGCGAGGGCGCAGGCGTCACCCTCGCCTTCAACTCGATCGGCTGGAAGTCGCAGAACATCCTCTTCAACCTGATCGACACGATCCTCGGCGACCCGCTGATCGCGACCGCGTTCGGGAACGCGCAGCCGGCCGAGACGACGGCGCTGATCCACAACTCGCGCATCGACTCGCACGGCGACGTCACGGTCACGGCGATCAACGAGGCGCTCATCAACGCGGTCGTCTCGAACGACGCCGAGACGACGGTCGTCGTCATCACCGGCTCGACGAGCCTCGCGATCGGTGTCGCGATCGCGAGCAACATGGTCAACGCGACGTCGCGCGCGGGGATCGAGTTCGACGCGACCGGCGCCTACACGACCGTCACCGTCCCGTCGCTCATCCAGCCCGGCGACCTGATCAGCGTCGGCGCCGGGAAGGTCTACAAGTACATCGGGACGAGCCCGCGCGGCCCGCCGGCGAATTACGCCACGGATTCCGACTTCCTGCTCGTCAGCTCCGTCACCGCAGCCGGCTCGATCATCGTCCACGCCGAGGACGCCGCCGAGATCGAGTCGTCCGTCGAAGTGATCTCGATCTCGACCGCGCAGAGCACCGGAGGCATCGACCTCGTCCTCAACCTCCTGAGTGCCGCGCAGACCGACTACCAGTACACGCGCTATTCCGGCGTCCAGAACGTCAAGCCGGGCGAGCTCCTCCGCGACGACGACGGCAAGGTCTACCGCTACGTCTACGAGGACCCGGACCCGACGCCACGATCGACCTCGGCACGACGACCGTCACCGACACGACGCGGTGGCGCTTCGTCGACCCGGCGAAGTCGACCTACGACGACCTGACCGCGCTCGGCCTCACGAACGTCTCCTCCGCGAGCGCGACGGCCGCCTCCGGCCTCGCGTCACGCAACGACGTTCGCGGCGGCGCCTTCGCCTGGATCACGAACGAGACCGCGACCGCGACCGGCGGCATCTCCGTCACCGCGCTCGAGACGGCGACGATCCGCGCGACCGGCAACTCGACCGCGATCGCCCACGGCGGCAGCCTGTTCGACTCCGACAAGAGCAAGGGCATGTCGTTCCAGATCGCGACGAACGTCATGCTGAGCGGCGCAACCGCGACCGTCACCAACAGCGTCCTCAAGGCGACCGGCGGAGACGTCACCGTCGCGGCCGACAACACCTCGACGCTCGAGGCGCTCATGAAGACGATCGTCGAGTCGCCCTCGCTCGCGATCGGCGCGACGCTCGCGTTCAACTCGATCGGGTGGGACTCGCAGAACATCCTCTTCAACCTCGGGAACGCGCTCCTCGGCCTCAATCCCGGCACCGAGAACGCGGCGAAGACGATCGCCAAGGTGACGGGCACCGACGATCTCCGCCGGCGGCTCGATCGCGGTGACCGCGAACTCGCTGGCGTCGATCACGGCGGTCGTCGAGACCTCCGCCACGTCGATCACCGCGTCGCTCACGAACAAGGCGTCGTCGATCGCCATCGACGTCGTCGTGGCGATGAACAGGGTCAGCACCGAGGTCAAGGCCTCGATCGAGAGCGCGCCGACCGTCACGGGCGCCCCGTCCGTCGAGGCCAAGGCCGGCAGCGTCTCGGTTCTCGCGACCGACGACGCGAGCATCTACTCGTTCGTCGATGCGCCGGTGCTCGCGGTGGCCGCGTCGGCGGACAAGGCGACCGGCGTCACCGTCGCCCTCAGCATCTCGCGGAACGAAGTCGCCACCGACCTCGCCGCGTACGATCACCGGCGTCGCCGTCGGTGAGGGCGACGGGCGGGAACATCACCGTCCGCGCGACGCAGAGCTCCTCGATCGACGCCACCTCGACCGCGTCGGCGGTCACGGTCGCCCTCAGCCTCGGCAAGAGCCTCGCCTTCAGCGGCGGCGGCGCGACGGCCGTCAACAAGATCGGCGGCAACACGAACGCGACGATCAACGGCGGCACGATGACCGCCACCGGCACGGCGCCGCTCGCGGGCGCGATCACGATCGCGGCGACGAACAGCTCGATCGTCGCGGCGACGGTCAGGGCGCTCGCGGTCGCGATCGGCGGCGGCCTCTCCGGCACGACGCCGGGCGATCGCGATCGGCGTCTCGATCGCCCGCAACCTGATCGGCTGGAGCGAGTACGGCGGCTCGAGCCCGATTCAGGTTCGCGCCCGCGCGATCAGCACGAGCCTGAACGCGGCGCACGGCATCGCGATCTCGGCCGAGAGCACCGCGACGATCACCGCCACCGTCAAGGCGACCGCAGTCGCGATCGCCGCCTCGAGCGACGCGGCCTACGCGGTCAGCGTCGGCGGCCTCTGGACGGACAACAAGATCGGCGTCCGGATCGAGGCCTCCTCGGACGGCACGGCGATGTCGGCGGGCACCGGCGACCTCTCCGTCACGGCGAGCGACACCTCGCACATCACCGCGGACGCGCAGGCCGCCGCGGTCGCCGCGAGCCTCTCGGGCGGCAAGGGCGGCGCCGGCTCGATCGGCCTCTCGCTCGCCCACAACTCGATCGACACGGCCGTCACCGCGTTCATCAACAACGCCGGCACGATCGACGTCGGCGGCAACGTCGTCATCCGCGCGACGAACGACGCGCAGATCAAGGTGCAGTCGATCGCGGTCGCCGTCTCGGTCGCAGTCTCGGGCGGCACGCCGGCGTTCGCGCTCGCGGGCGGCGGGTCCGAGTCGACGAACGTGATCCTCTCGACGACGAGCGCCTACCTCCAGGGCGGCTCCCTCGGGACGACGCACGAACAAGGTCGGCTCGGTCACGATCACGGCGACCTCCGGCGGCAAGGTCGAGGCCCTCGTCCTCGCCGTCGCTGCGGCCGTCAGCTTCGGCGGCACGACGGCGGTCGGCGTCGCCCTCGGCGTCTCCGTCGCGCGCAACTTCATCGGGTGGGATCCCGACGGCTCCACCTCGTACACCTACCTCTCGACGCAGCACCCCGCGACGGTCACGACCGGCCAGCGCGTCAAGATCCCGACGCCGGCGGCCGGCGCCGCGTCGATGCCCGCGTACGCGCGGAGCGGCGACGTCTACGAGTACATCGGGACGACCCCGCTCACCGGGTCGGCCTACGACTACCTCTCGACCGCGACCGTGACGGGCGGCATCGTCGCCGGCACGCGCGTGAAGGCCGGCGGCAGCGTCTACCGCTACGACCCGGCGTTCGACTACGTCTCGACGCAGACCGTCAGCGGCGGGATCGCCGTCAACACGCTCGTCCTGCGCGACGGCCGGATCTACAAGCGCACCGGCTCGGCGCTCAGCGGCACCGTGAACCTCGCGACCCAGACGTACACGACGGCGAACGGGTGGACGCTCCAGGCCTCGCCGGTCAACCTCTCGCTCGAGAACTACGCCGACACCGCCAAGTGGGCGCCGGTTCCGGACGGCGTCGACCTCGTGTCCATGGACTACTCCGACACGACGCTGTGGAAGCTCGTCGGCGTCGACCGCACCGGCGCGGTCGTCGAGGCGGCCGTCAAGAACGCGAGCATCCACGCCACCGGCGCCCTGACGCTCACGGCGACCTCGACGCAGACGATCGACGCGACCGTCGCCGCCGGCGCGGTCGCCGTCAGCGGCGGCGGCTCCACCGGCGTCGGCGTCAGCGGCGCGGGCGCCTACGCCGAGAATCGGATCGCGACGGACGTCCAGGCGAAGATCGACGGCGACGGGGCGACGGGGATCCACGTCGCGAGCCTCAACGCCACCGCGACCGACTCGTCCGGGATCAGGGCGCTCGTCGGCGCCGCGTCGATCGCCGCCGGTCTCGGCGGGTCGACCGGCGTCGCGATCTCGATCGGCCTCTCGATCGCGATCAACCAGGTCGACAATCGAACCGAGGCCGCGATCGTGAACGCCGGGCGACGGCGTGATCACGGACACCGGCGGCGTCACCCTGCTCGCGCAGACGCTCGCCAAGAACCTGTTCACGTTCGGCACGACGGCGACGCTCACGGCGGCGCAGCTCGACAACGCGGCCGTCGCCGACAGCGACGATCTCACGACCACCGGCGCCGGCAACGACGAGGCGGCGAACGACGCGGCCGTCGACGCTCCGATCCTCGCCGCGCTCGCCACCGCGTTCGCCGCCGACGGCTACACGCTCACGGCCGGCTGGAAGCTCGACGTGATCCGCGCGGGCTCGGTCTGGAAGGTCACCGACGGCACGCCTGTCCTCGGCGGCTGCTACCCCGGGATCTGCCGCTCGTTCGTGATCACGCTCTCGGGCGGCACCTTCACGGTCTCGGCCCCGACGATCGAGGTCGTCTCGGCCGCCGCCTCGCTCGCCGTCGGGATCGGCGGCTCGACCGGCGTCGCGATCGCCGGCGCAGGCGCCGTCGCGCTGAACTCCGTCACCTCGCACACGAACGCGCACATCGACGACAGCGTCGTCACGAGCCACACCGGCATCTCGCTGACCGCGACCGGCACGAACGCGATCAGCGCGACGGTGCTCGCGGTCGCGGCGGCGGTCGGCGCGGGCGGCAGCGCGGGCATCGGCGTCGCGATCGGCATCTCGATCGCGAAGAACCTGATCGGCGAGACCCTCGACGGGACGTCGTCGCCGACGCGAGATCCAGGCGTACGCGCTGCGCTCGACGCTCACGGCGCAGGGCGGCGCGCTCACGGCTACCGCGACCGCGTCGCACGCGATCAACGCGATCGTCATCGCCGCCTCCGTCGCGCTCGCCGCGGGCGGCAGCGCAGGTGTCGGCGTCGCCGGCTCCGGCGTCTACGCCGAGAACCACATCGCGGCGAACGTCAAGGCGTTCGTCGACGGCGGCGGCACCAGGGGAGCCTCCGCGAGCTCGATCTCGCTGGCCGCGTCGGACACGTCTTCGATCTCGGCGATCGCGGGCGCGGCCGCGGTCGCGGCGGCCTTCGGCGGCAACGCCGGCGTCGCCGTCTCGATCGGGATCTCGCTCGCGTTCAACAAGATCGCGAACCAGGTCGAGGCGTATCTGGCCGGCAGCGGCGCAGCCAAGTTCGTGACGACCACGGGCGGCATCACGATCGAGGCGACCGAGAACGCCGGCATTCGCGCCATCTCGGCCGCCGCCTCGGTCGCGATCGGCGCCGGCGGGTACTTCGGCGGGGGCGTCGCCGGCGCCGGAGCGTACGCGCGCAACGAGATCTACACGAAGACGAACGCCGGGATCGAGAGCTCGACGGTCGAGAGCACGAACGGCGCCGTCTTCCTGCACGCGACTGACACCTCGACGATCAAGGCGCTCATCGCCGCCGTCGCGCTCGGTGTCGGCGCCGGGACGGCCGGCCTCGGCGTCGCGATCGGCGTCTCGTTCGCCGAGAACGTGATCGGCACGACGTCCGCGTTCGACTACCTCTCCGACCAGACGCTCGCGACCGGCCTCACGGCGGGGAAGACGGTGCGGATCGCCGCCGGCCGCAACGCGGGCGACGTCTACCGCTACAAGGGCTCGGCAGTCTCCGGCACCGTCATCCTCGGCAGCCAGAACTACGCGGACACCTCGAAGTGGGAGCTCGTCGGCGCGGCGAGCGGCGCCCAGGCATTCGTCGCCGGCTCGAGCGTCCTCGGAAAGGCGCTCACGATCTGGGCGATGACGAGCCAGACGATCGACGCGCTCGTCCTGGCGGGCTCGGTCTCGATCGCCGCCGGCGGTGGCGCCTTCGGTCTCGCCGGCTCGGGGTCGGTCGCCCGGAACGTGATCGCGGCGCGCGCGGCCGCTTACATCTACGGCGACGGCGCGGCAACGACCGGCATCACCGTCGACAGCGTCGCGATCACCGCGAGCGACAGCTCGACCATCAACGCGATCACCGGTGCCGCCGCGATCGCCGCGTCCATCGGAGGCGCGTTCGGCGTCGGCGTCGCGATCGGCGTCGCGATCGCCTGGAACACGATCGCGAACGAGGTCTTGGCCTACATCGCCAACGCCGACACGAAGGTCAAGGCGACGACGTCGACCGGAATCACGATCTCGGCGACCGAGGGCGCGACGATCCACGCCTGGACGGTCGCCGCGTCGCTCTCCATCGCCGTCGGCAGCGTCGGGGCCGGCGTCAGCGGCGCGGGCGCGGCGGCGACGAACGCGATCTTCACCAAGGTCAACGCGCACATCGACGACAGCGTCGTCGAGAGCTCGGGCCCCGTGAACGCGACTGCCATGAACACGGCGTCGATCGAGGCGAAGGTCTTCGCAGTCGCGGCTGCGGTCGGCGCCGGCGCCACAGGCCTCGGCGTCGCGATCGGCGTCTCCGTCGCGCGGAACTTCATCGGCTTCGACCCGAGCGGCGGCCCGTCGTACTCGTGCACGCTCGCGAACAACTGCTACGAGTCGACCGCCACGACGTCGACGATCACGACCGGCAAGCGCGTCAAGGTCGTCACCGGCGCGCGCACCGGCGACGTCTACGAGTACGTCGGCACGACGACGCTGACGAACAAGGACCTCACGATGCAGGAGTACGGCGACGCGAGCCTGTGGAAGCAGGTCCTGATCGCGCCGAACGCCGCGCAGGTGCAGGCCTACGTCCTCCGTTCGAGCGTCGACGCCACCGGCCAGCTCAAGCTGCAGGCGACCTCGACGCAGACGATCGACGCGATCGTCGTCGCGGGCGCCGTCGCGCTCTCGGGTGGCGGCGCGGGCGTCAGCGTCAGCGGCGCCGGCGTGTTCGTCGAGAACAAGATCGCGACCGCCGTCAAGGCATTCATCGACGGCGATGGGGCGGCCGGGATCAGCGCGCACGACATCCTGATCACGGCCGACGACGGCTCGAGCATCCGCTCGATCGCCGGCGCGGCCTCGGTCGCCGCAGCGATCGGCGCCGTTGGCGTCTCCATCGCGATCGGGCTCGCGATCGCGTTCAACGAGGTCTCGGACGACGTCGCGGCCTTCATCCGGAACGCGGACACCAAGGTCGAGGCGAAGAACGGCGACGTCAAGGTGTCGGCGACCTCGCACGGCAGCGACGGCGTCACGCTCAACGGCGTCACGGACGTCGTGCTCGACGACCTCGCCCGCACGGAGCAGGACGACCCGGCGACGAGCGCGATCGACGAGGCGGCGGTCGACGCAGTCGACGAGACGACGAGGCTGATCGCGCTCGACAACGCGTTCCGCAACGCCGGCCGCGAGCTGCAGTACGGCTTCGCGTACACGACCGGCTCAGGCACGAAGACGCTGTCGCCCGGAACCAAGGTGCTCGTCTCGCCGGGCTACGCCCTCGGCGGGACGCCGGGCAGCTCGTACATCTACATCGGCGCGAGCGGCTCGTTCAACCTCGCCGCGCAGAACTACGCCGACACCACGAAGTGGGCGCTCGCATCCGGCTCCGCCACCTACACGACGGCGTCGGGGACCCACACCCTGAACAAGGGCAACAGCGTCACCGTCGCCGCGGGCTACCTCAACGGCGGGACGCCCGGCGACACCTACACCTACGTCGGGCCGAACGGCGCCTCGATCGACCTCGGCCTGGAGGACTACAACGACGGCGCCAGGTGGTCGAGCTGGGCGGCACCGGCGCGGTACGCGAGCCTCACGACGCTGAACAAGGGCGACACCGTCAAGGTCGCGGCGGGCTACGGCGGCGGCGGCACGCCAGGCCTCGTCTACCGCTTCATCGGGACGAACCCCACCACCGTCAACCTCGCAACGCAGAATTACGCATCCGGGAACTGGGAGCGCGTGCTGCCGACCGTGACGGCGCTGAGCGACACCTCCTGGCAAGTCGTCGGCGGCACCGACGTCTACATCGTCAAGCAGGTCGGGAACGCCCTGCAGGTCTCGCGCGCGACGATCGACGCTGTCACCGTCGCCGCCTCCGTCGCGCTCGCCGGCGGGGTCGGCGCGGGCGTCGCGGTCAGCGGCGCCGGCGCGTACGCCGAGAACGTCGTCCTGACGAAGACGAACGCGTTCATCCAGGACAGCAAGGTCACGCAGGCGACGAACGTCGACCTGGACGCGACCGCGTCGGCGTCGATCTCGGCGCTCGTCGCGAGCCTCTCCGCCGCGATCGGCATCGGCGTCGGGGCGGCAGGGATCGGCGCCTCGATCGGGCTCTCGATCGCGCGGAACTTCATCGGCTTCGACCCGAGCGCCCCGGGCTACACGTGCACGGCGCCCGCCTGCTACCTGTCGACCGCCGCGACCTCGACGATCACCCCCGGCAAGCGCGTGCAGATCGCGAGCGGCGATCGCGCCGGCGAGGTGTACGAGTACGTCGGCGGGACGACGCTGACGAACCCGAACCTCTCGACGCAGGACTACACGGACACGTCGAAGTGGAAGCAGATCGCGCCGAACGCCGCCGAGATCCAGGCGTACGTCAAGAACTCGTCGATCTCGGCGAGCGGCGCGCTCACCGCCGACGCCGCCTCGTCGCAGGCGATCGCCGCGCTCGTCGTCGCCGGCTCCGTCGCGGTCGGCGCCGGCGCCGTCGTGGGTGTCGGCTTCAGCGGCGCCGGCGTGTTCGCCGAGAACCGCATCGCCACCTACGTCAAGGCGTTCATCGACGGCGACGGCACCGCGTCGACCGGCATCACCGTCGGCAGCGTCGCTCTGCACGCGACCGACGCGTCCGCGATCGCGGCCTTCGCCGGCGCCGTCAGCGTCGCCTTCGCCCTCGGCGGCGCGGCGGGCGTCTCGATCTCGATCGGCGTCTCGCTGGCTCGGAACCAGATCGAGAGCGAGATCGCGGCCTACATCGCGAACGCCGACACGACCGTGACGACGAACTCGGGCGACATCGTCGTGTCGGCGGACGAGGGCGCGTCGATCAAGGTCATCGCCGCCGCAGCGTCCGTCGCGGCCGGCCTCGGCCTCGGCGTCGGGATCGGTGCGAGCGGCGCCGGCGCCGACGCATCGAACGTCATTCTCGGCAGGACGAGCGCCTTCGTCGAGGACAGCAAGCTCACGAGCGCCGGCGACGTCGACATCACGGCGACGAACCACGCGACCATCGACGCGATCGTCGGCGCGTTCTCCGCCGCCCTCGGCGTCGGCATCGTCGGCGCGGGCGTCTCGATCGGCATCGCGCTCGCCCGCAACGTGATCGGCTGGAAGGCGACGAGCAACAACCCGACCACGACGTACGACTCCGACCAGACGGGCGCCACGCTCACTCCCAACGTCACCACGGTCGAGATCGCGAACGGCCCGGGCAAGGGCGACGTGTTCATGTACATCGGGCCGTCCCGCACCGGTGTCGACCTCAGGCAGGCGGACTACCGCAACCCGGCGTTCTGGAAGCAGATCAACCTGACCAGCTCGGCGGCGCCGGTGCAGGCCTACATCGAGCGCTCGAGCGTGTCCGCTACGTCGGGCGACCTCTCGCTCGAGGCGATGTCCGACGAGTCGATCCACGCGTTCGTGCTCGCCGCTTCGGCCGCGCTCTCCGGCGGCGTCGTCGGCCTCGGGCTGAGCGGCGCGGGCGCGGCCGCCGAGAACCGCATCAACATGAACGTCCAGGCGTACATCGACGGCGACGGGGCGACCGGGATCAGCGCGCAGAACGTCTCGCTGACGGCGAGCGACGAGCCGACGATCGACGCGTTCACCGGCGCGGCGGCGCTCGCCCTCAGCGTCGGCGTCATCGCCGGGTCGGTCGCGATCGGCGTCGCGCTGGCGAAGAACGAGATCTCGAACCAGGTCCTGGCCTACATCGCGAACGCCGACGGCTCGCCGTCGTCGACCACGGACTACGGCGTGACCGCCAGCCAGGACATCACGCTCGAGGCGACGAACGACGCGACGATCACGTCGACCACGTTCGCCGCGGCCGCAGCGGCTGGCGTCGGGCTCGGCAGCTTCGCCCTCGCCGGCGCAGGCGCCGACGCGCTCAACGTGATCCTCACGAAGACGAAGGCGTACGTCGACTCCAGCGACCTCACGAGCACCGGCGACGTCTCGATCACCGCCGACGACACCTCGCACATCGACGCACACGTCAAGGCCTTCGCCGCCTCCGTCAGCATCGGCATCGTCGCCGGCGCCGTCTCGATCGGCATCGCCAAGGCGCGCAACTTCATCGGCTACACGGCGCAGGCCACTCCGCAGGCGGCCGAAGTCCAGGCGTACGTCACGAACTCGAGCGTCGACGCGGGCGGCTCGCTCGAGATCAGCGCGAGCGAAGACGCGACGATCGACGCTGACATCTCGTCCACCTCGATCGGAGTGTCGGCCGGCCTGATCGCGGTTGCCGCCTCGGGCGCCGGCGTCACGATCGAGAACAAGGTCAACGTGCTCGCCAAGGCGTACATCGGCACCACGCGGAACGGCGGCATCGACGCGTTCGACGTGACGATCGAGGCCACCGACACGTCGCACATCGACGCGACCGCGACGGCCGTCTCCTTCTCGGTGTCGGTCGGGGTCGTCAGCGGCTCGGTCGCGATCAGCGTCTCGCTGGCGCAGAACACGATCCAGACCGACGTCGAGGCGTACGCGACCTCCGCGTCGATCGCGACGACGACCGGCGACCTCACGATCACCGCGACCGAGGACGCCACGATCACCTCCGACGCGACCGCGTCCGCGGTGGCGGCCGGCGTGACCTTCTCGGTCGCGGGCGGCGGCGCGACGTCGAACGCGACGATCACGACGATCACCAGGGCCTACGCAGACCCGGTCGAGCTGGACATCGCCGACGACGTCCAGATCGACGCGATCGCCACCACGACCGCCACCACGACCGCGACGGGCCACGCGACGTCGGCCAGCTTCATCGGCCTGTCCGGCGCGACCACCACGGCGACTTCGACCATCAACCCGACCGTCGAGAGCCGGCTCGGCGGCTACACCACGGGCACGACGACGGCGTCGGCAGACGACGACATCTTCGTCGGCTCGACGCTGGCGGCGTCCGCCACCGCGACGGCCGAGGGCGGCTCCTTCGGCACCACGGTGTCCGCGGGCGGCGCGACGGCAACCGCGACGATCGAGCCGAGCGTGTCGACGACCCCGATGGTGCAGAGCGGCATCAGCGGCGGAACCGTCGTCTCCACCGGCGGCGGGATCACCGTCAAGTCGATCTACAACACCGACGAGGACGGCAAGGTCACCGACGGCTCGGGCGCTCGCGCGATCGCGCACGCCTCGTCCGGCTCGATCCTGATCTCGACGAGCGGCGCGAGCGCGACTGCGACCGACAAGCCGTACGTCGACACGTACGTCTCGAGCGGCGCGACCCTTTCGGCTCTGGGCGAGATCAAGATCAGCTCCGGCTCGGTCGCGGTGGCGACGGCGACCGGTAGCGGAAGCTCGGGTGGCATCGCCGGCATCGGCAAGACCACCACCTCCTCGAACGCGAGCGGCCACGTGACGACGCGGATGGACGGGTCCATCACGAGCGGCACGAACGTCGACGTGAAGGCGATCTCCGCCGACAAGGCGACGGCGACGTCCCAGGCCGTCTCCGGCGGGCTCTTCGCCTCGACGAAGAACACCGCCACGGCAGTCACGCAGGGGAACGTCGAGGCTCACATCGGCGGCGTCTCCACCGACCCGTCGATCATCACCGTCACCGGCACGATCGAGCTCGAGGCGAAGGCCAATCCCGAGGCCGACTCCGATACCCGCGGCGTCAGCGTCGGCGGCATCACCGTCGGCGGGTCGGAGTCGAACCTGACCGTCTCGCCGGTGGTGCTCGCGTACATCGGCGCCGGCTCGCAGATCCAGGCCGGATCGCTGTCGCTGAGGGCGACCGCGGAGCCGAGCGGCACCGAGCCGACCTTCGTCATCGAGTCCGTCAGCAACGCCAACGACACGCTTACGGTCAGGAAGCACGGTCTCGAGACGGGCGACGCGGTCGAGTACGACCCGCAGAGCCACACCGTGATCGTCGGCCTCCAGGGACCGACGAACGAGGAGGTTCACAAGGAGGACGGCACGGTCGTCAACATCCTCGTCAACCGCCAGTACAACGTGATCGCGCTCGGCGGCGACACGATCGCGTTCGGCAACGACTTCGACACGGCCGACGTGAACGGAACCTTCGACACGATCACGTTCCCGCAGCCGCACAACTTCGTGACGGGCGACAAGGTCCGGTTCATCGGGACGACCGCCGGCGGCCTCACGAGCGACGGCACCTACTGGGTCCGCGTGATCGACGAGCGCACGATCAAGCTGACGACGACCGAGGACATGGCCCGCCACCCGGAGAACTACCTCAAGCCGTTCGCGGGCGTGAACGTCAGCGGCAACGTCATCACGATCGCGAGCAACGGCTTCTCGCCGAACCAGGCCGTGACCTACTACGCGCCGGCCGGGAACCTCACGTTCCACAGCACGCAGGTCGACACGACGGTGACGCTCGACGGCGAGACGGTCACCGCGTTCAACGTCTCCCCGGGCTCCGACAACATCTACTTCGCCTACCAGTCAGGGCCGAACGAGGGCAACCGGCTCCCGCACGGCCTCCAGACGAACGACAAGATCATCTACACCGTCACGGCGGTCGAGGGGAAGTCCCCGGTGCCGATCGGCGGCCTCACTCCCGGCCAGACCTACACGGTCATCAAGGTCAACGACTACGAGATCCAGCTCAAGCACTCGTCGACGTTCACGAACGGCGCGGTGACGCTGATCAGGAGCGGCTCGGGCGATCAGATCATTCGCAGCTCCGGCAGCTGGGTCGACAACGGCTTCATCGCCGGCGAGCAGATCAACATCTCGGGCGCGTTCTCCGGCACCTTCACGATCCAGACGGTGAGCGCGCTGACGCTGACGCTCACCGCGACGAACACGATCCCGGCGACGCGCGTCGTCAACGGCTCCTTCACGTTCACCCGCGCGGCGAACACGAACGCGGGTCAGCACGACACGATTGTCCGCTCGAGCGGCAGCTGGACGAGCGAAGGGTTCGCGACCGGCCAGTCGATCACGGTCACCGGCGCGAACGCGGGCACGTACACGCTGACCGGCGTCACCGCGACCGAGCTCCAGATCGCGCCGCAGACGTTCCCGGTTGGATTCGCCGCCTCCGGCACCTCGACGGTCGACCGCGGCACGGTCAACATCACGCTCGACGAGCAGGGCCACATCCTTCTCACGCCGGCGAAGTCGACGAACATCAGCGTCCAGGCCGACCTGATCCGGCGCGCCTCCGGCGGCGACCAGATCGTCCGCACCTCCGGCGACGTCCTCACCAGCCTCGTCAACGGCCAGCCGATCACGATCGCCGGGATCGCGGGCAGCTTCACGATCTCGACGGTGAGCGGGAACACGATCACGCTCACGCAGAGCAGCGTCCTCCCGAAGGCGACGCAGGTGACCGACACCTTCACCTTCACGCGCTCGGGCAGCGCCACCACCGGGACGGACACCATCGTCCGCTCGACCGGCAGCTGGGTCGCGGACGGCTTCCTCGTCGGCATGCAGGTGACGCTGACCACGACGAACGCCGGCACCTACTCGCTGGTCGGCGTCTCCGCGACGACCCTCGAGCTCGGCCCGCAGAGCCTGGCCGCCGGGTTCTCGGCGTCCGGCTCGGCGACCGTCAGCCGCGGCGCCGTCAGCGTGCTGATCGAGGACCCGCGCAACGACACGCACTCGATCGTGAAGGCGGGCGACGTCCCGATCGGCGGCCTGATCTCCGGCCAGACCTACTACGTCACCGACCTCGGCGTCGGCGGCGCAGGGAAGTTCAAGCTCGCGCCGACGCTCGCCGACGCGCAGAACGCGAGCGGCGCGCGCGTGACGCTGACGCCGACGACGATCGCCGGGACGGGGCAGCACATGATCGGGACACAGGGCGTCGACCTGAGCTCCGTCGACGGTCAGCTGCGCATCCAGATCGACACCGACACCGTCACCTCGGAGCAGAAGATCCTCGCCCCCGGCGGCGGCTCGCTCTCGCTCGTCTCGACGCCTCCGGGCGACGGGCTCTCGTCCGCGAAGGCGAAGGGCTCGGGCGGCGCGGTCTTCACGCTCGGCTCGAACAACTCGACCGTGACGTCCAGCCCGAGCGTCACCGCCTACGTCGGGAACGGCGCGTTCGTCAGCCTCGCCGGGAGCGCGTCGATCACCTCGACGTCGTCGACCAACCTCTCGGCCTGGGCGAAGAACGGGAGCGGCGGCCTGATCGCGATCGGCCACGCCGAGGCGACCGTGAACCAGACCGGCAACACGAGCAACGCGTACGTGGACGAGAACGCGCGGATCATCGCCGTCGACAACTTCACGCTCTCGGCCCTCTCCTCGAACACGGCGTCGTCGTCCGGCGAGGCCACGGCCGCCGGCGGCATCGGCGTCGCCGACTCCGACAGCACGACGACGATCAAGTACACGACGACCGCGAGCCTCAAGCAGAACTCCGACGTCCTCGCCGGCGGCTTCGCCAACGTGAACGCGAGCACGACCGTCAACGGATCGGCGACGGCGTACGCCGACGGCAAGGGCTTCGGCGCCGACGGCCACGCCGACGCGAACATGAACGTCGGCCAGTCGAACGACGCGACGAAGGCAGCGACCACGGCCAACGTCGACACCGGCGCGTCGCTCAACGCCACCCGGACGCGCGTCGCCGCCACGGTCTCGTCGCTCGTCGCCACGTCCTCGGCGAAGGCGTACGGCGCCGGCTTCTACGGCGAGGGGTTCGGAACCGGCAACACGAACGTCTACCCGACGAACACCGTCAACATCGGGAACGGCGCGCAGATCACGGGCTACGAGGGCGTCGACATCCTCGCGCGCTTCTGGACGGATGTGGCCGGCGCCCGCGCCGTCGACACCGACGCCTACGGCTTCGCGCGCGCCACCGGGCTCTTCGGCTTCGTCGAGTCGCACGGCAACAACTCGACGACTCTGGTCGGCACCGTCAACGGAAGCACGAGCACGACGAACCACGCTCTGGTGACGGCCGGCCCGCGCGATCCGGACGTGAACCTGACGGATCTCGCGCATCCCGGAACGACCCGCCTCGCCCTCTTCGTCGACACGAGCAACAGCACCGTCAGGGTCCACCGCGACGCCGACGTCAGCCGCCGCGCCCTGGCTGCCGGCGACTCGCACACCGGCGGCAGCGGCCAGACCGAGACCCAGACGATCCCGTGGGGGACGACGGACGTGACGATCCTCTCCGGCCGCTCGCCGGTGCTGGTGATCGAGGACGGCGGCCTGATCAGCAAGGCAGTCGAGGTCACGGTGCACGACACCGTCACGAACACCGACAAGGGCCAGGGAGACACGATCTCGGCCGGCGTCGCCGCCATCGTCGTCAACGACATCTCGAACCCGGGCCCGGGCAACGTGCTGATGCGCGCCGACACGATCACGGGCGGCGACGGCTCGCAGATGACGAACAACCAGCTGAACGGCACCTGGACGTACGTCGACACGCTCTCGAGCGTCCGCATCACGAACAACTGGGCGAAGGACCTCAAGGTCAACAACATCAACGTCGTCGGCACCGGCGTCCCGACGGTCACGCTCAGCCCGTCCGACCCCGGCCTCCGCTTCATCATCGTCCGCAGGGTCTCCGGGTCGCTCGTCGACATCGAGAACAACGCGACCTCGAACGTCCTCCTCAACGGCACGATCAACAACCCGGTCGGCGTGACCGAGCTCGTGAACGTCGACGGGGACATCCGGTCGACCCACGACCGCTTCACCACCGACGGCACGTCCGCCACCGGCGCCGGCCCGTGCGGCGGCTCCGACGGAACGCCGGCGGCCGGCCGCTACTCGATCGTCTGCACGAACGTGATCGACATCCGGACGCCGGACGGCAGCATCGGCCAGAGCACGACGCGCCTGAACCTCGACCTCGTCGACAGCACCGGGAACCCCGGGCCGACCCAGTTCACGACCGGCCGCGTCAACAGCGTCCTCGACACGATCTTCCTCGGGCCGCACTCGCTCTTCACGGGCGAGGAGGTCCGGTACAACACGGTGCTCGCGACCACGACCGCGATCACCGGCCTCGCCAAGGACGGCGTCTACTACGTGATCGCGCTGGACGACGGCATGAGCATCAAGCTCGCGAGCAGCCGCACGAACGCGGTCGCCGGGATCGCGCTGCAGCTGGCGCCGGACGCCACGCAGTGGACGCAGAAGCACACGCTCACGCCGCTCGGGCGCTTCTCGGCCGACGCGTCCGGGGACGTGTGGATGGACATCCGCGCGCACAACCGGAACACGGTCGCGACCGCGTCCTTCACCGGGGACATCACCTTCAACGGCACGACCATCACGCGCACCGGCGGCAGCTTCGTGACCGACGGCTTCCTCGTCGGCGACACGATCCACATCGGCGGCGGCACCCCGTACGACGGCGACTACACGATCAAGACCGTGACCGCGTCCGCGATCACGCTCACGACCACGACCCAGGCGTCGAGCGACGCGCGCACCGGCGTCACGGTAACGAGCCAGTACACGGTCAAGATCGACCACATCACGGCCGGCGGGAACATCGACCTGCTGCTCCGCCCGAGCGTCCGGCAGACCGGCACCGGCACGTCCGGCGGCGTCCTCGTCAACGGGACGACCTACTACACCTTCTACCGGAAGAGCCCGGACACGGCGCCCGGCCTCGACGGCGGCGCGTACGGTCAGGGCAGCACGACCGTCGCGAGCACCTACGACTTCCGCTCCCGCGACGTCTCCGGCACGCCGACGCTGCCCGCGCTGACCGTCACCGGCAACGGCTACATCCGGATCGACACGAGCGACTACACGTCGACCGACTCGACGAAGGTGATCAACATCCTCGGCCTCACCGAGATCACGGGCGCGGGCACCGGCTACGTCGACGTCCGCACGAACGGCTGGATCGGCACCGCGCGCAACCCGTTCGCCGAGTACACCGACGACCTCCAGGTCGGCCGGATCATCTCCACGCGCTCCAACGTCTTCCTCGCGGCTCCGAAGCGGATCCTCGACCAGCTGAACGACAGCGACGCGGACGTCAGCGGCGTCAACATCACGATGACGGCCGGCACGGGCCTGCTCGTCGGCGGCATCGGAACGCGGAGCAACTTCCTCGAGATCGACGTCGACCTGCTGAACGGCGTCCCCCTCGGCGTCCTCAACGCGTGGGATCGCCTCGCTGCCGACCGAGGGCATCTACCTCACCGAGACGAGCGGCGACCTCAAGCTCGACACCGTCTGGACGCGCGGCGACGTCTCGCTCGTCACGCGGGCCGGCTCGATCGTCGACGCGCGCGGTTCCTCCGGCGCCGGCGACGCCGAGGCGAACGTCTTCGGCACGAACGTCGACCTCGACGCCAACGGCACGGGCGCCAGCATCGGCAAGACCGACGGCACGAACGACCTCGAGATCGAGTCGGCCCACCACGTCCCGACCGTCACCGGCAGCTTCACGCTGAACGGGACGACGATCACGCGGTCGAGCGGCAGCTTCCTGGCCGACAACTACTTCGCCGGCGAGAAGATCGTCGTCTCCGGCGCCGGCTCGCCGTACAACGGCACCTACACGATCGCGAGCGTCACCGCGACGACGCTCACGCTCACGTCGCAGATCGCGCCGTCGTCGGTTCTGAAGAGCGGCGTCACGATCGCCGCCGTTCCGGGCGACGTCGGCCTGGAGGCGGACGGCAGCATCTACCTCACCGAGACGCGCGGCACGCTCCATGTCGCGCTCGCCGAGGCGATCGGCGGCGACATCCGGCTGACCGTCCGCGAGACGCCGGCGGTGCCGGGAACCTCGCCGGAGCCCGCCGCGGCGACCTACACCGGGCGCCGTGACCTTCGACGGCAACACGATCACGCGCTCGACCGGCGACTTCGCCGCCGACGGGTTCAAGGCCGGCACCTCGCTGCGGATCACGGGCGGGACGCCGTACGACGGCGACTACACGATCTTCAGCGTGATCGGCGCGATCATCACGCTCACGGCGACCGTCGCGGCGACGCTCGGCCTTGCCCGCGACGCGCGCTCGGGCGTGACGCTCAAGCAGCTCGGCACGCTGGACGAGGACCTCGACCTGCTGCACGACGGCTCCGTCCGGTTCGTCGAGAACGTGCTCCGGACGGTGCCGAACGGCCGCATCGCCGCGCGCTCCGGCTCCGGCTCCGTCCTGCTGCGGGTCGGCGACGACGTGACGACGACGCCGAACAGCGAGATCCTTGCCGGCCGGAACATCGACATCTACGGCGACTGGACGAACGCCGACGCGCACTACGGGACGACGATGGACCTCCGCGGGACGATCACTGCGAACTGCGTCGTCTTCGGCACCGGCTGCAACCCGTTCGCGGCGACCGCGGCCGTGACGTACGTCACCCGGATCTGGGGCGACACCGACGTCGACACCTTCAACTTCGGCGACACGACCGGCGTCGCGGGCGGCACCACGGTCGATTCGCCCGGCTACATCAAGCTCGGGTCGAAGACGCGCGTGTACGGCGGCCAGAACGTCTCGGCCACCGACGCGCCCGACGGGGAGGACCGCTTCAACGTCTACTACCTGCAGACGATGAACGTGGCCGTCGGCCACACGCTGACCCTGGACGGGCAGGCCGAGTCGGACTCCTACAACGTCTTCACGACGGGCAGCCAGGGCTCCCAGCGGAACTACGTGATCAACGTGCTCGACACGGGCGTGAAGAACGACCTCATCGGCACGGCCGTCTCGGCGACCGGCACGATGACCCTCACCGCCACCGGCGTCACGCGCGCGGCCGGCTCGTTCGTCACCGACGGGTTCAAGGTCGGCATGGAGCTCTCGATCTCCGGCGTGACGGGCACGCGGACGATCTCGTCGATCTCCGCGGACGGCACGACGCTCACCCTCGCCGGCGCGGATCTCGCCGCCGCGGCCGCCTCCTCGCGGACGGTCACGGGCCAGTTCAGGGATGCCGGGGTCGACGAGCTCGCGATCTACGGCGCCGACTCGACCTACAACGGTGGCCCGACCACCTCGACGAAGTACGAGTCGGACGACATGTTCCTGCTGCGCGCGGCTGCCTGCATCGACAACGAGAACCACGGCTGCAGCAACCCGACGGAGAGCGCCGACCGGCCGGCGTACGTCGCGCTCCTCGCGGGCGGCGGCGGGACGCCGACGACCAACGGCCAGGCGTGCGCCGGCGGCAACGACCTCGACTGCTACCGCGACGCGATCCTCGGCAACGAGCCGGGCGCCGTGCTCGCGAACGGCCACTGGAGCTCGCCGGTGCAGCGGATCAACTACGACACCGCGCTCAACGGCCGCCTGATGATCTACGGCCGCGGCGGGAACGACGCGTTCTTCAGCGACGACAACAGCGCGATCACGACGCTCGACGGCGGGGCGGGCGACGACAGCTTCCAGATCGGCCAGATCTTCGGCACGAAGCGCGACGCATCCGAGGGCGCGCTGCTGCCCGCCGATGTCTTCCCCGAGCTGATCGCGACCACCCGCGGCTGGCTCAGCCCGGGCATCCACGCGCCGCTCGTCGCGCAGGGCGGGACCGGGAACGACGAGTTCACCGTCTACTCGAACCAGGCCGAGCTCAGGCTCGAGGGCGACGACGGCAACGACATCTTCGTCGTCCGCGCCTTCGCCCTCGCCGCCGTCGTCGACACCGATACGAACGGCGACCACGTGCTCGACCTGAAGGACATCGAGGATCCGTTCGGCACCAACCCGAACGCGCAGGGCATCTGCCAGACGGCGCTCGATCCGAACCGCCCGCTGAACGCGAGCCGGCCGCGGCACGACAACAACGGCGACGGCGTCTGCAACGCCGCCGATGCGCACCTGACGACCGACCCCGGCGAGTGGACGGACGACGTGATCCCGCTCGACGGCAGCAGGGTCGCCCGCCCGATCATCGGTCTCGGCTTCTCGACGGCGCGGCCGCTCGACATCCGCGCCGGCGGCGGCGAGGACGAGGTCTCGTACAACGTCAACGCGCCGGTCTCCGTCGACGGTGGCAGCGGCTTCGACAAGGTCGTCGTCCTCGGCACCGAGTTCGCCGACGACGTCGTGATCACGTCGAAGGGCGTCATGGGCGCGGGCGTGAACGTGCGCTACGCGAACATCGAGGTCGTCGAGGTCGACGGGCTCGAGGGCGACGACGAGTTCTTCGTCCAGTCGACGGCGTTCGGCGTCGCGTACCGCGTCATCGGCGGGCTCGGCAGCGACACGATCAACGTCACCGGCGACGTCGTCGAGGACATCGTCGTCAAGGAGCTCGAGGGCATGAGCGGCTACGTCAATCACCTCGTGACCTCGGGCGACCCGCTCTACGACGGCCTCGTCGTCGACGGCATCGACGTCAACGTCGCGACCCCGACGACCGGCAACGTGATCATCACCGAGTGCACCGCCGGCGTCGCCGGTTGCGTCGCCGACGGCTTCACCTCCGTGCGCGAGGGCGGCCCGGTGTCGATCGACAAGTACGCCGTCCGGCTCGCCGCCGACCCGGGCACGCACGTCGTCTACGTCACCGTCTCCGCCGCGCGCTCCCCGCAGGAAGAGGCGAACGGCACGCCGGCCGGCGACACGGTCTGGATCTGCACCGGCTCCGACCCGACCGCCTGCGACGCCGCGTTCGCCGAGTTCCAGCGCCACATCTACGTCAACGGCTCGCAGACCGACGTCCCGCAGCGCGCGATCGTGCTCAGGTTCACGGGCGGCCCGAACGGCAACTGGAACGTCGACCAGTACGTCTACGTCTACGCAGTCGACGACCTCCGCTCCGAGGGCGACCGCGTTGTCGCGATCAGCCACAGCGTCATCTCCGACGACGACCGTTACGACGGCACGCTCGTCCGCAACGTCGAGGTCACGGTGCACGACAACGACACGCCGGGCGTGTTCGTCGTCCCGGTGCGGCCGGGCACGACGACCGAGGACGGACGCACGGTCGTCATCGAAGGCACCTCGACGACCGGCCTCACCGACGACCTGCTCGTGCGGCTGACGGCGAAGCCGACGGCGACGATCGTCGTGCACCTGAACCTGGACGCCGACAGCGAGCAGTGGATCACGGTCTCCTCGAGCGACGCGCGCTACAACGCCGCGACCCGCACGATCACCTTCACCTCGGCCGACAACGACTGGGACAACCCCGTCCGCCTCGTGGTCGCGGCGCGCGACAACAACCGCCGCGAGGATCCGCGGACGGCCGTCATCAGCTTCGAGTGCGGCTCGCTCGCCACCTGCGGCCCCACCACGGCGTTCGCCTTCCCGAGCCTCTACTCGCCGACGACCCGGATCCCGGTCGAGGTCCTCGACGACGAGACCGCGGGCGCGGTCGTCGTCGAGAGCGGCGGCGGCACGCTGGTCGTGGCCGGCGGCGCCACGGACGACTACCTCCTGCGTCTGCAGAAGCAGCCGACGGCACCGGTCCAGATCGCGATCGTCACCGACGGGCTGACCGACGTGAAGTCGATCAAGATCGGGACGACGGTCGTTCCGTTCACGCTGCAGCCGGTCGGCGGCTACGTCCCGACGCAGCTCTTCATCGGCAACGTCACCCTCGGGAACGACGGCGCCGGCCGGATCACGATCACGCGCTCCGACGTCGGCAGCTTCCTCGACGAGGGCCTCCGCGACGGCGACTTCATCCGGATCAGCGGCGCCGGCACGGCGAGCGGCGACCGCTACATCTTCCATGTCACGGAGTCCGTCATCGTGCTCAAGGCGACCGGCGCCGCGAGCGGCTCGTTCCAGGGCGCGATCGTCAGCAAGATCGTGCGCCAGGGCCTGTGGAGCGGCGACGTCACTCTCGTCGCGTCCGGTACCGCCGCCGACTGCGACCCGGCGCCGGCCGGCTGCCGCGAGCTCGTCCGCGCGATCGACCCGGACAACAAGGCCGCGTCGAGCTGGCTCGCCGACGGGTTCCTCGAAGGTCAGCGCGTCCGCGTCTGCCAGACCGGCACCACGACCTGCGCCGACTTCAAGATCGCGCTCCTGCGCGGCGTGAACCCGACGAAGGACGAGAAGATGCAGCTCACGTCCGAGACCGCCGCGCCTGCGTGGTTCACGGGCACGAAGGACGTCACGGTCACGCGCATCGCCGCCGTCGCCACCTTCACCGGGAACGCGGCCGACGCGAACGCGTGGTTCAACCAGCAGACGATCGAGCTCGAGGCCGACACGAACTACTCGCCGCCGCCGGGCCGCGACAACATCAAGGTCTTCCCGGTCCAGACGCACCTGCTGTCGAAGCTGCAGGGGCCGCTGGCCGTCGAGGGCGGGCCGACTGCCGCCGATCGCTCGCTCCGGAACGGCATCAAGCTCTCCGGCGAGGCGGACGGCCCGCTGTTCGAGATCCCGGTGCAGCCGCAGGAGAGCTCTCAGATCGACGTCCTCAACGTCTTCAACGACTCGAGCCAGGCCGACGGCGTCGGGAACATGACCTCGACGACGCTCACCGGGTACGGGATGTCGAAGGGCATCACCTTCGACGGCGGCACTGCGTTCGGCGAGCCGGCGACGTTCCCGGGCGGGATCAGCTTCGGGACGATCGGGTTCGTCAACGGCCAGTTCACGACCGACGGCGCCAAGAGCACGATCGAGGTCCTGAACGTGCTGCTCGGCCAGGGCAACGACAAGCTGACGATCACCGGCACGCTCGACCCGGCGCAGGAGAGCTACACGCCGATCACTTTCACCGGCGCCGTCGACATCGCCGCCACGGGCGCCGGCGGCAACTGGTTCACGCTCACGCGGCGTGACGGCACGAGCTGGGCGCCGGGCGGCGCGAACGCTGCGGCCGACTTCATTGTCGGGCAGCAGGTGCTGATCTCCGGCGTCACGGGCGTCTGGCGCGTCGTCGCCGTCTCAGGGAGCGTCCTCACCGTCGAGATGGGCGCGGGCGCACCGGCACTCACGGCGGCGACGAACGTGACGAAGACCGTGTCCGTGCCGGGGCCGCACGGCGGGCTCACGGCAGTCCACGGCGGCGGCAACTTCGAGCTCCAGCTCGACGCGGTCGTCGACGTCCAGAGCAACGCGCTCGTCCGGCTCGACGGGCTCTCCTGGCTCGACGACGGGTACCAGGTCGGCCAGCTGATCTCGATCGCCGGCTCGACGACGACGTGGACGATCACGGGCTTCGCCGACGTGACGTGCACGCTCGCCGACCCGTTCGCTCGCTGCGGCAAGGGCTCGAAGATGCTTCTCAGCGGCGCGGCTCTCACGCCGGCGACGAACGTCGTGCGCTCCGTCGCCGTCGTCGACGCGAAGAAGGTCCAGGCGACGGCCCCGATGAGCCTCGGCTCGAGCAGCGTGACGCGGACGAGCGGCTCGTGGACGACCGACGGGTTCACGGTCGGCATGAACGTGTGGATCTCGGGCCTGCCGGGCTCGTGGCAGGTCACCGCGATCTCCGCCGACAACCTGACGCTGACGCTTTCGGGCGCGGCGATCGTGCCGGCGGCCGCGGCGACCCGCACCGTCTTCGCCTACGACCCGACGCTCGCCGGCCCCGTGAGCGTCGGTGGCGACAACCTGCACGTCGGCACCTACGTGACCGACCTGATGACGATCTCGGGCTCCACGATCACTCGCCTCGACGGCAAGACGTGGGCGTCGAGCGGCTTCGCGAACGGCCAGCAGGTCGTCATCGCCGGGATCGACGGCGTGTGGACGGTCACCGGGACGAACGGCTCGGCGCTGACCGTCTCCGGCCCGGCGCTGCCGCAGCGCTCGACCGGCGTCCTGACCACGGTGACGATCGTCCCGACCGGCGTCCTCGGCGGCCCGAGCTCGCCGCTCGTCCTCTACGGCGACACCTCGCAGGACGGCCTCTGGTACAGCGGCAACCCGGCGACGGTCGACGGCTACGAGTTCGGCGACAAGCCGTTCAACCCGTTCACCACCGTCCCCGACATCGAGAACGAGGACGACGAGTGGGTCTTCCCGCTCGGCAACCCGTTCCGCCTCGCCGGCAACGACGTGATCGACGCGAGCGCGCTCTTCGCCAACGCCACGTGCAACTCGACCTGCACGAACCTCCCGTCGGTCGGGATCACGGCCTACGGCGGCGCCGGCAACGACACGATCGTCGGCAGCCAGACCGGCGACTTCCTCGCGGGCGGCTCGGGCGACGACCTGATCCTCGGCCTCCGCGGCATCGACCAGATCTACGGCGACTCCGGTCTCAGCGTCAACATCCTCACCCGTGCGCTGACGATCCCGGCCTACAACGCGGGCTTCACCGCCGCGCTGATCGCCGGTCAGCCGTCGGCGAACGTCGACCTGCTGCTCGTCGCGGGCCGCGACACGCTCTACGGCGAGGGCGCGGGCACGGTCGGCACGTCGGGCGGCCTCCTCGAGACCGGCTACGACGACGTGATCTTCGGCGACTACGGCAACGTCACTCAGCTCGTCGCCGACCCGAACCAGCCGAACCCGCTGCTGCAGAAGATCCAGACGACCGGGTTCATCCGCGACATCGCGACGACGCGCCCCGAGCACGGCGGCGACGACGTGATCCACGGGAACATTGGGCGCGACCGGATCTTCGGCGGCAACGGCAACGACCAGATCACGGGCGACGCCGAGCCGGGCACGATCTTCGGCGACCACGGCCACATGCAGTACGTCGCCGGTACCACCGACGTGACGACGCTGCACATGGTCGAGAGCATCTCCTTCGCGCAGGGCGGCGTCGACCAGATCAACGCGAACGGCGCCGACGACTTCGTCTTCGGCGGCTTCGGCGGCGACCTGATCGACGCGGGCGACGGCCAGAACGTCGTGTTCGGCGACCACGGCCGCATCACCGGCGTCGAGAACGCGACCTACAACCGGCCGATCCCGCCGACGACCGCGACCGTCCCCGGCGCGACGCCGCCGCACGACGACTACCAGATCCCGGTGCTCGCGCTGGTCGAGTCGGTCTCCGCCGTCGCAGGCGCCGAGAACGGCGGCGACGACCGGATCTTCACCGGCGTCGGCCGCGACATGGTCTTCGGCGGCGCCGCGAACGACAAGATCGTCGCGAACAACGGCGAGACCGCCACCCGCCTCGACGGCAACAACATCGTGTTCGGCGACTACGGCTTCGTCGACTACGGCTTCCGCGACTACCGCACGGGCACCGACGACCAGTACTTCGGCGATCGCGACGCGCACGACATCGACGTCGTCTCCTCGCTCGACTCCGCCACGAGCCTTGGCGGCAACGACACGATCACGACCGGCAAGGGCGAGGACATCGTCATCGGCGGCACGGGCGACGACGTCATCGATTCCGGCCGGACGAAGGATCTCGTCTTCGGCGACAACGCGCGGCTGACCTCGGGGACGGTCGACAACCCGGCGACGATCTACTCGGTGCACGAGTTCACGATCTGCGTGATCGAGACGATCGGCTTCATCACCTCCGACAGCGGCAATGACACGATCTACGGCAGCCCGAACGCCGACATCCTCTTCGGCGGCGGCGGCAACGACGTCATCTACGGCTTCGAGGGCAACGACCTGATCTTCGGCGACCAGGGCAAGGTCTCGTGCGCCAACGGCCACACGTACAACCCGGACGACCCGTACAACGGCGTCTGCATCGGCCTCGGCGGCGCGCTCGACTTCGTCGCGACGAACGTCTTCACGCTGACCGGCTCCGGCAACGACCTGATCTACGCCGGCGACGGCGACGACATCGTCTTCGGCGAGCAGGGCGACGACGTGATCTACGGCGAGGCCGGCGACGACATCCTCGTCGGCGGCTCGAACGTCGCCGGCGCGCTCGACAACGATGTCCGCGGAGGGAGCCTCTTCGACGGCGACATCATCGACGGCGGCACCGGCAACGACCTGATCGCCGGCGACAACGCGCTCTGCTGCACGCGCCCGGTGGGCGATGAGCTCGATCCGCGGATGCGCGCCCTCGTCGGCACGACGCTCTACGGCACGAGCATCCCCGGCTTCACCGACGGCGTCGCGCTCGTCACCGTCGCCTCGCAGAACGACCCGACCGGAATCCGCCAGTACGTGATCGTGCTGCTCGACCACAGCGACGACATCCAGGCGAACCACCCCGAGCTGTGGGGTAACGACTACCTCGCGGGCGGCGCCGGGAGCGACGAGATCTTCGGCCAGCTCGGCCGCGACGTGATCCAGGGCGACGGCTACGTCGACGGCCTCGTGCTGACCCCGTACACGCACAACCTGACCGCGGCCGACGCGCGGCCGACGGTGCTCGTCGACGGCCCCACCGGCACGCGGATCGGCACCTGGCGCGCCCCGGCCGCGGCCACCGACGCGAACGGCTGCACCGGCACCGCCGGCGTCGACGAGATCTGCGACCCGGTCGGCGCGCTCGTCGTCCATGCGGCGAATCGCACCGGCGACGACCACTCGACCGACGGCGACGACTACATCGAGGGCAACGGCGGCAACGACACGATCTTCGGCGGCTTCGGCCAGGACGACATCGTCGGCGACAACTCCGACCTCTTCGGCCTCGGCGACGAGTACGTCACGATCGACGGCCAGGCCGGCACGTGGCGCGTCGTCGGCATCTCGGCCGACGGCAGCGTGCTGACGCTCGAGGGCGCGTCGTTCGTCGCGGCGGCGGGCACGAAGACGATCCGCATCCCGGCCACCGGCCAGTTCGTGACGCGCAGCGTCACCGTGGCGGCCGTCGCAGGCGGGATCACCGTGACGGCGACCCCGGTCACCGTCAGCCTGACCCAGCCGCGGTTCACGTGGCAGCACGCAGGCTTCTACGCCGGCGCCGGCACGTCGCATCGCCCCGCCGGCTCCGACGTGATCTTCGGCGGAGACGGCACGGAAATCGCCCGGAACGACGTCGGCAACGCCGCGCTCGCCGCCGACGGCTCGATCGTCGTCAACCCGAAGGGTCACGCCCGCGACTCCGACGCGATCGCCGGCGACAACGCCGACATCTTCCGGATCGTCGGCACGAACGGGTCGCAGTCGACGCCGAACTCGTACATGAGCTTCCTGTACGACAACTACGCCGGCGGCCTGCGGATCGTCCCGCGCGCCGTGCAGCTGCTCGACTACACGTTCGGCGGCCCGGCCTACAACGCCGCGTCGGCTGCCAAGGATCGCGGCGCGGCCGACGAGATCCACGGCGAGGGCGGCGACGACTTCGTCTACGGCCAGGTCGGCAACGACGTCGTCTTCGGCGAGGGCCAGGACGACGACATCGTCGGCGGCTACGGCAACGACTGGATCTCGGGCGGCACCGGCGACGACGGCGTCATCGGCGACGACGGCCGCATCTCGACGAGCCGCAACAGCTCCGACGGGTACACCTGGAACAACGCGACGGCGAGCTGGGTCAAGACCTGCACCGGCAACGCCGCCGGCACCTGCCTCGCCGAGCCGCTGAACGGCGTCGCCGCGCTGCTCCCGACCGACCCGGACACGCGGAACAGCGACGGCAACGTCCTCAACGAGTTCATCTACACCCCGGGCCAGATCCAGACGGCGACGATCAACGTCGGCGGCGCGCTCAACAAGTCGGTCAACCTGACTCCGTTCAACGTCGACCCGGCCGACCAGTTCCTCTTCGACGCGAACGGCTACGACGACATCGTCTTCGGCGGCCTCGGCAACGACTTCCTGCACGGCGGGTCGGGCGACGACGCCATCTCCGGCGCCGAGGCGATGGCCACCTCGTACGTCCAGCTCTACTCGAACAACGCGACCTGCGGCCAGGAGAACAACGACTGCGTGATCGGCCTCGTGCTGCTCGACTATGCGCACCCGTGGAACGTCGGCGACACGCTGCACTTCGGTGCCGACACGAACCCGTGGCACTCGAACGGCCACGTCGCCGACCGTCTCGGCGAGTTCCTGCTCTACAACGAGTACGACCCGCGCCGCGCGATCCTCTTCGCGCAGAACGGGACGCCTTGGAGCTGCCTGGCGACCTCACAAGGTGGCCACACCTGCTCCGACACCGGCGGCCTGGCGCCGACGACCCGGCAGTACTTCCTGAACTGGGATGCGAACGAGGGCCCGGCGATCGACGGCTGTGTGCAGACCTCGCCGAGCGGCAGCACGTGCCTCGCGACCGCGTTCGCGAACAGCGACGGCAACGACGTGATCTTCGGCGACCTGGGCAACGACTGGCTCGTCGGCGGCACCGGCAACGACACGCTCTGGGGCGGTTTCGGCAACGACCTGATGAACGCAGACGACGCGCTGTCGAGCGGCTGCATCCACGACGGCCCGGGCGGCAAGTGCGGGTCTGCGTCCGATACATCGCTCAACGACACGCCGGACACGCACCCGAGCTACGAGGACCGCGTCTACGGCGGCGCCGGGCCGCGACATCCTGATCGGCAACACCGGCGGCGACCGCCTGATCGACTGGGTCGGCGAGTTCAACAGCTACATCGTCCCGTTCGCGCCGTTCGGCATCGCCACGGTCAGCCGCCAGGTCCGCCGGCACCTCTTCGAGTTCCTCTACGCGCTGTCGAGGGCGGAGGGCGCCGATCCGACGCGCGCAACGGACGAGGGCGGCTCCGTCTCGGCGGCCCGCAACGGCGAGCCCAAGGGCGAGACCGGGCTCGTGACGCAGAAGGATCCGGCCTCTGGCAGCAGCAGACCGGCAGCCCGACCGATCCGCAGGCCGGGAACATCCCGGGCGGCGCCGCGACGTCCTCCGCACGGCGAACTTCAACGACGGAACGCCCACCGGCTTCTGCGCCGACAGCGGGGTCTGGCAGATCACCGCCGGTACGCTGCAGGTGTCCGCGCCATCGACCGACAGGACGCGGCCAGCGTGTTCGAGGTCAACCAGTACCTGCCCCTCTACTACGAGGTCCAGGCCTCGATCAAGGTCGGAAGCCGACCGGCGGCTGGAAGGCGAACGCCTACGTCATCTTCGACTACTTCTCGCCGACCGACTTCAAGTTCGCCGGGGTCGACGTCTCGAACAACAAGATCGTCATGGGTCACCGGACGCCCAGGGCTGGGTCGTCGACGTGCAGAGCGTCGCCCAGCTCTTCGCCGACACCTACTACAACGTGCTGATCGCGGTGAATGGGACGAACGTGACGGCGCTCGTCAACGGCAAGGCCTGCTCTCAACTTCACCTTCGACCCGGGTCATCGACGGCCTGGCGTACGGCCTCAACCAGGGCATGGTCGGAATCGGCTCCAACAACGCGCGCGGCACCTTCGACAACGTCGTCGTCCAGGTCGTGCCCCCGCCGGTGACCTACTCGAACACCGAGGACTTCTCCGACGGGGTGGCCAACCTCTTCACCGGCACCGCACCGGCACCTGGGCCGTGCAGGCCGGCCGCTACGTCGGCACCCCCGCCGCCGGCGGCCCCGGGCATCAACCTCATGACCCTGCCGGCGCGCCCCGCCGGCGACACCGAGGTCAACCTCGACGCCATGGTCACGGTCGCCGCCGGCGGCCTGGGCGGGTTCGTCTTCGACTACTACGCGCCGACGGACTTCAAGTACGTCACGCTCGACCTCGCTGCCGGCCAGGTCGTCATCGGGCACCGGACGAAGAGCCAGTGGGTGACCGACGCGACGTTCGCCGCCGCGCTCTCGGCCGGCGTCGACTACAAGGTCGCGGTGACCCTCAACGGCACCTCGGTCGCCGTCTCGCTCAACGGCGCGCAGCTCGGGTTGTTCTCGTACTACGGCGCGGTCGCCGACGGAGGCATCGGGACGATCAGCCGCACCGGCACCACGTCCTTCGACAACCTGCACGAGGTCATCGGCTCGCACGTCGACACCTCGCCCGACAGCGCACCGCCGACGATCACGATGCCGCCCGACGTCACCCGCTCGACCGACCCGGGCAAGCCCACCGCCGTCGTCTCCGACTCGACCCTCGGCACGGCCACCGCCAACGACAACGTGGCCCTGGACTCGCTGACGCGCTCCGGCGTGCCGGTCGGGGAACGTCTTCCCGATCGGCGTCACGATCGTCAGCTGGACGGCGACGGATGTCTTCGGGAACCAGACCGTCATGACGCAGAAGGTCACGATCCTCGACACCGAGAAGCCGGCGCTCGCGGTTCCGGCCGCCGTGAGCCGCCAGGTCGCCGGAACCGCCACCTCCGCCACGGTGACGGACGCCGAGCTCGGCGTTGCGACGGCGACCGACAACTCCGGCTCCGTCACGGTCGTCCGGTCGGGCGTCCCGGCCGGCAACGTCTTCCCGGTCGGCACGACCACCATCACTTACACCGCCACCGACGCGGCCGGCAACGTGACGACGGCGACGCAGACGGTCACGGTCACGCGGCAGGCGCCGGTCGTCACGATCGCCGTCACCGACGCGAGCGGCAACGAGTACCTGCGCGACCCGATGACGTTCACCGTCACCCGCACCGTGAGCGTGCTCGACCCGGTCACGATCACGCTCGGCTGGGGCGGCACGGCGAGCCTCGGAAGCGACTACGCGGTCACCGCGACCGGCGGCACGCTGAACGCGAGCGGCACCACCCTGACGCTCGCAGCGGGCGTCGCGAGCGCGACGATCACCGTCACGCCCGTCGACGACGCGACCGTCGAGCCGGCGGAGAGCGTCGTGCTGACACTCGTGGCCGGCTCCGCCTACGCACTCGGCTCGCCGTCGAGCGCGAGCGGCTCGATCATCGACAACGACGGCGCCTCGACGATGTCGATCGTCGCCACCGACGCCTCCGGCGCCGAGCAGGGCGCCGATCCGGTCGCCTTCACGATCACGCGCGGCGGCAACATCTGGAGCAGCGTCGTCGTGAACCTCGGCTGGAGCGGCACGGCGACCTACGGCACCGACTTCACCGCCACCGCGACCGGCGGCACGCTCTCGGCCAACGGCCTCACGATCACCCTTGCGCCCGGCGTGACCTCTGCGGTCGTGACGGTGACGCCGATCGACGACGTCCTCGTCGAGGCGACCGAGGCGGCGACACTCACCCTCGCGACCGGCACCGGCTACACCCTCGCGGCGCCGTCGAGCGCGAGCGGCTCGATCC
>CAVUKP010000013.1:0-87751 GCA_963742135.1 uncultured Thermoleophilia bacterium | reverse complement strand
TCCGGGATCGTCTCCTGACCCTCGTCTCGCAGGACGCCGATCACCTCGCGGAGCTCCTGCATCGCGGACTGCGCTGTCGCGCGAATGACACCGGCGGCTTCGGCGACCTCCTCGGGGGATGCGTCGGGGTGGAACTCGAGCGCCGCTGCGTGCACGCTCAGCAGCGAGATGCGATGGGCGAGTACGTCGTGCATCTCGCGCGCAATTCGCCGGCGCTCGGCTTCCCGCCATTGCTCGACGCGAAGCCGCTGCGCGGATTCGAGCCGCTCGGCACGTTCGTGCAGCGAGCTGATCAGCTCCCGCCGCGCGCGGGTGAAGAGCCCCCAACCGATCACCACGATCGTCGCCAGTAGGCAGAAGATCACCTGAGACGGGTACGAGCCGAGGCTCGGGTAGAACGCCGGGAAGATCACAAGGGCCGCGACGGCGAGCGCGGTGATCGCCGCCGTGCTCGCGGCGAGGCACGGATGGCGGCGTTGAAGACGGTGACGAGCGCAGCTGGACCCGCCATCGCCGACAGCGCCGATACCGGCACGGCGTACAGCGCGACGGCGACGGGCCGGCTCCGGCGGAAGAAGAGGGCTGCGCAAGCGACGGCTCCGAACGCGACATCGAGGACGAACGTCAGCGGGTTGTGGTCCGGCGCCGTGACCGCGACGAAGAGGATGCCGCCCGCGGCCGCGAACAGAAAGAGCAGGACGTCGACGACCCGGTCCCGCGCTGACCGGCGCCCGCCCGCCGCCCCGACGAGCTCGCCCGGAAGGAGCCGCCGCTGCCAGCGCGGAACGCTCGCCGGCTGTCCTGCAAGGTCGGTCATCACGCAAAGCGTACGTCCTGGAACCCGAGTCGACCCCCGACCAAAGTCGCTTCGAATGCCGACGGAGGGCGATCGAGCTCTCGACCGGCGACCCTATCGCAGGCCGCAGGCGCAGAGGCAGACTCGACGCATGATCGAGTCACAGAACCTGACCAAGAGCTTCGGCGGCCGCACGGTCGTCAACGACGTCTCCTTTCGCGTCGAGCCTGGAACCGTGACCGGGTTCCTCGGCGCGAACGGCGCCGGCAAGACCACCACCTTGAGAATGCTGTCAGGGCTGTCGGAGCCGGACTCCGGACAGGCGGTCGTCCTCGGCGGTCGCTATCGCGACCTTGCCAATCCCGGCCGCCGCGTCGGGATCCTGCTCGACGCGGCAGCGCAGCACGGCGGTCGCCGCGGACGCGAAGCGCTGATTGTCTCCGCGCAGATGATGGGCGTCGACCCGCGCCGCGTCGACGGTCTGCTCGACCTCGTCGGCCTCGACCGCTCGGCGGCCCGGAAGCGCGTGCGCCACTACTCGCTCGGCATGCGTCAGCGCCTCGGCCTCGCGCACGCGCTGCTCGGGGACCCGCAGGTCCTGATCCTCGACGAGCCGGCGAACGGGCTCGACCCGCCGGGGATGCGCTGGATGCGAGAGCTCCTGCGCGACTTCGCCGATCGCGGCGGTACGGTGCTGCTCTCCTCTCACCTCCTGCACGAAGTCGAGGCGCTCGCCGACCGGCTCGTGATCATCGACGTCGGCCGCATCGTCGCCGAGGGCTCGCGCGCCGAGCTGCTTGCGGGAGCCGGGACGCTCGTGATCGCCCCCGACGAGGCGGCGCTGCGTGCGGCTCTCGACGCCGCGAACCTTCCCGCACGACCGGCCCGCGACGGCGGCTTCATCGTCGACGCAGAGCCCGAGGACGTCGGTCGCGCAGCCCTGGCCGGCGGCGTCGTCGTCAGCCGGATCGGACCCTCGGGCGGCTCGGGCCTCGAGCAACTGTTCTTCGACCTCACCAACCCCCTGGAGGCGGTCGCATGAGCGCTACAGCTGCCACCCTCGAATTGCCCGTCGCCGGTCTCGATCACGACAGGCGTCCCGGGCTCGCGCGCCTCACGGGCGTCGAGCTGCGCAAGATGGTCGACACCCGCGCGGGCTTCTGGCTCCAGCTTTTCAACCTCGGGCTGATGATCGCCTTCGTGGTCGTCGCGCTCATCCTGGCCGATGCCCAGGACCGGACGTTCCAGGACCTCATGTGGATCGCGTTGTGGCCGGCCAGCTCGCTGCTCCCCGTCGTCGGAGTTCTGCTGATCAGCTCGGAGTGGTCGCAGCGCACCTCGTTGATCACGTTCGCGCTCGTGCCGCGCCGCACGCGGGTGTTGGCCGCCAAGCTCGGCGCGGCGTTGATCCTCTCCGTCGTCATGCTTGCGACGGCTCTGGCGATTGCAGCGGTCGGTACTGCCGTCGCAGGGCCGAGCGTGGACGGAACCTGGTCGCTCCCGCCGGAGATGCTCGGCCAGGCCGTGGTCTACATGACGACCTCGTTCATCATGGGCCTCGCCTTCGGCGCCATGTTCCTCGCCTCGGCGCCGGCGATCGTCCTCTACTCCCTGCTCCCGGGCGGCTGGGCGCTCCTCAGCACGATCCCGGCCCTCGAGGTCCCCGCGCGCTGGCTGGACAACGCACACACGCTCACCCCGATGGCCGACCACGTCCTCAGCGGCACCGAATGGGCCCGCGCCGGAACCACGCTGGCGTTGTGGGTGCTCCTGCCCGCGGTGATCGGAGCCTGGCGCGTCATCCATGACGAGGTATAGCCAGCCGCCGAGACTCAACCCGAGCGTCGTCTCACAAACAGGCGTCCCGCGCGCTCAATGAACACCACCATTGAAAGGTCGTGAGCGATGCACGGTGAAAGTGATCGCAAGGTGTCGAGACAAGCAGTGGGAAACGCCCTCGCAGGTGTGGTGTTCCTCGTCGTCGCGATCGTCGATTTCACCCGTGACTCGTCGGGCATCGGCGTGGTCTTCCTAGTGTTCGCGGCTGTCTTTCTGGGACTCGGGTTGTCCGGGCGCAAAACCGCAGCGCCTGAGAACGAGTAGCGCCTCACCCGTATCTATCCCGCGACTGTGCTTGTTTGTTCCGCGCGTCGTGCGCTCGCGCGCGCGTAGATAGTGAGCTCGCCGGCCAAGCCGCTCGAGGCCGACGAGCCGAACGACCCGCACTAGAGGAGCGTGGGTAATCCCGCTTGATGGCTTGGGAGCCGACTCCGCCGCGGGTGGTAAGAGCGTGGTCGGTTCGGCTTCGGTCGTTCGGACCTGAAACGTCAATCCCCGATCGCTCCCGCCCGATGCCGATATCCCCGCGCCAGGTCGTGCTCACTCCGTGCTCACTCATCGAGAAAAAGAGGCCGATTAGCAGGGCCGTCTGAATCCCGTATGGGGTTCTTCGGCGCGCGGATCCCGTAGCCCGCGAGGCGGATCAGGTAGGGCACGCCCGCCATGACGTGCCAGACCCAACGTACTCGACCTTCCACGCCCGCGGCGGCCGCGCTGGGGCGCTGCCGACCGCGTCGTAAGGGAGCGTCCGGGATTCTGTGTATGCATGATCCGTAAAGGAGGGTCATGCCCCCGAAGGAGATTCCGGACGAGCTGATCGATCAGTTGCTCGCCGGTCGTGAGGGCCCGGAGGCGATCACGGGCCCGGATGGGTTGTTGAAGCAGTTGACCAAGCGCGTGGTCGAGCGTGCGGCGTCGGCTGAGCTGACTGGGCATCTCGGCTACGAGCTCGCTGGTGAGCCGCCCGAGGGTCAGCCGAACCGGCGTAACGGCTGCTCGTCGAAGACGTTGATCACTGACGATGGGCCGGTCGAGGTTGAGCTGCCGCGTGATCGGGACGGGTCGTTCGAGCCGCAGATCGTGCCCAAGCATCAGCGCCGCTTCGCGGGCTTCGACGAAGATCATCTCGATGTACGCGCGCGGGATGACCACGAGGGAGAAGGCGTTGCACAAGCACTCGACCGGCCCCGTGATCGAGCGCGTCTGCGACAAGGACGGGAACGTCGTATCGCACCGCAGCGGCTGGACGGCGTACGTCGACGCGCTCGGCTTCCACGCCGACGAGGACGGCGAAGGCCGGTGGATCTTCTCCGGCGAAGGCGAGGGGTTCCGGTTCAACCCCGTTCGCCGCCGCGACGAGGTCAGGCCGGCGATGACTGGCGAGCTCGAGCTCCCGGACGGCCCCGTCGAGCGCTACGTCGGCGGGTTCGCGATCAGGCGCGACGACGGCTCAACCGTCTGGATCGTGCTCTGGCACTCGGTCATGCACCTCACCGAGAGCGGCGACGTCGCACCGGGGTTCGGCAACTTCGACGCCGAGATCGACGAGGAGTGAGCTAAGGCCACACCGCCGGAAACGCTCGAAAAACGTGACCGCCGGTGCGCACCGGATGCGTACCCAGGTGCGTACCTGGAGCCGCGACACCAGCACAGAAACGGCTTCGTTGAGCCATTTCAGCAGGCGAGTTCGATCCTCACCCGGCCCATCACGGTTTACCCTGCAAACATGGGTATCCCCGCCTCGTGTGGCAGCCCTCGGGCACTGCCGCGCCGGCAACGAGGGTCGGGTCCTAGGGCGGAGCTAGGTGGTGGGCGATTGCTGCTGCCTCCACCCGGTTTCGCGCGTCCAGCTTGCGGAGGATGTGGGAGACGTGGACGCTCGCGGTCTTGATGCTGATCACGAGCGCGGCCGCGATCTCGACGGTCGGTGTAGCCGCGGGCGACCAGGGTCAAAACCTCTGCCTCGCGTGGCGTGAGGCCGAGGATCGCTTCGAGGTTCTGCTCGCTGTCGGGCGGCTGCGGCTGCGGTGGCGCGACGTCGAGTCGTGCGCGTTCGGCAAGAAGTTCGAGCTCACGGCGGAGCGGCTCGGCGGCTAGTCGGGCGGCGACGGCGTGAGCCTCGCGCAGCGGCACGCTCGCCTCGACGCGCGTCGCGCCCGCTGCGACGAGCGCCTCTGCCTGGCGCCAGCGGCAGTAGGCGGTGAGGGGCGTGCGTTCGAGCTGTTCGAAGGTCGTCGCCGCGTTCGCCCACGCCTCTGGTCGGGTCTCGCCGCGGGCACGCAGGTACTCGGCCTCGGCGAGCGCGAGCCAGCCGTTGGCGTTGGGTGTGATCGCCGACGCCTCGGCGGCGGCGCGCCGCGCGATCGTGATCAGCTTGCGCGAGCGTGCGAGGCGGTCGCCGAGGGCGTTCTGGTCGCGACGGGCGCGTGCGAGCGCTGTCAGCTCCGCCTGTGCGCGCAGGCCCTTGGCGCACAGCTGGACGCGGATCTGCGCCGCTTCTCGTTGGCCGGCGTAGGCGAGACCATTTTCGATGGCTGCGTCCGCGTCGGTCCAGCGGTGTTGCCAGAGAGCGAGATCGGCGAGCCAGCCGTCGTAGAGACCGTGCCCGCGGTCCTCGCGCAACGTGACGTCGGCGGCTTCGAAGTGGGCGTGCGCGGCGTCGAAATCGCCGCGTTCGGTCTCGACGAGGGCGCGGACGATGAAGAGCGCATAGGGGAAGCTCGACGTGACCGCTCGGAGCGCGTCGGCGCTCAGACGTTCGGCCTCGTCCCAGTCGCCGCTCGCGAACAGGGACTCGATCCGGTTCGAGATGATCACGGGGCTGTGGATCCCGTACCGGCGCATTGCATCCAGCCCCGCCTGCGCCAGTCGCGCCGACTCTCGCGGCCGCCCGAGCATCGTCAGCGTGTCCGTGGAATTGATGTACACGCGGTCGAGGCCCCAGTGATCGCCGATCTCCTCGGCGCGCTGCAAGGCCTGGCGGAGCTCGGCCAGCCCCTCCTCGGCCCTGCCGAGGTAGGCGAGGTCGACGCCGCGCACGGTCAGCGCTCGCACCTCCGCCGCGCCTGCGCCGGCCGCGCGCGCCAATCCGAGCGCCTCCTCCGAGACGGCCAGCGACTCCTCGTGGCGCCAGGCGAGCATCAATCCCCCGGCGAGTGAGGCCAGCGTGTAGGCGTGCTGGGGCGACGGTGGCTCCGCGCGTGCGATCGCGGCCGCGCCCTCGAGCTCGGCGAAAGCGGCATCGTTGCTGCCGGTCTCGTACAGGTATTCGGCGAGGTCGACGCGCAGGAGTGCGGCGCGTTGTGGGTCGTTGTCGCCGAGGAGCTCGATCGCCTGCCGTGTGAGTTCGACGGCGCGTCCGGAGCCGCCGACCTGGCTGGCGAGTCTGGCCGCGCGGGCGCACAGCTCGGCGAGGTCGAGCCCGGCGCGCTCGTCGGCATCCGGTACGGCGTGCCAGAGCGTCAGCGCGCGCTCGAGATGCGCGTGAGCCTCGGCGAGGCCGAAGACGGCTTGCGCCTGGCCCGCCGCCTCGATCGATGCGACGAGCGCCTCCGCGGTGCGACCCGCGGCTTGCCAGTGCGGGGCGAGCTCCGCGGGTGACGCGGCTCGATCGCGCGCGAGCTCGTCGGCGAGCCGGGCGTGCAGCTGCTCGCGCTCGCCGGGCAGGATCGTCTTGTAGATCGCCTCCGCCAGCAGGGCATGACGGAAGCGGAAGCTGCCGCTTGCCTGGTCGGCGACGAGGACGCCGTGCTCGACTGCCGCTCGCAGTGAGCTCTGAACGTCTCCCTCCGGCCGGGCGGCGAGCGCCCGGAGCAGCCCGTAGCTGACGTCGCGTCCGGCCGCCGCGGCGAGCCGCAGCAGGCTCTGCGTCGCACTGTCGAGCTGCGCGACGCGCCGCAGCAGCAGGTCGCGAAGCCCCCGTGGCAGCTCGCGGTCGTCCTCGCCGGCGGCGAGCAGCTCCTCCGCGAAGAAAGGGTTGCCCTCGGAGCGGCGGACGATCGCGTCCGTCAGCGTTGCCGGCATCTGCGCGTCGCTGCGCGCCGCGAGCAGCGCCGTCAGCTCGGCGTGCCCGAGCGGGCCGAGCTCGACCACCATCGCAGATCCCGAGCGGCGGACACCGTCGACCAGCCGGCGGACGCGCTCGCCCGACGAGAGCTCGTCGGCCCGGTAGGTCGCCAGCAGCAGAGCCCGGCGGCCGTCGAGGTTGTGCGCGAGGAAGACGATCAGGTCGAGCGTCGAGGTATCCGCCCAGTGCAGATCCTCGAGCACGAGCAGCACCGGCGCCGCAGCGGCGCAGTCGGTCAGCAGCGCGAGCGTCTGCTCGAACACGCGCAGCTGCGAGGCGGCGGTCAGTGCACCGGCGTGCCGGAGCCCTCCCAGCGGACGCAGGGCCTCGACGAACGGCTGGTACGGCAACTCGGTGCCGACGAGATCGATCGAGCGGCCGAGGAGGACATCGAAGCCGGCGCTGCGAGCACGCCCGGCGAGCTCGGAGGCGAGTCGGCTCTTGCCGATGCCCGCCTCGCCCGCGACGAGCACGGTCGTACCGCTTCCAGCCTGCGCCGCGGCGAGCGCCCGCTCGAGCTGCCCGAGCTCGTGTGCGCGTCCCACGAATACGTCGCTCGCGCGAGCGTCCATGCCGTTTCCAGTATCACGCGTGCCGCTCGTAAGCAGTCGCGCGCCCGAAGATACGCAGGCCGAGCGCAAAGGATAAGGCGGTTCGCCCGATGTGCCACGACGCCTCCACCGCCACGATCTGCTCGATCAACGACGGAGGAGGCGAACGATGCAGGCGGTGGCACAGCCCGACCACACACAGAGCAGGCGGATGCAGGTTCACACCGTGCGGGGCGGCGGCGGGCTGCGGCTGCACGTCCGCGAATGGGGGAATCCGGACGGGACGCCGATCCTGTTCATCCACGGCTGGTCGCAGAACCACCTCTGCTGGGCCAGGCAGTACGAGAGCGCCCTCGCCGACGAGTTCCGGCTCGTGGCGTACGACCTCCGCGGACACGGCATGTCCGAAGCGCCACTCGACTCCGACCACTACACCGACAGCCGGCTGTGGGCCGACGACGTCGCCGCGATCACCGACGAGCTGCGCCTCGGCCGGACCGTCCTCGTCGGCTGGTCGTACGGCGCCTTCGTCATCTGCGACTACATCCGCGCGCACGGCCAGGAACTGGTCGCGGCGATCAACTTCGTCGAAGGTGCCGTCAAGCTCGGTGAGGCGGCCTTCGGAACGTTGATCGGCAGCGGCTTCCTCGACCACTTCAGCGGTGCCACGGCGGACGACCTGCCGACCAACATCGCCGCCATCCGCAGCTTCGTGAAGGTCTGCGCGTCCAAGCCACTCCCGGCCGAGGAATTCGAAACCGCGCTGTGTTGGAACATCGTCGTTCCGGCCCGAATTCGCTCCCACCTCGGACTGCGCGAGATCGACTGCGACGACGTGCTGCGCACGCTCGAGGCGCCACTGCTGGTCACGCAAGGGCGGGACGACACGGTCGTGCTGCCCGCGATGGCGGAACACGTCCTCGCCGCGTGCCCGACGGCGGAGGCGTCCTGGTACGACGGCCTCGCACACCTACCGCACATCGAGAACCCCGAGCGGTTCAACCGCGAACTGGCCGCGCTCAGCCGCCGCGTCCGAGCCTGACGTTGCGCGCGGACCGTCGCGCTGCAGCCGCAGAATCGGAGGCGCTGAGGGCTCAGCGCCTCCGAGCCGGCGAGATGGTCGAGGGGTCACGGCGGTGCGGCCAGGTGGCAGCGCGAGCAGACGCGACGGCGGCGCGGCAGCCGCGCGCCGCAACGGGCGCAGCGAACCTGCGGCCGGTCGAGCAGCTCCGCGGTCTCCGCGAGGATCTCTTCCCACGAGATGCAGAGAACGACGAGCGCGGCGTCCGCATCGAGGGTCGCCAGGTGCAGTGTCCGAGCGTCCTCGATCAGAGCCCGCGTGCCGAGGGCGACGGCGAGCCCAGGATCCGCGAGCCGCCGCGCCAGCCGCCGTGGCTCGCCGTCTGTCTGCTCCGCTACGAGCTTTGCGATCGCGCTCACGTGTCGCCGCGCGGTCATCGTGCCGCTCCGGTCGGGCTCAACACGACGGTCATGCTCCGTCCCTCGAAGCTCTCGCGCCCGTCGAGGTGGCCGAACTCGGCCGCGTCGGCCGCGAGGCGTGCGAGCAGTTGCCGTCCGAGCTCCGGATGCTCGCGTTCGCGGCCGCGGAACATCACGATGAGCTTGACCTTCGAGCGTGCGCGAAGGAACCCGATCGCCTGATCGCGCTTCCAGACGTAGTCGTGCGTTGCGATCCGCGGCCGCAGCCGCACCTCCTTCGGCGCCGAGTGCACCTGCTGTCTCCGACCCGCGCGCAGGCGCCGCTCCTCCTCGTACCGCCACCGGCCGTAGTCGCCGACACGGCAGACGGGCGGATCCGCCTCGGCCGCGACCTCGATCAGGTCGAGCGACCGGTGCGCCGCGTGCTCGAGCGCCTCGGCGAGCGGCAGCACGCCGACCTGCGTTCCGTCTTCGTCGACCACGCGCACGCGTTCTGCCGTGATCCGTTCGTTCGCACGTGCCGTCACCATGGGGCGCGGCGGCACGGTCGTCTTCCGCTTGGCTCTCCTCACTGAAGTCCTTTCACGCTTGTGACAGGGCTGCGCCCGCGCACCGCGTTCGGCAGGACGTCTGGGTGATGGAGGCCCGCGCTAGCGGGCGGCCGGGCCGAAGCGGAGGGCGAGCGTCTCGAAGTGATCGGTCATCGGCCCTCCTTTCGGTCGGAGACGAGCCGGCACGCGGACGCTACCAAAGGATCGTTCCAGTTCGCTTGCGTCGCGCAGGTCAGAACTCGCCGTCGGGCCCTCGAGCCGCGGTGTAGCGCGGGCCGCAGGTCCGGAAGCCGCGGCCATCGTCGGTGCCGCCCCGAGCGCGCCATGCCAGTGGCCGCATGACAAAGAAGAACAAGAACAACGGGAGCACGGGCCAGAGGAGGTGGCCGCCGCTCAACGCGACCGCGCCGATCACGACGAGGGGCACGAAGGCGAAGGGCCACGGGCGCCATCCCGACCGGGCTCGACCTTGCTCCGCGCGCTCGCTGGGCAAGTCGGCGACCAGCTCGTCGAGCTCGGCATACGTCTTCGCCCGGAGGCCGCGTTCGACGCGCTCCTGGAACTCGTCGGTGTCGAGTCGCCCCTCCACGTGCCGTTGACGCAGGATCTCGACGACCGCGTCGCGCTCGCTGTCGCCGACCCGCAGCCGGCGGTCGCGCGGACCGCTGCGCCGGTCGTAGCGGTTGTCGTTCGTTCTTGCCATTTCCGCCCTTTCTCCTCGGTCGGTGGTGCTCAGGAATCCGGCGCGTCCTCGGCGAGCAGCTTGTACAGCGCTCGGCGGGCATTCGCGAGCACCTTGCGCGCCTCCACCACCTGGTGAACGGTGCCCATGTGTGCGATTTGCGCCGCGGCCATGGCCACCTGGCGAATCTCCGCGAAGACCGACGCGACGTCGTCGTCCACCGAATCGCTCATCTCCTCCCACGGCGCGACCAGGTCGTCACGGCGCTCGTCGACGTAGGCGCGACCGGCGTCGGTCAAAGCGTAAGTTCGACGGCCCCCCCGCTCCTCGACCCGCACCAACCCCTCCCCCTCGAGCTGCGCGAGCGCCGGATAGATCGACCCGGGACTCGGCCGCCAGACACCGCCCGACCGCTCTGCGATCTCTTGCATGAGCTGGTAGCCGTTGCGCGCCTCCTCCGCCAACAACAGCAAGGCCGCGGCACGAACATCGCCTCGACGCGCCCGCGGGCCCCGCGGGAACCCGCCGGAGCCCCCGAAGAAGGACGGGCCGAACGGAAACCGTCCACCCGCGAACGGCGGGCCGTGACGGCGACGGCCGCGTCGGCCCGCCGCCATCGCAGCGAACGTCGCACGAACGTTCAGCGGCCGCCGCGCGCGCGGCTGCGAGTTGGAGCCGGACGATGCAGCGCCCGCCGCCGCGACCGTCACGCCCACGCCACTGGAACAACGTCGACTAACACGATATATCGTTATACCAGATAGTTCGGCGCCGTCCCGCACCACCGACCGATAATGGCGCCAATGGCCGCAGCTCCCGAGAACGCGGCGACGAGCTGGCGGATCCGCGGCAGCTACTTCGAGTCGTGCAACTGCGACCCGATCTGCCCTTGCCGGCGCATCGACGACGCTCGGGGCGGCCGCTCGACTCACGGAGTCTGCATGGGCGTGCTGTCGTGGGTGATCGACGAAGGCGCCGTCGGCGGCACCGATCTCTCGCGGCTGCCGGTCGCAATCGCTGAGCGCTACAGCGACGACGAGCCGGGATCGCCATGGAGCTGGATCCTGTACCTCGACGCGCGCGCGTCCGACGAGCAGCGAAGCGCGCTCGAGCGGATCTTCACGGGGCAGCTCGGCGGGCAAGCGACAACGCATTTCCCGTGGGCATGGAAGCCGAGCGAGCTCCTGGCAGTCCGAGCGGTCGAGATCGACGTCGACCACACGCGCCGCCGGCAGTGGCTGCGAGTCCGCGACCTCGTCAGCGTCCGAATACGCGACCGGCACCAGACCGACCAGGCCGTCACGTGCGTCATCCCCGGCCACGAGCGTTCGGGCGAAGAGCTCGTCGCGGACGAGCTGATCGTGGATGACGCCCTGTTGTCGTTCGGCTACCGCGGCGTCTGCGGCTACGCCTCGACCTTCGACTACTGGGGTTAGCGGCGGCGGCGGCGCGTCAGCGGGCTCGCACCGGCGGCAGTCGTCTTCATCCCGGCGGGATGAGAGCGGCCGAGGGCCGCGCGAGTACCGTCCAGAAGCGTGTTCGGACGGATCCTCATCGTGGTGGTGGTCGCGATCTTCCTCGTGCTGTGGGTGCGCGCGACCATCGACGTCTTCCGCCGCGGAGACCTCTCGAAAGGCGCTAAGTCCGGGTGGGCGATCATCATGCTGATCGTGCCGTTCATCGGGCTGCTCGTCTACACGATGCTGCGCCCGTCCGACGCGCAGATCGCCCGGCGCGCGCCGCAGTAGCCCCGTCGCTCGACGACCTCAGGACGCGGCGCGGCGCGCCAGCACCTCGTCGACGCGCGCCAGATCGACGCCGCGGGCCGCGAGCAGCACGTAGAGGTGGAACACGAGGTCGGCCGCCTCCTCGGCGAGCCGCTCGTCGCTTTCTGCGAGCGCCGCCGTCACGGTCTCCACCGCCTCCTCCCCCACCTTCCGCGCGACGGGGGCGACGCCGCCGTCGAGGAGCCGCGCGACGTACGAGCCTTCCGGCCGCTCGAGCGCGCGCTGCGAAACCGTCCGCCAGAGCGCCGGCGCGAAGCACGACTCCGAGCCTGTGTGACAGGCGGGGCCCGCCGCGCGCACGCGGAGGAGGGTGGCGTCGCCGTCGCAGTCGTCGCGGAGCTCGACGACCGCGAGCGTGTTCCCCGACGTCTCGCCCTTCCGCCACAAACGCTGTCGCGAGCGCGACCAGAACCACGCCTCCCCCGTCTCGCGCGTCAGACGCTCGGCCTCCCCGTCCATCCAGGCAAGCATCAGGACGCGGCCGCTGTCGGCGTCCTGGACGATCGCGGGCTTCAGCTCAGGCGGCATCGCGGATCGGGACGCCGACGTCACGCAGCTCCGCTCGCAGCGACTCGAGCCGCGCCGGGTCCTCGTGGAGGATCGACGCGAGCAGGGCGGCCTGCGCGACGCCGAGCGCCGCCGCGACGTGTGACGCGTCGCCTGCGCCGCCCGAGGCGATGACGGGGACCGTGACCGCGTTCGCGACCGCGGACGTGAGGTCGAGGTCGTACCCGGCTCGGGTTCCGTCGGCGTCGATCGAGGTCAGCAGGATCTCCCCGGCACCGAGCTCCTGCGCCTCGCGCGCCCACTCCGTCGCGCGACGCGGCGTCTCCGTGGTGCCCGCGCGCGAGCGGACGCGTCCGGCCTCGGCGTCGATCGCGACGACGACGGCCTGCGAGCCGAGCCGTGCGGCGAGCTCCGTCACGAGCGCCGGCCGGTCGATCGCCGCCGAGTTCACCGCGACCTTGTCGGCGCCCGAGCGGAGCAGCTCCTCCGCGTCCGCGACGGAACGCACGCCGCCCCCCACGGTGAACGGGATCGCGAGCCGCTCCGCGATCCTGCGCACGAGGTCGACGAGCGTGCGGCGGCCGTCGAGCGTCGCCTTCACGTCGAGGAAGACGAGCTCGTCGGCGCCCCGGTCCGAGTAGGCGGCGCCGAGCTCGACGGGGTCGCCGACATCGCGGAGCCCCTGGAAGCGGATGCCCTTCACGACGCGTCCGCCCGCAACGTCGAGGCACGGAATCAGGCGCGGGAGGGGGATCGCTCGGCCCTGTCCCTTCGGTCGTAGGCGACTTGGAAACTGTTATCGCCTGATAACTGTTGCCACTCGACAAGCAGTTGCGCGAGGTAGCGGGCGCCGGCGCGGCCGCTCTTCTCGGGGTGGAACTGGACGCCGACGAACGATCCCAGCCGCGCCTCGGCGACGATGCCCTCCGACCAGGCGGTCGCGGCCGGCGTCTCGGCGGCGTAGGAGTGCGCGAAGTAGTAGGCGGCCCCGTCGACGTCCGCCCACCCGATCCTCGGGACGCGCGCGCTCTCGAGCCGGACGGCGCGGCCCGGAAGGATGGCGAGCCCGGCGACGCCGCCGTCCTCGTCGGTGGCCTCGAGCGCGAGCTGGAGGCCGAGGCAGATCCCGAGCACCGGGCGGCCTTCGGCGACGCGCCGACGAAGGATCCGATCGAGTCCGCGGGCGCGAACGACCCCCATGGCGGTCGCCGCGGATCCGACGCCCGGGAGCACCGCGACGTCCGCGCCTTCTGCGTCGTCCACGAGCTCGGCGCCGAGTCGCGCGAAGGCGAGGGCGACCGAGCGGACGTTCCCGGCGCCGTAGTCGCAGACGGCGACCTTCACACGACGCCCTTCGTCGACGGAATCCCGTCCGACTCGACCGCGCAGCGCCGTTCGCAGCGCGCGGCCTACCGCCTTGTACGCAGCCTCCGTCACGTGGTGCGAGTCCCGACCGCGCGCCTCGACGTGGATCGCGAGCCGCCCGGCCTGGGCCAGGCTCGCGAGCGCGTGGGCTCCGAGCCCGTGCTCCGGCTCGATCGCGAGCTCCGCGAAAGGCCTGCCGCCGAGGTCGACGGCGGCGCGCGCGAGCGCGTCGTCCATCGGCACCACCGCGTCGCCGTAGCGAGCAATGCCGCGGCGGTCGCCGAGCGCCTCGTCGAGCGCCTCGCCGAGCGCAAGCGCTGTGTCCTCGACGGTGTGGTGCTCGCCCGTCTCGAGGTCGCCCGCGCCCTCGACTACTGCGTCGACGCCTGCGTGGAAGAGCAACTGCTCGAGGAAGTGGTCGTAGATCCCGCCGCCGGTCGAGACGCGCACGCGGCTCGCACCGTCGAGCGCGAGCCGAACGGCGATGCGCGTCTCGGCCGTCGCGCGCAGCCGCCGCGCCCGCCGCGACCCTGCGGCGGCGACCGGCGCCGGCCGGTCGAGGACTCGCGCGAGAGCTTCCAGCAGGAGGTCGTCGTCCTCGCGGTCGAGAACCGACACGCGGATCGCCGTCGGGTAAGCGCGGACGACGAGCCCCTGCCGGAGGAGGGCTTCTCCCAGCCGGTGCCCGTCGTCGACCGGCACGTAAAGGAAGTTCGCGTGCGACTCGAGCGGCGCGAGGCCGAGCGCGCGCAGTGCCGAGGCCATGCGCTCGCGCTCGGCGAGCACCGGAGCGACGTCGGGCCGCGAGGCGAGCGCCGCGAGTGCGAGCTCGACGGCGACGCCGGCGACCGGCGCCGGCGCCTGCCGCGCGCTCAGCTCCTCCGCCACCTCGCGTGGGGCGAGCGCATAGCCGATGCGCGCGCCGGCGAGGCCGAAGACCTTCGAGAACGTACGCAGGACGACGACGCCGTCGTCGAGGAGGGGCACCGCCGTCTCGCCCGCGTACTCGAAGTACGCCTCGTCGACGACGAGCGGCCGCGCCGCCGGCAGCGGATCGAGGGCGCCCGTGGGGTTGTTCGGCCGGCACGCGAAGGTCAGGGCGCCACCGCCGCCGGCGTCCTCGACGACGTCGGCGCCCGCGAGCTGGGCCGCGATCCGGAACAGCGGGTAGGTCGGCGCGGGCGGGACTGCGATCGTGTCGCCGGGCCCCGCGAACGAGCGTGCACAGAGGAGGATCAGGTCGTCGGCGCCGGCGCCGAGGACGACGTTCTCGGGGCCGACGCCCGCGTAGTCGGCGATCTTCTGCCGCAGCGCGACGTACCGCGCGCCGGGATAGTGGTTCGTGCGCGCGAGCGCGCCGGCGACGGTTCCTGGCCGCGTCGACGGCAGCGGCAGCGGCGGCGTGTTCTGGTCGAACCGGAGCACCTGTGACGCGTCGATGCCGGCCAGCGCCGCGACCTCGTCGCTGGTCGCCGCCCACCGGTACGGCGTGAACTCCGGCGCGAGCGCCCTCACCGCCGCACCGCCTCCGCATGCGCCGGCATCCCCTCGACCGCCGCGAGCGCCTCGACCGTCGGCCGGACGCGCGCGAGCCCCTCGGGCGTCAGCCGCTGCACGGTGACCGGCCGCAGGAACATCTCGAGCCCGAGGCCGCCCACCGAGCGCGCCCACCCGCCTGTGGGCAGGACGTGGTTGCCGCCCGTTGCGTAGTCGCCGGCGGCGACAGGCGAGGATGCGCCGACGAACACCGCGCCTGCGTTCCGAATCTGATCGGCGTAGGCCTCGGCGGCACCGAGGAGGACGAGGTGCTCCGGCGCGAGCTCCTCCGCCTCCTCGATCGTCTCGACGACCCGACAGACCGTGCCGGGGCCATGCTCCGCCTGCGCGGCGAGCTCGAGCTCGATGATGCGTCGGTCACTCGATCCGCCGCGCACGACGACGACCTCGGAAGGCCCGCCCGGCAGATCGATCGCCACGTCGGCCGCGACGGCGAGCTTCGCCTCGTTGACGTACGCATTCCCCGGACCGACGATCTTGTCGACCCGCCGCACGTACGCCAGCCACCCGATCGCCTGCGGGCCGCCGATCGCCCAGACGTCGTCGAGCCCCAGTGCCTCGGCGGCCGCTGCGACGAGACCCGCGCCCTGGGGCGGCGTGCAGACGACGATCCGCTCGACGCCCGCCGCCTGCGCCGGGACGGCGCACATCACGAGCGTCGAGACGAGGTTCCGCGGCACGTAGATGCCGACCGTGCGAAGCGGGACCCAGCGCCGTTGCAGGAGGACGCCCGGCTCCACCTCGAGCTCGACGTCGCGCGGCCGCTGCGCCTCGTGCCAGCGGCGCACGCGATCCGCGAGCGCGAGCAGCGCTTCGCGCGGGAGCAGGCCCGAGTCGGCCACCGCGCGCGCAGGCTCGGCGCCGTCGAGCCGGAGAGCCCATTCGCGGACGGCCTCCTCGCCCCGCTCGCGAACGTCCGCGACGATCGTCACGACACCATTCGCTCGACGGGGACGACCAGCATCGACGAGCCGCCGACAGCCTCGAGCCGCGGGAGCAGGCTCCACACGTCGGACACGGGAACGAGCGCATGGACGGCGACCATTCCGGGCTCGTTGAGCGGGAGGATGCTCGGCGCGCGGGCGCCGCCGACGATCGCGCAGACCTCCTCCAGCCGCGCCTCCGGCGCGTTCAGCATCAGGTACCGGTGCGCGCGCGCCTCGACGACCGCGCGCAGCATCGAGACGAGCGGCCCGGCGGACCCCTCGCGGCCGATCAGCACGGCCTCGGACGCCAGCAGCGTGCCGAGCGACCGCAGCCCGTTCGTCCGCAGCGTGTTCCCGGAGGAAACGAGATCCACGATCGCGTCCGCGAGCCCGAGCCGCGGCGCGATCTCGACTGAGCCGGTGACGTCGACGACCTCCACCTGCACCGGAAGAAGCTCGCGCGTCAGCCGCGGGTAAACGGTGGCGACGCTCGCACCGGCCAGCTCCTCGAGCGTCTCGACGGGCGACTCCTCCGGCACCGCCGCGTCGAGGCGGCACGCGCCGAAGCCGAGTCGCAGCAGCTCGGAGACGCGTGCGCCGCGCTCGCGCACGAGGTCGATGCCGGTGATCCCGCAGTCGACGACGCCGTCCTGGACGTACTCCGGCACGTCGGCGGCGCGGACGAGGAGGACGTCGACGGGCGCGTTCCGGCACGGGAATGCGAGCGCTCGCTCGCTCGGCTGCTCGGGCGCGAGACCCGCGTCCTCGAGCAGCGACACCGCCGGCTCGCGGAGGCGGCCCTTGGCGGGAACCGCGATCGTCAGGCGGTCGGGGTCGCGCTCGGCACGCGGTCGAGCGCCAACCGGTAGCCGCCCTCCCCGTATCGCAGCCAGTGAGCGACCCGCGTCACGGTCGTCGTCGACGCGTGCGTCCTCGCGGCGATCTCCACGTACGGCAGGCCGAGGTCGACGAGCCGCGCCACCTCCCACCGGTGCGCCATCGCCTCGAGCTCCGACATCGTGCAGAGGTCCCGCAGGAACCGCTCCAGCTCCGCCGCCGTCCCCAGCGTCGAGATCGCTTCGAAGAGCTCCTCCATCTGCTTCGTGCGCCACGGATGTCGCCCGCCCGCCCGCTGCTCGCGTGTCGCCATCGCAGCTCATGTTAGCACGTTAACATGGTGGCGTGCTGTCTCAGGAATGGCTCCAGACGCCGATCGAGGTCGTGCCGGCGGTCGACGTCCTCGGCGACGACGCCGTGAGGCTCCGGCAGGGCCGGTACGACGACGTCGTCGTGCGCGCCGACGATCCGGTCGCTCTCGCCCGGTCGTTCGCGACCGGACGGCGCCCGCCGGGTCCACCTCGTCGACCTCGACGGCGCCCGCTCGGGACGCGTCCGCCCAGGACTCGTCCGGCGCGTGGTCGAGGCCGCCTCGCCGGCGGCGGTGCAGGCGTCCGGGGGCATCCGCTCGATCGACGATGCGTGGGCGCTCCTCGACGCGGGGGCCGTCGCAGTCGTCGTCGGGACTGCAGCGCTGCACGACCCGGCGCGGTGGGTGCAGGCGCTCGGTGACCGCGTCATCCTCGCCCTCGACGTGCGCGACGGGCGCGTGCGGACGGCCGGCTGGACCGCAGACGAGGGAGTCGAGGTCGACGACGCCGTCGCGAGGTTCAAAGCCGCCGGCGCGCTGCGGGTGCACTGCACGGCGATCGACCGCGACGGGACGATGGGAGGCCCGGATCTGGCGCTCGTCGCGCGCGTCGCGGGCTCCGGCCTCCGGGTCACTGCGGCAGGCGGCGTCCGGACGCCGGCCGACGTCGCAGCGCTCGCGGCGGCGGGCGCCGAGGCCGTCGTCGTCGGCCGCGCGCTCCTCGGTGGCAGGACGTGAGCGTCGGGTCGAACGGCGAGGCCACCGCCGCGGGCGCGCGAACGCCGCCGGCCGCCCGCTGACGGACGCGCCTGCCTCCGCGGCCGTGGAAGGATCCCGGCAGGATGCCGGAGACGACGCGCCGCCTGCAGCCGCCGGACGGCGGGACACCGCCTCCGGAGGACGCGTTCGTCGGCGGCAGGCGCGTCTTCCTCCGCCCGCTCGCGTGGACGATCGCCGAGTTGCACCGGGCGGAGTTCCCCGACGAGGCGGAGCGCTACGGCGACGCCGGGGTCGAGTGGTGCGCCCACGACAACCAGTGGATTCTCGGCTGGGCCGCGCTCGATGCCGGCACGGGCGGGACAACGCTCGAGCGCCAGGTCGCTTGGCTCGCGCGCGTGCTCGCCGCTCGCGACTACCCGGTCGAGCGCCTCCGACGCGACCTCGAGCTCGCGGCCGACGTCGTCACCGCCGAGCTCGGCCCCTCGGCGCGCGAGGTCGCGGAAGTTCTGCGTGCGGGAGCCGCGTCCCTCGCTCCCACAGGGTCGCGTTGAGGAACGCTGCCGACACGACGAGCCGCGCCGTGAGGTAGAGCCACAGCAGGACGACCGTCGAGGCGCCGAGGGCGCCGTACAGCTCCGACGCCCGCTCGAGCTTCGCGGAGAGGTAGTACACGACGAACAGGTGCATCGCCTGCATCCCGACGGCGATCAGCAAGGCCCCCGGCACCAGGCCTCTCCAGTCGGCGTCCCCGTGCGGGAGCAGCCGGAGCGCGACCACGGCGATCGCCGCGGCGCCCGCGACGGTCGCGATCGTCACCAGAAGCCCGCCGGCCGGCGCGTAGTGCCGCAGCCACGCCGACAGCACGCCGAGCGATGCCGTGGTGAGCGCGACGCCCGTGAACGCGAGCGTGGCCGCAAGCGGCCGGGGCATCGGACCGGGGCGCTCGCGCCACGCGAGGGCGCACGTGATGCGCAGCGCGCGGGCGGCCGAGGTTCCGAACCACAGCAGGAGGACGAGCCCCGAAACGAGCAGGAACCAGCGGCTGTACGAACTGGTCTCGAATGCCTCCCGTGCCGAGTGCGCCGCGACCGCGCCGAGGCCGAAGCTCTTCGCCGCATCCTCGACCTTCCGGCCGCTGTCATGGGCCGCGAACGACGCGAGACCGGCGAGCACGAGCCCGAGCGGAACGAGCCAGAAGAACAGGCGGTAGGCGACCCCGCCGGCGAGGAGCGCCGCACCGGTGGCGCGCTCCCGATCGAGCCACTCCTCGACCGGGTCCGGGACGAGCGGTCGGATCCGCCCGATGAGCGCCTCGACCCGCGGCAGCCGCTCTTCGGCGAGCAGTCCGCCCGGCGCCGCGTCCCGAGAATCGCCGGCGCTCGCCGACGCGGCGGGAGCGTCCCCTGTCGGCGGCTCGGGCGGGTTGGCCTCGCGCATCTGCGGTCCTCCGATCGTCGCTCTCCACGCGCTCCGACGGCGTCCGCGCGTCCGTCCGTAGTTGGCCGACCCCTCGTCAGCGCCGACACGGATGTGCGCTCGCGCCGCCACCATCATCGTTCAGGCAACCGCGGAGGAGGAAAATTGCAGGTGGCGACAGTGAATGTCCGGGTCGACGCCGGCCGGTCGACGCGTCCGAGGACGCTGCGGCCGTGACGCTCGATCCGCAGGTCGCGTCGCTCGTCGCGACAGTGCTCGCGGGCGCCCTCATGCTCCAGGCGGGCGTCTCGAAGCGGCAGCTCGTCTGGCGGACGCGGCGCGGGCGGCGGCGCGACGACCGCCGGTGGTGGCGCGGCCCGCCGTGGGCCAAGCCCCGCCGCCCGGCGTAGCGGTTACGAGAGCGGGAGCTCGATCTCGCCGACGTCGATTCCGAGCGAGGCGGCGAGGCGCACGCCGTTCTCGACGTCCTCACGGAGGCGGCGAATGTCGGTCTCGCGCATCAGGTTTCCGACGAACTCACGCGCCTTCGGGCGCCACAGCGAGTGCGACACGAAGAGCGGCAGCATCCGGTTCGCGGCGTCGACGAGCCGCTGCTTCGTCCTCCGGTCGGCGTTCGCGAGCAGGACGCGCTCGTACGCCATCCCGGCGCCGTGGTGGATCCCGTCGTCGATCGCGAGGCGGTTGCAGAGGTCCTCCAGCACCGTGCCGCGCGACGAGCGCGCGATCAGGCGGAAGCGCGGGATGATCAGGCGCTCGTAGAAGACCTGCATCAGGAACACCTTCTCCTCGAGCGTGTCGGCCTCGAGGGTCATGTGCGCGAGATCGTCGAGGTACGGGTCGCGCTCGGCCATGCCGCCCGCCTCGTCGACGAGCTTCAGCCACGCCTCGGTGTGCCGCGCCTCGTCCTGGACGAGCGTCGTGTAGTAGAGCTTCGCCTCCGGGTCGGGCGCGATCGAGAAGAGCTGGGCCGCCATGTCGACGGCGATCTGATCGGCCTGGAGCTGCTGCGTTACGACCGAGCGCCAGAGGTCGCGGCGGCGGGCGAGCTTCTGCGGCGACCCCCTGTACTCCGGGATCGGCGGCGCGTCGTTCCAGGGGAGGTCGCGGATCTGCCACTCCGCGCGCTTCGCCAGGTGGTAGAAGCGGAGAACGGCGTCGTACGCGGAACGATCCTCGCCGTCGGCGTCGAAAGGCGTCTCTGCCAGCTGGTGTGTCGCCACGGCGGCAGACTAACGGCCGCGGGGGTGCGGGTTGTCACTGGGCCGACCAGGACGGGCCGCAGATCGCGTCGGAAGTACGGCGAGAGCAGACGCCGCGGCAGCGCCCGCTCTCGCGCTTCCTGCTAGCGACGCACCCGCAGCGCGGGGTCGTATCGCATTGCCAGGCGTCCAAGCGTGAGGGCGGCCAGCAGCAGTCCGAAGTCGCGCAGCGCGATGTCGTGGCTTCCGGGCATCAGCCGGTTGATCCACGGAGCGAGGTACGTCTCCCAGTCCAGAAGGACGTTGAAGAACTTGTCCAGCCCGAACGCGATCGGCGCGACGGTAAACGTGATCCGCAGCAGCGTGAACGCCTGGTAGCCGGGATCGGCTCGCAGCGCGCCGGCGGGCAGCGACGCAGGCTCTCGTAGTCCTCGCGGCAGGCGGGGCAGCCGGCGAGGTGCGCACGCAAGTCGGGGACGGACGCGTCGGCGTCGTTGCCGGCGAGCTCGAGCTCGACGTAGGACAGTCGCCTGCGTGTCGGGCGAGTCGGTCGTCAGGCTGATGATCGCCAGCCGCGTCCACGTGATGTGGTCCTCCCAGAGCTTGCGCATCTCCATCCCCAGCGCGACGGCCTTCGCCGGGAGCGGCGGCGACCCATGGACGGTCATCGCCATCGCGCCCGAGCGCCGTGCGGCTGGTTCCCATGAGCCTGGGCCATGTCCATCCCGTTCGAGAAGGCGAGCGCGCCGAGGGCGCTCATCACGGCGACGAGCGCAGGCTCATGACGAACACGAGCCCGATCGCTTCGACGGCCTTGGTGAAGAGGGCGAGCGCCTCGACGGCGTCGGTCTCGGGGTGCAGGACCGGCATTCCGGTCGCGACGACGAGCGCGTAGCTTCCGAGCAGGCCGGCGAAGACGGCTCCCGTCGCGGCGAGCCAACCCTGCGTGGGTGTCCGCGTGCCCAGGACGGCGAGGACGACCAGAAGGACCGTCGCGACGACGAAGCCGAGCCCGGCTCCCCTGCCCTCGTCGAAGTGGTACTGCGCGAGCGCACCGTGGATCCCGGCACTGATCGCGCAGACGAGAATGACGATGCTCGTTCGCAGCTCCGCGAAGCTCACGTGCCGGTCACCGTCCCGGGCACGTCGACCCCGCGGGCCGCCGGAGGCGAGGTGCCGGAGTCGTCGCTCCGGTGAGGCATCTGGTCCTCCTTTGTCTTCTGGTGGTGGATCCAGTTGGTGCCGCGCGGACGCGCGTCCTTACCTCGACGTCGCGACTTGCTCGTCCGCGTCCGGCGAGGAATGCGAGCTCGTGACCGCCGGCGGCGGGCCGACGGCGCTAACGGCCGGTCGCCGAGAAGTGCTGGTAGTCGCGCGAGCCGCTCCACCGGCCGCCCCACGACCAACCGACGTCGTCGAACGCGCGCACGAGCGGCCCGCTCGCCAGCGCCATGCCCGGCCGGACGCGGCCGCGGTCGGCGTACGCGCGGCCGGCGGGCGGCAACACGCGTGCGCCCTCCAGGTAGGGATTCTCGACCGGATTGACGTCGACCGCGCGGCCGTAGGCGTGCTCGGACCACCTGCGCGGTCCGGCGGCGACGGCGGCGCGGCAGTTGAACGCGGACGTGTTGTCGGCGGCCATCGACGCGTCGTCGCTGCCGCGGTAGGCGTCGACGGGGCGCACGCTGCGAATCGGGAACCGCGCCGCATAGAGGCCGCGGAAGACGCGCACCACCGGCGCCACGGCGTCGCGGTGGACGACGAGCGCGCCGAGATGCCGCCGTCCGTCGAACCCGTGGTAGGCGAGCGTGACGCGGCGCAGGTCGCGCGGCGGAACCGGGCAGCCCGGACGCCACGACCAGCGGAGGTCGCCGGCCGCGACACGAGCGACGGAGGCGCTGAACGCGGGCGACGGCGATCCGCCGGCCGCACCGCCGGCACCGAGGGCGAGCGCGCCGCCGACGGCGACCGTCGAGAGGAGGCGGGTCACGGGCGGCGCAGCGTACTCTGCGCCGCATGATCGCGCTCGCCGCCGTCACGGCCGCCGCCGCGCTCGCGGCCGCTCCGTCGGGGACCGCGGGCTGCACGCGCCTCGCCGTCCCCGGCGACGCGCAGCAGGCCGTGACGGTCGAGGCGCCGACCTACCGGACGACCCACGCGGCCCTCCGGATCTGGCGCCGCGGCGGGTCGTGCTGGACGCGCGCGGGCGGGCCGTGGGGCGCTCGTGTCGGCTGGAACGGCCTGAGCGCCGACCGCCATGAGGGCGACGGCACGACGCCGACCGGCGCCTTCGGAATCGGCGCGGTGATGTACGGCAACTCGCCGAACCCGGGCGTCCACTTCCGCTATCGCAGGCTTCGCTGCGGCGACTGGTGGAACGAGGATCCCTCCTCCCCGCGCTACAACTCGTTCCAGCACGTGCCCTGCGGGAGCCCGCCGCCGTTCGGTCGCGCCCGCGAGGGAATGTGGCAGCAGCCGCGCGCCTATCCGCACCTCGCCGTGGTCGAGTACAACATGCACCCCGTCGTCCCGGGTCGCGGGTCCGGGATCTTCCTCCACGCGCAGACCGGCCGGGCGACGAACGGCTGCGTCAGCCTCGAGCGCGCGACACTCGTGCGCGTCCTGCGGTGGCTCCGCCCGGAGCTGCGGCCGCGGATCGTGATCGGGACGCCCACCGACGTTCGCCGGTAGCGGACAGCCCGGCCGACGTCTCGAACCGAACGCGTATCCTGCGCGGCCTGGGCACCCGCTTCCGGACCCTCCTCGGTCGGTCGGCGGTCGCTGCCGTCCTCGTCGCCGTCCCGGCCGCTGCGTCGACCGCGCCGCACGCCGCCCTCGCCGCGCCCTCGTGCGCGCCGACCGCGAGCGCCGGGTACTCGGCCCGCGTCCTGCGAGCGCTTCGCGCCGGCGCACGACGTCTGGGGGGAGCAGCTCGTGCGCGCGCCCGGAGGGCCGACGCTCGGCGCCGCGCGGCGGTACCTGGCCCCGCTCTTCCTCGCGCGCGAGGCGAAGGGCCCGCTGACGGCGACGGGAGCGCACTACCTCCAGTTCGGGCTGCCGGCGGGGCCGCGCGGGATCGTCGCGCCCGTCCTGCACGTCGCCGACGGGAGCGAGGTCCGGCTGCGCCGCGCCGACGGCCCGAGACTCCAGGTCTGGACGGGGCGCGAGCGGTACGGCTCCTGCCTCGCGCGCCTCACGGGGCCGCGGCTCGCGGACGGATGGCTCCCGATCCTCCGGACGGGCTACCGCGACGCGGCCGGACGAAGGTACGAGCAGGAGTCGTTCTCGTCGCGGATCGGCGGCGCCGCGACGGCGACGACGTTCGTCCGGCTCGACGGCCCTGCCGCGGTCGTCGCGGGCCGCCGGACGGTCCGGCTCGGGCCCGGCGTCCACGAGCTCGAGTGGCGCGGCGGCGTTCCGCGCGCGATCCCGGCGGCCGCCTACGACGAGGCGCGGGCGGCGCTCGACGCGTACTGGCGGGCGCGCCTCCGCGAGGGGACCGTCCTCGACGTCCCCGAGGCCGCCGTGATGGACGCGCAGCGGGCACTCCTCGTCCAGAACCTGTCGCTGACGTGGCGCTACTCCGCCGGCAACGCCTACGAGGAGTTCTCGTTCCCCGAGGGCCTCGACGACGCGCAGGTCGCGGCGGAGTACGGCCACGACGCCGTCGCGCGCGCGATCCTCCGGACGTCGCTGACGCGGCCGCTCGTGCCGTACCCGAACTGGAAGATGGGCGAGAAGCTGCTCGGATTCGCGGTCCACTGGCGGCTCTTCCGCGACGACGCGTTCCTGCTCTCAGTCACGCCGACGCTGCGTGGATACGTGGCGAGCCTCGGCGCGCAGATCGACCGCAGCCGCAACGGCCTCCTCGGGCGCGAGCGCTATTCGTCCGACATCCCGGACCAGGTCTACGGCCTGCACTCGCAAGCGGTCGTCTGGCAGGCGCTGCGCGAGATCGCGCCGGCGTGGGACCACGCGGGCCAGCGCGAGCTCGCCAGGCGCTGCCGGTCACTCGCGACGCGGCTCGGCGCGGCCCTTCGCGCGGCAGTGCGAGCGTCCGCGCGCCGGCTCGCCGACGGCTCGCTGTTCGTCCCGGTCGACCTCCTCGACGGCCGCCCGCCGTTCGCGGCGCTGACTGCCTCCCGGGCGGGGAGCTACTGGAACCTCGTGATGCCGTACGCGCTCGCCTCCGGGCTCTTCCCGCCCGGCGGCGCCGACGCGCGCGGGATCTGGCGGTACATGGAGACGCACGGGTCGCGGCTGCTCGGGATGGTGCGCGCGTCGGCGTTCGCGCTCTACAAGACGCCGCGCTTCCCCGTCTCCGGCACCGACCAGGTCTACGGGCGCAACGTCTCCCGCTTCCTCGCCGAGAACGACGAGCCCGACCAGCTCGTCCTGAGCCTCTACGGCCAGCTCGCGCACGGGATGACGCCGGGGACGTTCGTCGCCGGCGAGGCCGCGTCCGTCGCGCCGCTCCCGGGGCCGGTCCGCCGCTCGACGTACCTGCCGCCCAACTCGGCCGCCAACGCCTCCTTTCTCGAGACGCTGCGGCTGACGCTCGTGCAGGAGACGCGCGACGCGGCCGGCGTGCCGCGCGGCCTGCGGCTCGCGTTCGCGACGCCGCGCGCATGGCTGGCCGCCGGGCGGCGCGTCGTGGCGAGCGCGGTGCCGACGAGCTTCGGCCCCGTCTCCTTCGCGCTCGAGTCGCGTCCCGGAACGGTCCACGCGACGGTCGAGGTGCCGTCGAGGGCGGCGCCGCGCACGGCCGCGCTGCGGCTGCGGCTTCCCGGCGCCGCGCGGATCCGGTCGGTTGCGCTGGACGGGCGCCCGTTCTCACGCTTCAATCCGCAGACTGGAACGGTCGACCTCTCCGGGCTGAGGGGCACGTTGACGCTCGACATCGCACATGCAAATCGATAGACGCAGGGCCATCGCGCTCGTCGCGGCCGTCGCGGCCGCGCTCGCCGCCGCACCCGCCGCGGTGCCGGCCGCCGCGCCCGGCGTGAAGACGCTCCGCATCCATTACCGCTCCTACGACGGGTTCCGCCGCGCGGCAACCGTGCTGCTCCCGGCGACCTACGACCGGCGGAACGCCGCGGAGCTGCCGCTCGTCATCTCTCCGCACGGTCGCGGCCTCACCGGGCGCGCCAACGCCGCCGCGTGGGGCTCGCTCCCGGCGCTCGGCAACTTCGTCGTCGTGAACCCGGACGGCCGCGGGCGACGGCTCGACCGCTTTTCCTGGGGCTACGCGGGGCAGATCGAGGACCTCGCGCGGATGCCCAGGATCGTGCGGGCGGCTGTTCCGTGGCTGAAGATCGACCGTACGCGGATCTACGCCTTCGGCGGAAGCATGGGCGGCCAGGAGACGCTGCTCCTCGTCGCACGGCATCCGACGCTCCTCGCCGGCGCGGCGGTCTTCGACTCCGTGGCCGACTTCGCGCGCCAGTACCGCGCGTTCCCGCGCCTGCGCTGCAGCGGGAGCTGCCGCAAGGCGTGGAGGGGCCTGTACGGGCGCGGCCTCCAGCACCTCGCGCGCGAGGAGATCGGCGGCTCGCCGCGGACCGCGCCCTTCGCGTTCGCCCGCCGCAGCCCGATCACCTACGCGTCCCGAATCGCGCGCTCGTGCGTCCCGCTGCAGATCTGGTGGAGCGTCGCCGACCGGATCGTGCTCGACCAGCAGAACCAGTCGCAACGCCTGTTCCAGGAGCTCCGGCGCCTGAACCCGCTCGCGCCCGTGACGGCGTTCGCGGGGTACTGGGTGCACTCGTACGAGATGCAGTCGACGACGCGGCTCCCGCTCGCGCTCGCGACCTTCGACCTGATCCCGCCCGACCCGCTCGTCCACGGCGGCGGCATCCACGTCACGCCGGCGCCGATCGAGTCGGCGTGGTGCAGCAGCTCGGTTCCGCTGAGGTAGAGGCTACGACCGCTCGACCGGCTGCGACGTCCCGCCGGCGATCGGCCTCCCGGCTCCGTCGAGCGCACGCACCACGATCGTCTTCGCGTCGGTGTCGGCGGCGATCTTCGTCTCGAATCCCGTCCTGTCGGCCTTCTTCACGCTCTTGAGGCTCGACTGATCGTCGCCCGCGAGCACGTCCCAGGAGACGACGTCGGTCGCGCCGTTCCAGCTCACGTACACATTGCCGCCGTCGGCGACGACCCGCGGTCGGTCGGTGGGGCGCCCGGCCCACGGGAAGCGGAACGCGCGATACGTGTCGCCGACGAGAAGGTGGCCGTCGAGCAGCGCCTGGCCGTCGGCGGTGTACTCGGTGACGTAGTGCTCGCCGCCCCACCCGACGACCACGTGCCCGTCCGGAAGGCGCTGTTCGTTGCCCTGGTGCGGCGAGAGGATCTTGTCCGGGTGGATGTACGCGTGGACGAGGGTGGCCGTCATCGCCTTCTCGTCGAGCCGCAGGACGAGCGCGCGCGAGTACTTCGCGATCGGCGGCGTGGAGCTGTTGTCGAAGATCGTCAGCGTCCCGTCGTCCTGCCTGCGCGCGTCGTGCTGGTAGCCGAACGTTGTGCCCGGGCCCATCGCGAAGTCGCTCTTGCGGCCGCCGAGCCGCCAGATCACGTGGCCGTCGGCGCGGCTGATCTTGTAGACCGCGTGCGTGTTGCGGCCGGAGATGATGAAGTCGCCGTCCTTGTCGATCTCGACCGAGTTGATGTGGAAGTAGTCGAAAGCGCCCTTCCTCTTCGCCGCCGCCTCCACCGGCTTCCGCAGCATCGACTCGACGAGGGGGACGTGCCCGAGGCTGCGCCAGTCGAAGAGGACGCGCCCGGTCGCGATGTCGACCTCCTGCACGACGCTGTCGTACACCCACCCGTTCTTCACTCCGCCGACCGAGGTGAGGTCGCGCGGCACCACGTCGTAGGCGACGAGGAGCGCGGTGTCGCGCGGCGTGATGACGAACTCGTGCAGGTCGCCGTGGACGCCGTTCCCCGTGTCGAGCTCGGCGACGCGATGGTAGGTGTCGTCGTAGATCTCGTACTTGCCGCGGCCGATGCCCGCCTTGTTGAACGCGCCCTGCCACCACGTCACCACCGGCTTCCCCTGGTAGGTCTGGGCCCGGAAGTCGGTGGCCTGGAGCGGCGAGACGTCGCGGAACCACTCGACCTCGCCGTTGTCGTCGAGGATCATCGGCCCACCCGGCCGCGTCTGGTCCTTCGCGGCGATGAAGACGAACCCCGGCGCGGTGCCCTGAAGCAGCTTCGTGACCTTGAAGATCGGCGGATGCAGGTCGGGCCGCGTCCGATAGGCGTGCCGCGCCTCCTTCGCGCTCTCGCCGTCCTCCGCGGCCCCCGTGGTCGCACCCGACGTCGTGCCGGTGGTCGTCGTCGCGGTCGTCGCGGTCGTCGCGGTCGTGCCCGCAGCCTCGGTCGACGAGTCGGATCCGCAGCCGGTGAGCGCGACGAGCGCGATCACGAGCGCGAGGGGAAGAGGCAGGCGCTGCAAGCCGCGCCACTGTATGCAAATCGGGCGATGCGGTGCCAGGGGACCGGCGCGGGGCGCCCCGCAGGGCGCCCCGCGTCGACCGTTCGGCTACTTCGTGATCGTGAACGACGTCGAGCTCGTCGCGGTGCCTCTCGGCGTCGTCACTGCGATCGGGCCGGTCCTCGCACCGCCCGGGACGCTCGCGCGAACCTGCGTGTCGGAGTCGACCGCGAAGCTCGCGGACTTCCCGTTGAACGTCACGCGTGTCGTTCCGCTCAGGCTCGTGCCCCTGATCGTGACGGTCGTGTTCACGCGACCCGAGGTCGGCGTGAAGCTCGTCACCGTCGGCGCCGCCGTCGACGTCGTGACGGTGAAGCTCGTCGAGCTCGTCGCAGTGCCGTTCGTCGTCGTCACCGAGACCGGGCCGCTGGACGCGCCGCTCGGAACCGTCGTCGTGATCGACGAGTCCGACGTGACCGTGAACGTCGCCGACGTCCCGTTGAACCGCACGGCCGACGCGCCTGTGAAGCCTGTCCCCGTGATCGTGACGGAGGTCCCCGCCGTCCCGCTCGTCGGCGAGAACGACGAGATCGTCGGCCCCGACGGCGGCGGGGGCGTCCCGCTGCAGCCCGGAAGCTCGAAGGAGCCGATGCGCGTCTGCCAGTTGTTCCCCGTCGCGCCCTTCAGCGTCGTCGGCGTCGCGTTCGTGTACTCGCCCACGTACCAGAAGGTGCAGCCGTCGGGATCGATCGTCATCGCGCTGTAGTCGCCCCAGCGCGTGTTGAGCGTGCCGTCGGAGAACGAGCAGCACTGCCAGCCGGTTCCCTGGACGAGGGTCTGCTCGCTCTGGCCGAACGTGCTCAGCGGATCGGTCGCGAGCCGGCCGGCGTAGCGGATCGCGGGCGAGGTCGACGAGTCGGAGACGCTGTAGCCGACGGCCGTGTTACCCGCCTTGTCGACCGCGAGGCTCGGCATGAAGCGGTTCTTCGAGTCGGGCCCCCAGGTCGCCTGCTGCCGCGGCGAGGTCGAGACGTTGCCGCCGGTGACGGGGAGCTCGTACCAGCGCACCTGCGCGACGTTCGGCGACCCGCCGTTGCCGACCGTGTGGGTGAGCCAGAGCGACTCGCGGCCGTTCTGGTTCGTGTACTGGTTCTGCATCATCAGGCGGTAGCTGAGGGTGTCGAGCGGGTTGCCGCTCTTCTCGGGCACGGTCGAGGGCCCGACGTTGAACGTGGCGGTGCTCGCGTTCGTCGGGCCGGTGAATGTCGAGTTCGACGGGTTCGTCCAGTCGACGTGGAACTTCCAGACGCGAATCGCGTACGCGCCCCAGACCGACGCGAAGTAGTTCGGTGCGCCGGCCGGCGGAAGGCCGGTCACCGACCGAGTGTTGCTCGGAAGCAGCGAGAAGACGCTCACGCCGCCGATGGTGCGGGGGAGATTGACGGTCACGGCGCCGGCCGGCTGCCCGGCCTCCATCGCGACCCGGTCGAACGCCCACACCTGCACGTTCTGGAACGACTGCGACCCAGACGTGGCGAAGTTGTTCGTCGACATGTAGATCCCGTCGGGCCACACCCCGAGCTTCGGATAGTCGGGAAGGACCGCGCCCGCCTGGAGCTGGAACGCGTAGAAGTTCCATCCGCCGGCGATGGGGTCGCCCGTCTTCGACACGGCGAAGCACTGGTAGAACGGGCCGGTCGAGAAGTTCGCGTCGGCCCACGCGAAGTCGCTGATGATCCAGCGGTCGCCGATCGGGTCGTAGAGCACGACGGGGTCGCCCTGGTTCGCGTTGTCGCACGGCGTGCCGGTCCCCGCGGCGGAGAACAGCGCGTCGAAGGTGTTGGCGTACAGCTGCGCCCCCGTCTTCGAGTAGATGCCGATCGACGTGTTGACGGTCTCGACGTAGTGGTTCGGGCCGACATCGCCGTTCGTGTCGGGCGGGAAGCCCGCGCCGTTCGACACGTAGTTGAGCCCCTCGAAGGTCGTCGACGGGGCAGGCGCCGCGGCGGCCGCGGCGGAGGTCTGGAGCGCAGTGTCGCCCTGGGCCGCGCCGGGCGACTCGTTCGGCACCTTCGGCTCGGGGCGGTTCTCGCCCTTCGCAGGCTTCCCCTTCGGGATCTGGCGCAGGTCGCCGTTGAACTCGGCCGGCTTGACCTTCGCCTTCGCTTCCGGCTTGACGTCGAGTCCGGGCGCGTCGCCGACGCTCCGCGCGAGCCCCGGCCCGTCGGCCGCGATCGCAGCCACCGACGCAATGGTCGAGAGCGCGACCACGATAATCGCGGCCCTTATGACCCTCCGGCGCATGCATGACCCCCAGTGCTTGTGAGAACGCGAACGAGCAGACGCCGCAGAGTAGTCGAACCTCTACCTTTGTCAAGAGAGCGGAAGCTCGGCCCGCACGACCGTTCCGGACGCCGCGGCGCTCGTGATATCAAGCGTGCCGCGCAGCGCCTCCACCCGGTCCGTCAGGCCGCGGAGGCCCGTCCCGCCACGGGGATTCGCACCGCCGCGCCCGTCGTCGGCGACCGTCACGACGAGCCTCCCGCCCTCGACCCGAAGTGCGACGGCGGCGCGCGAGGCGTCCGCGTGCTTCGCGACGTTCGTCAGCGATTCGGCGACGACGTAGTACGCAGCGACCTCCAGCGTCATCGCGAATCGCTCCTGCGGCGCCGCCTGCACCGTCACCGGCAGCGGCGCCCGCCTCGCGAGCGCCTCGAGCGCCGGCCCGAGCCCGCGCTCGGTCAGGACGGGCGGGTGCAGGCCCCGCGCGAGGTCGCGCAGCTCCGCGAGCGCCTCGCGCGCCTCCCGCTCCGCCGAGTCGATCAGCTCGGCTGATCGCGCGGCGCCTTCCGGGAGCTCCCGGCGCGCGAGCGAGAGCATGACCGCGAGTGTGACGAGCCGCTGCTGCGCGCCGTCGTGCAGGTCGCGCTCGAGTCGCCGCCGCTCCTCGTCCGCCGCCTTCACGAGCCGCGCGCGCGACTCGAGAAGCTGCTCGCGCGCGTCCGCGCCGGCGACCGCGAGCGAGAGCAGGTCCGCGAACGGCGCGAGCGCCCGTGCCGGCTCCTCCGGGAGCGCAGCGGCGTCGCGGCCGACGACCACGACCGCCCCCCAGGGCCGACCGGAGACCGCGATCGGAGCGGCCTCTGCGCCGGTGTAGCCCCCGGCGAGCATGCGGCGCGCGACGGTTCCGTCGCCCGTCTTCGCCGGGTCGGATCGCGCCGCCGCGCCCGTGGCGAGAACCTGGCTGATCGCCGTGCCCGGCTCGAGCGGGATCGTCCAGCCGACGGGGAACGCGGCGGGATCGCCGCCGAACCGCGCGACGACGACCGCGCCGCCCGCACCGTCGTAGCGCACGACGGCTGACGCGTCGGCATGCGTGACCGCCGCCGCCTCTGCCGCGACGAAGCCGAACACGTACTCCGGGTCGACCTCCGCCGCGACCAGCGTCGCGACGCGCCGGAGCGCCGTCTGCTCGTCGTAGCGCCGGCGCAGCTCCGCGTGGAGAGCGCGGAGCTCGGCCGCGGCCCGCTCGCGCTCAGTCAGGTCTAGCCCGACGGTCAGCAGGCCGGTCAGCTCGCCGTCGTCGCCGAGCAGCGCCCTGTTCGACCACGCGATGAGCCGCCGGTCACCGGCCGTCGTCATCCAGTGCCCGACCTGCGGGCTGGGCGACGCCGACTCCGACATTCGCGCGATCAGCTCGCCGAACGCGTCGGCCTCGTCGGGCGGGATGACCGTCTCGCGCGCGTCGCGACCGACGACCTCGACCGCCGAGAAGCCCGTCGCGCGCTCGCACGCCTCGTCGAACTGCACGATCCTCCCGTCGACGCCGAGAACGCACACCATCCCCATCCCGGTCTGCGCGAGGACGTCGACGTAGTCGTCCGGCGCGAGGGGGCCGTCCGCCGCGAGCCGCGCCGCGAGATCCGTCACGACGGGCGGACGAGCGCCTTGTACTTGATCCGGTGCGGCTCGAGCGCCTCGGCGCCCCTTGTCTCGCGCACCCAATCGGCGTACTCCTGCCACGAGCCCTCGAACCACGTCGTCTGCGAGTCGCCCTCGAACGCGAGGATGTGCGTCGCGACGCGGTCGAGGAACCAGCGGTCGTGGGTGATGACGACGGCACAGCCTGCGAAGTCGAGGAGGGCGTCCTCGAGCGCGCGCAGCGTGTCCACGTCGAGGTCGTTCGTCGGCTCGTCGAGGAGCAGGAGGTTGCCGCCGCTCCGGAGGAGCTTCGCCAGGTGGACGCGGTTTCGCTCGCCGCCGGAGAGGTCGCCGACCCGCTTCTGCTGGTCGGAGCCCCTGAAGTTGAACCACGAGACGTACTGGCGCGAGTTCACCTCGCGCGGCCCGAGCTCGATCGTGTCCGCGCCGCCGGAGATCTCCTGCCACACCGTCCGTGCCGGCTCGAGGTCGGAGCGCAGCTGGTCGACGTAGGCGAGCGACACGGTGTCGCCGACTCTCAGGGTTCCCGCGTCCGGCTCCTCCTGCCCCGCGATCATCCGGAAGAGCGTCGTCTTCCCGGCGCCGTTCGGCCCGACGACGCCGACGATGCCGCCGGGCGGGAGCGAGAAGGTCATGTCCTCGACGAGCAGGCGGTCGCCGAAGCCCTTCGACACGCCGCCCGCGTCGACGACGACGTCGCCGAGCCGCGGCCCGGCGGGGATGTGGATCTCGACGCGGTCGAGCCGCACGTCGCGCTCCTGCGCGAGGAGCCGCTCGTACGCCCCGAGCCGCGCCTTCGACTTCGCGTGGCGGGCCTTCGGGCTCGACCGCACCCACTCGAGCTCCTGCTTCAACGCGCGCTGGCGCGCGGACTCCTGCTTCTCCTCCTGCGCGAGCCGGAGGCCCTTCTGCTCGAGCCAGCCCGAGTAGTTGCCCTCGTACGGGATCCCCTTGCCGCGGTCGAGCTCGAGGATCCACCCCGCAACGTTGTCGAGGAAGTAGCGGTCGTGCGTAATCGCGACCACGGTGCCGGCGTACTCGCCGAGGAACCGCTCGAGCCACGCGACGGACTCGGCGTCGAGATGGTTCGTCGGCTCGTCGAGGAGCAGGAGGTCGGGCGCGGAGAGGAGCAGCCGGCAGAGCGCGACACGTCGCCGCTCGCCGCCGGAGAGCGTCGTCACGTCGCGCTCGCCGTCCGGCAGCCGGAGCGCGTCCATCGCGCGGTCGACAGTCGCGTCGAGCGACCACGCGTCGGCGCGATCGATCTTCTCCTGCACCTTTGCCTGCTCGGCGAGCAGCGCATCGAAGTCGGCGTCCGGCTCCGCGAACTGCGCCGAGATAGCGTTGAACCGGTCGAGGAGGTCGCGCAGCTGCCGGACGCCGTCCTCGACGTTCTCGCGCACCGTCCTCGCCTCGTCGAGCTTCGGCTCCTGCTCGAGGAGCCCAACGGTCGCGCCCGCGGCGAGGTCCGCGTGACCCTGCGACGGCTCCTCGACGCCGGCCATGATCCGGAGCAGCGTCGACTTCCCGGCGCCGTTCGGGCCGAGCACGCCGATCTTCGCGCCGGGCAGGAACGCGAGCGTGATCCCGTCGAGAACCTTCCGCTCCGGCCCGTAGAACTTCGAGACGCGGACCATCGTGAAGACGAAGTCGCTCACTACCTTCTCCTGGAAATCGACGGATTCATGCTGTGCTCGGTGGACTGGCGGCCACCCGACGAACGAACGCCGGCCCGTGTTGGTGCGGCACCGGCTCCGGCCTCGTGTCCCTTGTGCGAGCGACCCCCGCTCGAACGTTCGGGGTCGGTCAGCACCTCGATTGTTGCTCAAGCGCCGGGCTGCACGTTACCTGCGCCCGCCTGCGACCCGTCGACGGGCGACGACCCGCGCGTCGCGGTGTCGGGCCCACACCACTCGACGGGAAAGCGACAGGCGTGACGCGGTACCAGCTCCTCCTCTACGTCCACCTCACGGCGGCGATCGTCTGGGTTGGCGGCGTGACGATGATGCAGCTCTTCGCCCACCGCGCCCGTAGGCGCGGCCCGCAGGCACTCGCAGCGTTCGGGAGGACATGGCCTGGATCGGCAAGCGCGTCCTCGGGCCCGCGTCCCTCGCGACGGTCGGCGCAGGCGCCGGGATGGTGATCGACGCCGAGTGGTGGAGCTTGTCCGACGACTGGATCACGATTGCGCTCGTTCTGTTCGCGACGGCATACGTGCTCGTCTCGAGGTTCATCGCCCCCGCCGCCCAGGCGGCGTTCGGCGCGCTCTCCGCCGGCGATCTCGCCGCCGCCGAGCGCTTCGGCCGCAGGTGACGATCGTCTCGCGGATCGAGCTCGCGGTCCTGTTCCTGATCGTCTTCGACATGGCGACGAAGCCGATGTTCGCCGACCACGGGGTGACGGCCACCGGTGTCTGCGCGTTCGCCGCGGCTACGGTCGCGATCCTCTGGCACAGCCGGGGCGAGATCGTCGCGCGTCCCACGCCCGCGCCCGGACCCGCCTAGAGGCTTGAGCGGATTGGGCGCCCCGTCGGGGCCGTTCCGGGCCAAGCCGAGGCGGTTCGACGTCCGCAGCGCAGGCCGGGGCCTGCGTAAGGGCGGCGAGACGGCTCGGCGCCGCGCCCGGGACGGCATCCGGCGCCCCGGCTAACCCGCATCAAGCCTCTAGACTCGACGGCCGTGGAGGCCCCTGTCGACGACGTCCGCCTCTTCTTCGACGTCGACGGCGCGAAGGTGCGGCCGGACGGCGCCGAGATGCGCGAGGTGCCGACCCTCGTCGTCGTCCACGACGGGCCGGGGGCAGACCACACGACGTTCAAGCACCCGGCCTTCGGGAGGCACCTGGCGCAGCTCGTGCAGATCGTCTACCTCGACCTGCGGGGCCACGGTCGCAGCGGCCGGTCCGAGGCGGCGCGCTGGTCGCTCGACGTCTGGGCGGACGACGTGCGCGGGCTGTGCGACGCGCTCTCGATCGACGCGCCGATCGTCTTCGGGTCCGGCTTCGGCGCGCTGATCGCGACGCGGTACGCCGCGCGACACCCCGACCACCCCTCGCGGCTCATCCTCGCGCGCCCGGTCGCGCGGTTCGACGCGGGCCGCTCGATCGCGGTCTTCGAGCGCCTGTCGGGGCCGATCGCGACGGAGCCCGTCGTCCAGTTCTACGCGCAGCCGGGCGTCGCGACGTACGCGAACTTCGTCGTCTCGTTCATGCGGCTCTTCCGGACGCTCACGCCCGCCGAGGCGGCGGACGCGCTGCTGCGCGCCGAGTGGCAGTCGGACGTCGCGATTCACTGGTACGCGGGCGAGGCTCGGGCGTTCGACCTTCGCCCCGACGCGGCGGCGATCCGCGTTCCGGCGCTCGTCCTCGCCGGCGAGGACGACCCGCTGATGCCGGTCGACGGCGCGCAGGAGCTCGCCGACGCGCTCGACCCGTCGCTCGTCGAGCTCCACCGTTACGCGGACACGCGGCACTCGATCTACGCCGACGAGCCGAAGGCGATGGAGGCGACGCTCGCGTTCGTCGCCGCCGCGGCCGGCGCCGAGCCGCCCCCGACCCGGTACTGAGCGGCCGGGGCCGGGCTAGAGCCCGGCCCCGGCCGCCGTGCGACCTCAGTTTCCGCAGGGCGCGACGTTGCGCCAGTTGGCCGTCGTGTCGGAGACGGTCTGCGTGCCCGTCGCGCCGTAGGAGACGGTCAGGAGGCGGTTCGCGATCTCGCCGCAAACGTCGTCCTTCTCGACGTAGTCCCAGCTGCCGAGCGCGTACTTGTACTCGAGCTGCGTGTTCTCGAGCGCGTGCACCGTCGTCCTCCAGTGCGTGGCGTCGACGCGCGTGAGGGCGAAGCCGGCCGGATCCCAGTCGGCCGCCGGCGGGGCGAGGCGGCTGAGCGTGCCGGCGATGTTGGGCGTGCGGCCGGTCCCGTCGGTCGCCGAGGGCACGGTCAGGTTGAAGACGATCGTGACGTCCCTGACCTCCGCCGTCGCCGCCACCTCGGGCGAGAGCTGCGAGCGGTTGAACGACGAGTCGAGCGACCGCACCGCGTAGTGGTAGGTCTCGCCCTCGACGACGGCGTGGTCGGCGAACGCGGCGGACGTCACCCGCGCGACCTGCTTCCCGTCGCGGAAGACCTCGTACCCGTAGAGCGTCGGGTCCCCGGCGACGGCGTCCCACGCGAGCTCGACGCCCGCCGGCGAGGCGGACACGACGTGGAGGCCGCTGGGCGTCGCGGGCGCGGACGAATCGGCGCTCGCGTTGACGGTCAGGTGCCCCGGGTTGGGCGGCGGTCCGTTGAAGGGGCCGTTCTGGTCGGCGTAGGCCCAGTCGCGTCCGCCGGTCGTCGTGTAGCGGTAGACGTAGTCGTAGGAGCCGACCGCTTCGGGCAGGAGCGACGCGACGAACTCGTCGTTGTTGCCCGAGTCCGCGTTGAACGCCGCGTCGACCCAGGTCCACGCGGCGTTCGCGGCCGGCGCGCTACCTGAGGGACCGAAACCGAGCTGCGCGCCGAGCGTCGGGGTCCGCCCGGGCGCGTTCGTCGCACCGTCGATCCAGACCTGGCCGTAGACGTTGTCCGTGCGGTTCACGACGCTGATCGTGTGGCTCAGCGCCGGCGGCCACTGGAGGTTCGCCCACCCGATCGTGAGGTGCGGCAGCGGGGCCACCTCGTTCGAGGCGCCGGACTCGTTGCCCGCCGCGTCGAGGGCGCGGACGACGACATACGCCGTCTTCGCGTTCGGAAGGCCGGTGAGCGTGAACGACGTCGCTCCGGTCGTGCCGGCGCGGACGTACCCGCCGCCGGTGACGGGGCTCGCGTAGACGGCATACGACGCCGCGCCCGCGACCGGCTGCCAGGTCACCGCCGCCTCGTGACTCCCCTCGGAGGCGACCGCGAGGGACGTCGGGGCCGACGGCGCCTCGAGGTCGACCTTGCCCTTCGTGACGAGCACCTCGCCCGACTGCGGGGCAAGCGTCAGCGACACCTTGCCGCCCGCGACGACGACGGTGCCGGCGCCGAGCCTGCGCTCGAGCGTCGAGCCGTCGGGGACGTACCCCGCGAGCGGGATGTCGACGCTCTGCGCGACGTCCGTCGGATTCACCGCCACGATCGCGGCCTGGCCGTCTGTCCGGCGGCCGTAAGCGGCGACCGACGCGCCGGCGTCGAGGATCCGGAGATCGCCGACCGACAGCGCCTTCACCTGCGACCGCAGCTTCGCGAGCGACGAGTACCACGACTCGAGCGACGAGTCGGGCGAGCCGCCCGTGTCCGCCCACGGGTACGTGCGGCGATCGTCGGGATCGTCGTCGCCCGTGAGGCCGACCTCGTCGCCGTAGTAGACGGTCGGCATCCCCGGCAGCGTGAACTGGAGGAACGACGCCAGCCGGAGCCGCCGCTTGCCGTCGGCGAGGTTCGCGGCGTTCTGCTCGCGTTCGGCACGCGTCTCCGCGCCGGGCGTCAGCGTCCAGAGCGCGCGCTCGGTGTCGTGGCTGTCGATGAGGTTCATGAGGACGTCGAACGCCTGCGGCGCGTAGTCCTCCTGGATCGACGCCAGACGCGTCGCAAAGGCCGCGGCATTCAGCTGCTGGCCGCCGCCGCCGAGCCCCTTCGGGTCGAACGAGTGCGGCGCGAGCAGCCCGATGATCGCGTCGCGCAGGCGGTAGTTCATCGTCGAGTCGGCGCGATCGCCGGTGAGGAAGCGCAGCGTGGTCGCGTCCTTCGGCCAGAGCTCGCCGACGATCAGCGCGTCCTTGTCCGCCGCCTTCACGACCTGCCGGAACTTCTCCCAGTAGCCGCCGGGGAAGGACGAGTCGCCCATGACGTCGAGGCGCCATCCGGCGGCGCCGCGGTCGAGCCAGAGCTTCGAGATCGCATTCGGGCCGTCCAGGAAGTAGCGCTGGACGTCCGGGTTCGACTTCTGCAGCGTCGGGATCGAGTCGAAGCCGAACCAGCCGTCGTAGTCGGCGGCCCCGCACGGCACGTTCTCGTTGTGGAAGACGAACCACGGCCGCCACGCGGAGGCGAGCGACTCGCACGCGCCGTCGGTCGCGTAGTGGTGGTAGCGGTCGAAGAAGGCGCTGTCGGACGACATGTGGTTGAAGACGCCGTCGAGCACGATCCGGATCCCGGCCTTCTTCGCCTCCTTGACGAGCTTCTCGAAGTCCTTCAGCTCGCCGAGGGCCGGGTCGACCGTTGTGTAGTCGGCGGTGTCGTAGCGGTGGTTGGACTTCGCCGCGAAGATCGGGTTGAAGTAGATCGTGTCGATGCCGAGCTTCTTCAGGTAGTCGAGCTTCTTGATCACGCCCTGCAGATCGCCGCCCATGTAGTCGCGTCCGCGCGGGCCCTCCCTGAGCGGGCTCCAGTCGGGCGGCGACGTGTCGAACCGCCACGGGCAGGTCGTCCCGTCGGCGTCGGAGTAGTTCCGGCAGTAGCCCTCGGGAAGCGTGTTCCACGGCAGCGCGACGACCGGATCGTCGTAGCGGGCGTCGCCGGTCTTCGGATCGTTCTTCTTCTCGCCGTTCGCGAACCGGTCGGGGAAGATCTGGTAGACGACCGCGTCGCGCGCCCACGTCGGGGTCGTGAAGCTCGGGTCGTAGACGGAGAGGGCGTAGCTGCGGTCGACGGCGTCGTCGCTCGCGGCGCCGAGCCCTCCGTCGAGCGCCTCGGAGTCGTCGCCGTAGAAGTCGACGTCGTTGCCGTCTGTGACGATGAAGCGGTACCAGACGACGTCGGGCGTCGCGTTCGGGAGCGTCGTCTGCCAGAAGTCGCACGTCCTCGCCGCGAGCGCGGCGTCGTAGCAGGAGACGTCGGTCGCCACGCGCGTCATCGGGACGATCGTCTGCGCGGCGCTCTTCACCGAGTAGAGCCGCGCGGAGACGCCTGTGACGTCGTCGTGGAAGGTGCGGAACCGCAGGTGCACCGGCGTCCCGGCCGGTACGGCGCCGCCCGGAGCGCGGTAGAGCGTGTTCCGCGAGTCGTGCGCCAGGCCGTCCCACTCGACGTTCCCGGGGGCGACGGCGTCGATCGTGAGGACGTGGGTCGCCGCGACGTACGTGAACGTCACCTTCGCGTCGGCGGGCACCGAGAAGGCGATGTTCGGGCCGCCCGGAACGCCGCCCGCGCCGTAGTTCTCGTCCCAGGCCTCGTTGATCGCGACCTTCGCCTCGTAGTTGCCCTGCGGGATCGAGGTCGTCTGGAACACGTACGTGCCGTCGCCGTCGACGTCCTGCAGCCACGAGCGCAGGCACCCGGGATCCCAGTCGCCGGGGCAGCCGAGCGCGGACTGGAAGCTGCCGGGGACGGTCGCGATCACCGAGCTCTTGCTGTCGGTTATCCAGTGCGACTCGTGGTCGTAGTAGAACTTGACGGTCGTCGACGACGCGAGCGTGAGCGGGACGTTGCCGCCGTCGAACACGGCGTGGAGGCCGTAGTTCTCGCCCCACGAGTTGTTGAGCGCGGCCTTGTACTCGTAGGAGCCCGCAGGCACCGGGAACGCCTTCTGCCACACGCCGTCGGCGGCGTCGTACTCGAGGTGCGTCGCGGCGCACCCCGGGTCCCAGTCGCCCCCGCACCCGAGCTCTGACTGGAGCGACCCGGCGATCGTCACGCTCGTCGGCAGCGGTGTGTGACTCGCCGAAGACGAGACGGCGAACAGCAGCAGCGTCGCGAGCAGCGCAACGCTCGTCGTAATGGTGACACGCACAGCGGGACCCTCCCCAGTCGGACAACCCGTTTCAGGTTGAGGTGATAGCACCTGCGGGCCGGAATGGGAATCCGGGCCGACGCGGAAGCGGGCCGCCGTTCGGATCCGAGGCAGCGCATCCGAGATCGCGCGACCAAATCGCGGAGGACTAAAGGCAGAGGGCCCTCGGCGCGCGCGCTGGAGCCGATGCCGCGCTGAGCAAGATCGCGCGCGGCGATCTACAATCGCAAGTCGATCATGGCGAACGATCACTGGCTCGGGATCGAGCTGCGCCATCTCGCCGCGCTGGAGGCGGTCGCGCGCGAGGGATCGTTCCGCCGCGCCGCCGCCAGCCTTGGCTACGTGCAGTCGGCGATCAGCCAGCAGATCGCGGCGCTCGAGCGCGTCGTCGGGCACCGGCTCGTGGAGCGGTCGCGCGGCGGGGGCCCGCTGCGCCTGACCGAGACGGGCGAGCTCGTCCTCCAGCACGCCGACGCGATCCTCGCGCGGCTGAAGGCCGCGCAGGCGGACGTCGCCGCGCTCGCGGACGGCGAGGCGCGCCGGCTACGGGTCGGGATCACCCAGTCGGTCGGCGTACGGATTCTCCCCGAGCTGATGCGGCGGTTCGGCGCGGACTGGCCGGAGGTGCGCCTGCGACCCACCGAGGCGCCCGCGGACCTCGAGCTGTACGACGCGGTCGAGCGCGGCGACGTCGACCTCAGCTTCGTCGAGCTCCCGGCGCCAGACGGCCCGTTCGAGACGACGGAGCTGATGGCCGACCCGTACCTGCTCGTCGTCGCCGCGAGCTCGCCGCTCGCGCGCCGCCCGATCTCGCTCGCCGACCTGCGCGACGTGCCGCTCGTCGGCCACACCGAGTGCCGCGGGCTGAACCGCGTCGAGGCGCAGCTCCGCGCTCGTGGACTCGAGCCGGAGTTCGCGTTCCGGTCGGACGTCAACGCGACGATCCAGGCGCTCGTCGGCGCCGGTGTCGGCGCGGCGGTCCTCCCCGCGCTGGCCGTGGACGCGAGCGACCCGCTGACCGTCCTGCGCGAGCTGCCGGGGATCCCGCCGCGCGTCCTCGCGATCGCGCGGCACCGCGACCGCCGCCACTCGCGCGCCGCAGATGCGTTCGTCGAGGCCGCCCGCGCCGTCTGCGCGGGCCTCTCGCGTTCGCGCAGGCTCACCGCCGTCGGAGAGTAGACCTGGACGCGCTCCGCCGCGCGCTCTTCCCCGTCCGCCTCGCGGGCGCGCGTCTCGCTGCGGGCGGTACGCGGCTCGCCCTGATCGCGGTCGGGATCGTGGCGGGCGCGGCCGTGCTCGCGGCCGTTCTCGGCGGCCGCGTCGTGATGGAGGATCGCTCCCTCGCGGACGCCGCCGCGAATCTGCCGCCGCAGGACCGCACCGTGCAGGTCGCCTGGTTCGGCGCGCTCGGCGGCACGTGGCGCTCGCTCGACGGCGTGGCGGCGCCTGCGATCGAGCGGCTGACCGGCCGCGAGCCGGTGCGCGCGATGCTGTACCGCGAGGCGCAGATCGACGGGCGCCTCGTCAACCTGCGCGCCGCAGACGGCCTCGCGCCGTGGGTGCGGCTGCGGTCGGGTCGCCTGCCGAGGCCGTGCGAGCCGTCGCACTGCGAGGTGTTGCGTCTCCAGGGAGCCGGGCCGCTCCCGTCGAAGCCGGCCTTGCGCCTCGTCGAGGTCGGGCGGGCGACGGTGAAGCCGGACGCGCCGTTCGCGCCCTTCATCGTCCCGGTGCACACGGAGCAGGTGGCGCGGGCGGTGCGCTACCACACGCCGCAGCCGGCGCCCGTCGTGCTCGCGGACGGTGTCGAGGGCCTTTCGCGCGCGCCGGAGCTGGCGACCTTCTTCCGCTCGTACGCCTGGTTCGTGCCGGTCGCCTCGGCGGACGTCCACCCGTGGGCGATCGGCGAGTTCCAGCGGTCGCTCGACGGGCTGCGCGCGACAGTCGCCGCGCACTCGGACCAGTTCCAGGTGACGGCCCCGACGGAGCAACTGGCGACGGCCACGGCGGCGTCGCGCGCGTCGTCGCGGCGGCTGTTGCTGCTGGGCGGCGAGGGCGCCGCGCTCCTGCTCGCATTCACGCTGCTCGCCGCGCTCGCGCTGCGACGACACGTGGGCGACGCGAGGCGGCGGCTCGTGTGGCACGGCGCGCGGCGGTGGCAGGTCGAGCTCTCGACGTTCGCCGAGGCGGCGGCGGTCGCGCTCGCGGCCACCGCCGTCGGATGGGCGCTCGGCGCGGTCGCGACGGCTGTCGTGGCGGAGCGGGCCGGGTCGCCGGCCGGCGAGGTCGTCGCGCACGCTCTCGTCTCGGGCGACGGGCTGGCGAGCGCGCTCGCGGTGGCAGCCGCCGCGGCGCTGTTGCTGTACGCGGCGGTGCGCGTGCCCGCGGTGCAGGTCGGGAGGCTGGGCCTGACGCCGCTCGACGTCGCGGCGGGGGGCGCGCTCGCGGTCGTCGTCGTCGGCCGCGCGCGCGGCTCCGTCGGGGCGTACGAGCTGGTCGCGAACGGCCGGACGGGGACATTCCTCCTGCTCGTCCCGGCGCTCGTCACCTTCGCCGCCGCGGTCGTGGCTGCGCGCGTGCTCGCGCCGGCCCTGCGCGCGCTCGGCCGCATCGGCGGACGCGGACGCGTCGCGCTCCGGCTCGCGGCGCTCTCGCTCGCGCGCAGCCCCGGGTCGGCCGCGGCCACGGCGACCTTTCTCGTCGCGAGCCTCGGGCTTGCCCTCTTCGCCACCACGTACCGCTCCACGCTCGCACGGGGGCAGTCGGAGGAGGCCGCGTACGCCGTCCCGGCGCCGTACGTCCTCACGGAGGACTTCTCGCAGCTCGTTCCGGTGCTCCGTGCGGCGCCGGCCGAGCCGGCGACGCGGGTGCTGCGGCTGTCGGGGAATGTCCCCTCGGGAACGACGTTCACGATGCTCGGAGTGCCGCAGCGGTCGCTCCCGCGGGTCGGCGGCTGGCGCAACGACTTCTCGCGGACGCCGTTGCCCGAGCTCGCGGCGCGCCTCCGTCCCGGCCGGTCGATGCGTCTCCGCGCGACGCCGCTGCCGCGGGGGCGGACGCTCGAGCTGCCCGTCTCCGTGCGCGGCGACGACGTCTCGATCCGTGCGATCGTCCGCTCCCCGTTCGGCGACGTCGCCGGCGTGTCGCTCGGCTCCTCCGACGGCGCGCGCACGACCGTCCTCCGCGCGCGGATGCCGTTCGCGCGCGCCTCGCTCCTTGCGCTCGCCCTCGGCCCGGCGAACAGCGCGCGGCGCGCGGCGAACGCCGGAACGGGGCTCCAGCCTTCGGAGCGCGGGCGGCTCCGGCTCGGGACGCTGCGCGTCGACGGCCGGCCCGTCCGCGATCCGTTCGCGGGCTGGATCGGACGCGACGGCGTGACGGCAGACCGCTCGTACGCGTTCACCTCCGACGCCGAGCCGACGCTTCGGCCGCGCCAGCCGACCGACGGGCAACTCCTGCCGGTGCTCGCCACGCGCGCGGTCGCCGCGGCGGCCGCTCCGGACGGAACGCTCCCGCTGGCGATCGAGGGGGAGCGGGTCGCGGCGCGGGTCGTCGGCATCGTCGACCGCTTCCCGTCCGTGGACGGCGACGCCGTGGTCGCCGACCGGGCGACGGTGGCCACGGCGCTCGACACGGCCGCCGCCGGCCTCGGCACGACGAACGAGCTGTGGCTCGACCGCCTCGCGGCGCCGCCGCCCGAGCTCGCGGTGCAATCGCGGGCGGAGGTGCTGGCGGACCTGCGCGCCGACCCGCTCGCGCGCGGGGCGCTCGCGACGCTGGCGGCGACTGCGCTCGTCGCGCTCGCGCTCGCGCTCGCCGGCCTGCTGCTCGGCGTCGTCGGTGACCGCCGCGACGAGCGCGGTGAGCTCTTCGACCTGGAGGCGCAGGGCGCGTCGCCGGCGACGATTCGAACGCACCTGCGCCTGCGCGCGCTGCTCGTGGCGGGCTTCGGCCTCGCCGGAGGGATCCTGACGGGAGCGATCCTCTCGACGCTCGTCCTCTCGCTCGTGACGCTGACGGCGGCGTCGGCCCGACCCGAGCCGCCGCTGCGACTCGCGCTCGACCTGCCGCGTGCTCGCGGCGGCGGTCGCCGCGTACGCGGTTCTCGCGTGGGCGCTCGTCGCGGGCGCGACCCGCCTCGGCGGCCGCGCACCCGCGCGCGCCGCGGAGGCCGCGACGTGAACGCGGTCGAGCTGCGCGACGTCTTCCGCGTCCACTCGACGCCGGAGGGCGACGCCGCCGCACTCCAGGGGCTGTCGCTCGCGGTGCGCGAGCGCGAGGTCGTGACCGTCCTCGGCCCGAGCGGCTCGGGCAAGTCGACGCTGCTGCGGGTCGTCGCGGGGCTCGAAAGGCCTTCGGCCGGCATCGTGCGCGTCTTCGGGGACGACGTCGCGAAGCTCTCGGCGCGGCGCCTCGCCGCCTACCGCTCATCGCGGCTCGGCTACGCCGACCAGCACTACGCGCGGGCGCTGGCGCCGGAGCTGACCGCGCGCGAGCTGGTCGCGCTCCAGCTCGGGCTGCGCGGCTCGCCGCGCGACGAGCGCCTGCGGCGCGCGGACGAGCTGCTCGACCGCGTCGGCCTCGCCGGCGAGCGCGAGCGACATCCCGTCGAGCTCTCGGGAGGCGAGCAACAGCGCGTCGCGCTGTGCGCGGCGCTCGCCCACCGGCCGCAGCTCTTCCTGGCGGACGAGCCGACGGGAGAGCTCGACGCGCGCACCGCCGACCGCGTCTACGAGCTGCTCGGCGAGCTCGTGCGCGAGGCCGGCTGCACCGCGGTGATCGTGAGCCACGACCCCGAGTCGGCGCGCATCGCCGACCGGATCGTGCGCATCCGCGACGGCCGCGTCTCCGAGGAGTGGGCACGCGACGACGAGCGCGGCGACACGATCGTGGTCGGCCGCGGCGGCTGGCTCCGCCTGCCCGAGGAGCTCCTGTTACGTGCCGGGATCGCCGACCGTGCGACGGCGAAGCTCGAGTCGGGCGTCGTGATCGTGGAGGCTGCAGCCGCATCCGCGCCGCCGGCCGGGATCGCCGGCGACACCGTGTCGCAAGCGCAGCTCGAGCCTCCCCGCAGCGCCGTCGTGGCGGAGGCCCGCGGATTGCGCAAGCGGTACGGCGCCACGGCCGTCCTCGACGGCCTGGACGCGTCGTTCCGCGGCGGGAGGCTGCACGCGCTGACGGGGCCGTCCGGGTCGGGCAAGACGACCTTCCTCCACCTGCTCGCGGGCCTCGAGCTTCCGGACGAGGGCGAGATCTTCGTCGCGGGCGCCGAGCTCACCGCGCTCGACCGCACCGGCGCGTGCCGACGTGCGCCGGCGGGCAGATCGGGTACGTCGGCCAGCAGACCGGCCTCGTCCCGCACCTCTCGGCGCTCGAGAACGTCGAGCTGGCGCTCGCGCTGCGGGGCAGCGACGACCCGCGGCCGGCGGCGATCGCAACCCTCGACGCGGTCGGCCTCGCGGAGCGCGCGCGGCAGCGCGTATCGCGGCTCTCGCAGGGCGAGCGGGCGCGCGCGCCGTCGCGCGCGCCGTGGCGGCGCGGCCACGGCTGCTGCTCGCCGACGAGCCGACCTCGCGCCTCGACGGGGCGAACGCCCGTGCCGTGGCGATGCTCCTGGCGCGGCTCGCGCGCGACACCGGTGCCGCCGTCGTCTGCGCCACGCACGACCCGCTCGTGATCGAGCAGGCCGACGACGAGCTGCGCCTCGCCGGGTGAAATCTCGGGCGATCCCCTGGACGGGCAATGCCGCTAGACGAGGGCCTCCTGGCGGCGGCGCCAGTACGACCAGCCGCCGTCCGTCGAGTGGACCTCGCCGCCGCCGACCTCGAGGATGCGGTCCGCCATCCGGTCGAGGAAGTACCGGTCGTGCGAGACGAAGACGGCGGTGCCGTCGAACCGCTCGAGCGCGTCCTCGAGCATCTCGACCGACTCGATGTCGAGATGGTTCGTCGGCTCGTCGAGGAGGAGGCAGTTCGCGCCGCGAAGCATCAGGAGGAGGAGCTGCAGGCGCGTCCACTCGCCGCCGGAGAGCGTCGAGAGCGGCCGCCGCACCTGCTCGTAGCCGAAGAGGAACTTCATCAGCCGCGAGACCGCCTCACCCTCGGACATCGCAGCCGCGCGCCGCACGAGGTCGAGCGGCGTCGCCGTCGGGTCGTCGGGGCGGCGGTCCTGCGCGAGGTAGCCGAACCGGATCGACGGGCCTGCGACCCGCTCGCCCTCGCCCGGCTCGAGCTCTCCGGCGAGGATGCGCAGGAGGACGCTCTTGCCGGCGCCGTTCTCGCCGACGACGCCGACGCGCTCGCCACGGACGATCTCGAGGTCGGTCGCGACGAGGATCGGCGTCCCGCCGAGCTCGACCGACGCCTCGCGCAGCGCGACGACGCGGTCGCCGCCGCGCGCATGCGGTCGCAGCTCGAGCGCGATCCGCCGCCGCTCGAGCACCGGGCGGTCGACCTTCTCCATGCGGTCGATCTGCCGCTGCTTGTTCCGCGCCTGCTTGATGTGGCGCTCGTCGACGACCCGCCGCGCCCACTCCTCGAAGCGTTTGATCGCGGCCTCGAGCCGTGCGATCTCCTTCTGCTGGGTGACGTACAGCTGCTCCTGGCGCTGCAGCTCGAGCGCGCGGGCGACGGTGTAGGCCGAGTAGTTGCCGCGCCACATCCGGATCCGTCCGGCGTCGAGCTCCGCGATCGCCGTCACCGTCTCGTCGAGCAGGTACCGGTCGTGGGACACCGACACGACGGCGCCGTCGAACTCGCGCATCAGCCGCTCCATCCGCTCGCGCGCCTCGACGTCGAGGTGCGCCTCGGGCTCGTCGAGGAGGAGCACGTCGGGGTCCTGGGCGAGGCACGCTGCGAGCGCGACGAGCTTCCGCTCGCCGCCGGAGAGCCGGCGCGTGGCCCGGTCGAGGTCGTCGTCCTCGACGAGGCCGAGCAGGAGCGTCCGCGTGCGGCCCTCGAACCCGGGCCCGCCGGCGGCGGTCCACCGCTCGACGAGCTCCTCCTGGCGGCGCAGCACGCGTGCCATCCGCTCGAGGTCGTCGCCGAGCGAGCCGAGGCGGTCGGCGACCTGCGCCAGCTCCCGCTCGAGCTCCGCCAGGTCGGGACGCGCCGCGCGGACGGTCTCGAGCGCCGACCGTTCGTCGCCCTCGACCTGCTGCGGCAGGTACGCCACGCGCAGCCCGCGCCTCTGTGCGCCCTCGCCCGCATCCGGCTCCTCGAGCCCGGCGAGGATGCGCATGAGCGTCGACTTGCCGCCGCCGTTCGGGCCGATCACGCCCACGCGCGCGCCCGCGTCGACGTCGAGGTCGAGCCCGTCGAGAATCGTGCGCGAGCCGAAGGACTTGACGATGCCGCGGAGCTGGATCAGCGCCATCAGGCGAATGTAGCCGCGGCTTCGAGCCCCGTCGTCGTCCGCGAGAACGACGTTCGCGCCCGCCGCGGGCGTCGCGAGGGATCAGAAGAAGAACTGCCGCCAGGCGGTCCACCAGTCGTCGCCGCGCGAGACGATCTGCCGCGACTCGACGATCTCGACGCCCGGCCGGTAGCGATAGCGCTCGACCTGGTCGGAGGTGTTGAAATCGACGGTGATCTCGGCCGGCCGGCCGGCGTTGTACGGCGCGACCGCCGACAGGTCGCGGAGCGCTGCGCGGGCACCCTCCTCGATCAGCTCGCGCGCGCGCTGCGCGGGGAGCTGCCGCGCGCTGAACCGGCCGAGGCCACGCTTCACGGCGACCGTCGTGAGGCCGTCGCCGAGCAGCGCCTTGCCCTCGCGGCACGAAGCCTCGTCGCCCGTCACGAGCACGACCGGGCAGCCCCACTGGCCGCAGAGCGCCGCGTTGATCCCCGTCTCGCCGACCTCGACGCCGTTGAAGCGAAGGCGCCACCACGACGAGCCGGAGACCGTGTGCGCGAGGACGCCGTCGCGCGTGCCGGCCATCGCGTGCATCGCGACGAAGAGCGCCGCGTCGACGCCGCCCTCGAGGAACTCCACGTACTCCGTCCATTCGTTCTGCACGACGTACTCGCACGCCGGGTCGAGCTCGTCCGGGATCAACGAGTTGAACGTCCACCCCTCGCCGGCCCCGTGGCAGTCCATGACGACGATCTCGGTCGCGCCTGCCGCCTTCGCGCCGCGGACGGCGGCGTTGATCTCGGCGGTGTACAGGCGGCGGCCCTCCTCGTACATCGCGTGACCGCCGGTGACCTGCTGCCACTTCACGATCCCCGCGACGCCCTCCATGTCGCTGACGATGAAAACCTTCATGCCGGCGACTCTACGCCGTACTCGCCGACGACCTCGTCGCGGCTGTTCGTCACCGGCTGAACCTCGATCGACCCCGGAAGGAGGTGCGCGAGCACCGGCCGGACAGCGCGCGAAGCGCCGTCCTCGACCTTCAGCACGAACGACCGGCCGTCGTCGTGCGCGGCGCAGAAGAGACCCTCGGCGCCGCGCTTCGCATACCAGCCGCCACCGGCGCTCATCAGGGCGGTGTCGTCCGCGCCGGCGCCGCCGACGAGCTCCGGCCGGGCACGCATCGCGTCGCGGATCCGCTTCGGCGCGAGCATGAAGGCGGCCGCCATCTCGGACAGAGAGAGGGCGAAGGTCGGGACGCCGCAGCCGTCGGTCTCGTACTCGACGCCGCCGACGAGCTCGTGGATGCGCCTCTGCAGCGGGTGGGCCGGGAGCCGGTAGCCGCGGAGCGGCCAGCCGTTCGCGCGGCACGCGGCCAGCATCCCCGCGTGCTTCCCGCTGCAGTTGTGGCCGAGCCGCCCCTCAGGCCGCCCCTCCTGCAGTCCGTTCTCGAGGTCGTCGACGCTCGCCCCGGCGCGGGCCAGCAGCCGCCGGACGGCGGCGAGCTGCGCCGGCTCCGCCTGGTGCGACGCACAGGCGATCGCGATCTCGTCGTCGCCGAGGTCGTCGTAGGCGTCGACGAGCGGCACGGCCTGGATCGGCTTCGCGGAGGAGCGGAGGAAGCACGTGACGTCGTCCCCGTAGGACCACTCGCCGCGCACGTGGACGCGGTGCACCGCCTCGACGACGTCCCCCCGGCGCACGAGTACCCTGAGCGCGTCCAATCGCGGGAGAGTACGTGCCGGAGCTACCAGAGGTGGAGGCGTGGCGCCGCGAGCTCGACGGCGCCGTGAAGGCGCATCCGATCGAGCGGGCCGGCCCCGCCCACATCGCGACCCTGAAGACGTTCGACCCGCCGCTCTCCTCACTCGACGGCGAGGGTCTCGCAGGCGCGCGCCGGCGCGCGAAGCGCCTGCTGTTCCCGACCGACGACGGCGAGCTCGTCCTGATGGTCCACCTCATGAGCGCAGGCCGGCTCCGGTACCTGCGCCCGGGCGATCGTGGCCCGAAGACGCCGGCCTTCCGCCTGCGCTTCGTGGGCGGCGGCGAGCTGGTGCTCACGGAGGCCGGCGCGAAGAAGCGCGCCGGCGTCTGGCTGCTCCACGCCGATGCGCTCGCCGACGAGATCGCGCACCTCGGGCCGGAGGCGGACGAGCTCGACGCGGCCGCGCTCGAGCGGATCCTCGCGTCCGACTCGCGGCGTCTGCACTCGCTGCTCCGCGACCAGCGCCTGATCGCCGGGATCGGGCGCGCGTGGGCCAACGAGATCCTGCACGCGGCGCGGCTCTCCCCGTACGCGCTGTCGACGCAGCTCGGCTCGGAGGAGGTCGCGCGCCTCGCGGAGGCGATCCACGAGGAGCTCGCGCGCGGGCTCGAGCTCCGCGAGCGGGGAGCCAACGACGCGAAGACCTACCGCGTCCACAAACACCTCGGTGAGCCGTGCCACCGCTGCGGGAGCCCGATCGCGCAGGTCGACTTCGACGAGCACACGATCTTCTACTGCCCCCAGTGCCAGACCGAGGGGCGCGTCCTCAAGGACCGCCGCCTCTCCCGGCTGCTCAAGTGAGAGCTCTCGGCCGCTCCGCCCTCGTCGCGCTCGCGGCGTCGTTACTTGCCGGCTGCGGCGCCGACACCGGCTATCGCGACGAGAACGTCGCGCTGCTGGAGACGCTCCCTTCGTACCCGGGCGCGACCGTCGACCGGACGACGCACGTGACGGAGGGCGACGTCTCCTTCTCGGCGCGCGACTGGACGCTGCCGCGACGCGCAACGGCGCCGGGCGTCGTCGCCTTCTACCTCCAGCGGCTCGACGCGCGCGGCTGGGAGTTCGAGGGGCAGACCGGGAACTCGCTCGCCGCGCACCGCGGCGCGCGCTCGCTCGACCTCGCGGTGCACGGGCGCAAGCTCGAGGTGATCGCAAACGCGCGCGGCGCGCGCGTCACCGGTCTGACGACGCCGTGAGACGAACGTGTACGTCTGGCGCCCCGAGTACTCTCCCGCATCGTGATCAGGACCCAACCGAGGCGGGGCGGCTGGCTCGAGGTCGTGTGCGGCCCGATGTTCAGCGGCAAGAGCGAGGAGCTGATCCGGCGCGTGCGGCGCGCCGAGATCGGCGGCCAGCGCGCCCTGATCGTGAAGCCGACGATCGACGACCGCTACGACGTCGGCCACGTCGTCTCGCACGCCGGCGCACGCATGCGCGCGGTGACGGCGGCGTCGAGCGACGACGTGCTGCGGCTCGCCTCCGGCTACGACGCGATCGGGATCGACGAGGTGCAGTTCTTCGACGACGGCCATCGTCGACGCGATCGACCGCCTCGTCGGCGGCGGGGCGCGAGTCGTCGCGGCGGGCCTCGACCAGGACTTCCGCGGCCGCCCGTTCGGCGCGATGCCGACGCTCCTGTGCCTCGCCGAGTTCGTCGACAAGCTCGAGGCGGTCTGCCACCGCTGCGGCGGCGCGGCGACGATGACGCAGCGGCTCGTCGACGGCCTGCCCGCCCCGTTCGACGGCGACACGATCGTCGTCGGCGCGCTCGACTCCTACGAGGCGCGGTGCCGCGCCTGCTTCGAGCCGGGCGACCCGGCGTCGCTCGCGCGCGCCTCCGCGAGCCGCAGCACCGCGACGCTCGCAATGACTGCCGGTCACAGCCTCCGCGTCTGATCCGGCCCGGCTGGATCGCCCGGCGTCCCGTGGTACAAGAGCGGCCGTGCCGCTCGAGACGCTGCCGTACGCGTGGTATTCCTCGTCCGATGTGCTGCGGCTCGAGCGAGAGCGGATCTTCGCGCGGTCGTGGCAGTACGCGGGTCGCGCGGACGAGGTCGCCGAGCCGGGATCGTTCGTGGCCGCGGACGCGGGCGGCATCCCGATCGTCGCCGTACGCGGCCGCGACGGCGTCCTGCGCGCGTTCCTGAACGTCTGCCGCCACCGCGGGTCGATCCTCGTCGAGGGATCGGGCCGGCGCGAGTCGATCCAGTGCCCCTACCACGCGTGGACGTACGAGCTCGACGGAGCACTGCGAGCGGCGCCGCGCGGCGACGAGCTGGAGACGGACGGCGTGGCGCTCGCGCCCGCGAGCGCGGCCACGTGGGGGCCGTTCCTGTTCGTGAGCCCGGACGCCGACGCACCACCGCTCGCGGAGACGCTGGGCACGCTCCCCTGGCTGCTGGACCTCGACGGGCTCCGCTTCCACTCCCGCGTTCGGTTCTCGCTCGAGGCGAACTGGAAGCTCTCGGTCGAGAACTTCCTCGAGTGCTACCACTGCCCGACCGCCCACCCGGCGTTCGCGGCCGAGGTCGACGTCCGCCCCGAGAGCTATGTGCTCGAGGCGCACCCCACGTTCCTGGCGCAGCACTGCACCGCGCGTGCGACGGGCGAGCAAGGACAGTTCCACCTCGTCTTCCCGAACACGGGGATCAACGTCTTCCCCGGCCCGCCGAACCTCTCGATCGGGCCGATCGCCCCCGACGGGCCCGAGCGGACGGCCCGCTTCCTCGACTACTTCTTCGCCGCCGATGCGGACGTCGACTGGATTGCGAGCTTCCTCGCGTTCGACGACGAGATCGGCCGGCAGGACACGGCCCTCGTCGAGTCGGTCCACCGCGGGACGCGCAGCGGCCTCGTCGACCGAGGGCTCCTGTTGCCGCGCAGCGAGCGGCTGATCGCGGAGTTCCAGGCCTGGGTCGCGGGGCGACTACAGTCGGACGCGTAGCGTCTCGCCGTCGAGCGCGACGGTGCCGCCGAGCCGCTCGATCACCCGCGCCGCGACGTATGCGCCGAGGTCGCGGAGGTCCTGCGCGGTGACGACCTCGCCCGCGTCCGGCACGACCGGGTCGAGCGCCAGCTCGCGTCCGTCGACCGTCGACCGGACCCGCTCGACGCCGCCGTGCCGCGCCGCGGCCAGCGCGAGCGACTCGCAGAGCGGTCGCGACCGCGGAAGCGTCGGTCTCGACCGGAGCGCCGCGACCCGTGGTCTCGACCCGCTCGTCCTCGCTGGTCGCGAGCTCGAGCGTGTCGACGGGGAGAAGCGCGGGCTCGTACCGGTCGGCCTCGATCCGCGCGAGAACGCCGAGCTGGTCGAGGAGCGCCGTCATCTGCTCGGCCGCCGCTTCGATCATCCCGACGAATCGCAGGCTGCGCTCGTCGAGCCCGTCGTCGCGCGTCAGCGTGCGCGCGAAGCCGTAGACCGTGGCAAGCGGCGTGCGCAGATCGTGGCACGCCAGTGAGACGGCGCGTGGGAAGCGTTGCTCGTCCATCCGCGGGTACGGTTCTTACCACGATGGCGGAGGCGAGGAGCCAGGTCGCCACCGACGTGCAGGCGTCGGTGCCCGAGGTTCAGCTCGCGCTGACGCGTGCCGGGGTGACCGGTGTGGCGAAGGCGATCCGCATCCGACACGAGGGGCGCGAGAAGACCTTCGCGGCACGGATCTCGTGCACCGTCGACCTCGATCCGCGCCAGAAAGGCGTGCACATGTCGCGGTTTCCGGAGCTCTTCGGGGAGGCGATCGACGAGGTCGTGATCGGCGAGGCGTTCCTCGTCGAGACGCTCGCCGAGCACATTGCACGGCACATCGTCGAGCGTCAGGACGCGTGCAGGGCCGAGGTCAGGATCGAGGCGCAGTACCCGATCGAGCGCAGGACCCCCGTCACCGATCTGGCGACGCAGGAGATCGCGACGCTCGTCGGCATCGCCGCGGCGACGCCCGACCGCGTGCGGCGCGTCGTCGGCGTCGAGGCGACGGGAATCAACGCGTGCCCGTGTGCCCAGGGGCTCGTGGCCGGCGCCGCGGCCGACCGGCTCAGCGAGGCCGGGTTCGGCGACGGCGACATCGACCGCATCCTCGCGCTCGTGCCGCTCGCGACGCACAACCAGCGCGGCCGCGGCACTCTCCTCGTGGGCACCGAGGCCCGCGTCAACGCGGAGAAGCTGGTCGAGATCGTCGAGCGATCGATGAGCTCGCCCGTCTATGCCCTGCTCAAGCGCCCCGACGAGCTGTTCGTCGTCGAGCACGCGCACCTTCAGCCGCGGTTCGTCGAGGACTCGGTGCGCGCCGCGCTGAGCGAGACGCTCGTGCGCTACCCGGCGCTTTCCGACGACGACTTCCTGCTGTCGCGCCAGGTCAACCTCGAGACGATCCACGACCACGACGTCGTCGCAGAGCGTTCCGGCACGGCCGGCGAGCTGCGCGCCGAGCTGCGCGGCGACGATTCGCCGGCGCGTCACACCGAGCTTCGCGACTGGCTGGCGGGTTAAGACTCGTCGCCTAGGCCCGCCGGAACGTGGCGCGAGCGGCGACGCCGAAGTCGGTCGCGGGGCGGCAGGTCGGGGCCTTCCCCTTGCACGTCCCGGCCCAGCCCGCGAACTTCCACCCTTTCGCGGCGACGGCGCGCAGCGTCAGGGTCGAGCCGGCGGGGAAGCGGGTGGTGCAGCGCGGCGAGCAGGCGACGCGGCCCCGGCCGGCCACCGACGCGCTGACCTTGATCACGCGCGGCCCGAACACTGCCGTCGCCGTCAGCGGCGTGTTCGTCGAGAGGGCGCAGTCGTCGACGCCGCTGCACGCGCCGCGCCAGCGGACGAAGCGTGTCGTCGCGGCGCCGTCGGCGGTGAGAGTGACGAGTGATCCTGCGTCCCAGTCGGTCGCGCAGGACGCGGTGCAGTCGATCCCCGGCAGGTCCGAGGCGACGCGTCCCTGTCCCTGAAGGACGATCGAGAGGCGCGACTGCGGCCGGTCGAGCCGGCGGAGCCATGCGGAGTCCTGAATGTCGGGCCACGACCCGGAGTGGGCGTAGTAGTCGTCGTGGCCGAAGTCGAGCGCCTCCTCCGACAGCGTCAGGCCGCTGACCTCCGGTTGGAGGATGTCGTCGGGCGCGTCGCAGACGTGGCCGGCATCGCGCCGGCAGGTGTTCGGCGCGCCGTCGGGCACCGCGCCCAGCGCGTGCAGGAGCTCGTGCGCCGCGACGTAGTCGCGCGGCGCGCCGCGGCACGCGTTGAGCCAGACGACCGACGACGAGGGGCCGCGCTCGAACCGTCCGGCCGACGTCCCGCAGATGCTCGACCGGAACGGCGGCCCGTCGTAGTAGACGAGGTAGCGCTTGAACGGGTGCAGGTAGCCGAGGGTCGACAGCGTTCCGACAACGACGTTGTATGCCCCCGTTCCGGCCGCTGCGATCACCTCGCCCGTTCGCGGCAGCCGCACGAACGTGATGTCGAGCCCGACGCAGGTCGGGAAGGTCGCCAGGTCGAATCGCAGCGTCCGCGTCGGGTCCTGGCCGCGCCACCACACGTCGATCGCCGCAGCGTCGTCCGCGAGAGCGTTCGCATATTCCGCGAAGTTGTCGGGCCCGTCGGAGGGAGTCGCGTAGACGGCATGCACCTGCGCGCCGGTCACGGCATCGGGCCGGTCGGGCGTCTGGACGCCGCCGCCGCACCACCCGGCGGCCCATGCACCCGGCGCCGCCCACAGGGCACCCACCGCGACCGCCGCGACGAGGAGCCTACGCACGCGCGGTCCGCCGGAACTCGAACCGGTTCTCCGTCCCCGCACGCAGCCGTCGGAGATTCGCGCGGTGCAGGAAGATCACCGCCGCCGCAGCGACGATGCTGAAGACCAGGATCGGCGTCGAGTAGCCGTAGAAGAAGACGAGGAGCGGCACCGCGGCCGTCGCGACGAGCGACGCCAGCGACGCGTACCGCGACAGGAGGAAGACGCCGATCCAGATGACAAGGCACGTGGCGGCCGCGAGCGGCGTCACGCCCCAGAGCACGCCGGCGGCGGTCGCGACCATCTTCCCGCCCCGCTGGAACCCGAGGAAGAGCGGCCGCCAGTGCCCGGCCATCGCGGCCGCGCCCGCGACGACGCCACAGAGCGGCGAGACGAGGTGCGCTCCGAGGACCGCCGGCACGAAGCCCTTCGCGACGTCGAGCAGGATGACCGGGATGCCGAACGAGCGTCCGTACGTCCGCCACACGTTCGTAGCGCCGATGTTCCCGCTGCCCGAGCGGCGGATGTCCTCGCCCTTGAAGACGCGGACGATCCAGTAGCCCCAGGGGCACGAGCCGAGCAGGTACCCGAGCACGACGACCGCCGTGAACTCCATCCCCTCCAGGGTAGCCCGCCTCGGGGCGGGCCCTCAGCGGCGGCTTCCCGTTGTCCGCTTTGGGACGTGGCGGGCTCTGACCGCCGAACGCGCCCGGCGGGAGCTGTGCGGAAGGGCTACTTCCGGATGCCGTACTTCTGGGCCCAGTCGTTCACGACCGAGTAGTCCAGGTTGTCGAGGAACGCGTCGATGTACGAGGCGCGGTCGGTCGCGAAGTCCATGAAGTACGCGTGCTCGTAGACGTCGAGCGCGACGAGCGGGGTCGCGTTCCACACCGGGAACGTGTTCTGCGCGTCGCCGATGTAGTTGAAGAGGCGCCCCTCGTCCCAGTCGTAGGCCGTCCAGGCCCAGCCGCGGGCGGCGAGGCCGGTCGCCTTGAGATCGGCCTTCCACGCGGCCGCCGACCCGAAGTCGCGCTTCAGAAGATCGGCGAAGAGGCCGCCGGGATCGCCGCCGTCGCCGCCGAGGTGCTCGAAGTACACCTCGTGGTTCTTGATCCCGCCGATCGCGAAGGTGAGCTCGACCTTGAGCGCACGAAGCTCGGAGTAGACCTGGTTCGCGCTCGAGAGGTCGATGCCGTCGAGCTTGCGCAGGATCTCGTTCCGCTTGCCGACGTAGCCCTCGTAGAGCTTGTAGTGCGCCTCGATCGTCTCGCGCGAGATTCCGTCGAGCTCGTAGAGCGCCGGCTTCAGCTCGCGCGCCGTGATCTCCTCGTGGTTGTACGCAAGCGCCATGGATCTCCTTCGCGTGGGCCTCGGGTCGGCGGTGCTGCTTGTCGGCGGTGCCGGTGCGGCGCCGAGCATATCCTCACGCCGTAGACGACCAGAAGGAGAGGCGACATGCCCCACGAGCTCCCCCCGTTGCCGTACGACCACGACGCGCTCGAGCCGACGATCGACGGCCAGACGATGCGCATTCATCACGGCAAGCACCACCAGGCTTACGTCGACAACCTGAACAAGGCGCTCGACGGCACCGAGTGGGCCGACAGGCCGGTCGAGGACGTGATCCGGAACCTGGACGCGATCCCCGAGGACCGTCGCGCCGCCGTCCGCAACAACGGCGGCGGCCACGCGAACCACACGCTCTTCTGGCAGATCATGAAGCCGAAGGGCGGGGGCGACCCCTCGGGCGCGCTCGAGGCGGCGATCCGCGACGCCTTCGGCGACGCCGACCAGCTCAAGTCGCAGATCAACGACGCCGGCGTCAAGCGGTTCGGCTCCGGCTGGACGTGGCTCGTGATCGACGGCGGCAGCGTCGCGGTCATGTCGACGCCGAACCAGGACAGCCCGCTGATGGAGGGCAAGACCCCGCTGCTCGGGATCGACGTCTGGGAGCACGCGTACTACCTCAAGTACCAGAACCGACGCCCCGACTACCTCGCCGCGTGGTGGGACGTCGTGAACTGGGACGAGGTCGGGCGGCGCTACGAGGAGGCGCGCGGGTAGCCGCGCCGCCGTGCCGCCCGACAGGCCACCGCGCGCCCTCGTCAGCGGCGGCACGGGCCGGGTCGGCGGCGCGATCGCCGACCGCCTGCGCACCGACGGGTGGAATGTGGTCGCCGCCGGCACAGCCGACGGCGACCTCCGCCGCCCCGGCGCGGCGCGCGAGCTCGTCGAACGGGCGCTCGGGGAGCTCGGCGGCCTCGACCTGCTCGTGTGCGCAGCGGCTGACGGGTTCGCCCCCAAGCCGGTCGCACAGATCACGGAGGACGACTGGGACGCGGCGGTCGACGTCGTCGCGAAGGGGACGTTCTTCCTCGCGCAGGCGGCGGCGCCTGCGCTGCGCGAGGCGCAGGGAACGGTGGTCGTCGTCGAGGACGTGGCGGCCTACCAGCCGTGGCCGTCGTTCGCTCCCCACTGTGCCGCGAAGGCCGCGCAGGCGATGCTCACGCGGGTGCTGGCGCGAGCGCTCGCGCCGGAGGTCCGCGTGTGCGGCGTCGCGCCGGGCGCTGTGGCGGTTGATCCCGACCAGGTCGAACGGCGCGCAGCGGAGACGGCGCTCGGCCGCGTCGGTTCGCCGCGCGACGTCGCCGACGCCGTCGTCTTCCTCGCGGGCGCGGGGTTCGTGACCGGGGCGAGCCTCGTCGTCGACGGCGGCCGGCTTCTGCAAACCGGAGGAGCGCGGCGGCCGTAATGAGGGCATGGCGATTGCGGCGCCCCTTGTGTTCATGCCTACGATTCGGCGCGTGACGACCGAGACCGACGGCGACCTGATCCAGCGCACCGGCGCCGGCGACCGCGGTGCGTTCGACGCGTTGTATCGACGGTACGCGGGGCCGGTGTTCGGGCTTGCCCTGCGGCGGCTCGGCGACCACAGTCGCGCCGAGGACGCCGTGCAGGAGACTTTCGCCTCGGTGTGGCGGTCCGCCCGCACGTACCGTCCCGAGCGCGGGCCCGGGGCTCCGTGGCTGTTCGCGGTCGCGCGGAACGCGATCGTCGACCGCAGCCGAGCGCGCGGCGAGACGCCGGCCGACGTGCCGGATCAAGCGGCGGACGAGCCGGGGCCGTCCGAGCGCGCGGAGCAGTCCTGGACTGCATGGCGGATCCACCGCGCCCTCGGCGAGTTGCCCGAGCGGGAGCGCGAGGTGATCTCGCTCGCGTACTGGAGCGGCCTGTCGCAGAGCGAGGTCGCAGAGTTCCTGGGGATCCCACTGGGTACCGTGAAGACACGAACGCGGAACGCGCTCCAGCGTCTCGCGGACGTGCTCGAAGGAGAGCTGACGTAATGCCACCCGAGTTCGACGACCTGGTCGACGCCGACGGCCTGACTCCCGAGGAGGACGACCGCCTCCGGCGCGTGCACGCGATGCTCGTCGAGGCCGGGCCGCCCGCAGAGCTCCCGCCGGCGCTGGAACGGCTGCCGGACGAGCCGCCCGAGGGTGAGATCCTCCAGTTCCCGCTGCTCCCGAAGCGGCGATGGGCTGCGGCCGCGCTCGTCGCCGCGGCGTTCGTCGCGGCCGCGTTCGGCGCCGGGTTCCTCATCGGAGACCGGGGGCACGGATCGACGTTCGATGCCCGCCACGTGATCGGCATGACCGGCAAGAGCGCGCTCGGGTCGATCCGCGTCGGGCAGCGCGACGAGGTCGGGAACTGGGAGATGGAGCTTGTCGTGAGCGGGCTCCCGAAGCAGCCGCCGCGCGGCTATTACGACCTCTACCTGACACGCAACGGAAAGCCGCTCATCCGCTGCGGCGCGTTCCGCGTCCACGATCGCACGACGACGGTGCGTTTCACGGTCCCGTACCGCGTGCGCAAGGGCGACGGCTGGGTCGTCACCGCGCAGCCGCCCGGCGTTCACGACCCGGGCCGCGTCGTGCTCTCGACCTAGAGGCTTGATGCGCATTAGCCGGGGGCGCCTAATCCGCATCAAGCCTCTAGACGTCGAGCCGCGAGTCCTCGAGGTCGAGGTCGCGGATGACGCGCGTCATCACGTCGTCGTTGATCACGCCGGCGTTCCGCAGCGCGACGACCGCGGAGCGCTCCGCGCCGAGCAGGTCGCGGCGCACCCGCTGGAACCGGGTCGACCGCTCCTCGATCGCGCCGTCGCCGCCGTCGAGACGCTCCCGGAAGCGCTCGCGCCGGAATCGGTACTGCGCCTTCAGCCGCTCCGCCGTGTCCTCGTGGACGGCGTCCTCGGCCATCAGCTCCTCCAACCGGGCGAGCGCCGCGTCCGCCGCCTCGATCCGCGCGTGCGCGTCCTCCCGCTCGGCTTTCCCGTCGCTCTCGACGCCGAGCAGCCGGATGAGCGGCGGAAGCGTCAGCCCCTGCCCGACCAGCGTCACGAGGATCACCGAGAAGGTCAGGAAGACGATCAGGTTCCGCTGGGGGAAGTCGGTCGGGAGCGCGAGCGCCGCCGCGAGGGACACCGCGCCGCGGATGCCCGTCCACGAGATCAGCGCGGGGTAGCGCCACGGCGGCGACGGATCCTTCGCGCGGATGCTCGGAATGAGGATCCGCGGCAGGTAGGTGGACACGGGCACCCACAGCAGCCTGATCCCGATCACGGCGCCGCATACGATCGCCGCGTCCGCGAGGAGCGTCCCCCACGACGAGCCGCCGAGCGAGTCGACGATGTTGCGGAGCTGGAGCCCGAGGAGCACGAACAGGAGCGCGTTGACGAGGTAGATGAGGATCTCCCAGAACCCGCTCCCTGCCAGGCGCGACTCCGAGCTCGTGAGCTCGGGCGTGTACCACCCCATGTAGACGCCGATCGTGACGGCGGCGAGGACGCCCGAGGCGCCGATCGCGTTCGCCGGCAGGAACGCGAGGTACCCCGACAGGAGGGCGATCGTCACCTCGACCGGCGGGTCGTCGATCCGCCGCCGGACGAGCCGGACGACGTACGCGACCGCCAGGCCGACGCCGATCCCGCCGACGACGTTCCAGAGGAGCTTCCCGGTCGTCCCGGCGAGCGAGAAGCTGCCCGCGACGGCCGCGGCGACAGCGACCTTGTAGAGAACGAGCGCCGTCGCGTCGTTGACGAGGCTCTCGCCCTCGATGATCGTGACGATCCGGCGCGGGACGCCGAGGCGCCGCGCGACCTCCGTCGCGGCCAGCGGGTCCGTCGGGGAGACGACGGCGCCGAGGACGAACGCGGCGCCCCACGACAGGCCGTCGATCCATCGATGCGCGGCCGCGGCGACGATGACCGTCGTCGCGACGACGAGCCCGATCGCGAGGAATGAGATCGGCCGCACGTTCGCGCGCAGCTCGCGCAGCGAGGTGGCGAACGCCGTCCAGTAGAGGAGCGGCGGCAGGATCGCGACGAGGACGATGTCGGGCGGCAGCTCGACGTGCGGCACGCCGGGCCCGAATCCCAGCGCGAGGCCGCCCACGACGAGCAGGATCGGAACGGGGAGGCTCGACGCCGTGGAGAGGACGAGCAGCGTGCCGAGCGACACGAGCAGCGCGAGGAGCTGGAGGTCCTCCTGCGCGCCGAACGTCATCGCCCGAGCTTACGCATGGCTCCAGGGGAGCCGACGCAGCAGTCGCGGCGGGCGGCGAGGGTCGGTCACCTCGCCGCGCCGCCTGGAGAAGGCGTTACGCCGCGGCTGCCAGATCGTGGTCGGAGGCGAGCCGCCGCAGGGCCTCCGTCTCGATCTGCCGCACGCGCTCGCGCGTGATTCCGAGCTGCTTGCCGATCGACTCGAGCGAGGCCGGCTGGCCGTCGCCGTGGAGGCCGAAGCGGAGCGAGATGACGTCCCGCTCGCGGTCCGGGAGCTTCGCGACGGCGCGCCGCACGGCGTCCTCGCGGAGGGCACCCTCGGCCTCGTCCTCGGTCGTCGGTCCGCCGGCTGCGAACAGGTCGCCGAAGCTCGCGTCGCCGTCGTCGCCTACCGGGGCGTCGGTCGATGCGACCGCGCGTGCGGCCGCACGTACCTCGACCACCTGCGCGAGCGGCAGCTTCGAGCGGTCCGCGATCTCGTCGTTCGTCGGGTCGCGCTCGAGCTCCGCGACGAGCTCGCGGGTCGCGCGGGCGATCTTCTGCTCGCGCTCGACGATGTGCACCGGGATCCGGATCGTCCGGGCCTTGTTCGCGACGCCGCGCTGGACCGCCTGGCGAATCCACCACGTCGCGTACGTCGAGAACTTGAAGCCCTTGCGCCAGTCGAACTTCTCGGCGGCGCGGATCAGGCCGAGCACTCCCTCCTGGACGAGGTCCCCGAGGGTGATGCCCTGCGTCTGGTAGCGCTTCGCGATCGAGACGACGAGGCGGAGGTTGCAGTTGATCATGCGCTCCTTCGCGCGCAGGTCGCCGCGCTCGATGCGCTTTGCGAGCTCGACCTCCTCCGCGGCGGTGAGCAGGGGGTACTTCCCCGCCTCGTTGAGGAAGAGCTGCAGCGAATCGGTCGTGAAGTGCGCGTCGTGGGAGAGGTCGAGCTCGAGCTCCTCCTCGATCAGGCCCTCGAGCTCCACGTTCAGCTGCTCGGTCTCGCGCTCGTCAAGGTCGAAGGCCTGAACGGCGTCGGCCACGTCCGCAGGCGTGAGCCGCCCGTGCTCCTCGCGCAGGACGTGGAGCGCCTCGACAGCCTCGTGGACGCGCGTGGTGATGATGTCGTTGGTCAAACTGCTCCTTCTGGTCTTCGTAGGAAACGGGCGCGCGGTTTGCCCCGCTGCGCGGCATCCGTTGACTACTCAAACGTCACGGGCGCCCTCGGTATTTCCTTCGCGAGCGCTCTCAGAACCTAGTTGCCGATTGTTACTAGCCCGTAAAGCCCGCCTTAAAGCCTCGTTGGGGAGGCGTTGGCTTCTTACAGGTCCCTTAAGGAGCGACGCGTCCGCCGGCGACGAACGCCGCGTGCGTAACCGGCATCCGCTCGCCCAGGAAGACCTCGACCGCCTCCGCGTAGCGCCGGATCTCGCGTTGCGCCGCCTCTGCGGCCCGCAGCGACACGAAGTTCATGAGCGCCCGCGCGTTCACCGTCCAGTAGAACTCGGTGTAGGCGCCGACGGGGAGCGCCGCACGGGCGAGCTCGCGCGCGACGCCGTCGGCGACGAGCCGCTCGTAGGTGCCGAATGCGTGCTCGTAGACCGCCCGGAGCTCCTCCCGCGTCCGCTCCGCGAGCTCGTCGTCCACGGGCTCGAACGAGTAGGCGCCCGGCTTCCCGACCTGCTGCCGAACGTCGTCGGCCGCCGGGAGGTAGAAGTCGTCGGTCGCCTTGGCGTACCTCATCGAGAACTCGTTGAAGGAGCCGATGCGGTGCCGGAACCACTCGCGCGCCACGAAGATCGGACAGCGCACGTGGAACCGGAACGAGTTGTGCTCGAACGGCGTCCCGTGGCGCTCACGCATCAGGAACCGGATGAGACCCGCGTCGGCGTCGTCGAACTCGGTCCGCCGGCGGCCGAACGACACGCGGGCCGAGTTGACGACCGAGAGGTCGTCCGCCATCGCGTCGTCGAGGCGAACGAAGCCGTGGTCGAGCACGCGGATCGTGCTCTCGGGGACGACGTCGGCGGTCACGGTCGCGGTCACGGGGACGCCCACGCTACTCCGGGCCCCGGACGTACCGTACCGGCATGATCCGCATCGGGACCTCGGGCTGGTCGTACCCGTCGTGGCGCCCCGGGTTCTACCCGGAGGGGTCGCGGCCGGAGGAGTTCCTGCAGCACTACGCACAGCGGTTCGACACCGTCGAGCTGAATACGACCGGGTACCGCCTCCCGTCCGAGGAGCAGTTCCAGCGGTGGGCCGAGGCGGTGCCCGACGGGTTCCGGTTCGCGGTCAAGATGCCCCTCCGCCGGCTCGACCGGGTGTCGACGTTCGTCGAGCGCGTCTCGCTCCTCGGCGACCGGCTCGGACCGGTCCGCGCGGTGGTCGAGGCTCCCCGCGACGACGGGCTGCTCCAGTTCGTCCTCGGCACCGTCGACCCGGCGCTCGAGCTCGCGTTCGACTTCCGGCACGAGTCGTGGTCGGACGTCGACGGCGTCGTCCGCGTCGGCGACCTCGAGGCGGAGCCCTTCCGTTACCTCCGCCTTCGCGAGCCGCCGTACGACGACGAGTACCTGAGCGAGGTCGCGCGGGTGCTGCGCCCGCCGGCGTACGTCTATCTCCGCCACGAGGACGAGCCGACGGCGCCCGTGTACGCGCAGCGTCTGCGGGAGCTCGTGGCGGCCGCCGACCCGTGACGCGGCGTCGCGGCGGCCGGCCGCGCGACCGGCGGCAGTTCGTCCCTCCGGACGAGCCCGGATCGGCCGCGCGGCCGATCCGGGCGGAGGAACGGCGGCATAGCCTGCGAACGATGACGTCGATGCTCGCCACGTTCGCAGCGGTGCTCCCGGTGGCCTGGACGTGCGTCGGGCTCGCGTTCCTCGCGCGCACCGGCCGCTGACGGCGGGTCAGTAAGCGGCGACCGCGCCCGTCCAGCGCTCGTACGCGCCGGTCTCGAGGATCTCGACGACCTGCGCGACCGCGAATCGAAGCTCGTCGTCGGTCGTGAAGAAGTGCGGGCCGAAGCGAAGCCCGACGTCCGGGCGGTGGTCGCAGATGATCTGCCGCTCTCCGAGCTCCCGGTGGACGGCCTCGAACTCGGGCACGTGGAAGACGACGGAACCGCCCCGCCGCTCGGAGTCGCGCGGCGAGACGACGTCGAGGCCCGCCTCGTCGAGCAGCGAGACCAGGAGCGCCGTCTGGCGCATCGAGCTCGCGCGGATCCGGTCGACGCCGATCTCCTCGATCAGGTCGTAACCGGCCGTCGCCGCGTACAGCGCCGGGACGTTGGGCGTCCCGGTCAGGAACCGCGCCGCGCCCGCGGCGTACTCGATCTCCGGCTCGAACGCGAACGGCCGCGCGTGCGCGTTCCAGCCCGCCAGCCCGGGCTCGAGGCGCTCGGCGAGGTCGGGCCGGACGTAGAGCCAGCCCGCGCCGGGGCCGCCGCAGAGCCATTTCACGGACCCGCCCGTGGCGAAGGCGATCCCGAGCGACGTCACGTCGAGCGGAACCGTGCCGGCCGACTGGTAGGCGTCGAGGCACACGTGCGCGCCCGCCTCGTGCGCCCGCGCCGCGATCCGCGCCACCGGATGGATCTCGCCCGTCTTGAAGAGCACGTGCGAGACGGGCACGAGCAGCGTCCGCTCGTCGATCGCGTCGATCACGCCCTCGGCGTCCTCGCACACGACGACCTCGGCGCCGAGCCGCGCGGCCGCTTGCTGGACGTAGCGCACGGACGGGAAGAGGCCGTCCTCGAAGACGATCCGGTTCCGGGGCGGGGCGAAGTCGAAGCACGAGAGGACGACCGCCTCGGCAATCGTCACGTTCTGGTGCATCACCGTCGTTCCGGGCGGGGCCCCGATGATCCGGCCGACCTGGTCGCCGACGCTCGTCGAGGTGTCCCACCAGCCCTCGCCCCACGCGCGCACGCCACGCGTCGCCCACTCGTCGGCGTACCGCTGCAGCCGCGTCGCCGCCTCCGCCGGCATCGCCCCGAGCGAGTGGTTGATCAGGTAGGTCGTCTCGGAGAGGATCGGGAACCGGTCGCGGTACTCGTGGAGCTCCGTCATGCGACCGCGACCGTCGCCTCGATCTCGACCGCAAGCCCTCCCGGCAACTCGGCCACGCCGATCGCCGAGCGTGCCGAAAGCCCCCGCTCGTCGCCCCAGAGGTCGACGACGAGGTCGGTGAAGCCGTTGACGACCGCGGGCTGGTCGGCGAACCCGGGCGCGGAGCGGACGAGGCCGAGCACCTTCACCCACCGCTCGACCGCGTCGAGCGACCCCAGCTCCGCCCGGAGGGTCCGGCAGTGGAGGATCGCGGTGCGCCGCGCGGCCGCGTACGCCTCCTCGAGGCTCACCTCCGCCCCGACGCGGCCGAGTGTCGACAGGTCGCCGTTCCCGGACAGGTAGACGAGCCCGCCGTGGACGAGCGCAGGCCGGAGCCGTGGGGTGAACGGGAGCGGCGGGAGCTCCGGCAGCTCCTGCTCGAGCTCGCGGAGGCGCTCGTCGAGCGTCATCGTCGGACCGCCTGGGTCTCGACCCGGGACGCCGCCGGCGGCTGCGGCGGCGGCTTCGAGTCGACGAGAACGGCCGCCGCGAGGAGGACCGCGGCGCCGACCGCCGCCTCGCCGGCGAGGCTCCGCCCCACGCGGGCGGAGAACGCGTCTCCCCCGCGCGCGAGCGCCGGCCGCACCACGACGTGGTGGAACGCCCCCCACGCGAGCGCCACCGAGACGAGTCCGAGCTTCACGAGCAGGACGCGACCATAGCTCTCGTCCCACAGGTCGGCGATCCTCGGCAGCCGGAGCACGCTCAGGTAGACGCCTGCGGCGACCAGCAGCGCGACGAGCGCCGTCGCGAGCCGGGAGAAGCGCGCGAAGGCGATCCGGCGGAGGCCCGGTGCCAGCGGCCAGACGGCGACCAGCATCGCAAGCAGCCCTCCCAGCCAGATCGACGCCGCCGACAGGTGAACCCAGTCCGCCGCCTGCGACCGCCACGACGATCCGGCGTCAACGGCGGAGTGGCCCGACAGCGAGAGCCCGGAGGCGAAGCCGAGCGCGATCACGAACGCCGGCACGAGGAGCCGGGCGCGGTCAGTGAGCCACGCGAGGAAGAGCAGCGCGGCCACGAGCGCGTAGCCGAGCGTCATGGCGACGAAAGCCGTCCCGAACCGCGTCCCGCCCGCGATCGGCGAAAGGTCTCCGTAGAGGAAATCGCCGAACGGGAGCTGCAGCGCGTCCTCGGCCCGCAGGCAGAACGCGAGCACGCCGACCTCGAGTACGGCGACGACGCCGACGGCGGCGAGGGCCGCGAGACGCTTCTCCACCCGCGGCGGGAGCACGATCCCGCGCAGGCACACGAGCCGGAACGCGAGCGTGCCGAGGAGCAGCGCGAGCGCGAGGAAGTAGAGCCAGCGGACGACGTGCTCCGTCCGGGTCGGGCCCGACGACCCGTACGCCTCCGTCGGCGGCGGCGCCGCCACGCGCACGCCAAAGGTGAAGACGCCGGCCACCGTGTGGGAGTCGGCCGAGAGCGCTCGCCAACGGACGGTGTAGACGCCGCGCGGAAGCCGTGCAACCCTCGCGACGACCGATCGCCCCGCGATGCGGGCGCTGCCCGCGGAGAAGCTGTGTCCGCGGCGGTCGAGGACGCGGATCGACGGCAGCGCCACGGTCTGGTCGAAGGTGAGCCGTATCCAGTGCGGCCCCCGCTCGAGCTCGGCGCGGAATCCGGGGCTCGTTCCGCGGATGCCCGCGTGCGCCGAGGCTCCCGCCGGAACGACCGCGGCGATGAGCGCGGCGGCGGCGAGCGCGCGTCTCATCGGCTCGGCGCTCCTGCCTGCGGCGACAGGTGACCGAACACCGGCGCAACGTCGCGGTCGCAGAACAGCATCACCGCCAGCGCGACGAACGTGAGCGCAAACGCGCCCTGAAGCGCCGCCGAGCGCGGCCGGAACACGCGCGCGAGCGGGACGAGCGACCCGACGACGAGCGTCCATCCGATCAGGTGATGGAGGAACGCCGAGCGGGCGAACAGCCAGCTGTTCTGCTCGTGCACGAGGAACGCCGTGCCCGACACGAGCACGCCGACGAACGTCAGCGCCCGCCATGCAGGGTGGCGGAGCTTCCCGTGGGCCAGCCCGAGCTCGGCCGCCCCCGCCGCCATCAGCGCCTGCGCCCACGCGCCGTGGGCGAGCATGTGGATGGCCGAGTTCGTGAAGAACGCCATCACGGGCCACATCAGGAGCCCGAGGAGGAACGCGACCCCCGGCCAGAGGTAGACGCGCCACCGCCGTCTCGCCCAAGCCTCCTGCCCGGCGATGGCCTCGGCGAGGAGGAAGAGCCCGAGCAGGAGAAATCCGACGGCGAACATCCAGTGGACCAGCTCGGAGGGCGGCTGCACCGGTCACCCCTCCTCGAGGTCGGCCGCGAGCGGACGCGCGACGACGAGCCAGAACACGACGGCGGCGACGGCGACGAGCAGCGGCGGCTCGACGGCGAGGGCCCAGAAGCCCTGCCCGCGCGGGTGCAGGAGCGTGAGTCGGTACGGCTGCACGATCGCCCACAGCAGCGCGCCGACGATCGTCAGCGGCCCGAGGGCGGAGATCGCGAGCGCACGGCCGCTCCGCCGCGTGCGCTCGACAAGGATCGGGGTGACGACAGCAGGTGTTTCCATGATTCCTCCGCAAGTTCGAAAGGCACGGACACCCGCGAAGGCGAACGGCCTCGGCGGGTCAGGCCCGAAGCGGAGGAGGCCGCGACTCGAAGACGACGCCGAACAGGCGCCGGGGCGCCTCGACCTGCGCCGAGCGCGCGCGGCGGACGGGCGGGGCGGCCGCACGCAGGAGCCGCCGCGCGTGCGCGAGCGTCAGCTCGGCATAGTCCTCGTACTCCGCGAGCCACGCGCTCACGGCACGCCAGCCGATCGCGAGCAGGACCGACAGGACGGCGAAAACCGGCAGCGCGATCGTGTGCAGCCACGGCGCGAGCAGCGGCCAGCGCCCGTTCGCGACCCGCTCGGCGTCGGTCTGGAGGAGGTACCAGAGGGACGTCGCCGCGAACGACGCGAGCCAGAGCCGGCCCGAGAGCTGGATCCGGAGCCGCGGCACGGGGCGCGGCGAGCGACGCCCGACGGCGGCGAGGAGCCGCTCGCCCGCCGCGGCGGTCGACCGGGCGCGTGCCACACGCCAGGCGAGGGCGGCGAGGCCGAGGGCCGCCGCCAGCTTCACGGCTCCGAGCAGGCACGGGTAGTACGACGTGTCCGTCGCCGCGAGCGGCGTGACGTGCAGCGCGCGGTCGAGTCGGCCCGTGATGCTCCGGCCGGTGAGCTCCGCGACCAGCGCCAGCAGGCCGAACGCGGCGAGCGCGCCCGTTCGCCGTCGCTGCACCAGCGCCATCGGCCGATGATACTCACGAGGCCCGTCGCGATTTGCGCAGTCGCGCGCCGAAGTGGTCAAATGGAGGCGCAGGCGGCCGGGCGTTCGCGCAGGGAAGGAGGGGGCTTGACGGATGACATCGTAGGAGAGCTGCGCGAGCCGCCGGTGCGCGGAGTCGAGGCGATCGACGCGGCCGTCGTCGTCCACCTGACCGGCGAGCTCGACCTCTACAACTCCGACGAGCTTCGTGCGGCGCTCGGGGAGGCCTGCTCGAAGGCGCCGGATCGCCTGGTGATCGACCTCGGAGAGGTCGAGTTCATCGATTCCACGGCGCTCGGCGTCCTGATCGAGGCACGCTCGCAGCTCGAGAACCGCCGCGCATTCCTGCTCGCGGCGCCGGGGATCGAGACGCAGCGCGCGCTCGAGGTATCCGGGCTCGCGCGCCACTTCGGGATCCACGACACCGTCGAGGCCGCGCTCGCGGCACGCGTGTAGGGTCGGCAGATGCGGCTCAGGAAGGACGCCAAGGTTGAGCGGCTTCGGTCGGTCCCGCTCTTCGCGCACTGCTCGAAGAAGGAGCTGGCGCAGATCGCTTCGCTCGCGGACGAGCTCGACCTGCCGCCCGGTCGCGAGCTCACGCACGAAGGCTCGCTCGGCCACGAGTTCGGCATTATCCTCGAGGGAACCGCGACCGTCACCAAGGGCGGGCGGAAGATCCGCGAGCTCCGCGACGGCGACTTCTTCGGCGAGATCGCGCTCGTGACGGACCATCCGCGCACCGCGACGGTGACCTCGGCGAGCGACATCCAGCTGCTCGTGCTGACGGCGTCCGGCTTCCGCGAGCTGATGCGCCAGTCGCCGGAGATCCAGTCGAAGGTCCTGCGCGCGCTCGCCGACCGCCTGGCCGCCGAGACCGCGTAACCTCCGTCGCCGCTCGAGCGCGACTCAGGGCGTGACGATGACGTCGCAGCCGGCGGCGTCGGCGATGCGCGAGTCCACATCGGTGCCGAGCAGCCGGCCGAGCGCCGAGTGATGGTGGTGCCCGACGACGATCTGCTTCGCGCCGGTCTCCTCGGCGACGCGCAGGATCTCCGTCGCGGGGTCGCCCAGCCCCCACACCGCCTCGCCCTCGACGCCCGCCGCGTCGAGGCGCTCCCGCGCGCCGTTCAGCAGCGGCTGGAGCTCCGGAGGCCCGCCCTCGGGAACCGGCGGGTAGAACTCCCAGCCGACCGAGCCGATCCCGTACGGATCCGCGCTCGCGACGAGGTTCCCGACGACGACCGCGACGACCCTCGCACCCGTCTCGCGCGCGTTCTGGATCGCCTGCTCGAGCGCGTGCTCGGCAGGCTCGCGGCCGTCGTATCCGACGACGATCGTCGGTGCGTCGCCCTCGGCGGCGCTCAAGAGTAGGGAGCCCTCACCATCATGTGGTCGGGGGCCGAAGTGTCGACGGCCGACTCGCGCAGCAGCCCGTCGTCATCCTTCTCGTCGGCGACGATGAACGTCTCGAGGTCGCCGCCCGTGACCTCCTTCACCTTTGCGGCGACAGCCTCCACGGACGCATCCGCGCCGAGCGCGAACACGATCGCGCCGTTCTCGCCGAGCTCCTCGCCCGCGCGCTTCATCATCTTGTCGTTGATCCCGCGGTCGGTGAAGCGACTGCGCAGCCCGGTGTCGATCGTCTGGTGGAGCGCGACTGTGCCGTCCTCCTCGCGGGTGACAAGCGCAATGTCGTCGAGCGCCACGCGCTTCTTCTCGACCGCCTCCTTCAGCGAGTCGAACACGAACTCGCCCTGCTGACGGCTCTCCGCCTTGACTCCGATGACCTTCACAGCGCCTCCTTCGACGTCTCCGCGCGGGTGATCGACTCGATTCCGGTGGTGTTCATTATGCAGTCGGGACGACGACGCGATCGGAATCGTTGAGTGTCGGCTGAAGCCGATGCCTCCAGCCGGAGAGAATTTCGTGCACGCCCGCCGCGCCGATGATCGGACCGTCGGGCAGCGGCAGGTCGGGCGGGGCGAGGATGAACGGGCGCGTCTGCGGGCCGCCGAGGCCGCCGTGAAACGAGATCAGCTCCTCGAAGGCGCAGCCCTCCTCGAGGTCCTCGTCGTAGAAGCTGCCGATGAACAGATCGGCGGCGTGCTCGAAGCCGTCGCTCCGGAGCAGGTGACGCGCGGCGTTCGGGCCGAAATGCGCGAGCGGATCGGCCCCTTCGACCGCCCCGCCGTTCGCGAGCCTGCGCATCCCGTCGCGACCGAGGACGACGGGGCCGTCGCGCTCCGACCGCGCGAGCACCCATCCCACGTGCGGATGCGCGCGCAGCGAGGGGATCAGCTGCGGGTGCCGCTCGTCGATCTCCTCGAGCGTGAGCCGGCGGTCGAGCTCCATCAGGTAGACGAGCCCGAGGTTCCCGGACGCGAGGACGACGACGTCCTCCCCGCTCACGTCGCTCTTGTCCGTGCGCTTCTTCTTTCGGCCCGTCGCCTCCGCGATCGCCGTCCCGACGGCCGCCTTGTTCTCGTCGCCGCTGGCGAGGGCCGCGACGGCGCCGCTGCCCAGCGAGCGGCGAACCAGGTCGTCGAGGCCGTACCCGTTGCGCTGGCGGAACGTCGCGCCCTGCGTCTGTCCGTGGTCCGAGAGGACGACGATCCTGTAGGGCCGCGGCGCGTACTGCCGCGCGGCCGCGATCCGTCCGAACTGCGCGTCGAGCTTGCGGAGCGCCTCGAGCGTGTCGTCGCGCTCGAGCCCCGAGTGGTGGGCGACCTCGTCGTAGCTCGAGAAGGTCGCGTAGATCGCAGGCCGGCCGCGCATCATGTCCGCGAGGACGCCGGAGACGATCAGGTCGCGGACGGGGACGCAGAGCGCCGCGCGGAGGAGCGGATACGTCCCGCTGCGGTGGCCGCGCGGCTCGACGTCGCGCCGCCGCTGGCGCGCCGCCGCGACGAGCTCGAGGATGACCTCCCACGTGAACAGGACGAGCGTCCGGGTGACGTTGTAGCCGTTGGCGAAGAACGCCCGGTAGCCGGGATTCGCCTCCTTCTCCGCCTCGATGCGGCTGACCGTGAGGATGACGTGGTCGGCCTCGCCCGAGAGCAGGTTCCCCCGGCTCGCGCCGCCGTTCGCGAGCAGCCCGACGCCGGTCGACCGCCGCCGCTCGATCTCGGCGCAGTCGGGAGGCGCGGAGCAGGTCATCATCCGCTTCGTCTCCTTCTCGACCCAGCGGAAGGCGGGAATGTCCTCGTTCGAGCCGAGCAGGATCCCGGCCTGGCTCGCTCCGGTCTGGGAGGAGAGGTCGGTCTCCCACTCGACGAGGCGGTAGCCGTCCTCGCGGATCCAGCGCGCGAAGTTGGGCGCGCTCCCCGTCTGCATCGCGCGCTTCAGGACCGGCAGCGCGAGCCCGTCGATCTCGAGGTACACGATCCCGGGCACATCGGTCGCGACGTCCTCGCCGGAGCGGCGCGCGATCCGCTGCGTCACGCGGAGCGAGTACACGTCGTCGTCGTCGATCCCGACGATGACGTTGAGCACGAGCGACGCCGCCGACGCGACGATCGCCGCGAGCCCGGCCGACCACAGCGAGTCGACGTCGATCCGCGCGTTCTCGATGCGCGACGCGACCATCAGCGCGGCCGCGTCGACGACAAGGATGAGCAGGAAGTCGAGGAGGATCGTGAACGGGAGCCGCAGCGCCGCGATGATCGGCGGCAGAATCGCGTTGATCACGGCGAGGATGGCGGCGGCTGCCACCGCCGAGCCGAACCCGGAGATCGAGACGCCCGGGACGACCCACGCCGCGAAGAGCAGCGACGGCGCTGCCACGAGCCAGGCGAGCAGGATGCGCACGGGGCGGAACCTCGGCCGCTGCGGCGTCCACTTCACGGGCTCGGCGAACGGAGTCGCTGCGGCTGTCATGCGGAGCGCTCCTCCTTTCGCGCCTTGCGCGCCGCGGCCTCGGAGGCGGCCTTCTCCTTGGCGCCGGTGTAGGAGTCGGTGACGAGCTTCTTGCCGCCGGTGAAGCCGAACGCCCACACGAGGAGCACGCAGGCAAGGACGATGTTCCAGGCGGTCGTGAAGAGCTGCTGGCCCACGGAGTACGCCGTCGCCGTCGTCGGGTCGGTGACGTCCCTCAGCGAGGCGACGTTGAACGCCTGGTTGACGCCCGCGCCGCCGGGGGTCACCGAGGTGACGTTCGCGATCGAGTTCCCGCCGACCACGCTCATGACGGTGTGGAAGGTCACGGGAATGCTGTACGCGGCGAGGAAGACGGCGATGACGCAGAGCTTGGCGATCCAGGCTCCGAGCTCGGGGAAGAACACGCGGGCGAAGTACGTGCGCGGCTTCGCGAGGATCTGGCCGCCCTCCTTGGCGTTGTCCCAGAAGTGGCGCACCTTCGGCCAGAACACGCGCACGAGCAGCAGGACGAGGAAGACGGCGCCGCCCGCGATCACGATGAACGCGGCGGGATGGTCGCCGATCCACTCGAACTTGATGTCGAACGAGCCGCCGACCGACAGGAACAGGTAGAGGTAGACGACGGCGCCGATGATCGTGAAGAAGATCTTGTGGACGAGGTACCCGGCGAAGACGCCCGCGAATGTCGCGCCGGCGATGATCGCGGTGAACATCAGGAGCAGCGCGAGCGTCCCGAGGTTCGCGGGGAGCACGTTGTTCAGCGCGACCGAGGCCGCGTAGCAGGCCGCGACCTCCTTCTTCGCGATCGGCGCCGCGGGGTATCCGAAGCGCAGGATCGAGTACCACGCGTAGGCCGTCAGCAGCGTCTGGATCGTCTGGAAGCTGATCCCCGCAAGGATCGACGCGAGGGAGATCGACGTCAGCGTGTCCCAGAGATCGGAGAACCAGCCGCGGAGGTCCCACCCGAGCGCGTACGAGAGGAGGCCGGCCGCGATGACGACGCCGGCCCCGATGAGCACGCGGCGGTAGTTGAAGCGCCGGCCGTGGGGCGGCGCGGTGGCGGTGGCCGATGCCATCGGAGCCCCCGGAGCGTTCTGCACCGCGAGTGTGACGGCATCGCCCGATCGGGGCGATTCGCCGTGACGCTCGACCTGCGACGGTGGCGTTGAGATGACGGACGGCCGCAGCCGCATCGTCTGGATCGGTCATTCGACGGTGCTCATGGAACTCGACGGCGTGCGGCTCCTCACCGACCCGTTGCTCCGCCCGCGGATCGCGCACCTTCGGCGCTCGGCACCGGTCGCGGCCGGGCTGCGCCGCGGGATCGACGCCGTCCTCATCTCCCACGTCCACTGGGACCACCTCGACCTCGCGTCGCTCGCGCTGCTCGGTCGCGGCGTGCCGATCGTCGTCCCGCGCGGCGCGGGCGCGCTCCTCCGGCGCCGCCGGTTCAGCGACGTGCGGGAGGTCGACGAGGGCGACATCGTCGACGTGGGCGGCGTGAGCGTCATCGCCACCCACGCCGAGCACGCCTCCTCACGCGGGCCGCTCGCGCGACCGTCGACCGCGCTCGGATTCGTCGTCGCGGGCACGCGCCGCATCTACTTCGCCGGGGACACCGACCTCTTCGACGGCATGAGCGCGCTGTCGGAGCCCCCGCTCGACGTGGCGCTGCTACCCGTCGCGGGCTGGGGGCCGCGGCTCCCCGCGGGCCACCTCGACGCGGAGGCGGCCGCAAGGGCGCTGACACTCCTGCGCCCGCGCCTCGCGATCCCCATCCACTGGGCGACGCTCATGCCGGCCTACCGCCGGGTGCCACATCGCGCGGACGCCGGCGAGGCGTTCGCCGCTCACGCACGCGATCTCGCCCCGGAGGTGGAGGTGCGCGTGCTCGGCGTCGGCGACGAGTGCGTGCTCGATCCGGAGCCCTCTCCGACGCCGTGAAAGGCGCCGCCGGGGCCGTTGGTTCACCCCATCGAGACGATGTGACCCCGAGCCGCGCCGACCATGCTCCCGCTGTTGGGGGACGACCCACCCCGTCGTCGCTGTCGAAGGAGACCGAGGAGGAGCTGCACAGCGCCCTCCGCGGCGACCGATCGGCGCCGGCGTCTAGACGTCGAGCGAAAGAAGGAGGATCCCGAATATGTTGGGACGGAGACGACCTCTGGCACGCGCGGCCATCGTCGGCGGCGCGGCCTATGCGGCCGGCAGCCACCATCAGAAGGGCAAGCAGGCCGAGTACGAGCAGGACGCGAGGCTGGCACAGCTGGAAGACCAGCAGGCGCAGCAGCAGTACGCGCCGCCGCCACCGCCGCCGCCGCAGTACGCGCCGCCCCCGCCTGCGGCGCCTGCGGCCCCTACGATCGACCTGGTCGGCGAGCTCGAGAAGCTCGCAAGCCTGAAGGACAAGGGCATCCTCACGGAGGCCGAGTTCGAGGTGCAGAAGCACAAGCTTCTGCAGCAGTCATGAGCGCCGACGCGACGAACGGCGGGACGATCCCGTTCGGGCCGGTCCAGATGCTCGTGGTCGGCTTCGAGACCGACCGTCTGGAAGGCAAGGTGCTCGAGGAGCTCAAGCGGCTGCGCGAAGCGGACATCGTGCGGCTCGTCGACCTCCTCGTCGTCGCGAAGGATGACCAGGGCGAGCTCGTCAGCGTCCAGGCGTCCGACCTCACCCAGGACGAGGCGATGCAGCTGGGCGCGCTGATCGGCGCGCTGATCGGCCTCGGGACGGGCGACGAGGAGACCATGACCGCAGCCGCGGTCGCCGGCGCCGAGGAGATGGCGGACACACATCTCCTCGACGATTCCGAGGTGTGGTACGTCGCGGACGCCATTCCCGACGGGACGACGGCGGCGATCGCGCTGCTCGAGCACCGGTGGGCGATCCCGTTCCGGGACGCGATCCTCAGCCAGGGCGGGATCGTCCTGGCCGACGAGTGGATCCACGCGTCGGACCTGATCGCCATCGGGGCGGCCGCCAAGGCAGCGACGGCCGACGCCGGGGCCTGAGGCTCGATTCGCGGGCGCCGGGCCGCACGATGTGGCCCGGCGCCCGCAGCGCCCGCCGGTTCATCCCGCGTGGACGATGCCGCGGCCACCGGCCTCCGGTGGAGTGAGGGCATGACGACGAACCGATTCGTCCTCCTCGCCGCGTGCAGCGCAGCACTCGTCGTGGGGACCGCGGGCTGCGGGTCCGGAGACGACTCCGCAACGGACACGAACGCGACGGCAGCGTGGGCCGACGACGTCTGCACGTCCGTCGACGAGTGGCAGACGACGCTCCGGACGACTGCCGACGACCTGAAGAGCGGCGGCGTCTCGAAGAGCGCCGTCGGCGACGCGGCCGACACGGTGAAGTCGGCGACGAAGAAGCTGTCGGACGATCTCGAGAGCGTCGGCAAACCCGACCTCGCCGCCGGCGACGAGGTGAAAGGGACAGTCGACGACCTCGGGGAGACGTTGAAGTCGGGCGCCGACAAGATGCAGACGGCCGTCGAGGACGTCTCCTCCATCTCAGGCGTCCTGAACGCGGTCTCCGTCGTCAGCGGCACACTCGTCTCGATGGGCGAGGAGGTCTCGGCGACCTTCGACAAGCTCAGGGCGCTCGACCCGAAGGGCGAGCTCGAGGACGCACTCGACGGGTCCGAGAGCTGTCAGAAGGTCAAGGGCGCCACGAACGGCAGCGGCAGCTAGCGAGGCTGTCGATCTCGATTCGGGGGCAGGGCCGGTCTCCAGCGACCGGCCCTGCCCCCTTTCTCATGCGGCGACGACTCCGGCCGGGGCGTCGGGAGAGGCCGCGTCCACGGCAGGCACGGCGTCCGGCCGGCGACGGAGCAGCAGCTTCCTCGCCTCCGAGACCACGACGATCAGGAGCGAGACCGCGATGCACACGAGCCACTGCTCGCTGCTCAAGTCGACCGTGTCGAGCAGCCGGTGGACGATCCCCACCTCGGCGCCCGCGACGATCGCGGCGAGCGAGAGCGCGCTGGCGATCACGAACTTCCGGTCGGCGAAGGTGTCGAGGCTGAAGACGGACTGACGCTCGTCCTTCGTCGCGAACGAGAAGAAGAGGTTGCCGAGTGCGAAGGTCGTCAGCCCCATCGTCCGCGCGAGCGCCGAGCCGTGGGCGTCGTCGGCCCACCAGATCACGCCGAGCGCTCCGAGGCCCATCACGAGCCCGGCGAACGCGAGCCACGCCATCAGCCCGCGGTCGAGGATCCGTGCGTCGCCCGCGCGCGGCTTCCGGTCCATCAGATGCTCGGCGGGCTTGCCGTACCCGAGCCCGACGGCCTGGAAGACCTGCGTCGTGAAGTTCAGCCAGAGCGTCTGGAGCGGCAGGAACGGCGCTCCCCCGACGACGTTGACGATGCTCGCGCCGAGGAACGTTACGATCAGGCCGAACAGCGCGCCCATCTGGAACCGGATGTACTTCGTCAGGTTGTCGTACAGGCCGCGCCCGATCTCGACCGCCTTGACGATCGTGGCGAAGTTGTCGTCGGTGAGGATCATCGCGGCGGCCTCCTTCGAGACCTCGGTGCCCGTGATCCCCATCGCGATCCCGATGTCGGCCTTCTTGAGCGCCGGCGCGTCGTTCACACCGTCGCCGGTCATCGCCACGATGTGACCGCGCCTGCGAAGGGTCTCGACAAGCCGCACCTTGTCCTCCGGCGTCACGCGCGCGAGCACGCCGATCTCGCCGATCTGCGCCACCGCCTCGTCGTCGCTCATGGCGGCGAACTCGGCGCCGGTGATCGCCCTTCCGCGGATCCCGAGCTCGCGCGCGATCGCGGCCGCCGTCACGGCATGGTCGCCCGTGATCATGCGAACCTCGATCCCGGCCGAGTAAGCGATCGCGATCGCCGCCTTCGCCTGCGGCCGCGGCGGATCGACGATCCCGACGAGCGTCAGCAGCGTCAGCCCCTCCATGAGCGGCAGGAGGTCGGCGCGCGGGTCGAACGTCTCCGGGTCGAAGTCCTTCCGAGCCGTCGCGAGCACGCGAAGCCCTTGCTCGCCGAGTCGCGCGTTCTCGTCGAGATAGCGCTGGGTGAACGCGTCGTCGACGGGCGTGGGACGAAGCTCGGGGTCGAGGCGGTGCGTGGCCCGCGCGAGGAGCTGGTCCGGCGCGCCCTTGACGAAGCAGCGGACGACATCGCGGCCCGATTCGTCCTGCATCCGGTGGAACGTCCCCATCAGCTTGTACGCCGTGTCGAAGGGCAGCTCTGCGACCCGCGGGAACCGCTCGCGCGTCGAGGCCGCGTCGAGCCCGCCCTTCTCCGCGAGCACGACGAGCGCGCCCTCGGTCGGGTCGCCGATCATCTCGCCGAGCGGCGTCACGAGCGCGTCGGAGGCGAGGATCATCGGCTGGAGGAACTGCTCGAGCGGCACGTCGGGGTCGCCGACCGTTCGCTTGATCGTCCCCTCGGTCGAGTAGCCGCTGCCCGAGATCGTGTACCGGCGGCCGGGGAGCGTCATCTCGACCGCCGTCATCTGGTTCAGGGTGAGCGTGCCGGTCTTGTCCGAGTTGATCGCCGACGTCGCGCCGAGCGTCTCCGTCGACCGGAGGCGCTTGACGATCGCGTTCGCCTGCGCGAGCAGCTGCGTTCCGTACGACAGGATCGTCGTGACGACGGCCGGAAGGCCCGTCGGGATCGCCGCGATCGCGAAGGCGATCGCCGCCGTGAACACGGTCTTGAACGCCTGCCCGCGCGACATGTTGAGGACGACGGACACGACCAGCGCGCTCCCGGCGAGAACGAGGATCTGACTCGTCAGCTTCTCGAGCTGCCGGGTGAGCGGGCTCTTGGTGTCGTCCTCCGACTGGAGGAGGTGGGAGATGTGCCCGACTTCCGTCGACATGCCCGTCGAGGTGACGACGATCTCGCCGGTCCCACGAGTCGCGTTCGTGTTCATGTAGACCATGTCGGTCCGGTCGCCGAGCGGGGCGTCCGCCGCGGGATTCGAGTCCGCGCTCTTCGCAACCGGAAGGCTCTCGCCCGTCAGCGCGGCCTCGGCGATCTCGAGCGTCGCCGCCGCGAGCAGCCGCCCGTCGGCGGGGACGACGTCGCCCGCCTCGATCAGGACGACGTCACCCGGGACGAGCTGCTCGGCAGGAACCTGAGTGACAGCGCCGTCGCGGCGGACGCGCGCCTTCACGATCATCATCTTCTGGAGCGCCGCAACCGCGGCCGCGGCCTTGCCTTCCTGCTGCAGGCCGAGCACCGCGTTGAAGAGCGTCAAGCCGATGATCACGATGCCCGTCCCGAGCTGCTTCAGCGGATACAGGCTGCCGATGCCCGCGATCAGGAGGACGATCTGCATGCCGTCGCGGTACTGCCGCACGAACGCCCGCCACCGCGGCTCGACGGCGGTGACGGTGAAGCGGTTCGGCCCGTGCTCCTCGAGGCGCTTCGCCGCCTCCGCCGCCGACAGCCCGCGTGCCGGGTCGACGCCGAGCGACTCGGCGACCTCAGCGGCGGGGAGCGTGTGCCACAGCTGTTCCCCGCGATCCTGCGGCGGGCGGGCCTCTACGGTCGTCGCCATGTCTCGTCTCCTCCGTCGTCCCTAGGTGGTCGCGGCAGCGGTCTCGATCCCGGCGGCGTCGAGTGCGACGACCGTGCCGGCCTCGCCCTCGACGAGCGCCGCTGCGTCGTGGATGGACCCGATCGCGGCGCGACCGCCGGTCTGCTCGACGAACATCGACGCCGCCCTCACCTTCGGCCCCATCGACCCCTCTGCGAACCCGTGCTCGGCGAGCGCCGCCGGCGTCGCGCGGCGGATCGGCCGCTGCTGCGGCGTCCCCCAGTCGGCGTACGCCGCGTCGACGTCGGTGAGGATCACGAGGGCGTCGGCGTGGAGGTCGATCGCGAGCAGCGCGCTGGCGAGGTCCTTGTCGATCACGCACTCGACGCCGACGAGCCGCTTCCCGGCGGGCACCGGCTCGTCGGTGTAGCGAACGGGGATCCCGCCACCGCCGGCGCAGATCACAACCGATCCGCCGTCGAGCAGCGCCTGGATCGCGTGGATCTCGAAGATGCGCTTCGGGAGCGGCGACGGGACGACGCGCCGGACGCTGTCGCCGTCGGGCTTGAACGCCCAGCCCTTCTCCGCCTCGAGCCGCGCCGCCTCGTCGGCCGTGTAGAGCGGGCCTATCGGCTTCGTCGGGTTGTCGAACGCCGGGTCGTCGACGTCGACCTCGACCATCGTGAGGAGCGTCGCGAGCGGGCGGTCCGCCGGGAGCTCGTTCCCGAGCTCCTGCTCCACGATGTACCCGATCATGCCGTCGGTCTGGGCGCCGAGCACGTCGAGCGGGTAGGTGTCGACCGCCGTGTACGCGGCGCCCTGCAGCGCGAGCAGGCCGACCTGCGGGCCGTTCCCGTGGGCGAGCACGAGCTCGTGCTCGCGGGCCACGGGCGCGATCGCCCGGCACGCCGCGCGCGCGTTCTCGCGCTGGTTCTCGGCGGTCAGCGCCTGGCCGCGGCGGAGCAGCGCGTTCCCGCCGAGGGCGACGACGACGCGCATCCCTCAGCTCCCGAGGGTCGCCACGAGCACGGCCTTGATCGTGTGCAGGCGGTTCTCGGCCTCGTCGAAGACGAGCGATGCCGGCGACTCGAAGACCTCCTCGGTCACCTCGAGCGCCTCGAGCCCGTACTTCTCGAAGAGCTCCTTGCCGACCTCCGTGTCCGTGTTGTGGAACGCCGGCAGGCAGTGCATGAACTTGACGTCCGCATTCCCCGTCAGCCCCATCGTCTCGGCGTTGATCTGGTACGGGAGGAGCAGTTCGATCCGCTCCTTCCAGACCTCGGGGGCCTCGCCCATCGAGACCCAGACGTCCGTGAGCAGCACGTCGCAGCCGGCCACCGCCTCCGCGACGTCCTCGGTGATCGTGATCCTCGCCCCCGTCTCGGCCGCGAGCTCGTTCGCGAGCCGGACGAAGTCGTCGGACGGCCACAACGACTTCGGCGCGGCGATCCGCACGTCCATGCCGAGCTTCGCGCCGCCGATCAGATAGCTGTTCGCCATGTTGAAGCGCGCGTCGCCGAGGTAGCAGAAGACGACGTCCTCGAACGGCTTCGGGACGTGCTCCTTGAACGTCAGGAAGTCGGCGAGGATCTGCGTCGGGTGCCACTCGTCGGTGAGGCCGTTGTAGACGGGGACGCCGGCCCACTTCGCGAGCTCGTCCGCCGTCGTCTCCGCGAAGCCGCGGTACTCGATCGCGTCGTACATGCGTCCGAGCACCCGCGCCGTGTCCTTCACCGTCTCCTTGTGGCCCATGTGCGACCCCGACGGGCCGATGAACGTGACGTGCGCGCCCTGGTCGAACGCCGCGACCTCGAACGCGCAGCGCGTCCGCGTCGAGTCCTTCTCGAAGATCAGCGCGATCTCCTTCCCGACGAGCTTCTGCTCCTCGCGCCCCTCGGCCTTGGCCGCCTTCAGCTCGGCCGCAAGATCGATCAGGTGACGCAGCTCGTCGGGCGAGTAGTCCTCGAGGGTGAGGAGGTGCCGCCCCTGCAGGTCGATGACGGTGCTCATGTCGTTGTCTCCTTTCACGCGTCCCGGACGATCGGACAGGTCATGCAGTGGCCCCCGCCGCGCCCGCGGCCGAGCTCGGAGCCGGTGATCGTGCGTACCTCGACGCCGGCCTTGGCGAGCTTCAGGTTCGTCGACTCGTTGCGCTCGTACGCGACGACGACGCCCGGGGCGAGCGCGACGACATTGTTGCCGTCGTCCCACTGGGTGCGCTCCGCCTCGAACTCGTCGCCGGCGGTCGCCACCGCCTTCAGCTCCTCGATCCCGAGCGCGTCCTGGACCTCCTCGAGGAACGTCCGCTCCGAGAGCTCGGCGCGGACGCCGCCGTCGCCGTCGGGCCGGTACAGGACGGGCAGGATCTTCGAGACGACGGGCTCGTACTGCGTGCAGACGTTCCGGTCGCACATCGTGAAGACGGTGTCGAGGTGCATCGCCGCCCGCTCGCGCGGCATCTTGGCGCCGATCACGAGCCTTGCGGCCCCGGCGGCGAAGAGGTTCTTCGCGAGGATGCTCGTGGCCTTCGCGGTGCTCCGCTCGCTGTGTCCGACGAGGAGGACGCCGTCGCCGATCGGCATGATGTCGCCGCCCTCGAGCCGCGCCGTGCCCCAGTCGCGGTCGGCGCCGCCGAACCAGATCTGGAAGCTCGCGTTGCGAAAGCGCGGGTGGAAGCGGTAGACGGCCTCGACGTTCAGCGTCTCGAGCTGCCGCGCCGGCCAGAACATCGTGTTCAGCGAGACGCCGCCGTAGATCCAGGCGCTCGTGTCGCGCGTGAAGAGGTGGTTCGGCAGCGGCGGCAGGATGAAGTCCGTCGGCGCGAGCGCGCGTCCGATCACGCTCTGGACGGACTCGGGCAGCTCCTGGGTCGTGACGCCGCCGGTCAACCGTGTCGCGAGCTCGCCCGCCGGCATCTCGGTCATCCACGCGGTCAGCTCGTCCGAGAACATCTCGGTGACCTCCTCCGGCCGCAGGCGGCGGGAGAGCAGCCACGCGCGCGCCTCGGGGTCCTCGAGCGTCGTCGTCAGCAGGTCGTGGAAGAGCAGCACGTCGATGCCGTATTCGCGCATCAGGTCGACGAACGCGTCGAACTCCTGCCGCGCGCGGCGAACCCAGATGACGTCGTCGAAGAGGAGCTCGTGGCAGTTCGTCGGCGAGAGCCGGTCGTGGGCGAGGTCGGGGCGGTGCACGAGCACCGTCTGGAGCGTCCCCACCTCGGAGTTGGCGCCGAGCGCGTGCGCGGCGACGGTTGTCATCGTGTGGCTCCTTTCACGGTGGTGGCGCCGCCGCTGCGCTCGGGGCGAGCGCGCAGACGGCGACGAACGACGCGGCCGCGAGCCGCGCTGCACGGGAGTCGCTTGTTCGACCATGTGGACATTCCCCTCCGGTTCGGGCGTCGGCACCGTCCCGGAACCGGCGTCCGCCCGCCCGGAGATCGTGCGCACGTCGAGGCGATTCGGCCTCATCCCGTCGGGACGATCGCACGGACCCGTCAGGTGGCGAGCGTCAGCGGCTCGTCCGCGGCGTCTCGCGACCGGTCGTCCTCGGGCGGCGGTCGCTCGTCGTCGTCGCCGCCGGTCAGCGGTCGCGCCGGGAGCTTCCGCGTGAACCAGAGCGCGACGATGCCCGCGAATGCGACCAGCAGCAGCGACGTCTTGAGCGCGTTCAGCTGCGCGTCGCCGTAGTCGGCGGCGACCGCCTCCGCCTGCGAGCGGCTGAGGCCCGCGTCGCGCGCGACCTGCTCGACCTCCGCCACCGGCACGATGTCGATCCCGTCCTCGACGGAGGCCGAGACCGCCTGCTGCACCCGCTGTGGCAGATCCGGGTTCGACTCGATCTTCGACGTGAAGCCGCTTGCCAGCGCTGCGAGCAGCACCGAGCCGACCAGCGCCGTCCCGAGGGACGCGCCGAGGTTCTGCGCCGTCCCCTGGAGCCCGCCCGCCTCGTTCGACCGCGACTCGTCGACGGACGACATGATCACGTTCCCGAGCTGGGAGACGAGGAGCCCGACGCCGGTGCCGAAGATGGCCAGCGCGAGCGCGAAGCGCGTGCCGTTGAGGTCGACCGACACCGTCCCGATCAGGACGAAGGTCCCGACGACGAGCGCGAGCAATCCGATCTGCGCGACGCGCTTCGGCGCGAAGCGGGCTGCAAGCCGCGGCCCCGCGAGCGCCGCGACGAGCATCGTCACCGACATCGGGAACAGCCGCTTCCCGGTCTCGAAGGCGTCGAGCCCGAGCACGACCTGGAGGTAGACCGGCAGCACGAAGAACGTCCCGAGCAGGAGCAGCTGCTGCATGAGCAGGGTCGAGAGGCCCGCGCGGAGCTGCTCGATCTTGAGCAGGGACCGGTCGAGAAGCGCGTCGCGGCCGAGCCGCTCCAGCCGCTCCTCCCAGCCGGCGAAGAAGCCGAGGATCACGAAGCCGCCGAGGATCAGGAAAGGCACGAGCGAGAACCCGAACGGGGTCAGCTCGTGACCCGCGATCTCGGGCGCGCCCTTCGGCTTGATCCACCCCCAGGTGCTGCTCTGGAGGATCCCGAACACGATCAGCCCGAGCCCGAGCGCCGACAGCGCGCCGCCGACGACGTCGAGCCGCGGCGCGCGCGCCGGCTTCGGCGCGCCCTGCACCAGCTTGCGGAACAGGAGGATGAACGCGACCACGACCGTCTCGCCGGCGAAGACGTAGCGCCAGCTGAAGGTCGTCGTCACCCAGCCGCCGATCAGAGGCCCTGCCGCCACCGCGGCGCCGGCGACCCCGCCGATGATCCCGTAGGCGAGCGCGCGCATCTTCCCCTCGTAGTTCGACACGATGAGCGCCGCGATCGCCGGGATCACGAGCACGGCCCCGAGGCCCTCGACGAGCGACCACCCGAAGAGCAGCGCCGGCAGGCTCGGCGACAGCGCCGTCGCGAGCGAGCCGAGGCCGTAGATCCCGAGCCCGAGCGCAAAGGTGCGGCTGCGGCCGAGGATGTCGCCGAGCTTCGCACCGATCAGCATGAATGCCGCCATCACGAGCGTGTAGGCCGTGATCGCGAGCTGGACGCCCTGGACCGTCGTGTCGAGATCGTCGACGATCTGCGAGATCGACACGTTCATCACGCTGCTGTCGAGCACCATGATGAACTGAGCCGAGCCCAGGATCGCGATCGGGATCCACTTCTTCATGCGGCGATGCGGTTCTACGGCCGGGCGCGCAGGGTTGCATCACCCCCTCCGGGGGATGCGCCGTCCGCCCCTCTTGTGGACGCTTCCCGAGCGACCGATGCTGACGCAGGAACGCCCTGAGCGACGCGTGCCCGGGGGCTTCGGCCGCGGACGACGACGCGCTCGCCTCGAGCGGCGGGAGTCGAGCCACAGCTACGTCACGCTCCTGCTGCTGATCGCGCTCGACTTCCTGTTCGTGTCGGCTGCGCCGGACGAGGAGTGGGCGCACGCGGTCATCCTCCTCCTCGGCTGCGCGACGCTGATCGCCGCGCTGTGGGCCTCCGGCCTCGCGCTGTGGACGAGAGGCCTCACCGGCGGGAACCGGCCCTGGCTCGCGCTCGTCGCCCTCGGCACCACCGTCGTGGCCGTGCTCCAGCTGGCGAACGACGGCGACGCCGTCATCGGCGCGGGATGGGTTGCGGGGATGCTCCTGGTCGCGGCGACGATCTCGGCGATCGGCATCGGTGTCTTCGACCAGAACGAGGTGAACGCGCAGTCGGTGCTCGGTGCGATTTGCGTCTACCTGCTGCTCGGGCTCCTCTTCACGCAGATCTACGGCGTGGTCGCCGTGCTCGGCGACGGGCCGCTCTTCGTGCAGGCGGCCGGCGACGGCACGGCGTCGCTCCGCCTCTACTTCAGCTATGTCACGCTCGCGACGCTCGGCTACGGCGACCTGACCCCGGCCGCGACGGTCGGCCACACGCTCGCCGTCGGCGAGGCGCTCGTCGGGCAGCTCTACCTGGTGACCGTCGTCGCGGTCCTCGTCAGTCGCGTCGGCCGCCGCGAGGCCCTCCGCTGAGGGCGCTCCCGCCGCCCGCATCGCACGCGGCGGCTCATCCGGTTCGGGCGATGACGACGTCGCGCGTCGCGCGCATCGTGGCGGCGACAAGGGGCCGCGCTCGGCGGCCGCCGTGAACTCCGAGGTGCAAACCGATGCTCGCGACGTCGTACCCGTTCATGGACATCATGTGGACGATGTTCATCTTCTTCGCCTGGGTGATCTGGATCTATCTCCTGATCATGATCCTGAGCGACAACTTCAAGCGGCGGGACCACTCGGGCTGGTCGAAGGCCGGCTGGACGCTGTTCGTGATCTTCCTCCCGCTGGTCGGCGTGCTCGTCTACATGGTGACGCGGCCGGCCGAAGACACGGCCCTGATGGCGTAGCCCTCGTTGCGCGCCGGCGCGGCCGCGGCGCCGTCAGCCGGCGCGCGGCCCCCCGCGCCGACGGCGTGCATCGTCGGTCGGCCCCGTCGGCTCGAGCGGGCGGTCGAAGACGTCGACGAAGAGCGAGCACGGCCCGGCGACGTCGGGAAGCTCACCGTGGAGGAGCTCGACCTCGTACGAGAGAGCATCGTCGTCGAGGCGCGCCGCGTGCAGGATGACGACGGCGTCCGGCGGCGGCACGACCTTGCGCGCGTCGTCGACGAACGACAGGACGCCGTGCGGCGGGTGCTCCGCGAAGCTCTCGCCGGGCTCGTCCCACAGCATCACGAACCTCGCGACGGCGACGTGGCCGACCTCGCGCCTCGGCCGGTCCGAGAAGTAAATCGTCGCCCGCGCCACGCCGTGCAGCGTGATCGTGCCGTCCGCGCTGCTGAACGAGGACGCGTTCTGGACGAAGAGTGCGTCGAGCGCATGGACGTCCGTTGCGTGCTCTCCCACAGGACCGATCATCCGACGGCGCCGACGCCGGATCCTCATGCCATCCGGGTGATGCAACGCGCGGCGCTGCGGGCGAGGCTCGGCGCGTGAGCCCGGCGCGGCGTGAGCACCAGCGGAGGAGCGTCGCGTGACGTTCCGCCGTCGCGCGGGCGGCGGCGGAGGCGCGCGGGAACGCGAGAGCGTCGCGCTCGACCGCCTCGAGGTCGAGGCATTGACGTCGTCGTTCGCACCGCCGCGCTGGCTGCGCGACCTCGGACGCACGTCGTGGGCCCTCGTCGGGTTCTTCCTCCTCCTCGGCGGCCTGATCTGGCTGCTCACACAGACCGCGACGATCGTCGTCCCGGTTCTGGTGGGGCTCGTCGTCTCGACCGTCGCATCCCCGGTCGTCGGGTGGCTCGCGCGCCACCGCGTGCCGCGCGCGGCAGGCGCGATCGTCGTCGTGCTCGCCCTCGTCGCGCTCGCGATCGCCGTTCTCCTGCTCGTGATCGGCGGGATCTCGTCGCAGGCCGACGTGATCGCGTCGTACGCATCGGACGCGGCCGACAAGGTGCAGGCGTGGGTCGAGGACGCAGGCGTCTCCCAGGGCGGTGCGGCGGACGCGAAGGAGAGCCTGAAGAGCGCAGTGCCTGCGATCGTCTCCACACTCACGCGCGGCCTCGCCGCCGGCATCGGCGGCCTCACGTCGCTCGTGTTCGCGATCGCGTTCTCGGTCTTCGCCGTCTTCTTCCTGTTGAAGGACGGACCGGCGCTCCGGAGGTTCCTCGACGGTCACCTGGGCGTCCCGCAGGGCGTCGCGCGGACCGTGACCGGGAACGTGGTCGCCTCTGTCCGCGCCTACTTCCTCGGCGTCACGATCGTCGCTGTCTTCAACGCCGTGGTCGTCGGGCTGGGCGCGCTGATCCTCGACGTCCCGCTCGCGGGGACGATCGCGGTCGTGACCGCGGTGACGGCCTACGTCCCGTTCATCGGCGCGTTCGTCGCGGGCACGTTCGCGGTCGTGGTCGCGCTCGGCGCGAAGGGCGCCGGCGTCGCGCTGCTCATGCTGATCGTGGTCATCCTCGCGAACGGCCTGCTGCAGAACATCGTGCAGCCGATCGCGTTCGGGGCGACGCTCGACCTCAACCCGCTCCTGATCCTCGTGGTGACGATCTCGGCGGGGAGCCTGTTCGGGATGGTCGGCCTGATCCTCGCGGCGCCGCTGACGTCGGCCGCCGTCCACATCGCGCGCGACGTGGCGCGCGCGCGCGCAGCTCCGGCCGGGCCATAGGACGCTGCCGCTAGACCGCGTGCGGCCGCTGGCCGCGCCGCCGCGCCTCCGGCGGAAGCCGCTCGAGCGCGTCGCTGACGTCGTAGCCGAGCGCGAGCCCGAGCTTCGGCGCCGCCGAGACGACCCTTCCGGATCCGACCGCCGGGATCACCGCGACGAGCACCCCGACGATCTCGTCCTTCGTCGCTCCGCTTGCGATCGCCGCCTCCACCGTCCACATGTACGACGCCGGATCGGCGTCGATCGCGATGAGCGCCGCGATCCGCGCGAAGGCGTGCGCCTTCGGCCGGAGGGACGACGTCTCGGCGTTCGCACGGTCGTCGGCGAGAATCGATTCGATGAATCCGTCGTCGCTGACGGCGAGTCGCTGCAGGATGTGCTCGTAGCGTTCCACCGTCGCTCTGCCATTAGACCGCCGCCGCGCGGCGACGGGTCACCCGGACAGGGTGAAACCGCGCGGCGGCGGAACCGACTGCTCGATCAGCCCGAGCTCGACCGCGCGGATGATCGCGGTGCTGCGCGCCGACACGCCGAGCTTCCGGTAGACCGAGATCGCCTGCGTCTTCACGGTGTTGCGCGAGACGAACAGACGCTCGCCGATCTCGCGGAACGAGAGGTGCGTCGCGAGGAGCGGCAGCAGCCGCAGCTCAGCAGGCGTCAGGCCGGACAACGCGTGCGCCGACTCCGGCCGAGCCGTCTCCACCTCGGCACGCAGCGCGTCGACCGCGCCTTCGAGCGCGCCCAGGTCGCCGCTCGCGCGCCGGACGAGGTCGATCTCGGCCAGCATCGCCCCGGCCTCGCCGAGATCCCGAAGCGTGAGGTAGGCGTGCGCCAGCTCGAGGCGTACCTGCACCGCGAGCCAGAAGAACGAGCCGACGCCGAGAAGCCCGCTCAGACGGCGCGCTTCGGCGAGCCGCGCGCGCGCGTGGTCCTGCTTCCCGTGGCGGAGGAGGGCGCGCGCGGCCGTGGCGAGCGGGAGGGCATGCGTCGCGTAGGCGTCGCCGAGCGCGGGGGACGCGTCGGCAGCGGCGAGCGCCAGCTCGTCCGTCGACTGGGGGTCGCCGCCGGCGGCGCCGAGCACCGCGAGCTGGGCGAGCGCAGCCGCCTCGACGTGCGGGCACTCGAGGCGGCGCGCCTCGTCCGCAGCGTTGCCGAGCACTTCGCCGGCGCGAGCGCTCTCGCCGCGGAGCGCGTGGCCAACGCCCTCGAGGAGCAGCGCGGCCGGCCGCCACGCGCTGTCGGGACCGAGAGCGCCGGCAGCCGACGCGGCGTCCGCGAGCATCGACTCGACGCCTTCGGGCGCGAGCGCGGCGCGAACGACCGAGAGCCACGGCTCGATCGGCTCGATCCCGTCCGCGAGACCGTCGTCGCTCGCGGCGGAGGCGGCGGCGTCTGCCCACCGGCGGGCGAGGTCGGAGCTCCCGGCGACGGCGTAGAGCCACGCTCCGATCGCGGCCACGCCGGGATAGCGCCCGAGGACGCCGGGCTCGTCGAAGGGGGCCAGCCACCGCTCGACGTCCGCCGCGCGCCCCTGCCCGTGGGCGCGCGCGCCGAGGCGGGTGACGATGCTCGCGACGCGATCGAGGTCGCCCGCGGCAGTCGCCGGCGCGATCGCCTCCTCGCTGGCGCCCGAAGCTTCGAGCCACGCCGCGGCACGACGATTGAGCTTCGGCACGAGCGCGGGCTCCTCGCGGGCGAGCTCGCGCTGGAGGAGCTCCCTGAAGAGCCGGTGGTAGCGGTAGGCCTCGCGTCGGTGGTCGAGCGGCACGACGAAGAGGTGCTGT
>CAVUKP010000012.1:0-111469 GCA_963742135.1 uncultured Thermoleophilia bacterium | reverse complement strand
GTAGGCGATCACGAACAGGAACATGACCATCACGGCGCCGCCGTAGACGAGTACCTGGCTCGCCGCGACGAACTCGCCGCCGAGGAGCAGGTACAGCACGGCGAGCGACGCGAGGTTCCCGATCAGCGCGAGCGCCGAGTAGAACGGGTTGCGGAACGACACGACGGCCAGGGCGCTCCCGAGGCAGGCGAACGCGGCGACGAACCACACGCACCAGACGAGGAAGTTGGCCACGCCCTACGAGTGCTCCTTGTAGTACGGGATCGGCGTGTCGAACAGGTCGCGGTCAGCGACCGGCATGCGCTTCACAGGCTCGGCGAGCAGCATGTCCTTCGTGTAGATGAGGTCGTCGCGATTGTGCTCGGAGATCTCGAACTCGTTGCCGAGCGTGATCGCGTCGAACGGGCACGCGAGCTCGCAGTAGCCGCAGAAGATGCAGCGCGACATGTTGATCTCGTAGATCCGCGCATACCGCTCTCCGGCCGACACGCGGTTGTCGGCCGTGTTCTCGGCGGGGACGACGCGGATGCAGTCGGCGGGGCAGGCGGCGGCGCACAGCGAGCAGCCGACGCACTTCTCGAGCCCGTTCTCGTGCCGGTTCAGGCGGTGCCGTCCCCGGAAGCGCGGATACACCGGCCGCTTGTACTCGGGGTACTGCTGCGTGATCGGCTTGCGGAAGACGTGCTTCAGCGTGACGCCGAATCCCTTCAGCGTGTTCGGGACGACCGCCATCAGCCTTGCGCCGCCATCACACGAGCACCACCAGGAACGCCGTGACGAGCGCGTTGACCGTCGCGACCGGGAGCAGCACCTTCCAGCCGAAGCGCATCAGCTGGTCGTAGCGCAGCCGCGGCAGCGACGCCCGCAGCCAGATGAATGCGGACACGAGCACGATCAGCTTGAGCACGAACCAGAGCGGGCCGAGGTCGTCGAGCGAGCTCACCCACGGGAAGTGCCAGCCGTCGAAGAAGAGCGTCACGCACAGCGCCGAGAGCGTGATCATGTTCACGTACTCGGCGTTCTGGAAGAGGCCCCAGCGCATGCCGCTGTACTCCGTCGCGTAGCCGGCGACGAGCTCGGTGTCGGCCTCCGGAAGGTCGAACGGCGGCCGCGAGGTCTCCGCGATCCCGCCGATCAGGAAGACGACGAGGCCGACGAACTGCGGGATGAAGAACCAGATCGTCGCCTGCTGCTTGCCGACGATCTCCGTCAGGTTCAGCGACTGTCCCATCAGCACGACGCCGAGCACGGACAGGGCGAGCGATACCTCGTACGAGACGAGCTGCGCGCAGGTGCGCATCGACCCGAGCAGCGAGTACTTCGAGTCCGAGGCCCAGCCGCCGACGATGAAGCCGTAGATGCCGATCGAGCCGAGCGCGAAGATCAGGATCAGCGAGATCGGCACGTTGACGACGCTTCCGGCGATGTACTCGCCGCCGATCGTCCAGCCGCCGCCCCACGGGATGACGCTGAAGGCCGCGAGCGCCGTGAAGAGCGACAGCGCGGGCGCCGCGATGTACAGGGCGTCGACCGCGGACTGCGGCGCGAAGGCCTCCTTGCGCACGAGCTTCACGAGGTCGGCGATCGGCTGCAGCAGGCCGAAGGGGCCGGCGCGGTTCGGGCCGTAGCGGAGCTGCATCCGCCCGAGCAGCTTGCGCTCGAGCCACGTCGTGTAGGCGAATGCGACCATCACGAGGTTCACGATCACCGCCGACTTGATGATCGTGACCCACCACGACTCCTGCATCAGGCGCTTACCTCGACGTGGTCGTGGAGGCCCTCGGCGTCGTCGCGCGTGAGGCGGACGGTGCCTGCGGTGAGGTCCGAGGCGAGGCGGGCGCGGAGCTCGCGCGACGTGCCGTTCGACCGCACCGTGACCGTGTCGCCGGTCGCGATGCCGCGGGCGCGCGCGTCGGCGCGCGCGAGCTCGATCTCGCCGCCGGGCCGCTGGAACTGCAGCTCGGGCGTCCGCTCGACGGCGGCCCCCGAGAAGAGCGGCCGGTAGGCGAGGACGCGCAGCGCATCCGCCGGCGGGGCCGGGGCGGGCGAGGCGGTCTCGGCGGGATCCGCGACCGCTCCGACGGCGGTCGCGCGCTGCGGCAGGGCGGTGTGCTCGCCGATGTCGCCGTAGGCGATCCCGCCGTAGCAGACGGGCGAGAGCTCGTCGAAGACGACGGACGAGTACGCCGAGATCTCGACGCCGAAGCGCTCGCCGAGACGGCCGATCCACGCGAGCTCGTCCGGGCAGGGCGCGAGCACCGCGCGCCGCTGGCGCTGGAGCCGGCCCTCGAGGTTCACGGTCGTGCCGTCGCGCTCGAGGTAGGAGGTTGCGGGCAGGACGAGGTCGCACAGCCCGCGAAACGATCCGGCGAAGAGGCCGATGCCGATCACCGCGTCAGCCTCGGCGGCCATGGCGCGGACGGACGGGTCGAGCGCGGCCTCGTCGCCGGAGATGACGAGCAGGCGCGGCTTGACGTCCTCGGGCTCCGCGTCCGCCGCCGCGCTCCAGGCGTCGCCCACACCGCGCGCGTTCGGCGTCCGCGGCAGGTAGTACGCCGCGGTGGCGCCGAGCCGTCGCGCGTGCCAGGCCGCGAGGTGGGGGTCGTCCGAGATCAGGACGGCGCCCTCGACGGGCTCCGCCGGCAGCTCCGCCAGGACCTGCGCGCCGCGGCGGCGCGCCGCGCGGATCCAAAGGTCGACGATCGGCGCGCGCTCGACGACGGGCTCCTCACAGAGAACGACGACGGTGCGCGCCTCGGCGATCGCCGACAGCGGCGCACGGAACGCGTCGAGGCCGTCGGGAACCTCCTCGGGAAGAACGGCCGCGTGAGCGCCGAGGCCGACACGCAGGAGCCGAGCGAGCGCGAACGCCTGCTCGACGGTCTCGGAGCCGGACAGCGCGGTCACGGTCGACGTCCCCGCCTCGCGCAGCAGCCGCTCGGCACGATCGAGCGCTTCGTCCCACGAGACCGCGCGGAACCGCCGCGCGCCCTCGCCGCGCACGAGCGGCTCCGCGATCCGGTCGTCGGCGTAGAGGTGCGGGAACGCGTAGCGCCCCTTGTCGCAGAGCCAGCCGCGGTCGACCTCGGGGTGGTTCCGCGACAGGATCCGCTTCACCTTTCCCTCGCGCGTCGTCGCGCTGATGTTGCACCCGACCGGGCAGAGGCCGCACACCGTCGGGACGTTCTGGATCTCCCACGGGCGCGCCTGGTGACGGTACTGCGTGCTCGTGAGCGCTCCGACCGGGCAGATCTCGGTGACGTTCCCGGTGAAAGGGCCGCGGTACGGCTCGTCGCCGAAGGTCGAGATCATCGACAGCGCGCCGCGGTTGACGGCCACGAGCTGCCCGTCCTCCGACACGTTCTCGCTGAAGCGCGTGCAGCGGTAGCAGAGGATGCAGCGCTCGCGGTCGAGCGCGATCAGGGGCGAGATCGGGATCGGCTTCTCGAAGGTCCGCTTCGGGAAGACGAAGCGCGTGCTTCCCGGGCCGTAGCGGAACGTCAGGTCCTGGAGGGGGCACTCGCCGCCCTTGTCGCAGACCGGGCAGTCGAGCGGGTGGTTGACGAGCAGGAACTCGAGCGTCGAGTTCTGCCCCTCCGCCGCCTGGCGCGACGAGCGCGCGGTGCGCACGATCATCCCGTCCTGCGCGGTCAGCGTGCACCCGGCCTGGAGCTTCGGCATCCCCTCGACCTCGACGAGGCACATGCGGCAGGCGCCGACGGGCGGGCCGAGCCGGGGCTCGTAGCAGAAGACCGGGATCTCGACCCCGGCCGCCTGCGCGGTCTCGATCATCCCGGTGCCCTTGGGAACCTGGACGGTGCGCTCGTCGATCGTGAGCGTGACGACCTCGGGCGCGCTCACGCGGCGACCCTTCCGGCCGTCCTCGGAGCGCGCCGCCGGCGGCGCTCGTGACGCTTCTGTGACGGTGCCAGGCATGGTGACAACGGCGTCACAACGGCGTGTCCGAACTGGAACGGCCCTGCAAACCCGCCCTGCCGGTGGGACATGTCCGGTGCCAGGCACCGTGACGGAAGTGTGAACGGCGCGCGTGCGCCGCGGTTCCCGACCGGGCTCAAGCCGGCACCTCGGCGACGGGAGAGTGCGTGTGCATCGCGACCGGGGCGAGCACGCCGTCGAGGGACGAGCCGCCGCCGAAGGGGCAGCCGCCGCCGTCGATGTGCGCCTGGAACTCGTCCCTGAACTTCGCGACGTAGCTCGCGACGATGATCGCGTCGGAGTCGCCGAGCGGGCAGAGGCACTTGCCGTTGATCCGGTCGCACACGTCGAGCAGCAGGTCGAGCTCGCCCTGGCTCGCGCGCCCGTCCTCGAGCTTGCGCAGGATCGCCGTCAGCCAGCGCGTCCCCTCGCGGCAGGGCGTGCACTTGCCGCACGACTCGTGCTCGTAGAACTCGGAGAACCGGATCCCGAGCTGGACGATGCAGCAGCGGTCGTCGAGGACGACGATCCCCGCCGAGCCCATCGCGGTGTTGAGCTTGCGGAGGGAGTCGAAGTCGTAGCCGACGTCGATCTCGTCGGCGCGCAGGATCACGGTCGACGAGCCGCCGGGAACGACGGCCTTGAGCTCGCGGCCGTCCGGGATCCCGCCGCCGAGGTCGTAGACGATCTCGCGCAGCGTCATCCCGTTCTCGATCTCGTAGTTCCCCCCGTTGGCGATGTTCCCCGAGATCGAGATGACCCGCGTTCCCTTCGAGCTCTCGACGCCGAGCTTCGCGTACTCCGCGCCGCCCATCTCGACGATCGGCGCGACCGTGGCCATCGTCTCGACGTTGTTGACCACCGTGGGCGATGCGTAGAGGCCGGAGATCGCCGGGAACGGGGGCTTCGACCTCGGCTGGCCGCGCATGCCCTCGAGCGACTCGATGAGCGCCGTCTCCTCGCCGCAGATGTAGGCGCCGGCGCCGCGGTGGACGACGATCGTGACGTCGCCGCGAATCTCGGGGTGCACGCGCAGCTCCTCCAGCGCCGAGACGAGGATCCGGTACGGCCCGGTGTACTCGCCGCGGATGTAGACGAACACGTGCTTCGACTCGATCGCGTGCGCCGTGATCAGGCAGCCCTCGATGAAGCGGTGCGGGACGCGCGAGATGATCTCGTTGTCCTTGAAGCTCCCCGGCTCCGACTCGTCGGCGTTGACCACGAGGTAGTGGGGGTTCGGGTTCTGCTCGGGCTTCGGCACGAACCCCCATTTCATGCCGGTGGCGAAGAACGCTCCTCCGCGGCCGCGCAGCTCCGCCGCCTTGAGCTCCTCGACCACGGCCGCCGGCTCGAGCGCACGTGCGCGCGTCAGCGCCTCGTAGCCGCCGACGGCGCGGTACTCGGCGAAACGGGTGAGGTCGCGGTCGTCGGCGCCGGCGAGCACCACTGTCCGCACATCAGTCGCCACGTCTCAGCTCCTCCACGATCGCCGGGACGCCCTCGGGCTTCACGTACGTCCGGTACTCGTGGTCGATGGAGACGATCGTTCCCCATCCGCAGCCGCCGAGGCACTCGATCGTGCGCAGGGTGAACTCGCCGTCCGCGCTCGTCTCGCCCGCGCGGCAGCCGAGCTCCGACTCGAATGCCTCCAGAACCGCCTGCGCGCCGACGACGGCGCACGAGACGTTCGTGCACACCTCGACTAGGTGCCGCCCGATCGGCGCGAGGTGGTACTGGTCGTAGAACGACGCGATCGACTCGCAGTACGCCGGAGTCACGTCGAGCGCCTCTGCGACCTCGCGCAGCGCCTCGGGCGACAGCCATCCGTAGCGCTCCTGGGCCAGCCGGAGCGCGGGCATGACCGCGCTGCGCGATCCCGGTGGGTAGAGCGCGCGCATCTGCTGGATCTCGTCGTAGAGATCACGCGGCTGCGCGCTCAACGGTCGACCTCGCCCATCACGGTGTCGAGCGAGCCGACGATCGCGATCATGTCGGCGATCAACGCGTCGGTCATGCACGTCGCCGTCGCCTCCAGCGCGACGAACGACGGGGCGCGGAACTTCACGCGCCACGGCTTCGGGCCGCCGTCGGATACGACGTAGCAGCCGAGCTCACCGCGCGGCGATTCGATGGTCGTGTAGACCTCGCCTTCGGGCACGCGGAAGCCCTCCGTGACGATCTTGAAGTGGTGGATGAGCGACTCCATCGACGTGTGGAGCTCGTGCCGCGGCGGGAGGACGACCTTGCGGTCGTCCGCGATCCACGGCTCCCCGTCCATCGTCTCGAGCCGGTCGAGGCACTGCTCGACGATCCGGGTCGACTCGCGCATCTCGTCCATGTGCACGCGGTAGCGCGCGTAGACGTCGCCCTCCTGGTAGACCGGGACGCGGAAGTCCACCTGGTCGTACGCGAGGTACGGCTCAACCTTGCGCAGGTCCCAGTTGACGCCGGACGCGCGCAGCACCGGCCCCGACTGCCCCAGCGCGACGGCGTCCGCTGCCGAGAGGAAGCCGACCCCCTGCGTCCGCTCGATCCAGATGCGGTTCTTGTCGAGGAGCTGGAGGTAGTCGTCGAGCGCCTCGGGCATCCAGTCGCAGAACTTGCGGCACTCGGGATAGAAGCCGCGCGGCACGTCCTCGGCGAGCCCGCCGACCTGGAAGTACCGCGTGTGCATGCGGTACCCGGTGACGAGCTCGAACAGGTCGAGGATCTGCTCGCGCTCGCGGAAGCAGTACCAGAACATCGAGATCGCGCCCAGCTCGAGGGCGGAGGTCCCGAGCCACACGAGGTGCGAGTGGATCCGGTTCAGCTCGCAGAGCAGCGTCCGCATCCACGTCGCCTTCGGCGGGACCTCGAGGTCGAGCAGCTGCTCGACGGCCCGGACGAAGACATACTCGTTGTTCTGGAAGGAGACGTAGTCGATCCGCTCCGGGTACGTGATGCACTTCCACCACGTCTTCTGCTCCATCGTCTTCTCGAAGCCGGTGTGGAGGTAGCCGATCACTGCCTCCAGCCCGACGACGTCCTCGCCGTAGAGGTCGACGACGAGCCGCAGGACGCCGTGCGTCGAGGGATGGTTCGGCCCGAAGTTGACGGTCATCACGTCGCCCGTCTGGGCGATGTGGTCGGGCACCTGGAGCACCGTCGGGATCTCCGGGATCCGCGAGCCCTCGTAGATCGGCGGCCGCGCGGGAGGGCGCCGACGCTCGGGCGCGACCGCCACTACTCGGCCTCCGAGAAGCGCACGGGCTCGCCGCCGATCGGATAGTCCTTCCGGAGCGGGTGGCCGTCCCAGTCGTCGTCCATCAGGATCCGCCGGAGGCGCGGGTGGCCGTCGATCGCGATGCCCATGAGGTCCCAGGCCTCGCGCTCGTGCCAGTCGGCCGTCGGCCAGACGCGGATCACGCTCGGCACGGGCTCGCCGTCGTCGACCCAGCACTGCAGGCGCAGGCGCCGCGGCTCCGTGCTGACGGACAGCAGGTGGTAGCTCATCGAGAACCGCTTCGGCTTCGTCTGCGGGAGCGACTGGAAGCCCTGGGTCATCGGCGCGTTGAGATCGCGGCCGCCGGGGGTGCCGATGTAGCCCGAGACGTCGGTCTCGCGCCACCCGAGGTAGTCGGTCGCGGCGATGTCGGAGAGCATGTTGAACCCGGCGTCGTCGCGCAGGTGCTCGGCCGCGTCGACGAGGCGCTCGGTCTCGACGACCACCGTCGTCTCGCCGTGCTCCTCCCTCACCGCGACGAACCCGGGCACGGCGCCCCACTCGCCCGCCGTCTCGGCCGCGGTCTCGCTCACGAAGCGACGCTCCGGAGGTCGTAGGCCGGCGGAACGCCTGCGAGAACCGCCTCGTGCAGCCGGACGATCCCTTCCATCAGCTGCTCGGGGCGAGGCGGGCACCCCGGCACGTAGACGTCGACCGCGACCACCTTGTCGACCGACTGCAGGACGGCATAGTTGTTGAACATGCCGCCGGAGCTCGCGCACGCGCCCATGGCGATCACCCACTTCGGCTCCAGCATCTGGTCGTAGATCTGGCGCAGCGGCGCGACCATCTTGTGAGAGACGCGCCCGGACACGATCAGCAGGTCGGCCTGGCGCGGCGATGACCGGAACGCCTCCATCCCGAAGCGCGCGATGTCGTAGCGGCTCCCGACGATCGACATCATCTCGATCGCGCAGCATGCGAGGCCGAACGTGTCGGGCCACATCGACTTCGTCTGGGACCACCGCACGGCCTTCCCGAGCGTCGTGAGGCCGACCTTCTCCTCGAGGTTCTCGACCTCGGCCTCGAACGCGCTGGCCTTCGTCGGCATCAGCAGGCGCTCCGACTTCAGGCCGAGCTGGCGGAGCGGCTTCTCTAGCGCCACTCGAGCGCTCCCTTGCGCCAGATGTAGACGTACGCGACGAGGAGGATCGCCAGGAAGACGACGAACTCGACGAACCCGAACCACTCGAGCCGGTGGAGGATGACCGCGAGCGGGTACAGGAACACGATCTCGATGTCGAACAGGATGAACAGCATCGCCGTCAGGTAGAAGCTGACCGTGAACCTCTGCTTCGGGGGCGACCCGGTCGAGACGCCCGACTCGAAGGGCACGGTGCGGGCGCGGTTCCGCCGCGAGGGCCGCGTGGCGAGCGTGAAGCTGAAGAAGATCATTGACGCGGGGATTGCCAGCGCAAAGAGCCCGTAGATCGCGAACGGCAACCAATCGTCGAACAAAGCGCCTCCTCCCGCGTCGGCGCGTGGAACCTAGCAGGAACCCTCGGCCCCGCACGAAGGCAACCGAAACTCCCGCAGCGAAGCGCGTTACCGCTGTCACGAAGTTCCGCCGGCGGCGGTCGTGGGTACACTGCTTGCCATGGCAACGATCGAGACGACTCCCGACACCGTCGTGACGCTCACCGAGCGCGCGGCCGACAAGATCCGGGCGCTCATGGCGCAGGAGCCGGCGGGCGAGGCGGAGGTGCTGCGCGTCGCGATCCAGGGCGGCGGCTGCAGCGGCTTCGAGTACGCGCTCGGCTTCGACCGCGGCGTCACCGAGGGCGACCACGAGCTCGACATGCACGGCGTTCGTCTCGTCGTCGACCCGTTCAGCGCTCCGTACCTGCGCGGCGCCACCGTCGACTACCTGGAGACCATCCAGGAGTCGGGATTCAAGATCGAGAATCCGAATGCCGTGTCTTCGTGCGGCTGCGGCCACAGCTTCCAGGTCGCAGACGGCGAGGAGCTTCCCGAAGGCACCCAGGTGGGTGGCTGCGGGTCGGGCTGCGCGGCCTAGTCGCCGACACGGACGCGCCGACGAGGCCGGCACGTCCGCGCTCTACCGACGGTGCGCGCCGACTGCGCTAGGTCGCCTGGTCGATCACGACGGCGAGAACCCCACCGACAGTCGCGAGGAGGCCGAGGACGACGGCGGTCGTGGCTGCGCCACGGCCCTCGGCGCGCGCGCGGCCGAGGAGGCCGAAGACGATCGCCGCCGGGCCGAGGACGAATGGGAGCCCGGTCCAGGGAGCGGCGACCGACAGGACGCCGATGACGCCGGTGACGAGGCCGGCCCGCGCGGGATTTGCGACGCGGGGAATCGCCCAGCTGAACAGCACCGCCGCGATCGCCACCGATAGGCCGAGGGTGACCGCGTACTCGGGCCCGCCGCCGTTGTCGCCCTCGCCGGTGAAGTTCGCGACGGCGAGCGCGAGGGCGGTGAGGGTCGCGGCTGCGATGCCCGCGGCGTGGATGCTCCGACGTGAGAGGGTCATGAGTGGTCCTCCTTCTTGGTTGTGGACGACGCACTCGAACCTACGGCTGCGGCGGACGCATCGCATCGCCGCGGCGAGTGAACTCGGATCGCCCGCGCTACCGATCTTGTGATCACCCGCGCGGCTGACGACGGCGCGCGGGCGCTGCGTTACCGTCAGGCCATGCCCAGGCGCCTGCTGCGCGCGCACGGCGAGCTCCTCCTCGTGTTCGGGCTGGGCCTGCTCGCGCAGCTCGAGCTCTGGGTCGCGCAGGAGTGGCGTGACGACCGGCGGAAGCTTGCGCCGGTCGAGCTCGCAATGACTGCGGTCCTCTTGCTGCGCCTCCGCGCGCCCCTCGTCACGCTGGTCCTCCAGGTCGCGCTGTTCCAGGTGCTGCACGTCGTGAACTCGGTCGCGGACGACGACCCGATCACGGCCGTCATCCTCGCGCAGGTCGCGATCTACTCCGCCGGCGCCCACGCGCGCGGCCGCGCGCTGGCCGCAGCGGCCGTCGTGGTCGCCGCGGTGACCGTCGCGACCACCGCCCAGGATGAGAACAGCCTCAACCTCGGCGGGTTCCTCTTCTTCTCGTTCTTCCTCGTCGGGCCGTTTGTCGCGGGGATCGTCATCCGCATGCGCCGTGAGCGCGAAGGCGCGCTGCGGCGAGAGCGCGACGAGCGCGCACGCGCGGCGGTCGCCGAGGAGCGCACGCGCATCGCGCGCGAGCTGCACGACGTCGTCTCGCACGCGATCAGCGTCATCGTCCTGCAGGCGCGGGGCGCGCGGCACGCGCTCGTCACAGACCCCGACGACGCCCGCGAGGCTATCGACGCGATCGAGTCGACGGCGCAGCACGCGCTGACCGAGATGCGACGCCTGCTCGGCGTTCTCCGTCAGAGCGACGAGGAGCTCTCGCTCGCCCCCCAGCCGAGGGTGTCGGAGCTCCCGGCGCTCGCCGCCCACGTGCGCGAGGCGGGGCTGCCCGTCGAGCTCGCGGTCGAGGGCGCACCGGTCGACCTGCCTCCCGGAGTGGACCTCTCCGCCTACCGGATCGTGCAGGAGGCGCTGACGAACGCGCTCAAGCACGCAGGGCCTGCGTCCGCCCGCGTGACGGTGCGGTACGAGCCCGAAGCGCTCCTGGTCGAGGTCACCGACGACGGCGCCGGTGCACGCAACGGCGACGGCGCCGGGCACGGGCTTGTCGGGATGCGCGAGCGCGTCGCCGTGTTCGGCGGCGACCTCGACGCGGGCGGGCGCCCCGACGGCGGCTACGTCGTGCGAGCGAGGCTTCCGCTGTGATCCGAGTCCTGCTCGCCGACGACCAGCGGCTCGTGCGCTCCGGCTTCCGGCTGATCCTGCGCAGCGATCCCGAGATCGAGGTCGTCGGCGAGGCGGCGGACGGGCTCGAGGCAGTCGAGCAGGCCGCCGCGCTTGCGCCCGACGTCGTCCTGATGGACGTCCGGATGCCGAACCTCGACGGAATCGAGGCGACCCGGACGATCCTGTCCGGCCCGGAGCCGCGCCCGCGGGTCCTCGTGCTCACGACGTTCGACCTCGACGAGATCGTGTTCGCGGCGCTTCGGGCCGGCGCGAGCGGATTCCTGCTCAAGGACGCACCCGAGGAGCAGCTCAGCGCGGCGATTCGGGTGGCGGCCGACGGCGGCGCGCTGTTCTCACCCGGTGTCACCACGCGGCTGATCGAGCGGTTCGCGGCCGCCGGGCCGTCGGCGGCACCGCCGGAGGTCGGCGACCTCACGGCGCGCGAGCTCGACGTGCTGCGCCTGCTCGCCCGCGGGCTGACCAATGCCGAGATCGCAGCCGAGCTCGTGGTCAGCGACCACACGGTGAAGACGCACGTCGCACGCGTCCTGCAGAAGCTCGACCTCCGCGACCGGACACAGGCGGTGATCCTCGCGTACGAGTCCGGGCTCGTCCGTCCGGGCGCGGCCCCTCAGTAGGATCGGCGCATGCCGCACGCGACAACGCTGGGTCTCTTCGCGGTCGCGGCGCTGGCGCTGATCGTCGTGCCGGGGCCGGCGGTGCTGTACATCGTCTCGCAGTCGATCGACGGCGGGCGGCGCGCCGGGCTCGCTTCGGCGGCCGGCGTCGCGACCGGCGGGACGGTCCACATCGTCGCTGCGACGGTCGGGCTCTCGTCGCTCGTCCTCTCGTCGGCGACCGCGTTCGAGGCCGTGAAGCTCGTCGGCGCCGCGTATCTCGTCGCGCTGGGCGTGCAGCGGCTCGTGACACGGCGTCGGGACGTCGCGCCTCGCGCCGAGCCGCGGCCGCTCGCGGCCGTCTACCGGCGGGGCGTCGTCGTCAACGTGCTGAACCCCAAGACGGCGCTCTTCTTCCTCGCGTTTCTGCCGCAGTTCGTCGATCCCGACCGCGGAACGGCGTGGCTCCAGGTCGCGCTCTTCGGCGTCACGTTCGTCGTCCTCGCGTTCGCGAGCGACGCCCTGTACGCGCTCGCCGCGGGGACGGCCGCCGAGCGGCTCCGAGGTCGCGCGTTCGCGGTCGCGCAGCGCTGGGTCGCGGGCACGGTTCTCGTCGCGCTCGGCGCGGTCGCGGCGCGGGCCGAGCGCTGAGCAAGCGGCTTGTGACAGGACGTCACATGCGCTTGCGCCGGGCTACGATCGCCCGGTGAGCCTCCGCGTCGCGATCGTCGGGTCGGGCCCCGCCGGGTTCTACGCCGCCGACGCGCTGCTCAAGAGCGCCGACCCGCAGGTCGAGGTCGACATGCTCGACCGGCTGCCGACGCCGTGGGGGCTCGTCCGCCTCGGCGTCGCACCCGACCACGAGAACATCAAGGCTGTGTCGCGGGCGTTCGAGAAGGTTGCGAAGCGGCCGGGGTTCCGGTTCTTCGGCAACGTCGACGTCGGGCGCGACCTTTCGCACGCGGACCTCGCGGGCATCTACGACGCCGTCGTCTACTCGACAGGCGCGCCGGCCGATCGGCGGATGGGGATTCCGGGGGAGGAGCTGCCCGGGTCGTGGTCGGCCACGCAGCTCGTCGCCTGGTACAACGGCCATCCCGACTTCCAGGACCTGCCGTTCGACCTGGACGTCGAGCGCGCGGTCGTGGTCGGGAACGGGAACGTCGCGATCGACGTCGCGCGGATGCTCGCGCTGACCGCGGAGGAGCTCGCCGGCACGGACACGATCGACCCGGCGATCGAGGCGATCGTCGGCTCGCGGCTCCGCGAGATCGTGATGCTCGGCCGCCGCGGGCCTGTCCAGGCTGCCTTCACCCCGCCCGAGCTCGGCGAGCTGGGGGAGCTCGCGGGCGCGGACGTCCTCGTCGACCCGGCCGACCTCGACCTCGACGCGGCGAGCGCGGCTGCGCTCGAGGAGGACCGTGTGCGCGCGCGCCGCAACTTCGACCTCCTGCGCGAGTACAGCGCTCGCGAGCCGGCCGGCAGGCCTCGCCGGATCGTGCTCAGGTTCCTCGTCTCGCCGGTCAGGATCCTCGGCGACGAGCGCGTCGAGGCGGTCGAGGTCGTGCGGAACCGCCTCGAGCAGGACGCCGGCGGGCGCATCGTCGCCGTTCCGACCGGTGACCCGCCGGAGCGGATCGCGTGCGGGATCGTGTTCCGCAGCGTCGGCTACCGCGGAACCGCGCTGCCGGGCCTCCCGTTCGACGAGAGCCGGGCGACCCTTCGCAACGACGGCGGCCGCGTGCTCGGCGACGACGGTACGCCGCTCCCGGGGGTCTACGCGGCGGGGTGGATCAAGCGTGGCCCGACGGGCGTGATCGGCACGAACAAGAAGGACGCGGCGGAGACGGTCGAGGCGCTGCTCGCCGACGCCCGCGCCGGCGCTCTTCCGTCGACGACCCCCGACACGATGCTCGACGAGCTCCTCGCCGAGCGCGGCGTGCAGGCCGTCACCTACGAGGGCTGGGAGGCGATCAACGCGGCCGAGCGCGCGGCCGGCGAGCCGCTCGGCCGCCCGCGCGTGAAGCTGGCGCGCTGGGAGCAGCTGCTGCAGGTAGGTACGCCTGCACCTCGCTGATCGAGGTTGGTATACATCCGCGACCCCGACGGAGGAGGACGATGTTCAGGTTCATGACGGTTGTCGCCGCCGGCGCGATGCTGTTCGCGATCAGCGGCTGCGGCGGCGACAGCGACAGCGAGGCGGAGAAGGAGGCCGAGGCCGGCCGCGGCACGATCACCTGCTCCGGCGACGAGATCCAGGCGACCGGTCTTCCCGCCGGGTTCCCCGAGCTCGAAGGGGTCACGTTCGTGAAGCAGGTGGACAAGGGCCCGACGCACGTCGTCGACGGCTACAGCGACGAGAGCCTCGAGGGCCTGTACAACGAGTACAAGGAGCACCTGAAGGAGGAGCAGTACACGATCCTCTTCGACGAGCTCGAGGATGACGACTCGGAGATCTCGTACAAGTCGCAGGACGGGGCGACCTCCGGCCAGATCGCGCTTCGCGCCACGTGCGACAACGACAACGTCTCCGTCCACATCACCGCCAGACCCGAGTAGCGCTCACTCGAGCCTCTAGACTCGGTCGTATGAGCGAGACGGAGGCGACACAGGAGCTCTGGGGCGGGGAGACCCGCAAGGCAGTCGACAACTTCCCCGTGTCGGGGGAGCCGATCCCGGCGCACGTCGCGCGCTGGCTCGGTCGCCTCAAGGGCGCCGCCGCGCGCGTCAACGCCGAGCTCGGCCTGCTCGACGGCGACAAGGCCGATCGGATCGCCTCGGCCGCGGACCGGATCGCACGCGGCGAGCTCGACGACCAGTTCCCGATCGACGTCTTCCAGACCGGCTCGGGGACCTCGTCGAACATGAATGCGAACGAGGTGATCGCGACGCTCGCCGGTGAGGGCGTGCACGCGAACGACGACGTCAACATGGGCCAGAGCTCGAACGACGTCTTCCCGTCCGCCGTGCACCTGGCGGCGCTCGACCAGATCGTGAACGACCTGCTGCCGGCGCTCGGCCGGCTCGCGGAGGCGCTCGAGGCGAAGGCGGAGGAGTTCGCCGACGTCGTCAAGTCGGGGCGCACACACTGGATGGACGCCGTCCCGGTGACCCTCGGGCAGGAGTTCGGCGGGTACGCCGCCCAGGTCCGCGAAGGCCGCGCGCGCGTCGAGGCGACCCTCGACCGGCTCGGGAAGATCCCGCTCGGCGGCACGGCGACCGGCACCGGGCTGAACACGCACCCGGAGTTCGCCGCGCGCGTGCGCGAGCGCCTCGCGTCGGAGACGGGTCTCACGATCAACCCGCCGGCAGACCCCTTCGAGGCGCAGGCGGCCCGTGACGGACTCGTCGAGGCCTCCGGCGCGTTCAAGGTCGTCGCCGTGTCGTTGACGAAGATCGCGAACGACCTGCGGTACCTGGGCTCGGGGCCGCGCGCCGGCCTCGCCGAGATCTTCCTGCCGGAGCTCCAGAAGGGCTCGTCGATCATGCCCGGGAAGGTCAACCCCGTGATCCCGGAGGTCGTCACGCAGGTCGCGGCGCAGGTGATCGGAAACGACGCCGCGATCACCGTCGGCGGCATGCAGGGTCATTTCGAGCTCAACGTCTTCATCCCGATGATGGCGCGGAACCTGCTCGACTCGATCAAGCTCCTGTCGTCGGCGTGCCGGCTCTTCGACGAGAAGTGCGTCGCCGGGATCACGGCGAACCGCGAGCAGTGCGAGCGCTACGCGGAGCTGACCCTGTCGGCGGCGACGGCGTTGAACCCGCACATCGGCTACGACCGCGCGAGCGAGATCGTGAAGAAGGCGTCGACGAGCGGCCGGTCGCTGCGAGAGGTCGCCCGCGAGGCGGGCGTCCCGGACGAGGTCCTCGACGAGGCGCTCGACTACCACGCGATGGCCAAGCCGCACGGCCACTAACCGCCCGCTCGCGCGATATCGAAGCGACTATTGGACGGAGGGCGATACGCCCCTACCATGGCCGTCCGCGCGTGGAGGGTCGCGCGTCGAGGAATCAAAACTAGGGAGGGAAGATGAGGAACGTGTTCTCTGCGCTTGTCGCGGGGATGATTGTCTCGCTTGCGCTCGCCGGGGCCGCGTTTGCGGCGGATCCGGCGGCGAAGGGCCATGTCCTTCCGAACCCGCTGGCGGAGAAGCAGGGTGCGCTCCGTGAGCAGGCGCTCGGAATGGTGCTCAACGGGCAGCTCCCGGCGGGCACGAAGGTCGGGAAGGTGGCGAAGGGCCAGTACGTCAAGCTGGCGCAGACCGGCGAGGGCCGCATCCTCGCGATGCTGGCCGAGTTCGGGACGGATATTCATCCGAGCTACGGCGGGCCGGCAGGGCCGCTGCACGGAGCGATGACGGCGCCCGACCGCTCGCTCGACAACACCAGCATCTGGTTCGACAGCTACGAGCCCCAGCACTACTACGACCTGTACTTCGACCGCAACCCGGCTGCGAAGTCGGTCGCGAATTTCTACGCAGAGCAGTCGAGCGGCCGCTACTCGTTCACCGGCGGCGTCACCAACTGGGTGAAGGTGCCGTACAACGAGGGCCGGTATGGCTCGAACTACTGCGGCGGCAGCGTTTGCGCCACGGTCTGGTACCTGATCCGCGACGCGGCCGCGATCTGGGTCAAGAATCAGCTGGACTCAGGGAAGACCATGGCGGAGATCCAGGCCTACCTGAAGAGCTACGACGTCGAGGACCGCTACGACGCGGACGGCGACGGCAACTTCGACGAGAGCGACAGCTATATCGACCACTTCCAGCTCAACCATGCAGGTGCCGACGAGGCCGTCGGCGGCGGCGCAGAGGGCGAGTTCGCGATCTGGTCACACCGCTGGTATGCCTTCTACAACAACATCGGGGCCGACGGGCCGGCCGACGCGAAGCTCGGCGGGATTCAGATCGGCGTCGCGCCCACGCTCGGGCTGAACAACCCGACGGGGTTCTGGGTCGGCGACTACCTGATGAATCCGGAGAACGGCGGTGTCGGCGTGATCGCGCACGAGACCGGTCACGACTACGGGCTGCCGGACGAGTACGACACGTCGTACTCGGGCGAGTCCTCGTCGGCGTTCTGGACGATCATGGCGTCGGGCTCGTACGGCGGCGACGGGACGAACGGCATCGGCAACTGGCCGATCCACTTCGACGCCTGGGACAAGTTCCAGCTCGGATGGCTCAATTACGAGGTGGCCCGCGCGGGGGAGAAGTCGGAGCACAAGCTCGGCCCGGCCGGGTTCAACACGAAGCAGGCTCAGGGCGTCTTCGTCGTCCTCCCGAAGAAGAACGTCACGGTGGAGCTCGGCGCCCCGTACGCCGGCTCGAAGTTCTACTACTCGGGCGCCGCTGACAACCTCAACACCACGATGACGCGCTCCGTCGCCTTGCCTGCCGGCAGTGCGAGCGTCTCCGCGAAGGTGCGGTACAACATCGAGAAGGGGTACGACTACGCGTACCTCACCGTGAACGGCACGAAGGTCTCGACGAACCTCTCGAACTCGACGGTCGATCCGTCCGGCATCGAAGGCACTTCGAGCGGTTGGGTCGAGCTGACCGCCAATCTGGCTGCCTACGCAGGCCAGACCGTCACTATCGGCTTCGGATACTCCACCGACGGCGGCGTGCAGGGTCAGGACCCGAGCGTCCCGGCCGGGTTCTCGGCGGACGACATCTCCATCTCGGGGCAGTCGGTCGACGGCGCCGAGACGTCCGTTGCGTGGAACTTCGCCGGCGGCGGGTTCCGCGTCACGTCCGGTACGGAGACTGCGGCGTACAACCACTACTACGTCGTCGAGAACCGGCAGTACCTCGGCGCGGACGACTCGCTGCGCACCGGCCCGTACAACTTCGGGTTCCTGAACACGAAGGGCGACTGGGTCGAGAAGTTCCCGTACCAGGACGGCGTCCTCGTCTCGTACTGGGATACCTCGCAGAGCGACAACAACGTCGGCGAGCACCCGGGTCAGGGTGAGATCCTTCCGATCGACGTCCACCAAAACCTCGTGAAGATGGACGACGGGACGTCGGCGCGGACACGGATCCAGGTGTACGACGCGACGCTGACGACGAATCCGACAGACGGGATCACCCTCCACCGCAACGGCGTGGCCTACAGCCATCCGTCGGAGCCGGCGATCACCACGTTCGACGATTCGCTCTCGTACTGGAACCCGCTCAAGTCCGATACGGGCGTCAAGGTGCCGAACACCGGCACGACGATCCGCCTGCAGTCGATGAGCTCCGCCGGGTTCGCCCAGGTCCTGGTCGCGCCGAAGTAGTCGCGGCTATCACGACCGAACGCTCGAGGGGGCCGCGGCAGCGGCCCCCTCGCGTTCTTCTGCGTCCAGCGCCCGTTATGGGGCGACGGCGATATCGCGCGAGTCAGCCGCCGGGACAGGATCGCTTGCCGATCGATATCAGGTCGGCTACCCTGCGGGCCGTTTGGCCGGGGAAGGTATATATCGCTTTCTACTGCGCATGCCGGAAGAGCTCCGGGTGCGCCTCGTCGAGGCTGCCCAGGCCGAAGGTCGGAGCCTTAACCGCGAGATCGTCCACCGGCTCGAAGAGAGTGTCGAGGCGCGCGTGCCCAGCGAGCGCCCCGGCAGGGTCCTGAACAGGGGGGAGTACATGAGGTATCGCAGGAGGCGTCTCGCGGTGGTTGCCGCGGCTGCGCTCGCGCTCGTCGTTTCCGCTGCGGTCGTCGCTCGCGTGACGACGGGCAAGGAGTCGTTCGGCACGAGCTACCAGATCGGGCTCAAGCAGCTGCAGTTCGATTCGCAGGGGACGGAGAACGGCGGCGCCGGCGGCGAGTCGGCCGAGGGCATGACCGCCGCGAAGCAGTTCGCCGAGGCGCGCACGGCGCCCTCCGGGATCGTCAACCCGGGCGCCTACTCGGCCGCACTCGGCCAGCTGAACGGCCTCTCGACGGCCGGCGGCAACTGGTCCGACGTCACCGCGGTCAAGTACGACGCGGACGACTCCGACTACCGCGACTACTACTCGAACTCGAGCGGCGGCTCGGGCAACGTGACGGGGCGGATCACCGGCCTCGCGGCCGACGGCTCGGGTCACGTTTACGCGGCCGGCGCCGCCGGCGGCGTGTGGCGGTCGTCGACCGGCGGCGGCAACTGGACGGCGATCTCCGACGCTCTTCCGTCGCTCTCGTCGGGCGACCTCGAGCTGAACAAGGCCGACGGCTCGCTCTGGTACGCGACGGGCGAGGCGAACACCGGCGGGACGAGCTATGTCGGGTCGGGCGTCTACCGGCTCGCGAGCCCCGCGTCCGGCGAGTTCGCGCCGAGCGACCGCGTCGGCGGCAACGAGCTCGAGTCGGCGACGATCAACTCGATCCGGTTCGCGGATGGCCGCGTCTGGGCGGCCACGCTTCGCGGCGTCTGGTACCACTCGTCGACGACGACGAGCGGCGCATGGACGCTCGCGTACGCGCCGAACCCGGGCTACCTGCCTGCGAGCCTGCAGCAGTACTCGACGACGCAGACCGGCTTCGGGAGCATCTCGACGTCGAGCCAGACGAACGCGCCGTACAAGAACATCGTCAACGACATCGCGATCGACCCGAACAACTCCGCTCACGTGCTCGCGGCGATCGGCTGGCGTAGCGGCGACTCCTACAACGGCTTCTACGAGTCGCGCGACAACGGCGTCACGTGGACGAAGATCAACCCCACCGGCGGCCTCGACGCCACCGATGTCGGCTACGTGAACTTCGCGTTCTCGGCTGATGGGAAGAAGCTCTACGCGATCAACCAGTCGCCGCGGAAGATCAACACGCTCGGCTTCTCGAACACGGTCCTCGACGGGATCTACGTCTCGTCGAGCGGCTCGCTCGCAGGCCCGTGGAACCGCATCGCCTCGTCCGACAAGCTCGGCGCGACGTCGACCGGCTCCGCGCTCTCGGCGAACTTCGGACAGGGCTACAGCCCCGGCGTCCAGGCCTGGTACAACCAGTTCATCATCGTCGACCCGAAGGACTCGAACCACGTCTACGCGGGGCTCGAGGAGGTCTACGAGACGAAGGACGGCGGCTCGAACTGGACGACCGTCGGCCCGTACTGGAACTTCTACTTCTCGTGCTGGGGCCCCGACGCGGAGTACAACTCCGACACGGGTGAGGGCACCCGCTGCCCGCTGACCACGCACTCCGACCAGCACTCGATCGCGATCGGCACGGTCTCCGGCAAGCAGTACGTCTTCGTCGGCAACGACGGCGGCGTCTACCGGCGCCCGCTGAACGGGAGCGTCAACCGGAACGGGAACGCGACCGACTGGCGGAGCCTCAACGACGGCACGATCGACGCGCTGCAGTACTACGCCGTCGGCATCGGGAAGCTCAACGCCGACGACGCGCAGCGCCCCGACCTGACGACCGGCGACAACGTGCTCGTCAGCGGCGGCCTCCAGGACAACGGCGGCTCGCTGCTCCGGCCGGGGGCGCAGAAGATGGTGTCGAACTTCGGCGGCGACGGCGGCGACGTCCTCGTCGACCCGAACGACGGCTGCAACATCGTCCAGGAGTACGTCGTCCTGTCGATGAGCGTCACGCAGACGTGCGCCAATCCCGGCGCGGACCATCCGAACGCGTTCCTCGACCTCTCGCAGTCGACGACGTACAAGATCGCTCCGCCCGACGTCAACGCCCGCTTCATCGCGCCGTTCGGCGCCAACGCCACGAACGTCAAAGAGTGGTTCGCGGGCGGGACGAGCCTGTGGATCCAGACGAACGGCTTCGCGATCCGGAGCGGCTCCGACTGGAAGAAGGCGTACACGCTGGCAAGTGCGGCGCAGACGTACACCGCGCTCGCGATGCGCGGCGACAAGGCGGTCGGCGCCTGGTGCGGCCCGTGCAACAACGCCGGGTTCACCCGTGGCGTGACGATCGGCACGCGGGACGCCTCGAAGGCGTCGGGATGGTCGTTCGCCGAGGTTCCGACGACGGGCCTGCCGGTCCGGTACGTCGGCGGCGTCGCCATCGGGCCCGACGGTGGCGTCTACGCGTCGATCAACGGCTTCTCGCGCCGGTTCACCGAGGGCGAGGGCGCAGGGGTCGGCCACGTGTTCAAGTGGAACGCGTCGACGAAGTCGTGGGACGACATCTCGGCGAACTTCCCGGACGTGCCCGCAAACAGCATCCAGGCGCTCGCGGACGGCTCGCTCGTCGTCGCGACCGACCTCGCGGTGCTCTACCGGGCGCCCGACGCGACGACCTGGCAGCGGCTCGGCAACGGGCTGCCCCTGACGGTCGCGATGGACGTCGAGCTCGGCCCCGACGGCAACGTCTACGCCGCCACGCACGGCCGCGGCATCTGGCGCGTCGCGCTACCGGCGACGGCATCGACGTCGCCCGGCAAGAAGAAGTAAGCACTCATCGATCGACGCTGGGGACGGAGGGCCGCGCTGCGCGGCCCTCCGTCTTTGCGCGTGCGGAGCAGCCGATCGAGGACCAGAGATAGCCGTTTGACTATGATCGGATTCTGACGTCGAGGATCGCTACGACTACGACGAAGACGGCAACTTCAACGAGCCGGACCACTACATCGACCACTTCCAGCTCGTGCACGCGGGCGCCGACGAGGCAGTCGGCGGCGGCGCGCAGGGCTCCGACGCGATCTGGTCGCACCGCTGGTTCAACTGGCAGGGCACCGGCACGGTCGACGGCAAGGGCCCGGCCGGCAACCAGATCGGCGGGTTCGAGATCGGCGCCGGCGTCGGCTATCCGACCGGGATGTGGGTGGGCGACTACCTGATGATCCCGGAGAACTCGGGCGTCGGCGTGATCGCGCACGAGACCGGCCACGACTACGGCTTGCCGGACGAGTACGACTCCTCGTACCTCGGCGACTCGACCTCGGGATTCTGGACGATCATGGCGTCCGGCTCCTACGGCAACGACGGCACGAACGGGATCGGGAACCGCCCGGTCAGCTTCGACGCGTGGGACAAGTGGCAGCTCGGCTGGCTCACGCCCCAGGTCGTCGACCCGCTCGCGAACGGCAAGAGCGAGCTCAAGCTCGGGCCGCAGGAGGCGAACAACAAGCAGGCGGCCGCGGTCTTCGCGAAGCTCCCGCCGGTCACGAAGACGATCAAGGTCGGCGTCCCGACCAGCGGCACGCACGCGTGGTACTCGGGCATGGGCGACGACTACAAGGCGGCTCTCGGCCGGACGGTCGCCGTCCCGGCCGGCACGACCACCCTCACGTTCAAGACGTGGTACGAGGCGGAGCTCGACTACGACTACGCGTTCCTCCAGGCCTCCACCGACGGCGGACAGACGTGGGACAACCTCGCGGAGTACACCGGGCTTCGGGCGCGAGCGACGACGACGCCTTCGGCTACTCGTCGACTCCGGCGGAGCCGACGTGGATCGCCGCAGACGAAGAGCCTCTCGCCGTACGCCGGCAAGACGATCACGCTCCGGTTCAAGTACGTGGGCGATCCCGGCGTCACCGGCCGCGGCTTCGAGGTCGACGACATCGCGATCACGAACGGCTCGACGACGATCCTCTCGGACGACGTCGAGGGCGCAGACCCGAACGGCTGGACGCCGTACAACTTCCGCAAGGTCGTGAACGGCGACGACGTCCGCGTGTTCGACCGCGCCTACGTGATCGAGAACCGGCAGTACATGGGCTACGACAGCACGCTCGGCTCGACCAGCCCGTACAACTTCGGCGAGTACGACAAGGCCGACAAGCAGGACTGGGTCGAGAAGTTCCCGTACCAGGACGGCGTCCTGATCTCGCTCTGGGACTCGTCGTACTCCGACAACAACGTCGGCGTGCACCCCGGTCACGGGCAGATCCTCCCGATCGACGTCCAGCAGAGCCTGATCCTGCGCCCGCGCACGGGCGGGCCGAACGGCGCGAACGCGATCGGCTGCGCGGCCATCGGCGGCGACACGCCGGCGTCGGGGCGGATCCAGGCCTACGACGCGACGCTGTCGACGGAGCCGACGCAGGCGCTGTCGCTGCACAGGTGCAGCATCGCGTACGGGACGCCTTCGCACGCCGGCGTCACGACGTTCGACGATCGCAACGACTACACCTACGGGCTGAGCGGTGCGGAGCTCGGTGCCGCGGGCGGCGTCGAGACGGCGAAGGCCGGGATCGTCGTGCAGCTCAAGAGCATCGACGGCAAGGGCTTCGCGAACATCACCGTCGACCGCGCGAAGTAAGAGGCGACCGCCGCTGCATCGTCCGCGAGGGGGCCGGCCTACGTCGGTTCCCTCGTCGTCTCGCCACTACGATCGCGTGGTGGCGCTCAGGATCTTCCTCGCGCTGCTTCTCGTCCTCGCGGCCGTGGGGTGCGGCGGGAGCAACCGGATCGCTGCGGGAGACGCCGAGTCGCTCGTGCTCCGGCCGCGGAACCTTCCTGCGGCGTTCTCTCCGTTCTACGACGGCCCGATCGTCCGCCTCGACACGATGGGGACCGTGCGGTCCGACCCGCAGCGCTTCGGCCGCAAGGGAGGCTGGATCGTGCGCTACCGGCGCGCGGGCTCGGCGAAGACGCGCGGGCCGCTCGTCGTCGAGTCGCGCGCGGACGTCTTCGGCAGCGAGAGCGGTGCGAAGCAGGACCTCGACGCGTATCGCCACGTGTTCGACAGGGTGATCTCGCGCTCCGGCCGCGCCGCGCGCCTCGTCCGCGTGCCGGTGATCGGCGACGACGCCGTCGCGATGACGACGATCCAGCAAGGACTCGGGAAAGTCCGCTTCTACACCGTCGCCTGGCGCGATCGGAACGCGACGGCTTCGGTGTCGATCAACGGGTTCGCGCCGGGGGTGACGCTGGCGGACGCCGTGGCGCTCGCGCGCGCCCAGGAGCGCCGGGTCGGCGCCGCCTAGGTCGGCAGGCGCAGCAGGTGCAGCAGCAGGTTGCGTGGCCGTCGGGGCGGTCGTAGAGTCGCGCGATGGGCGCCCCGGGGTCGTGGCGCCGGAAGCGAACAAGGAGGATTGCGGTGAGACGCAAGCTCGGTCTCCTCTCCGGTCTCCTGGCTCTGTCGGCGGTCCTCGTCCTGTGGGCAGGGACGGCGTCGGCGAACCGGGAGCTCTTCGAGGGAGACGACGACGAGGACGCGCCGGCGATCGAGTCGGGCGCGATCGACTTCAAGGACATCAGCTACGGCACGACGAATCACGGAGTGCCCGCAGGCCGGGCTCCGTCGACGAGCAGCCGAAGCCGCTCGCACCGGCGCGACAAGGACGAGACCGAGAAGAAGAGCGACGACGGCAACGACGTCCGCGGCTGAACCAGGACTACTCCTGCATGCCGCAGGACGAGACGGCGATCGACCAGAACCCGAACGTCGACCAAGAACATCGTCGCCGGCGCGAACGACTACCGCCTCGGCTGGGGGACGTCGGGCTTCTACTCGTCGACCGACAACGGCGAGCACTGGTACGACGGCATCACGCCGTTCCCGTCGCTGCCGAGCGGCGACAACCTCGACGGCGGCGGCGATCCGGTGACCGTCGTTCGACCGCGGCGGTGTCGTCGTACTACGCCCAGATCAACTTCAACCGCACGGACGACACGAGCGGTGTCTGGGTGAACCGCTCGACGAACGGCGGCTTCACGTGGACGCGGCCGTGCGTCGCGATCCAGGTCGTGGCGCCGCCGGACGAGCAGTCGCGCTGCGGCGGCGCGGGTGACCCGCGACAGCCGGGCGACGGCACGGTCGCGTTCCAGCAGGACAACGACGCCGCCTCAACGGGAGCGTTCCGTCGTACGACAAGGAGTGGCTGACGGCCGGCCCGCGGCCCGCGGGCGTCACGCCGCACGTGCTTCACGCCGCTCGCGCACGCGCCGACGGCGTGCGCCGACGGCGTCGTCGGCGTCGACCGGCTGTACGTGACGTACTCGCTGTTCTCCGGGTCGGGCTCGGCGCAGATCTTCCTGAGCTACTCCGACGACCAGGCGCGGTCGTGGTCGGCGCCGCACGTGCATCAACGGCTCGGGCGACTTCTGCGCACCGGGCGGCCGGCTGAACAACGGCTGCGACGACAGCCAGGGCTCGCAGCCGACGGTCAACCCGACGACCGGCGAGCTCTGGGTCGGCTTCATCAACGGTGACACGACGGACGAGGACCAGTACCTCGTCGTCCACTCCGCCGACGGCGGCCGTCACGTTCGACGGGCCGTACCGCGTCGACACGCTCTACGACGTGAACGAGCCTCGCGGCGTCAACGGCCGCGCCGACTGCGTCGCGCGCGGCCAGGGCTCGACCCGCGCCGTGCCGACGAACAGCTGCTTCCGCGTCGACCCGATCATGAACTCGATCGTGGCCGACAAGCGCGGCGGCGACTTCGCCGACGACCTGTACGTCGTGCTCGTCGACAACCGCAACGGGACGATCCGCGACTCGAACAACGACGTCTTCTTCTACAAGTCGACGGACGGCGGCCTACCTGGATCGGTCCGACCCGCGTGAACGACGATCGGTCGACGACGCCGGCGAACCGTGACTGCGGTCGCAACACGAACGCATCCGCGGGAACCCGGCGAACTGTCCCGCGAGTGAACACGGGCAACGACCAGTTCTTCCCGTGGATCACGATCAACCGAAGGGGAACCTGAACATCACGTTCCACGACCGGCGGATGGACACGACGTCGCCGGCGAGCGGGCAGTGGCCGACGAGCCGAAGACCGAGGTCGGGAACTACCTCGTCTGGTACTGGGGCGCCCAGTGCACGGTCACTCAGACCTCGACCGTGTCCATGGCCGGCACGGCGCCGTCCCGGCCGGCGCCTCCCAGTGCGTCGCGCCGGAGGCGATCGTGAACCCGTCCGTCGGCGACGGGAACAACCCCGGCGCCGGGCCGATCCCGGGCAACGGCCAGAACTCGGCGACGCTGCCGTTCAAGAACTTCCAGATCTCGGACGTCGGGTCGAACTTCGACTACTCGTTCCGCGCTGGTCTCTTCGCGGGCGACTACAGCGGGAACACGGCCGGCGCCGAAGAACCCGAACGGCAAGGAGAAGGGCGGCGACCAGACCGCGGCACGTCTGCACCGACGCGCGGAACGGTCGCGGCTCGGGCGACCCGACGAACCTCCGAGCCTGGTCGGAACCCGATCTGCGAGCAGTCGGACGCGTTCTTCCAGCGGTTCAACGCCGACAACGGCGGCAAGGGTGCGAAGGGGAACGCGCAGGACAGCGTGAACCTCTTCTCGGTCGCCGCCTGCCCGGCGGACATCAAGGACAAGGGCGCCAAGCACTAGCGGCGCCGGACACGAGCGATCCCGGGGGCCGCCGCGAGGCGGCCCCCGACGTTCGTGCTACGGCGGGGGCGGACACGCGCGCTGCGGCAGCTTCTCGACCGCGCGGTCGCCGCGCACGCCCGTAGCCGAGACGCGCAGCGTCTCGACGCACGGGTCGTAGCGAGCCGCGAACGCGGCGCGGAATGCGCCGGCGCGTGTCGAGCGGACGACGCGCGTCAGGCGGATGCCGCCGACCACGGCTTCGACGCGGACCCGCTCGAGCGGCCGGAAGTGCAGGCCGCTCACTACGAGCGGCGGCGTCGAGACGAGGAGCGAAGGCGCCGGCATCGCGGTCGCCGGCGCGCCGGCAAGGGTGGTCGCGGCGACGGCAATTCCGGCCGTCGAGGAGGCTCCGGCGCCTCATGTGACGAGGGTAGCAATCCCTCGTGGGGCTACGGCTGCGCGCAGACCGGCGGCGGCACCGTGACGGTGGCGCGGCTGCCGGCGGCGCCGCGGGCGACGACGGCATAGCCGAGGCACCGGCCGACGAAGACGCCGCGGAAGACGGCCCTGAGCGCGCCGTGGCGGTCGGCGCGAACCCGGACCGTGGCGTGGTCAGCCTCCGACCTCCGCAGTCAGGGTCACGCGCTCGAGGGCGCGGAAACCTGATCCGAGCGACGGTCAGCGGCGTCTTCCGTACGGCGTCGAGCGCCGGACGCTTCGTCGCCGCGAACGCCGGCGCCGAGAGCGCCGCGACGAGGACGACGACGAGGATCGACCGGCCGCGCACGCGAACATTGTGCCCCCGATGGCTCGATATCGCACCGGAACGCGTCGCCGGGTGAGCGGTAGCTGCTTGACACGGTGATATCAAGCGGCATATAAGCGCTTTGCGGCGTCGATGGCGTCGTGGGGCCGGGAGAGACAGCGACTTTGACCGACGGCGGTTCGAAGCGGCGTGCGCGCTTCGATTCGTCCCGGTTCCGGCTCGTGCCGGGAATCGATTTCAGGAGGCGAAATGGGAAGGACGTACAGGATCGCCGCTGCGGCGGGGCTCGTCGTGGCGATCGCGCTGCTGGCGGGCGCGTTCAGGGGCGGCGGCCATTCGACCGGATTCACCTCGAAGTTCTCGGCCGGCGAGCGCGAGGCGCAGCCGGGCGCGTCGGGCGCCGCCTGTCGGCGAGGGCCCGGTCGGCGTTGGGAGGCCTACCTGTCGGCGTCGCGCACGTATCCCGCGAACGAGATCCCGCCAGCGGTCGCGGCCAAGGCGGAGACGGCATTCGAGAAGCTCGCGGCGAAGGACGCGAAGAGCGGCGATCCCGGCGCGAAGGGCCACAAGTGGAAGCTGTACGGCCCGACCCAGGATGCAACCCAGCCGGGCGTGATGTCCTTCTCCGGCGCCACGAACTCGACCGCGAGCCGTGTCACCGCGCTCGTGGTCTCGCCCGACTGCACCAGCGCCCAGTGCCGCGTGTGGGTCGGCGTGTCCGGCGGCGGCGTCTGGCGCACCGACGACGCGACGGCGGCGGATCCGGACTGGAAGCAGCTGAAGCCGGATCAGCTCGACCAGAACTCGGTCGGGACGCTCACCCTCGACCCGACGGACAAGAAGGGCAACACGATCTACCTCGGCACCGGCGAGGCGAACCGCTGCGGCTCCGGCTGCGAGGCCGGCGTCGGCATCTACAAGTCGACGAACGGCGGCGAGCAGTGGACGAAGATCGCGGGCGCCTGCGTCAGCAACGCGACGTACCCGTGTGTGGTGCCGGGCAACGACGCGTTCCTCGGCCGCGGGATCAACTCGATCGTGATCGACCCGCGGAACGCGAACCACATCCTCGTCGGCTCGACCCAGGCTGTCCGCGGCCTCTCCCACGTGATCGGGAACGGCGGCGGGACGAGGCTCGAGCCGGGCGCGAACGCCCCTGGCGTCTACGAGTCGGCCGACGGTGGCCAGACCTTCACCGAGGTCTGGAACGGGAACAGCGCGACCTCGTTCGGCATCACCGATCTCGAGCTCGACCCGCTCAACCAGGACGTCGTCTACGCTTCCGCGTTCGACGCTGGCGTGTGGCGGCGCGACGCCGGCGCCGCGTCGACGGCCTTGCAGCAGGTCTTCGCGCCGCAGTTCGCCACGGGCGCCGGCACGGATCGGACGATGTTCGCGCTGACGGTCAAGAACGGCAAGACGCGCATCTACCTGACCGACGGCACTGCGAACGGCGGCGGCATCGCCGCAGCGATCGCGTCGAACTTCTGGCGCACCGATAACGCGAACCAGCCTGCCGCGACCCTGCTCGCGTCGCAGGCGGCCGGGTCGACGCCGCCGAATGCGGCGACGCACACGTTCCCGGCGAACTACAACGCCGGCTGGCAGCTCCTCACGTCGAAGACGACGGCGACCCATACTTCGCCACGGACGACTTCTGCTGGGCGCAGTGCTGGTACGACGAGGAGGTCTACACGCCCGCCGGGATGCCCGACACCGTCTACGTGATCGGAGCGTTCCAGTACGGCGAGCTGCCGTGCAACACGAACGGCGTCGGGTGCGGCAACGGCCGCTCGAACGGCCGCGCCGTCCTCTACTCCGACACGGCCGGTGACCCCGACGCGGCGCACAACCTGCGCACGTTCACCGACCTGACCGCCGACGCGACGAGAACCACCCGTCATGGTGCGCGTACGCGCCGTACTTCGACAACGGATGCGTGAACTCGCCGAACGGGATCCACCCCGACCAGCACGTGATCGCGATCAACCCGGGGAATCCGACCCAGATCTTCGAGGGCTCGGACGGCGGCATGATCCGCACGAGCGGAGCGTTCGCAGACGTCTCGTCGCAGTGCGACGAGCCGCACCGGAACAACGGCGGCCCGCTACCGTCGACCTCGGGCAGCTACGTCGCGTGCAAGCGGCTCCTTTCCCGTGTGCCGACGACGCTCGACCACATCGACAAGAAGCTGTCGAGCACGCTTCAGTTCATCAACGTCGCCATCAACCCGTTCGACTCGGGCCAGGTCCTCGGCGGGACGCAGGACAACGGCACGTGGTCGAACCTCGATCCAGCCGCAACACGTTCACCCAGGTGATCTACGGCGACGGCGGAAACGCGGGCTACGACGCGACGACCCCGGGCTGGCTCTTCAACGAGTACACCGGCGGCTTCTCCGACTCGAACTTCCGCGGCGGCGACCCGGAGCGGTGGGTCATCACCTCTGCTCCGCTCGTCAACAGCGGCGAGACGTTCGCGTTCTACTGGCCGCAGATCGGCGATCCGAACCCGGCGGCCGGCACGCATCCGATCTACTCGGGCGGCCAGCACGTCTGGCGGACCTGGGCGTTCGGAGCGGGCCATCCGGGCGCGGTGCCGCAGGACACGAACCCCGACATCGCGGGCTACGAGGCGAACTGTCCGGAGTTCGTCGTCTCCGGCGCCAATCCCGCCTGCGGCGACTACCGGCCGCTCGGCGGGCCGATGTGCGACAACGTCAGCGCCACTCCGGCCCCGACGTGCGCCAACACGGCGGGTGATCTGACCGGCGCCGTGTACGGCGCCGACCGCACGGGCGGCTCGAGCTCGTGGCTCGCGCGTGACGGCGCCGACCACGGCACGCTCTGGGCGGCGACCTCGGCCGGACGGTTGTTCGTGACGCACAACGCGGACGCGGCCGATCCGGCGGCGGTGGTATGGCACCGGATCGACAACGCCTCGTCGCCGACGCGGTTCCCGAGTGGGATCTACGTCGACCCGGCCGACACCGGCCACGCGTGGGTGACCTACTCCGGCTACAACGCCGCAACGCCGGCGACGCCGGGCCACGTGTTCGACGTCCACGAGAACGGTCCGGCGGCAGGTTCCGGCACGTTCACGAACCTGAACGTCGAGGGCGGGACGAGCGTGTTCCCGACCCCGACGAACGACGGTGACCTTCCGGTCAGCGACGTCGTCCGCGACGACGCGGCCAAGACGCTGTACGTCTCGACCGACTTCGGCGTCCTCCGCGGCGACAACGACGGTGCAGGCGGCTGGCACGTGACGGGCGGCATCCCTCGCTACGAGGTGATGCACCTCGAGCTGCAGCCGTCCTCGCGCGTCCCCGTGTGCGCGAGCGAGAAGGGCAAGTGCAAGCGCATCCTGTACGCCGCGACCCACTCGCAGGGCATCTGGCAGATGGAGCTGGGCGGCTAGCCCGCGCAGCGAACGCCGGCGGGGAGGCCCTTTTCACGGCCCTCTCCGCCGGCCCTCTCCTCCCTCGCACAGCAACGAATTCGGGCCGCCTTTCGGGCGGCCCGGTCTTTGCCCTCCCCCGGCGGCGCCTTGATTGGCGGTTTCGATATATCCCGCCTACTATCAGCGCGCGCACCGGGATCCGGCCGCGCTCAATACCCAGAGGGAGGGTCAAGTTGAAGTATCTGCTGCGCGCCCTGGGCGCGCTCATGGTGGCGCTGTGCGCGTTCGCGGCCTCGGCCAGTGCCGGGTCCGGGATCGACGGCGTCCCCAGTGCCACGAGCTTCGCGAAGGGGACGGGAGACGACTTCCGCAGCCCCGAGGCGAAGCGCTACGACGCCGCGCTCCAGCAGGGCCTCCAGGCCAAGCTGCAGGGCAAGGCGAACGGGAAGGTGCACCGCGTCGCGAACGGGCAGTACGTCCAGCTCGAGCGCACGGGCGAGGACCGGATCTTCGTGATCCTGGTCGAGTTCGGCAACGAGCGGTATCCGAACCCGCTGTTCGCCGACGACGCCAAGGACGCGGCCGGGAAGCCGCTCTCGAACGCGAAGGTGTTCAACGGGCCGCTGCGGAACAGCATCCCGCAGCCGAACCGCGCCGTCGACAACTCGACGCTCTGGCAGCCCGACTACAGCCAGGCGCACTACGAGAACATGTACTTCAACCGGATGGCCGCGTACTACCAGCGGCAGTCGTCCAACCGCTACAGCGTTTCGGGCGACGTGACGGCGTGGGTGAAGGTGCCGTTCAACGAGGCGCTCTACGGCCGCAACTACTGCGGCAGCATCGTCTGCCCGACGTCGCGCGCGCTCGTGCGCGACGCCCTTGCCGTGTGGGTGCAGCAGCAGCTCGACGCCGGGAAGAAGATGCCGGAGATCGTCGCGTACCTGAAGACGTTCGACAAGCAGGACCGCTACGACGTCGACGGGGACGGCGACTTCAACGAGCCGGACGGCTTCATCGACCACTTCCAGATCGTCCACGCCGGCGGCGACGAGGCCGCGAGCGATCCGCAGCAGGGCACGGACGCGATCTGGAGCCACCGGTCGTTCGCGAACCTCCAGGCCGGCGGCCCCGGCGGGATCGCAGGGGTCAACATCGGCTCCCGCGGCGGGCTCGTCTCGAGCACGCTGATCCCGGACAACCCGACGGGCATCTGGGTCCGCGACTACACGATGCAGCCGGAGAACGGCGGCCTCGGCGTCTTCTCGCACGAGTTCGGCCACGACCTCGGTCTGCCCGACCTCTACGACACGTCCGGGAACACGGGCGGCGCCGAGAACAACACGACGTTCTGGACGCTGATGTCGTCGGGCGCGAACATCGGCGACGGTGGCCCGAACGGGATCGGCGACGCGCCGACCGACATGGGCGCGTGGGAGAAGTTCCAGCTCGGCTGGCTCGGCGGCCCCGACGACCCGCAGGGCCAGTACTACGAGGTCGCGCAGTACGGCGAGAAGTCCGAGCACAAGATCGGGCCGAACGACGCCGCTACGAAGCAGGCCCAGGCGCTGATCACGCTCCTGCCGGACAAGGCGCGCAACAACGTGATCACGCCGCCGAAGACCGGAACCTACTCGTACTGGTCGGGCCGCGGCGACAACCTCAGCAACACCTCGACGAAGGCGTTCCAGATCCCGGCCGGAGCAACGCTGGCCGCCGACCTCTGGTACGACACCGAGCCGCACTTCGACTACTTCTTCATCGAGATGTCGTCCGACAACGGCGCGACGTGGATCGCCGATCAAGACGAACCTGTCGGAGCCGGCCTCTGCCGACCTCGGCGACTTCAACGACAGCGGCACCGGCATCGCGGGCTCGAGCGGCGGCGCCTACAAGTCGCTCGTCTCGACGTCGCCGCTCCCGTCCGGCAACGTCCTCGTCCGGCTGCGCTACGAGACCGACTCGAACACCGGCGGCGCGGGTGTCGCGATCGACAACATCGCGATCACCGGCAACGACGTCGACGGCGGCGAGACCGATGCGCAGGCGAACGCGTGGACGAACGTCGGCTTCGCCCGTCTGAAGGACGGCGCGTACACGACGATGCACTTCAACGCGTACATCGCCGAGAACCGGCAGTACGACAACTACGACAAGTCGCTCGCGACGGCGTACAACTTCGGTTGGCGCGTCGCCGGCGACCCGCTGTTCGATCACGTCGAGAGCTACCCGTTCCAGAACGGCCTGCTGGTCACGTACTGGGACACGTCGCAGGCGAACAACAACGTCGGCGACCACCCGGGCAGCGGTCTGATCCTGCCGGTCGACGCGCATCCGACGTGGGCGCACTAGCTACGACGGCGGGCTCGCCCGGCCGCGCGTGCTCGCGTACGACTCGACCTTCGGGCTCGAGCCGACCGACCCGCTCACGCTGCACAAGGACGGCAACGCGTTCTCGATGCCGTCGCTGCCGGCCGTGCCGACGTTCAACGACCTGAACAGCTACTGGTCGAACACGGACGGCGACGGCGCCACCGGTGCGCACGTCGGGCGTTACCAGCCCGGCTGGTACAGCGTGAACGTGCCGAAGACGGGCACGACGATCAGCGTCAAGAGCGTCAGTGCGCAGGGCGACTTCATGCAGGTCCAGGTGGCTCCGGCGAAGTAGCCGGTCGCTGCCCTGCTCGAACGCACTGGAACGGGGGCCGCAAGGCCCCCGTTCTGCGTCCGGCGCGCGTCGAGGAGCGGGCGGAATCAGTACGCGACGGCGCCGCGGCCCGATTCGGCTGCGTGGCGCTGCTCGTCGGCGCGGTAGCTCGAGCGGACGAGCGGGCCGGCGAACACCGAGCCGAAGCCGAGGGCCTCGCCCTGCTCCCGCAGCCACCGGAACTCGTCCGGGTGCACCCACCGGTCGATCGGCGCGTGCCCTCGCGACGGCTGGAGGTACTGGCCGATCGTCACGACGTCGACGCCGTGCGCGCGCAGGTCGCTCATCGTGTCGACGATCTCGTCGTTCGTCTCGCCGAGGCCGACGATGATCCCGCTCTTCGTCAGCACGCGATAGTCGGCGAGCTCCTTGGCGCGGCGCAGGAGCGCGAGCGCGCCGTCGTAGCTCGCCTTGGCGCCGCGCATCCGCCGGTGGAGGCGGCGGACGGTCTCGATGTTGTGGTTGAAGACCTCCGGCCGCGCGCCGATGACCGTCCGCAGCGCCTCCTCCTCGACACCGAGGAAGTCCGGCGTGCAGCACCTCGACGGTCGCGTCCGGCAGCTTCGCCTTGATCGCGCGGATGGTGGCCGCGTAGTGACCCGCGCCGCGGTCGGCCACGTCGTCGCGGTCGACGGAGGTGACCACTACGTGGCGGAGCTCCATCTGCGCGGCGGCCTGCGCGAGCCGCAACGGCTCGAGCGGGTCCGGCGGCGCCTCGGGCCGGCCGCTGTTGCACGTAGCAGTAGCGGCACGCGCGGGTGCAGGTCTCGCCGAGGATCTGGAACGTCGCCGTGCCGCGGCCCCAGCACTCGGCGATGTTCGGGCAGCGAGCCTCCTCGCAGATCGTGTTGAGGCTCGCTCCGTGGAGCAGCTTCTTGACGTCGAAGTAGCTGCCGTTCGCCGACGGCGCGCGAACCTTCATCCACTCGGGACGGCGCGGGCGGTCGGCGACTGGGAGCGAGCCCTGCATCTCGCGCCAGTCTAGAGACCGAGCGCCTCCACGCCGTCCGCCGACGGTGTCCCCTCGACGAGCGTGGCGTAGCGACCGCCGCGCGCCAGGAGCTCGTCGTGGCGCCCGCGCTCGACGATCCGCCCGCGGTCGAGCACGACGATCTGGTCCGCGTCGTAGACGGTCGACAGTGCGGTGGGCGATCGCGATCGTCGTCCGGCCGGCGGCGAGACGGTCGAGCGCCTCCTGCACCTGCCGCTCCGTCTCCGTGTCGAGGGAGCTCGTGGCCTCGTCGAGGACGAGGATCGGCGGGTTGCGCAGGATCGTGCGCGCGATCGCGATCCGCTGCTTCTCGCCGCCCGAGAACCGGTAGCCGCGCTCGCCGACGATCGTGTCGTAGCCGTCCGGAAGCGACGCGACGAGATCGTGGATCCGTGCGGCCGCTGCGGCTTCCTCGACCTCCCCGTCGCTCGCGCCGGGCCTGGCGAAGCGCAGGTTCTCGCGCACGGTCGCGTGGAAGAGGTACGTCTCCTGCGAGACCACGCCGACGAGCGCCGCGAGTGAGGCGAACGAGAGCTCGCGCACGTCGACGCCGTCGATCGCAACGCTGCCGTCGCTCACGTCGTACAGCCGGGCGGCGAGGTATCCGAGGGTCGTCTTGCCGGAGCCGGTCTCGCCGACGAGCGCCGTCTTCGTGCCCGCGGCGACGGTGAACGAGACGTCCTTCAACGTCCACTCGCCGGCGTCGTCGTACCGGAACCAGACGCGATCGAAGACGACGTCTCCGGCGTGAACGAGCTCGCGCGGCCGCTCGCTCTCGTCGATGTCGACGGGCTGGTCGAGGTAGTCGAAGATGCGATCGAAGAGCGCGAGCGACGTCTGCACGTCCAGACCGACGGACAGCAGTGAGCCGACCGGGAAGAAGAGGCGCGTCTGGAGCGTCGTGAACGCCACCAGCGTCGGGACGGTCAACGCGCTCGAGCCGTGGGCGAGCGCGAGCCCGCCGAACCAGTAGACCGCGGCGGGCATGACCGCGAACGTCGTCTGAATCGACGCCATCATCCACCGTCCCGCCATCCGCTGCCGGACCTCGAGATCGGCGAGTTGCTGCGACTCCTTCTCGAAGCGGTCCGCGAGCTCGCCCGCGCGACCCATCGTCTTCCCGAGCAGGATCCCGGACACCGACAGCGACTCCTGCACGAGGCTCGAGATGTCGGCGAGGCTCTCCTGAGTCGTCTTCGCGATCCGCCGCCGTTCCTGCCCGACACGACGGGTCAGGAGGACGAAGACGGGGATCAGCGCGAACGCGAACAGCGACAGCTGCCAGCTGAGCGCGATCATCCCGATCATCGTCGCGGCGACCGTCGTCACGTTCGAGACGATCGAGGTCGCCGTGCTCGTCACCACGTTCTGGACACCGCCGATGTCGTTAGAGATGCGCGACTGGATCTCGCCCGTGCGCGTCCGCGTGAAGAACGCGAGCGAGAGGCGCTGCAGGTGCCGGTAGACCTTCGTGCGCAGGTCGTGCATCACGCGCTGGCCGACCTGGTTCGAGAGCAACGTCTGCCACACGCCGAGCACGCCGGTCACGATCGCGATCGCGATCATCCCGCCGGCGTACAGCGACAGGCGGTCGGTCTCGCCCGTCTCGATCGTCTCGAGAACGCCGCGGAGGAGGAATGCGGGCACGACGCCGAGCGTCGCCGAGACGAGGATCAGCCCGAGGACTGCGGCGAGCCGGAGCCGGTAGCCGCGGAAGAGCGCGGCCACGCGGCGGAGGTTCGCGCTGCGGATCGCGGGGTCGGCGGGGCGCTCGGGCGGACCGCCCGCCGCGGTCGTACGTCCTCGGCCGGAGCTGAACACGTTGTCACGGTAGTGCCCGCGCCGACCGTGGCGTCGGCGTCGTTACGCTCGCGTGGTGCAGCGGGTCTGCGTCTTCTGCGGCGCCTCCACGGGACGGCGGAGCGAGTACGTCGCGGCCGCACGCGCGTTCGGCGAGGCCGCCGCGCGTCGCGGCCTCGGGGTCGTCTACGGCGGCGGCCGCGTCGGGATGATGGGCGCCCTCGCCGACGCGGCGCTCGCCGCGGGCGCGGAGGTGATCGGTGTGATCCCGGAGGAGCTCGTCGCCAGGGAGCTCGCGCACGAGGCGCTGACGGAGCTGCGCGTCGTCGGCTCGCTGCACGAGCGGAAGGCCGTGATGGCGCAGCTGTCCGACGCCTTCGTGGCGTTGCCGGGCGGTTTCGGAACGCTGGACGAGCTCGCCGAGCAGCTCACGTGGTCGCAGCTCGGGCTGCACGCGAAGCCGCTCGGGCTGCTCGACGTCGGCGGATTCTGGCGGCCGCTCGTCGCGCTGGCCCGGCACATGACCGACGAGGGCTACGTGCGCGAGTCCGACCTCAGGTCCGTCGCCGTCGCCGAGGATTCGGACGCGCTGCTCGACGCGCTCGACGACCTTCCGCGGCCGCGCCCGAAGTGGACGAGCCCGCCCGCGCCCTGAGCGCTCGCAGCGCCCTGGAAGCGGCTACGCCGCCGTCGCCGCCTCGGCGCGCAGAGGAAGCTCGTCCGCATCGACGGCGGCGAACGAGAGGCCGAAGACGTCGGCGAGCGCCTGCGCCGCCGCCGGGCGCACGTCGGCGACCGTGACCGGCCGCCCGAGCTCCCGTTGCATCGAGGTGAACGCGTACCCGTCGAGCCCGCAAGCAGTGATCCACTCGGTGAACGGCGCCGGGTCGAGGTCGACGTTCAGCGCATACCCGTGCGTCGAGATCCACTTCGTGAGGTGGATCCCGATGCTCGCGATCTTGCGGGGCGGCCGCTCGAGCCAGACACCGGTGAGCCCGTCGATCCGCGTCGCCCTGAGCTCGAACGCCGACAGCGTTCCGATCAGCGCCTCCTCGAGGTCGCGGCAGTACCGCTTGACGTCCTGGCCGTGCCGCGTCAGGTCGAGGATCGGATAGCAGACGAGCTGACCGGGAGCGTGATAGGTCGACTTCCCGCCGCGATCCGTCTGCACGACCTCGACCTCGGCGTCGTCCGGCACGTGGAGCTCGCGCGGGTCGGTGCGTCGTCCGAGCGTGATCGTCGGCGGGTGCTCGAGGAAGAGCACCGTGTCGGGGAGCGACCCGTCGGCGACGGCCGCCGCGACGGCGCGCTGGATGTCCCATGCGTCGCGGTAGGCGATTGTGCCGAGATCGACGAGCCATGCCTCGTGCGCCACGTGACGAGCGTACCTTCCCGACCGGGTCCGGCACCCGGACAAGGCGCGGCCGGCGGGTCCGTCGGCGAGCGCTCCGCCCGGGCGGCGAACTGGTTTCGCTGCGTCGGTATCGTCGGCGCGCGTGGAGCCGAAGCCGGCCGGTTGGGGTGATCGATACGCGGCCGTCTTCGGCGACCGCGACGTCGTCGACAGGTACCACCTGCGGCCGCCCTATCCCGCGGAGACGTTCGAGGTTCTGAGCGGGCTCGCTCGTGGACGCGCGGTCCTCGACGTCGGCTGCGGGCCCGGGGACATCTCCCGTCCGCTCGCCGCACGCGGAGCCCGCGTCGACGCCGTCGATCCGTCGGAGCCGATGCTCGCCGTCGCCCGCGCCGCGGCCGGTGGCGAACGCGTGCGCTGGATCCACGGGCGCGTCGAGGAGGTCGAGCTCACCCCGCCGTACGGCCTGGTGACGGCCGGCGACAGCGTCCACTGGCTCGACTGGACGGTCGCGTTCCCGCTCTTCGTGCGCATTCTCGACCCCGACGGGGTGCTCGCTCTCGTCCACCGGGACTGGCTGCAGGACGCCGCGCTCCGGGGCCTCCTGCGGCCGATCTACGAGCGTCACAGCTGGAACGTCGACTTCGAGCCGCTCGACCCCGTCGTGGAGCTCGAGCGGCGCGGTCTCTTCGAGCGGGAGGGCGAGCACGAGACCGCGGCGGATCCATGGCGGCCGACGCTCGACGAGCTGGTCGAGTCGCACTTCTCGGCGAGCGGCCTCGCCCGTTCGCGCCTGCGGGACCCGGAAGCGTTCGCCGGCGAGGCGCGAGCCGCGATCGTGGCGGCTCTCGGCGCGCCCGAACGGTACGAGCTCGAAGTCGCCGCCAAGATCGTGTGGGGCCGCCCGCGGCCGCCCGTCCAGGCGACGAGGAGTTCCCCCGGCAGCTGCGTCACCGCCACGAAGAGAGGATGCGGAGAGTCGGTTTAGCGGGGTGCCGCGACCTTGGTGCCGGTTGCTTCCGCCGCGGCGCGCAGCCGCTGGTCGTAGGTGACGATGCGGCCGAGGTCGCTGCCGAGCTGCCGCGCGGTTGCGAGATGGATCGCGTCCAGCGTGCGAAGCTCGGCCGGCAGGAGCGATCCCGCGCCGGAGAGGATGCGATCGCTGATCCGGATCAGCTCGAGCCGCGCGAGGATCTGCCGGCCGCGTTGCACCGCCTGCTCGCCGAGCGGCAGCAATGCTCGCGCCACCTCTGCCCTGGCGAGAGCGCTCGAGACGAGCGGTCGTCGCAGGCGCAGATAGCGGCGAAGCGCTGCCGTCTCAGGCTCGGCAACGACCAGCTTGACGATCGCCGACGAGTCGAGATACGTCGCCCGCTCAGCGCTCATCGCGCCGCAGCCGCTCCAAGACCACCGATGGCGGCTCCTGTCCTGGCTCGAGCGGCAAGGGCGCCGGCAGCTCGCCCGGATCTCCACTCGCCGCGGTCACCTCGCCGGTGGCACGCAAACGCTCCAGCGGCCCTGCCACGGGCACCGGCATGAGCAGCGCGACCGGCCGCCCGCGGTCGGTCACCTCGATCGTCTCTCCGGCCTCCACCCGGCGCAGCAACTCGCTCGCCCGCTGCCGCAGCTCACGCACACCCACGCTCGCCATGCGCTACTTGTAGCACATCACTCACCCGTTCCGTCTCGGGGCGCTCCAGCCGCCGCAGGATCTCGAGCCCCTGTCGCTCGGCTCTGCGCCTGCACAAACCGAGTGTCGTCACCCTTCGGCGACAGTCGAGCTAATAGTCGGATTCGCCCCAGGTCTGGAGGCGCTGGCGGAGATCGCGCAGGAAGCGGCCGGCGAGGGCGCCGTCGATCAGGCGGTGGTCGTAGGTCAGCGTCAGGTTCATGATCGACCGGATCGCGATCGCGTCGACGCCGGCATCGTCGGCGATCACCCACGGACGCTTCACGATCGCGTACGTCCCGAGAATCGCCGCCTGCGGCTGGCTGATCACCGGCGTGCCGTGGAAGGTCCCGTAGCCGCCGGGGTTCGTGATCGTGAACGTGCCGCCGCTGACGTCGTCCGGCGTGAGCTGCTTGTCGCGTGCGCGGCGCGCGACGTCGGCGATCCCCTTCGCGATCCCGAGCAGGTTGAGCGACTCGACGTTCCTGACGACCGGGACGATCAGGCCCTTGCCGTCTGCGAGCTCGACCGCGAACCCGAGGTTGACGTAGTTCCGCGTGACGATCTTGTCGCCGCGGAGCTCGCCGTTGATCCACGGGTAGTCGCGGAGCGTCTCCACCGTCGCCCGCGCGATGAACGACAGGAACGTCGGATTGATGCCGTACGCGCTCTCGTACTCCTTCTTGAGCTTCGCGCGGATCGCGACGACCTTCGACATGTCGACCTCGATCGCGGACGTCACGTGCGCCGACGTGTCGAGCGAGCGCCGCATGTGCTCCGCGATCCCCTTGCGCATCGCGGTCACCGGCTCGAGCGTCTCGCCGACGCCCGCGTCGACCGCAGGCGCCGGTGTCGGCGGGGCGGGAGCGGGCGCCGCCGCCGCCGCTGCGGGCGCCGGTGCGGGTGGGGCCGCGGGCGGTTCGGGCGCGGCCGGAGCCTCGACCTGAGGCGCCTCGTCCCCGCCGCTCTCGACGACGGCGAGGATGTCCTTCTTCGTGACGCGGCCGCCCTTACCCGTCCCGCGGACGCGGCCCGGGTCGATCCCGTGCTCGCTCGCGATGCGGGCGACGACGGGCGAGACGAACGCCCTGCCGTTCCCGGACTCCGCGGCGGCGGCGCCGGCAGCCTCGGTGGGGGCGGCGAGCGGCTGCTCGCGCGCGTCGCCGACGTCGGTGCCCTCGGACGCCGCGGCGTTCGCCGCGTCCGCTGCAGCCTGCGTCGCGGGCTCGGGCACCGTGGGGGCAGGAGGCGGCTCTGCAGGGGCGGCCGTGGCGGCGCCCGCCGCCTCGCCGCCGATTCGCGCGAGCAGCGTCCCGACCTCGACCGTCTCGCCTTCCTGGACGAGGATCTCGCTCACGATCCCGGACCCGGGCGACGGAACCTCGGTGTCGACCTTGTCGGTCGAGATCTCGAGCAGCGCCTCGTCGGCGGCGACCTCCTCGCCGACCTGCTTGAGCCACTTGGTGATCGTCCCCTCCGATACGGAGACGCCCATCTGCGGCATGACGACGTCGACAGCGGTTCCGGTGGCCATGAGGTACGCGCCTCCTAGTAGTCCGCGAGCTCTCGGAGGCCGGCGACGACGTCGTCGACCTGGGGGATGAACGCTTTCTCCAGCACGGGTGAGAACGGCACCGGCGTGTCCGGCGCCGCGATCCGCTTGACGGGTGCGTCGAGGTCCTCGAACGCCTCCTCGGCGATCGTCGCCGCGATCTCGCCGCCGAAGCCGCCGGTGCGCGTGTCCTCGTGCAGGACGAGCACCTTCGAGGTCTTCCGCGCCGAGTCGAGCACCGCAGCCTTGTCCCACGGGGCGATCGTGCGCAGATCGATGATCTCGACCGAGACGTCGTCGAGCTGCTTGGCCGCCTCCGTGGCCGTGTAGACCATCGCGCCCCAGGTGACGACGGTGAGGTCTTCGCCCTCCTGATGGATGCGGGCCTTCCCGATCGGCACGGTGTAGCGCTCGTCCGGCACCTCACCCTTGACGCGCCGGTACAGGTGCTTGTGCTCGAAGTAGAGCACCGGGTTGGGGTCCTCGATCGCCGAGATCAGGAGCCCCTTTGCATCCTCGGGCGTAGCCGGGCAGACGCACTTCAGCCCCGGGATGTGGGCGAAGGACGACTCCGGGTTCTGCGAATGGAAGGGCCCGCCGCTGAACCCGCCGCCGGACGGCAGACGGAGCACGAACGGGACCGGCGTCCCGACCCGCCAGCGCTGCTTCGCCGCGACGGTCACGAGGTGATCCCACGCGCAAGACACGAAGTCGGCGAACTGCATCTCGGCCACGGGGCGCAGCCCCATCATCGCCGCGCCGGTCGCGCCGCCCATGATCGCGGTCTCGGAGAGCGGCGCGTCGATCACGCGCCACGGGCCGAACTCCTCCTGGAAGCCGAGCGTCACCTTGAACGCCCCGCCGTAGACGCCCACGTCCTCGCCGAGGACGAAGACGCGCTTGTCGCGCCGCATCTCCTGCCGGAGACCGTCGCTGATCGCCTGGAGGTAGGTCTTCTCGGCCATCGCTCACGACCTACTTGTGGTGCGGCGTGTCGAGGTCCTCGGGCGTTGCGAACACGCCTTCCATGAGCGTCGCCGGGTCGGGCTGCGGCGACTCCTCCGCGCGGTGGAGCGCGTCGTTCAGGAGCTTCTTGACGTAGCCCGTGATGTCGTCCTCCTCGTCGTCGGTCAGGTCGACGTTGTCGCGCAGCCAGGTGCGATAGCGCTCGAGCGGGTCGCGCTCGGCCCACTGCTCGAAGAGCTCCTTCGGCACGTAGAAGGCGTCGTCGTGGACCGCGTGCCCCTCCATCCTGAGGGTCTGGCATTCGATCAGCGTCGGCCCGCCGCCGTCGCGCGCCTTCTCGATCGCGCGCTTGGCCTCGCGGTGGACCGCGAGGACGTCGGTGCCGTCGACGACCACGCCCTCGAAGCCGTACGCCGCGGCGCGGTCCGCGAGGTGCTCGACCGCGTACTCGAGGTGGGTCGGCGTCGAGTAGGCCCACTGGTTGTTGTCGCAGATGAAGACGACGGGGAGCCGGCGCACGCCCGCGAAGTTCATCCCCTCGTGCGCGTCGCCGCGCGCGGCCGCGCCCTCGCCGTACCAGGCGACCGCGACCCGGCGCTCCTCTCGGATGCGGAACGCGAGCGCGCACCCGACTGCGACGGGGAGCATCGCCGGCAGGTGCGAGACCATCGCGATCAGGCCCAGGCGGTCGTCGGCCATGTGGACGTTCCCGTCCCTTCCCTTGGTCGGCCCGTCGGCGCGGCCCATGTACTGGGCGAAGATCCGCCACGGCTCGACGCCGCGGGTGATGTGCACGCCCATGTCGCGGTGAAGCGGCGTGCCGACGTCGTCGGTCGCCATCGCCGTCGCGACGCCGATCGCGGCGGCCTCGTTCCCGCGGCCGGTGTAGAACGAGCCCGGGATCTTCCCCTGCCGGTACAGGATGTGGCCCCGCTCCTCGACGCCGCGGGTGATCAGCATGGTGCGGTAGATCTGGAGCAGGTCCTCGCGGTCGAGGCCCGACCCCTTCGCATCCTGGAGCGAGCCGCTCGGCTCGGCTACGCGCGCGATTGCCATTGCCGTCCTTCGAAGGTCGTGGAAGAGCCGCACGCATCGTAACGACCGGGGCACGTGAGCTCGCCGGGGACGGGACGCCGGCTCGGAAGGGGACAGACCCTGCACGGCCGGCCGCAACGCCCCGTCCGTAGAGTGCTCTCGTGGGCAAGGCGTCGGACTGGCTGCGCGAGGAGCGGCGGAACGTGCTCGGGCACTGGGCGGCGTTCTGCCTCGACTGCGGCGCCGCGCGACGCTGGTTCCTGGAGTTCGAGGACGACCTCCCGGAGCGGTGCCCGTCCTGCGGCGGCGAGATCGTCCACCGCTGCCGGGCGTGTCGCGCGCCGTTCTCGTCCGCGTTCGCGGTCGAGTGCGAGGCGTGCGCCGCCGAGCTACGGCCGCCCGAGCTCTTCGGGACGAGGATCCGCAGGCAGTAGCTAGACGGGCGGCTCGCGGCGGATTGCCGAGAACCGGATCACCGTCACGACGTCGTCCTCGGACACCGTCCGGTTGTAGAGCTGGCCGAGCCAGTTCGCCATCTCGTCCGCGTGCCGGATCTCGGGGTTGTCGTGCTCGATCTCGCGCGGAGAGAGGTCGCCGAGCCGCTTCACCTCGACCTTGTCTATGACCGCGTCGAACACGTGCTGGCGCGGCCCGAAGCGCGCGCCTGCGAGCACCGACACGATCATCCCCTTCTGGTACTTGCGCGACTTGTCGCCCAGGCGAATCGTCGCGGTCTTGCGGTGCGTCCGCAGCTGGGGCTCGACGATCGGCGAGTAGAAGTTGAGCGCGTACGACGGCACGGCCGCCGATCATACGTCCTGCTCGTCCAGCCGAGCGAGGGCTTTTGCGGCCATGTCCCGCTCGCCGCGGTAGGCGAGTGTGCGCGGGGCGTCGGCGAGCGGGAGCCACTGCACGTCGGCGACCTCGTGCCGGAACGCCTCGGGGAGGTCGCCGAGCTCTCCGCCCTCGTACTCGACGAGGAAGAACGCGACCACCTTGAAGATCCGCTCGCCCCGCCAGTTGAACCAGTAGCGGACGTCGCCGAGCTTCCCGAGCGACCGCCCACGCGCCCCCGTCTCCTCCTCCACCTCGCGGAGCGCCGTCGTCTCGCCGCTCTCGCCGGGGTCGATGCGGCCTTTCGGGAGCGCCCACAACCCCTCGGGCTTGCCGGCAGGCCGAATCGCCGCCAGGACCCACCGCCCGTCGAGCCGCCGCACGAGCACCCCTCCGGCCGAGAACTCCCGCCGCACGGGGTCATCTTAGGCCCCGTGCCATCTTCAGGACCCCGTCCGATCTCAGCGCCGGACGCTTAGATCTTGCGGCGGCCCGCATTCAGTGACTACACTGGGCCCGTTGGCACTCGAACACCCTGAGTGCCAGAAGGTGTCACGAACGTGTCACAAGTTGGAGGTTATCGGATGAATCTGCAGCCTCTGGGCGATCGCCTCATCGTCGAGGTTCTCGACGAGGAGGAGACGACCGTCAGCGGCATCGTCCTCCCGGATACGGCGAAGGAGAAGCCGCAGCGTGGCCGCGTCCTCGCCGTCGGCCCCGGCCCCCGGGACGAGGACGGCGAGTACATCAAGATGGATCTCGAGGAAGGCGACGAGGTCATCTTCAGCAAGTACGGCGGGACCGAGATCAAGCTCGGCACCGACGAGGTTCTGATCCTGCGCGAGTCCGACGTTCTGGCGAAGGTCGTCGGCGATCGCGCCGCGGTCTAGGTAGGGAGGAAACGAGGGTATGGCTCACAAGGAGCTCAAGTTCAACGAGGACGCACGGCGCGCTCTGCAGCGCGGCGTCGACGTCCTCGCCGACGCGGTCAAGGTCACTCTTGGCCCGAAGGGGCGCTACGTCGTGCTGGACAAGAAGTTCGGCGCCCCCACCATCACGAACGACGGCGTCACGATCGCACGCGAGATCGAGGTCGAGGACGTCTTCGAGAACCAGGGCGCGCAGCTCGTGCGCGAGGTCGCCACTGCCACGAACGACGTGGCCGGCGACGGCACGACCACGGCGACCGTGCTCGCGCAGGCGATCGTGCGCGAGGGCCTGAAGAACGTCTCGGCCGGTGCGAACCCCATGGGCCTCAAGCGGGGCATCGAGCAGGCCGTCGAGGCTGTCACCGAGAACCTGAAGTCGCAGTCGACGGAGATCTCCGGCAAGGCAGACATCGCGCGCGTCGCGACGGTGTCGTCTCGGTCGACCGAGATCGGCGACGTGCTGTCCGAGGCGATCGAGAAGGTCGGCAAGGACGGCGTCGTGAACGTCGAGGAGGGCCAGACCTTCGGCCTCGAGCTCGAGTTCACGGAAGGCATGCAGTTCGACAAGGGCTACCTGTCGCCGTACATGATCACGGACGCCGAGCGCATGGAGGCCGTCCTCGACGACCCGTACATCCTGGTCGCGAACCAGAAGATCGGTGCCGTGAAGGATCTTCTGCCCGTGCTCGAGCAGGTCATCCAGGCCGGCCGCCCGCTGCTGATCGTGGCGGAGGACGTCGAGGGCGAGTCGCTCGCGACGCTCGTCGTCAACAAGCTCCGCGGCACGTTCTCGGCCGTCGCCGTCAAGGCGCCCGGCTTCGGCGACCGCCGCAAGCGGATGCTCGAGGACATCGCGATCCTGTCGGGCGCCGAGGTCATCACCGAGGAGATGGGCCTCAAGCTCGAGAACACGAAGATCAGCCAGCTCGGCCGGGCCCGCCGCGTCGTGATCGACAAGGACTCGACGACGATCATCGACGGCGCCGGCGACTCCGAGGGGATCAAGGGCCGCATCAAGCAGCTCAAGTCGGAGATCGAGAACACCGATTCGGACTTCGACCGCGAGAAGCTCCAGGAGCGCCTCGCGAAGCTGTCCGGCGGCGTCGCGGTCGTGAAGGTCGGCGCTGCGACCGAGACCGAGATGAAGGAGACGAAGCACCGCGTCGAGGACGCGCTCCAGGCCGCTCGCGCGGCGCTCGAGGAGGGCATCGTCCCGGGTGGCGGCGTTGCGCTCGTGAACGCGGCCGAGGCCGTCAAGACGCTCATCGAGTCGCTCGACGGCGACGAGCGGACGGGCGCCCAGATCATCGTCCGCGCGCTCGAGGAGCCGCTCCGGCAGCTCGCGACGAACGCGGGCCTCGAGGGCTCCGTCGTCGTGAACTCGGTTCGTGGTGCCGCGAAGGGCCGGGGCCTGAACGTCGACACGGGTGAGGTCGAGGACCTGGTCAAGGCCGGGATCATCGATCCGACGATGGTCACGCGCTCGGCGCTCGAGAACGCGGCGTCGATCGCGAAGAACATCCTCACCACCGAGGCGATCGTCGCCGAGGCGCCCGAGAAGGACAAGGTCGGCGCCGGCGGCGGCATGCCCGACATGGGCGGGATGATGTAGGTCGCGCACGGGGGAGCAACTCCGGTTCTCCCCCGTGAGCCCCCGCTCCGACAGGTTGCGGATGTGGGTGTGCGGGCGCCGGCGAAAGCCGGCGCCCGCGGCTTTTCTGGGTGCGCCCATAAGAAAAGCCGCCTCGGGGAAGGCGGCTTTCCGGGGATGAGGATCGCGTATCGGGGAGGGATGCGATCGCTCGGGAGAGATGGTTGGAGGTTCTTCGTGCTCCCGTTATCGGACGTCGCCGCCCGGCCACTGTCCCTCGTTCGAGCCATCTTCGACGTGGAACGAGCTCTAGAAGGCGTACCGCTGCTCGTGCCAGGGATCGGCGTCGTTGTGGTACCCGTAGCGCTCCCAGAAACCGGGCCGGTCGATCGACGAGAGCTCGATCCCGCGCAGCCACTTGGCGCTCTTCCAGAAGTACTTGCCGGGGATGACGAGCCTGAGCGGCCAGCCGTGGTCGAGTGTCAGCGGGGAGCCGTCCGCGTGCGTCGCGAGGAGCGCGTTCTCGTCGCGGACGTACTCGAGCGGGACGTTCGCCGTGAAGCCCGCCTCGGCATGCGCGATCGCGAAGCGCGCGGTCGGCCTCGGCCGCACCAGCGCCTCGAGCTCGCGCCAGTGGACGCCTTCGAAGCCGGCGTCGAACCGCGACCAGCGCGTGACGCAGTGGATGTCCTGCACGTTCGACGATCGCGGAAGGCGGTTGAAGGCCTCCCAATCGAGCTCGACCTCCTGCTCGACGTCGCCGAAGACGCGGAACGTCCAGGTTGCGAGGTCGGTGTGCGGAACGGAGCCCGCGTGCAGGACCGGCCACTTCTCCGTCAGGTACTGACCCGGCGGCAGCCGTGCGGGGTCGTACCCGAGCTCGCGCACCTTGCGTTCCGCTTTCGACCTGAACATGCGGTCTAGTCTAGGGAGCGTGGGAATCGTTACAGCCCGAATCGCGCGCCGCCCGCGTGCATACGTGCGTGTGCAGGGGCCCGACGCCGGGGCGTTTCTGCAGCGAATGGTGTCGAACGACGTGCTCGCGGGCGAGAGCTGCGAGGCGCTCCTGCTGACGCCGAAGGCGCGCGTGATCGCCCCTCTCCTCGTGTGGCGGCGCGGCGACGACGACTTCCTGCTCCTCACCGAGCCTGAGCTCGGCGACAAGGTGCGCGCGCATCTCACGCGCATGCGCCTCGCGGCGCGGTGCGAGATCGAGCCGGAGGCGCACACGTCGACGATCGTCCTCGGCGAGGTCGGCGGAGACGGGATCCCGGTCGCCGACTTCGGTGTTCCTGCCGTGGAGATCCTCGACGCCGACTCCGAGCCGACGGTCGGGGACGAGGAGCTGGAGCGCCTGCGCGTCGCCGCGGGAACCCCTCGCTGGGGAAGCGAGATCGACGACCGCATCCTGCCCGCGGAGGCGGGCCTCGACGAGCGGGCCGTGTCGTTCGAGAAGGGGTGCTATCCAGGGCAGGAGCCGATCGCGCGTCTGCGCCACCGCGGGCACGTGAACCGCCGCCTGCGCGTGCTCGAGGTCGCTCACGCCGAGCCGCAGGCCGAGGTCGTCCACGACGGCCGCAGCGTCGGGCGGATCACGAGCGCCGTCCCGGGCCTCGCGCTCGGCTACGTGCGCATCGAGCTTCCGGACGACGCCGAGCTCACGGTCGATGGTGCGCCGGCGCGCGTCGTGCGGTGAGCAGCGCTATCGCGGCGGCCGCAGGCGCGTCGCGAGCGCCACGCGCGCGCGCCTGACCGCGTCGAGGTCGTTCGTGAGGAGCATCGCGTTGTTGGCCAGCAACAGGTAGGCCGCGATCTCGAACGCCACCTGCGCCGGCTCGTCGTACGGGTCGAGCTCGCGTCCTTCCTGAGCCTCGCGTACCAGGCGCACGAGTCGGGCCATCCAGGCGTCCTGGGACTGGGCGATCCGGTCGCGCACCGGCCCCGGCCGGGTGTCGAGCTCGGCTGCCGCCGACGCGAAGAAGCACCCGCCCGGGAACACGCGCCGCTCCACGTGCGACAGGAACCGCTCGCAGAGCAGCCGCAGCCGCGCCAGCGGCGTCGCCCCCTCGGTGCTCGGCGCGACGACGTCGGCGCTGAAGATCTCGTCCGCGGTGGCAATCGTCGCGAGCTGGAGCTCCTCCTTTGACCCGAAGTGCGCGTAGAGGCCGCTCTTGCTCATCCCGAGGTGGGACGCGAGCATCCCGATCGAGAGCCCTTCGAGGCCTTCGGTCGTCGCGAGCGACGCGGCGGCGCGGAGGATCGCCTCTCTCGTCCGGCGGCCGTCGGACCGGCGGCGCGGCTCGGTCGCCGACGTCATGGGTCACCTATAGCACGACCGTTCGTCTCGTTCCGAAGGACGACGCCGATTCATCGGCGGGACCACGGCGCTTCCTCCAGGCGGCCGATGCGTCGACGGCCTCGAGCGCCTACCGTCCCAGTAGCCAGCACGATCGTTCGTTCTAAGGAGGACACGAATGGATCACCACCTGATGAAAGTGATGCTCGACGGTTGGTCGTACGACGACGTCTGGTCGTCTGCGCCGGATTCGTACTCGTCTCGCAATGCCGATGCCGAGCGGCAGGCGGCGGCGCGGCGGAGGCGGCGCCCGCTCCTCGCCCTCGGGCGGCGCGGCTCCCTCCGGCCCGCCGCCGGTGCGCCGTGACGGAGAGGGACGGTCGCGGCCCGCTCGCGGTCTCGGCCGTCCTCTTCGGGTGCCTGTTCGCCGCGCAGGCCGCGGTGATCGCGCTCTCCCCGGTCCTGCCGCAGGTCGCGAGCGACCTCGACGTCTCGACCGCGGCAGCCGGGCAGTTGCGGATGGTGCTCGGGCTGACGGCCGGTGTCACGGCGCTCGCTGCCGGGCGGCTCGGCGCGCGGTACTCGCTTCGCCGGCTGCTCACGACGGGCGCCCTTCTCCTCGCGGCCGGCTCGGCGGCGAGCGCCGCGGCGCCGTCGTTCGAGGCGCTCGCCCTCGCGCAGGCTGCCGTCGGAGTCGCCGTCGCGCTTCTCGCCTCGACCGCCACTGCGGCCGCGGCCGATTGGGTGCAACCGTCCGAGCGCGCGCGGGTGCTCTCGTGGGCGCTGACGGGGCAGCCGGCGGCGTGGATCGTAGGGATGCCGCTGATCGGCGCGCTCGGCTCCGTGAGCTGGCGCTACGGTTGGCTCGCGCTGCCGCTCGTAGCTGCGCTGGCGGCCGCCGCGGCCGTCGCCGGGCATGGCGCGAGGACCCCTCCGACGGGCGAGGCGGCGCCGCTCTCGCGCGTGTTCGCCGACTCGAGCGTCGTCGCGTGGACCGCGTCGGAGCTCCTCGTCAGCGCGGGCTGGACGGCGACGCTCGTCTACGTCGGCGCGCTCTGCGCAGAGGCGGACAACGCTTCGTCCGCGGTCATAGGGTTCGTCCTTGCAGCAGGTGCAGCGGCATTCGTGGCCGGCAACTTCACGTTCCGGCGCGTCGCCGGCGCCGACCCGCGCGCCCTCCTGACGCCCCTCTCGTTCGCGCTCGCAGGGGGCGTCCTGCTTGTGGCGACGGTCAGGCCGACGCTCGCGGTGACCTCCGCGCTCTTTGCGGCGGCAGCGTTCGTCGGAGGCGGCCGGATGCTGCTCGGCAACCTGTTCGGCCTGGAGCTCGCGCCCGCGAACCGCCTCGCGCTGACGGGAGTGCGCGCCGCCGCGACCCAGTTCGGCTACTTCATCGGGAGCGCAGCCGGGGGCGCCGCGCTCGCGGCGTACGGCTGGAACGGCTTCGGCGTCGTCGCCGCGTCGCTCATCGCGCTCGCGCCGCTGCCGCTCGCCGTCGTCGCCCGTCGCGACGCCCGGCCGCTCCGCCCCCGTGCGGAGCCGCTCAGGCCGTGAGCTCGCGGAAACGCTCGACGCCGACGTTGCCGCCGGACAGGATCACGCCCACGCGCGGCGGCACCTCGATCCGGCGCGCGAGGAGCGCGGCGAGGCCCGCGGCGCCCGACGGCTCCAGCACGAGCTTCAGCCGGTCGAAGGCGAACCGCATCGCGGCGACGAGCTCGGCGTCGGTCACCGTGACCACGCGTTCGACCAGGCGCCGGTTGACGTCGAACGTCAGCTCTCCGGGCGCCGTCACCTGAAGGCCGTCGGCGATCGTCCGCGGGACGCCGATCGTGACGCGCTCACCGCGCTCGAGCGATCGGCGCGTGTCGTCTCCCGCCTCGGGCTCGACGCCGATCACGCGTACGCCTTGCGCTGCCGCGACGGTCGCGGTACCGGCGGCCAGCCCGCCTCCGCCGACCGGCACCACGATCACGTCGAGCCGTCCTGCGTCCTCGAGCAGCTCGAGCGCTGCGGTTCCCTGACCGGCCATCACGAGCGGGTCGTCGTAGGGCCGCACGAGCGTCAGCCCGCGATCGGCTGCGAGCGCCGCCCCCAGCACGTCCCGATCCTCCGTGTACCGGTCGTAGGTCACGACCTCGGCGCCGTATCCGCGCGTCGCCTCGACCTTCGCCGGCGGCGCATCCTCCGGCATCAGGATGACGGCCTTCCGTCCGAGGAGGGACGCCGCGAGGGCGACCGCCTGCGCGTGGTTCCCCGACGAGAATGCGGCGACGTCGCCGTCCGCCTCCGCGGTCCGGTTGTAGGCGCCGCGGAACTTGAACGCGCCGCCCCGCTGGAGGTTCTCCGCCTTCAGGAAGACCGCGGCGCGGACCGTCGCGTCGAGCGTTCGCGACGTCACGACGGGCGTCCGGTGCGCGACCCCCTCCAGCCGGCGCGCGGCAGCCTCGACGTTCGCGAGCGCGATCACGTCCCGAAGCTACCCGCGGCGGGACGCTTGCCGCGGGAGAGGGACGCGAGTCCCCCTCCCGCAGATGGTGATTCGCCTAACGGCTGAGGTTGACGCGGAACGACACGAGCCGGCGCGTCGAGATGCCGGCGAGCAGGTTCTCGCCCGGCTTGCGGGCGCGCGCGAAGATCACGAGGAGCTGCTGGTTGTCCGCTGCCGGGAACCCCGACAGCCGTGTCATCGTCATCGACGCCCACCCGTCGGAGCCCGTGGCCGTCTCGGCGGGGATCGAGAACTGCTGGAACGGCACGGCCGTGAGATAGACGAGCGCGCCCTGCACCGAGCGGCCGGAGCAGGCGGAGACGTGGAACCGTGCCTGGATCTGCTGCGTCGACCGGCCGACCACGGACGGCGAGACGTCCTGCTGGTCGAGCAACAGGCGCGCCGGCGAGGACACCTGCGACACCTGAACGGCCCCGGAGCCGGACGGGCACCCGTTCGTGCTCGGCGGAGGAGCCGTCGGCGCCTCGCGGATGACAGCCGTCGGCGCCGACGTAGCGGTCGTCGACCCGTCTGCGTTCGACGCGATCACGCGGACGCGGATCGTGTTCCCCACGTCCTGGGACACGAGCTTGTAGACCTTCTGCGTCGTCGTCCCGCCCGCGAAGCAGTTCGCGCCGTCCTTGTTGCAGCGGAGGAACCGGTACACGAACTTGATCGGCGCGGTGCCGGTCCACTCGCCGTTCGTCGCCGTTAGCGTGTTGCCCTCCTCGGGTGTCCCCGTCAGGCGCGGCAACTCGGTGTTCGACGGCTTGACGGTGCTGGCGGCCGTCCCGCTGCCTGCGATGACGACTGCAGCCAGGGCGGCCAACACCGCTGCCGCGGCGATCGTGGCAAGGCTCACGTGCCTGCCTCGTGTGTTCGTCATGTCGTACTCCTCCTCGAGCTCGTTTCGGAATTACGTTTCGTCTCGCCGCCAAAAACGGCTTCGAAACCGTGGCTTACGAATTCCAAACGATGCGCAAGAACGTGTGACAAACGTAAAAGGATCGTTTCGCGACGCGACTTGCGCCGCCGGCGAGGTCGGTGACATGCGCCCGGCACGATTCGAACGTGCGACCTCTGCCTCCGCAGGGCAGCGCTCTATCCCCTGAGCTACGGGCGCGAGGACGCGACAGTGTAGCCGCGGGCGCAGGACCCCGCGACCGGCGGGCGAACCCTACGCCGTGGCCGAGGCTCAGGCCCCAGACGGGATCAAGCTCGGACGGCACCGCGACCTCCGCGGCCGCGAATGGCACCCGTGGGCCCGCCGCGTCCTGCTCGTCCTCGTCGGAGGGATCCTCGTGCTCGCGCTTTTCAACGTGTTCGGCCAGCGTCCGTCGGGCGCCGAGGCGGCCGGTGCAGCGGCGAAGCTGAAGGTCTACGCGCCGACGCGTGTCCGCAGCGGGCTCCTGTTCGAGGGCCGCTTGACGGTCGAGGCGCGGCAGGACCTCGCGAAGGCGACGCTCGTCCTCAGCCAGGGCTGGATCGAGGGGATCACGATCAACACGATCGAGCCGGCCCCGATCGGCGAGGCGTCGCGGAACGGGTCGCTGTCGTTCGACCTCGGCCACGTCCCCGCGGGCGAGCGTTTCGTCCTCTACATGCAGTTCCAGGTCAACCCGACCACGGTCGGACGGCGGTCGCAGGACGTGGAGCTCTACGACGGGGAGCGCAAGCTGCTGAACATCCACCGCACGATCACGATCTGGCCGTGACCCGCTGATGGACATCGTCATCCGCGCAACGATCGCGTACGGCTTCATCCTCCTCCTGATGAGGATCGTCGGGCGCCGCGAGCTCTCGAGCCTCGAGCCGTTCGATCTGATCATGCTCGTCGTGATCGGCGATCTGATCCAGCAAGGCGTCACCCAGAACGACTTCTCGGTGACCGGCCTGATCCTCGCCGCCGGGACGATCGCGATTCTCCAGACGCTCGTGTCGTGGTCGAGCTTCAGGTGGACCCGCGTCCTGCAGGTGCCGCTCGAGGGCGAGCCGATCGTGCTGGTGCAGGCCGGCGGCCTGATCGACGGCAACCTGCGCCGCGAGCGACTGCTGCCCGACGAGGTGTTCGAGAGCGCGCGCAAGCAGAACATCGCGTCGCTGTCGGAGGTCGAGTGGGCGATCCTCGAGACGACCGGCGAGATCACGTTCATCAAGAAGTCCGGTTCGTAGGGTGCCGCTCTTCCTCACGGAGGCCGAGGTCGGCGACCTCCTGTCTCCGCTCGACGCGGTCGAGGCGGTGGAGGCGTCGTTCCATCGCCTCGCGCGGGGCGACGTCGTGAACCGTCCGCGCGAGAAGATCGACGTCGAGGACGGTCAGTTCGCCGTGATGCCGTGCGTCGACGCCGCCCTCGGGCTCGCGGCCGTGAAGAGCTACGCGTGGCTGGCGCCGCTCGGAACGCCGTTCCTCGTCGTGCTGTTCTCGCTCGAGCACGCGCGCGTCGAGGCCGTCGTCGAGGCCGAGCGCCTGGGTGAGCTCCGGACCGGAGCTGCCTCGGCGGTGGCCGCCCGGCACCTCGCGCGACCGGGCGCTGCGACCGTCGGCGTGATCGGCTGCGGCCGTCAGGCCGAATCGCACGTCGCTTGCCTTCGCGCCGCGCTGCCCGGCATTGAGCGCGTCATCGCGTTCTGCCGCAACGAGGAGCGCCTGGCACGCTTCTGCGCGGCGAACGACTGCACGCCGGCGGAAACGCAGGCCGAGGCGGGCGAGCAGGACGTCGTCGTGACCGTGACGACGTCCAGGGATCCCGTCCTGCGCGGCGACTGGCTCCACGACGGCGCCCTCGTCTGCGCCGTGGGCGCGAACGATCCGGCAGCGCGCGAGCTCGACAACGCGGTGCTCGAGCGCGCGACCTTCGTCTGCTGCGACTCGCGCGACCAGGCCCGGCTCGAGGCGGGCGACCTGATCGAGCCGGTCGAGCGCGGCGTCCTCGACTGGCTCGAGGTGCACGAGCTCCAGGAGGTCGTCGCCGGGGAGGTACAGGGGCGCAGCGCGCCGGAAGACGTGATCGTCTTCAAGTCGAGCGGGATCGCCGCCTGGGACCTCGCCGCGGCCGCCCGCGTGGTGCAGCTGGCGCGGGAGCAGGGGGTCGGTCGCGAGCTTTGATCGCTAGGCGGTCGAGCGCGCCCGGCTGATCATGTCGTTGCCGATCGCGTGCACGATCTCGGGCCGATCCAGCAGCCGCTGGACCTGCGCGGGCGTGCAGCGGTTCTTGACGTAGTTGTCCTCGAGGATCTCGTTCAGGTCCCGGCCGCGGTGGTGCTCCCGGATCACGTACTGGGCGATCCGGTCCTCGTTCTGCGACCGCGCGAACAGGAACGAGAACGGGTTGCGGAGGAAGTCGCTGAACCGTGCCATCGGCCCGATTGTATAGTCGAGTCGTGAAGCCCAAGACGACCGCGGGGCGCTTCGCCGAGCGCGTCGTGTCGGGTCGCGATGACGAGGGCCGCGACGAGCGGATCGTGGTCTGGATCGAGCGCCGGCCGGGCGCCGTCTGGGCTGTCGGGCGAATGGTGAACCCCCAGCACCGGTCCTCGCAGGAGGCCCGGATCGACGACTACGTGTGGGAGGGCCACGAGCTCGACGACTGCCTCCAGTTCGCGAACGCGACGCTCGAGGACGACTTCGTCGTCTCGGAGCACGACGGCTCGGGCGCGAAGGTGATGCCGTTCCGCCGCCAGGAGCTCCTCGAGCCGCTGGAGCGCTACTTCTTCGGCCGTTAGGCGCCCCTTCCGACACTTGGCCGCGCGCGGCGGCTCGTCCTTCGCTATCAGGCCGTAGACCGGAGTCGCTCGGGTGGCTTCCTACGGCGTTTTTGCGGCCGTCGGCCATTTGAGGTTCGCGTCCGGAATCGGGTCGCCGTGCGGGTCGTGCGTCGGGTACCCGAGCGCGCGGTCGATCCTTGCCTCCAGCTCCTCCGAGATGACGTGCTCCAGGCGGTCGGCTTCTTCGTGGACGTCGTCGACGGCCAGGCCGAGCGTCTCGGCGAGATAGAGCTCGAGCAGCCGATGGTGGCGGATCACCTCGAGCGCGACACGCCGGCCCGCGTCTGTGAGGTGGACGCCGCGGTACGGCTCGTGCGACAGGAGATCGAGCGCGGCGAGCTTCTTGACCATCGAGGAGGCCGACGCGGGCGAGACGCCCTGAGCGCGGGAGAGAGCAGTGATCGTCACGCGCCCGTCCGCCTCCTCGAGCGTGTAGATCGCCTTCAGGTAGTCCTGGATCGCCTCCGACAGGGGCGCCTTCGTCACCGGTGGAGCGTATCCCCGCTGGTAGCGTGCCGCGCGTGCTGATTCGGGTCGGTCACAGCGCGGATCCCGACGACGCGTTCATGTTCTGGGCGGTCGACGCCGGCCGCGTCGACGCGCGCGGCCTCCAGTTCGAGAGCGTCGTCAGCGACATCCAGACGCTCAACGAGTGGGCGCTCGAAGGGCGGCTCGAGGTGACCGCGATCTCCCTCGGCGCGTACCCGGCTGTCGCCGAGCGGTACGCGCTCCTGCCCCACGGCGCGTCGATGGGGTCCGGGTACGGCCCGATCGTCGTGACGCGTGACGAGGTCCGACCGGAGGAGCTGCGTGAGCGCGAGATCGTGATTCCGGGGCGGATGACGACGGCCTACCTCGTGTTGCGCCTCGCGCTCGGCGACGATGTGCGCGTCCGCGACCTTCCGTTCGACGAGATCCTGGACGAGGTCGCCTCGGGCCGCGCGGACGCCGGGCTCCTCATCCACGAGGGGCAGCTCACGTACGCCGCGGCAGGGCTGCGCAAGTCACTCGACCTCGGCGAGTGGTGGCTTCTCGAGACAGGGCTCCCGCTCCCGCTCGGAGTCAATGCCGTTCGCCGCGATCTCGGCGAGGCGGTGCAGGACATCTCCGCCGTCCTCCGCGACGCGATCGGCTGCGGCCTCGACAACCGCGCCGAGGCGATGCGCTACGCGATGCAGTTCGGCCGCGGCCTGGACGTGCAGACGACCGACGAGTTCGTCGCGATGTACGTGAACGACCTGACGTGCGACTACGGCACGGAGGGGCGGCAGGCCGTCGACGAGCTGCTGCGGCGTGCCGGGGCGGGCGCCGTCGCCGACTTCGTTGCATAGAGGCTTGATGCGCATTAACCGTGACCGCGGTGCCGCCCCAGGCGCTGCGCCAGGCCGTCTCGTCGCCCTCGACCAGGCCCACCGGCCTGGCCCTCGGGCGCCGAGCCACCCTGGCTTGGCCTCGAACAGCCCCACGGCGCATGCCTAATCCGCATCAAGCCTCTCGCGCCGTCGTCCTCAGCGCCGTGCGGACGCCCGTCGGACGCTACGGCGGCGGCCTCGCAGGCGTCCGACCGGACGACCTCGCCGCGCTCGTCGTGCGGGCGGCGATCGAGCGCGCGGGCGTGCCGGAGGAGCAGGTCGAGGATGTCTGGCTCGGCTGCGCGAACGGGGCCGGCGAGGACAACCGCAACGTGGCGCGGATGGCCGTGCTGCTCGCCGGGCTGCCGGACTCGATCGGCGGCGTGACGGTCAACCGGCTCTGTGCGTCCGGGCTCGCGGCGATCGTCGGCGCGTGTCACGCCGTGATCGCCGGTGACGGTGACCTCTTCGTCGCCGGCGGCGTCGAGTCGATGTCACGCGCGCCGCTCGTCACCGCGAAGCCCGACGCGGCGTTCCCGCGCGGCGACCGCGTCATGTACGACTCGACGCTCGGCTGGCGCTTCCCCAACCCGCGGCTGGAGGAGCTCTACCCGCTCGAGACGATGGGCCAGACAGGCGAGAACGTCGCGACCCGCTGGAGCGTCTCCCGCGAGGACCAGGACGCGTACGCGCTCCGATCGCAGCGGCGCTGGGCCGAGGCGGCCGATGCCGCGCGCTTCGACGACGAGCTCGTCCCGGCCGGGGATCTCGAGCGCGACGAGCATCCTCGCCCGGGGACGACCCTCGAGAAGCTCGCGACGCTCAGGCCCGCCTTCCGATCCGGTGGAACCGTCACCGCCGGCAACTCGTCCGGCCTCAACGACGGCGCAGCGGCGCTCGTGGTCGCTTCCGAGGAGAGGGCGCGCGAGCTGGGGGTCGAGCCGCTGGCCGCGTTCGCAGGCTCGGCGGTGGCCGGTGTCGACCCGCGCGTCATGGGCGTCGGGCCGGTCCCGGCGGTGCGCAAGCTGCTCGAGCGCACGGGCGTCTCGCTCGACGACGTCGACCTGGTCGAGATCAACGAGGCGTTCGCGTCGCAGGTGCTCGCGTGTGCGCGGGAGCTCGGGATCGACGAGGAGAAGCTGAACGTGAACGGAGGCGCGATCGCGATCGGCCACCCGCTCGGGATGAGCGGCGCTCGGCTGGCGACGACGATGATCCACGAGCTCCGCCGCCGCAACGCATGCCGGGGCCTCGTGACGATGTGCGTCGGCGTCGGCCAGGGGCAGGCGGCGCTGTTCGAGCGGCCCGCGTAGCGCCGCTTCATCGCGTCGAGTCGTGCCGCGCGAGCCAGTCGCCGACGACCTCCAGGTACCGCTCGCGCTCCTCGAGGTGCGGTGTGTGCGAGGAATCCTCGAACACGACCCACTCCGAGCCGAAGATCCCGGCGAGGAGCGTCTCCTGCAGCGCCGGCGTCGCCTCGTCGTGGCGACCGGAGACGATCAGCGTCGGCACGTCGATCTCCCCCAGCCGGTCCTTCGCCTGCCAGTCCCGGATCGAGCCGATGACGTGGAACTCGCTCGGCCCGTTCATCGTGTGGTAGACGGTCGGGTCGCGGTCGATCCACGCGAACGCCTCGACGAGTTCCTCGGGCCACGGGTCGAGGCGGCAGACGTGCCGTGCGTAGAAGACGCCGCAGGCCTCCGCGTACTCCGGGTCTTCGGTCGTCCCGGCGGCCTCGTGGCGCCGGAGCGTCGCCTCGACCTCGGGCGGGAGGTCGGCCCGCAGCCCGTTGGCCTCGGCGACGAAGTCCGGGAACGACGCGGCCGTATCGGCCAGGACGAGTGACTGCAGCCCGTCCGGGTGCGTGAGCGCGTACTCCTGCGCGAGGAAGCCGCCCCACGACTGGCCGAGGACATGGTGGCGGTCGCGGACGCCGAGGCCGTCGACGAGGTTGTGCAGCTCGCGGACGAACAGGTCGACGGTCCAGAAGTCGGCGCCGCGGTCCGGTAAGTGAGTGCTGCGGCCGTTCCCGAGCTGGTCGTAGTGGATCACCTCGCGTCCGTCCCCGGCGAGGTCCGCGAGAGAGAGGAGGTAGTCGTGCGTTGCGCCGGGGCCGCCGTGGAGCACGACGAGCGGCGCAGGCCCGTCGCCGCCGCCGGGCTCACCGGTGACGCGGAACCACGTCTCGGCGCTCGTCCCGTCGACGCGGAACGGGATCCTGCCCTCGCGCCCACTCACGCCGCCGAAGGTACAGCGCGGCAGCCGGTGCGGCAACGGGGCCGGCGGTCGAGTCGGTACGTTCGCGTGGTGACGGCGGCGGAGAGATACCTCACGCTCGGTCTTCGCCTCGGGCGGCACATCGACGGGCTTGTCGACGCCTACTACGGCCCGCCCGAGCTGAAGCGGCAGGTCGACGCGGCGCCGCCGGCGCGGCCCGACGCGCTCGCGGCGGACGGCGAGGCGCTGCTCGCGGACGTCGGCGACGGCTGGCTCGGCGACCAGGTTCGCGGGCTGGCGACATACGCGCGGGTGCTCGCGGGGGAGAAGGTGTCGTACTCCGACGAGGTCGAGGGCTGCTACGGCGTCCGTCCGACGCCGCCGACGCCGGAGGCGTACGCCGCAGCGCACGAGCGCCTGGACGAGCTGCTTCCCGGCGACGGCACGCTCGCTGAACGACGGGAGGCGTTCCGCCGGTCTCAGTCCGTTCCGGCGGCGAGGCTGCTGCCTGCGTTCCGCGAGATCGTCGCCGAGCTGCGCGCGCGGACGGAGGCGCTCGTCGAGCTCCCGGACGGAGAGGGCCTCGAGCTCGAGGAGGTGAGCGACGAGCCGTGGTGGGCGTTCAACTACTACCTCGGCGGTCTCCGCAGCCGCGTCGTCGTCAACACCGACCTCCCGACGACCGCCGACGACCTGATCGAGCTCGCCTCGCACGAGGTGTATCCCGGCCACCACACCGAGCACGCGCTCAAGGAGCAGCTGCTCGTGCGCGAGCGCGGCCTCGTCGAGGAGGCGATCCAGCTCGTCCCGACGCCGCAGGCCGTGCTGAGCGAAGGTATCGCCGAGACCGCGCGGGAGCTCGTCGAGCCGCAGGACGCGGCGGCGCTGGTCGCGATCCTCCGCCGGCACGGGCTCACCGTCGATCCCCGTGCGGCGGCCGTGCGAGAGGCGGCGCAGCCGCTGCGGCGCATCGGCCTCGACCTAGCTCTGATGCTCCACGAGGAGGGCGCCTCACACGATGACGCCGAGAGCTACGCGCGGCGCTGGTCGCTCACGACACCCGAGCTCGCCAGGCAATCGGTCCGCTTCGTCACCGACCCGACGTGGCGCGCGTACGTGATCACGTACAGCGCCGGCGGCGACCTCGTCCGCGCGTTCGTGGACGCGGATCCTGTCCGGTTCCGGCGCCTGCTCACAGAGCACGTGCGGGTCCGCGAGCTCACCGGGGAGGCCTGACGCGCAGGGGTTGAGATCGGCTCCGCTTCTTGGCAGATTGCGCGGCGGCGAGGCGCCTGCACGTCGTGACCGGGCTGAGCAGAGGAAGGCCGGCGCCGGGTAGGTTCCCCTCAGCGCCGCAGTGCGACGCTTCCGGTCAGACCACTAGCATCGCGCGGGTGACTTCGGTCGACGTCCCCATCGCGCTCCTCGGCTACGGCACCGTCGGCGCCGCCGTCCACCGGCTGCTCGAGGAAAGCGGCGACGACATCGAGCGTGCGACGGGCCACCGCGTTCGCGTGGTCCGCGCCCTGGTGCGCGACGGCGCGAAGGAACGCACCGGCGCGCCGCGCGAGATCTTCACGACCGACTTCCGCGAGATACGCGATGACTCCTCGATCGCGCTCGTCGCCGAGCTGATGGGCGGGCTGGACCCGGCCGCGACCTACGTGAAGGAGCTCCTGGCGGCGCGGCGGCCGGTCGTCTCCGCGAACAAGCAGCTCGTCGCGCGGCACGGTGCCGAGCTGTTCGCCGCCGCGTCGGACGCCGGTGTCCAGCTCCGGTTCGAGGCGGCGGTGTGCGCCGCGATCCCGGTCGTGAAGGTGCTGCGCGAGGCGCTTGTCGTCTCGAACGTGCACCGCGTCCTCGGCATCGTGAACGGGACGACCAACTTCATCCTCACGCAGATGGAAGCCGGCGCCGACTACGCGGGAGCGCTCGCCGCGGCGCAGGAGCTCGGGTACGCAGAGGCCGACCCGACCGACGACGTCTCCGGAGCGGACGCCGCGGCGAAGATGGCGATCCTCGCGACCGTCGCCTTCGGCGCGCGCGTGACGCCCGACGAGGTGCAGCATCGCGGGATCGAGGGTGTGACGCGGCTCCACGTCGCAGCCGCACGGGAGCTCGAGATGGTCGTTCGTCTCGTCGGCGCGGCCACCCTCGTCGACGGTCGCTACGACGTGCGCGTGCAGCCGTCGATGGTCGACCGCCAGCATCCACTCGCGAGCGTCGACGGCGCGTTCAACGCGGTGATGGTGCAGGGCGACGCGATCCGCGAGATCACGCTCGCCGGCCCGGGCGCCGGCGGGATCGAGACCGCGTCCGCGGTCGTCGCCGACATCGTGAGCGTGATCGGCACCAGCGGTACCGGCTTCCTCCAGAACGATGCCTGCTGGCGCGAGCTCGAGGCGCTTCCGCCTGGTGACGTGCGCTCGCCGTTCTACTTCCACCTCGAGGTCGACGACGTCCCCGGCGTGCTCGCGCACGTCGCGCTACGCCTGTCCGGCCACGGCGTCTCGGTCGCGCGGCTGATCCAGCACGAGCACGAGGGCGGCGCGTCCATCCACGTCGTGACCCACGAGTCAGCCGCGGGCGACGTCGAGGCGGCGCTCGCGGAGATCACCGCGCTGCCCGAGTGCCGCGCCGTGCCGTCCGTGCTCCCCGTGATCTCGGACCGCGGCGTCTCGGGGCTCGGGTGGTCGTAGGTTGATCCCGCTCGTCGAGCGCTACCGCGACCGGCTTCCCCTGGGGCCCGGCGACGCCGTGATCTCGCTCGGCGAGGGCTCGACGCCGCTCCTTCCGGCTCGGCGGCTGGGGGAGGAGCTCGGCATCGAGCTGTGGCTGAAGTGGGAGGGCGCGAACCCGACCGGGAGCTTCAAGGACCGCGGGATGACCGTCGCCGTCTCGAGGGCTGTCGCGGCGGGCGCCGAGGCGGTGATCTGCGCGTCGACCGGCAACACGGCCGCCTCGGCCGCCGCGTACGGAGCGCGCGCCGGGCTGCTCGCGGTCGTCCTGCAACCGCGAGGCGCCGTCGCCCTCGGGAAGCTGGCGCAGGCCCGCGCGGTCGGCGCGCGGGTGCTCGAGGTGCGCGGCTCCTTCGACGAGGCGCTGACGGCGGCCCGGGCGCTTGCGGAGCGCGGCACCCACGTGCTCGTGAACTCGGTCAACCCCGACCGCCTCCAGGGGCAGAAGACCGCCGCCTTCGAGATCGTCGAGGAGCTCGGCCGCCCGCCCGACGTGCTCGCGTTGCCCTACGGTGGCGGCGGGAACACGCGCGCCTACGCGCTCGGGTTCCGCGAGGTGGGCGAGCTGCCGCGATTCCTCGCTGGCGCGGCCGAGCGGCGGCGCGAGACGATCGCGAGCGCGATCCGGATCTCGGAGCCCGCGCACCGCGCCGAGGCGGAGCAGGCGTACGCGGACTCGGGCGGTGAGGCCGTGGCGCTCGCGGATGACGCGATCGTCGACGCCTGGCGGCGGCTCGCGCAAGAGGAGGGCGTCTTCTGCGAGCCGGCGTCGGCGGCCGGCCTCGCCGCGCTCCTCGCGAGGTGCCCACCGCCGGGCTCGGTCGTCGTGTGCGTCGTCACCGGCCACGGCCTGAAGGATCCGGAGGCGGTCGACCGGATCGCGGCGCCGCCGGTCGCCGTCGACCCGGATCCGGACGCGATCGCCGAAGCCGCTCGCGCGTGATCGCGGCACGCGCGCCGGCCACCACCGCCAACCTCGGCCCCGGGTTCGACTGCGCGGGCCTCGCGCTCGACCTCTGGAACGAGCTCGAGGTCGAGGACGGCGGCGAGCCCGATCGGGCGCACCTCGGGGTGCGGGCGTTTGCGATGCTCGCGTCGCCCGACGGCCGGTCTTTCCGTTGGCGGACGCCGATCCCGCGGGAGCGCGGGCTCGGGTCGAGCGCGTCGGTCATCGCGCTCGGCCTCGTCGCCGGGGCGTCGGCGGCAGGGGTCGAGCCCGACCCCGAGCGCCTGCTCGCGCTGGGCGTCCCGCTCGAGGGGCATGCCGACAATCTCGCCGCCGCGCTCGCGGGTGGCGCGACGCTCACCTGGGACGGCCGGATCGAGCGCGTCGCCGACGGCGCTCCGGCCGACCCGGTCGCCGTCGTGCCGCGCGAGTCGAGCGTCTCGACCGCTGCGTCGCGCGCCGCGCTTCCGGAAGCCGTTCCGCACGTCGACGCCGCCCATACTGCCGGCCGCGCCGCGCTTCTCGGCGCCGCCCTGGCGTCCGGCTCGGGCGCGTTGTTCGCGGCGGCGCTCGACGACCGCCTCCACGAGCGCTACCGCGCGGCGGACGCGCCGCTCCTGGCGCGGATCCGGGAAGATCCGCCGCCGCACGTCCTCGGCGTGACGCTCTCCGGCTCGGGCCCGACGATCCTCGTCTGGGCCGAGCGCGGGTCGGGCGGCGCATGCGCGGCCGCGCTCGAGGCGACGCTCGAGGACGTCGACGTGCTCGCCCTCGCGGCATCGCCGGGCGGCGCGTCGGCGAGCGTCACCGGGTAGATTCCGCGCCGATGGCGGTCGCCGCTGCACGCGAGTACGGCCTCTTCATCGGCGGTGAGCCGGTGGAGCCGCAGGCGGGCGAGGTGCGCGAGCTACGCGAGCCAGCGACCGGAGAGGTCCTCGCGCGCGCGGCGATGGCGGGCGAGGCGGACATCGACCGCGCGGTCGAGGCGGCCCGCGGCGCCCTCGCCGGCTGGGCGCGGACGCCGGCCACGGAGCGCTCGCGGCTGCTCCACGCGCTCGCCGACGCCGTCCTCGCGAACCGGAAGGAGCTCGCGGAGCTCGAGAGCCGCAACGTCGGCAAGGCGATCTCGTCGGTGAAGGCGGAGCTCGCGAGCGCCGCCGAGAACTTCCGCTTCTACGCATCCGCGGTCGCGACGATCGCCGGCCGCTCGAATCCGATCGGCGGCTCGCTCCTCTTCTACTCGCTGAAAGAGCCGGTCGGCGTCGCCGGGCAGATCGTGCCGTGGAACTACCCGCTGCTGATGACGACGTGGAAGCTCGCGCCCGCGCTCGCGGCGGGATGCACCGTCGTCCTGAAGCCGGATCCCCAGACGCCGCTGAGCGCGCTCCGCCTCGCGGAGCTCGCGGCCGAGGTCGGGTTCCCGGCGGGAGCGATCAACATCGTCCCCGGCGACGGGCCGACGACCGGCGCACACCTCGTTCGGCATCCGGGGATCGACAAGGTCGCGTTCACCGGCTCGACGGCGACAGGGGGCGAGATCATGCGGCTCTGCTCCGACCCGATCAAGCGCCTCACGCTCGAGCTCGGCGGGAAGAGCCCGAACCTCGTATTCGCCGACGCTGACCTGGGGAGCGCTGTCCCCTCGAGCGCGTGGTCGATCTTCTACGCCGCGGGCCAGTCCTGCGAGGCGCGCTCGCGCCTCCTCGTCGAGCGCTCGATCTACGACGACGTCGTGAGCACGATCACGGACCTGGCCGCGAAGGTGCGCGTGGGCGACCCGCTCGACGCCGAGACGCAGATGGGGTCGCTCATCTCGACTGCGCATCGGGACAAGGTGCATGCCTTCGTCGCGGGCGCGCGCGAGGAGGGAGCCGAGGTGACGACGGGCGGCGCCCCCGCCGACGGCGCCGGCGCGTTCTATCCACCGACGGTGGTCGCGCAGGCGGGGAACCGCATGGTCGCCGCGCAGGAGGAGATCTTCGGCCCCGTCGTCACCGTGATCCCGTTCGAAGACGAGCAGGACGCGATCGGAATCGCGAACGACGTCAAGTACGGCCTGATGGCGACGGTGTGGACGGGCGACCCGGCGCGCGGGCATCGGCTCGCGCAGCGGATCAAGTCCGGCACCGTCGGGATCAACATGCCCTACACGGCCTTCCCCGGGATCCCGTTCGGCGGGTACAAGCAGTCCGGCTTCGGCCGCGAGCTCGGCCTCGAGACGCTGGAGCTCTACCTCGAGACGAAGTCGGTGATCACGAGCACCGGCAACCGCCCGATCAATCCGTTCGGGCTCTGAGCTCGCGGTACCGCTGGGTCGTCCTCGCCGCGGGCACGTTCGCCCAGGCGACGTACTCCGGGATCTGGTTCGGCGCGGCGGTGATGGCGCCGGCGCTGCGCGAGCGGTTCGACCTCTCGCTCGGGCAGGCCGGGTTCCTCATCTCCGCCTCGCTCGCCGGCTCTGTCTTCTCGATGATCCCGTGGGGTCTCGCGAGCGACCGCGTGGGCGAGCGGATCGTGCTCGGCATCGGCCTCGGGGCGTGCGGAGGCGCGCTCCTAGCCGCCTCGCAGGCGGACGGCTTCGCCTCCCTCGCCGCGCTGCTCGTGCTCGCGGGAGCGGCGGGAGCGAGCGTGAACTCGGCGAGCGGGCGCGCGGTCATGCACTGGTTCGGAGGCCACGAGCGGGGGCTCGCCCTCGGCATCCGCCAGACGGCGATCCCGATCAGCGGGCTCGTGTTCTCGCTCGTCCTTCCCCCGGTGGTCGCGGCGGGAGGCGTCGAATGGGGCTTCGCGGTGCTCGGCGGCGCGTGTCTCGTGGGCGCGGCGCTGTCGGTCGCCGTGCTGCGTGAGGGACCCGGGCAGGAGGACGAGGCACTCGACGGCGGCGGCCCGTTCCGCGACCGCCGGATCTGGACGCTCGCCGGCGGAAGCGCGCTGATGGTGGCGCCGCAGATGTGCGTCGTCGGCTTCACCGTGCTGTTCCTCCACGACGGGCGCGGCATGTCTCCCGCCCACGCCGCCGCCGTGCTCGCGGTCGTCCAGCTGCTCGGCATCGGCGCGCGCATCGCGGCCGGCCGTTGGTCCGACGTCCTCCGCAGCAGGATCGTGCCGATGCGCCGTCTCGGCGTCGCGATCGCCGTGCTGGTGGCGCTGACGGCAGCGCTGCTCACGGCGCCGGCGGCGTTGCTCCTCCCCGCGCTCGTCGCGGCGGGCGTCCTGTCGATGAGCTGGAACGGGCTCGCGTTCACGGCCGCGGCCGAGCTCGCCGGCCACGCGCGGAGCGGCGCGGCGATCGGCCTGCAGCAGACTGTCCTCAACTCGTTCAGCGCGACCTACCCGGCGGCGTTCGGCGCGCTCGTCGCCGTGACGTCCTGGCGAGCGGGATTCGCGCTCGTCGCGCTCCTCCCGCTCGCCGGATCCGTCGTCCTGCGGAAGCTCGCCTAGGTCAGGCCTAGCCGGGCGCCTCCACGAGCGCGCTGCCGCCGCCACGCCGCGTCGGCTCGGCCGCAGCGAGCACGCGGCCGTCCGGCAGGAACTCGATCCCGGTGGCCGCGCCGATCTCGACCGGCGCTCCGAACCGGTGCCCTCGTGCCAGGAGCGCGTTGTACTCCGGCGTCCCGACGAACGCCTGCTCGGGAATCGTCGTCGCCGTGTTGCGCTGGCTGATCCGCGGATCGGCGATCGCCTGCGGAAGCGTCATCCCGAGGTCGAGCCGGTCGAGCAGGATCTGCAGGACGGTCGTGATGATCATCGAGCCGCCGGGCGAGCCGACGGTGAGGAACGGCTTTCCGTTCTTCGTCACGATTGTCGGGCTCATCGAACTGCGGGGCCGCTTGCCGCCCTCGACCCGGTTCGCGGCCGTGGTCGACGCGAAGTCGAAGTCCGTCAGCTCGTTGTTCGCGAGGAAGCCGAAGCCCGGGACGACCATGCCCGCGCCACCCGTCGACTCGATCGTGAACGTGTAGGAGACGATGTTGCCCAACTTGTCGCTCGTCGAGATGTGCGTCGTCGACGTCGGCTCGGTCGCGGTCGCCGCCGTCGTGCCCGGGAGCGGGCAGGTGCCGGCCGCGACCGGGCTCGTTGCCGCGGTCTCTGTGATCAACGCCCGTCGGGTTGCGGCGAACTGGTCGGACAGGAGACAGCCGAGGGGGACGTCGACGAAGTCCGGATCGGCCAGGTACTTGCCACGGTCCGCGAAGGAATACCGTGCCGCCTCGAGCATCCGGTGCAGCGCCGCCTCGCGCGTCATCGACGAGAGGTCGTAGCCCTCGAGGATGTTCAGCGCCTCCCCGACGGTCGAGCCACCGCTCGACGGCGGTCCCATGCCGTAGACGTCGAGCCCGCGGTAGCCGATGTGCGTCGGCTCCCGTTCGGGCGCCGTGTACGCCTTCAGGTCGCGCATCGTCATCACGCCCGGCCGCCACACGTGGTCGGCGGTGGGCGAGACGGGCGGGCTCTGGACCATCGTGACGAGGGCGTCTGCGACTGCGCCGCGGTAGAACCCCTTCGGCCCGAGGTGCGCGATCCGTTCATATGTGTCCGCGAGGTCGGGGTTGCGGAAGATCGTCCCGACGTCGTGCGGCGTCCCGTCCGGGTCGAGGTACAGCGCGGTCGACGACGGGATGTCGTCGAACCACGGCTTGTTCGCCAGCGTCTGGTCGAAGAACACCTGGTCGACCACGAACCCGTTCCGCGCGACGCCGATGCCCGGCTGGAGCGCCTGCGCGAGCGAGATCGTCCCGTACTTCTCCAGCGCGTCGGCCCACGTGGCGACGGTGCCGGGAACGCCGACCGACAGGCCGCTGTAGCGAGCGTCGTTGAACGGAAGCGGGGCGCCGTTCTCCCAGAACGACGTCGGCGTCATCGCGGCCGGCGCCTTCTCGCGGCCGTCGATCGTCGTGACGTTCCCGTTCGCGGTCCGCAGGACGAGGAAGCCGCCGCCGCCGACTCCCGACGAGAACGGCTCGGTGACGCCGAGGACGCCGGCCGCGACAACCGCCGCGTCGATGGCATTCCCGCCCTGCCGGAGCGTGTCGACCGCCGCCTGCGTGGCGAGCGTCTCGACGGTCGCGGCAGCGCCGCCGGTGCCGATGGCGGTCGGCGGCCCGGACGGGGCGGTTGCGGCGGAGGCCCCGCCGCCGAGCGCGAGGACGACCACGATGGAGGCCGCAGCGAGCAGAGTTCTCAACTTGCCTCCTTATGGGTTATGAGCTGGACCAACCTACGTGGTTCGCCGCGGCCAGACAAGATTGACCCGTGAGCCGAGTCGTCGAGCGCCTGGACGAGCTGTACGCGATCGGCGCCCACCGCGCCGCATACTCGGCGGAGGAGGACGCGGCGCACGAGCTGGCGGCTTCGTGGATGCGCGAGGCGGGGCTCGAGGTCGCGCGCGACTCGGCGGGCAACCTCTTCGGGCGGCGCGGGCCGGCTCCGGTCTGGTCGGGGTCGCACCTCGACTCGGTCCCGAACGGCGGTCGCTTCGACGGCGCGCTCGGCGTGGTCGCCGCGATCGAGGCGGCGGCGCGCCTTCCGGACGCCTCGCTCGCGGCCGTCGCGTTCCGGGCCGAGGAGACGGGGCCGATGGGAAGCCGCGCCCTGACGGAGCTCCCCGCGGCGTTCGTCGAGCTGCACATCGAGCAGGGGCCGGTCCTCGAACGCGCGGGCGAGCCGCTGGGCGTGGTGACGGCGATCGCGGGTCAGGCGCGCGGCGCCGTCACGTTCGAGGGACATGCCGACCACGCGGGGACGACGCCCATGGATGCGCGCCGCGACGCGCTCGTCGACGCCGCGCGGTTCGTCCTGCACGTTCGCCGTTGCGCGCGCGACGGCGCCGTCGCGACCGTCGGCGCCGTCGAGATCGAGCCGAACGCGATCAACGTCGTCCCCGGCCGCGTCACCGTCTCGGTCGACGCGCGCGCGCCCGATGCTCGGCTGCTCGACGAGCTGATCGCGGCGATCGGGTTCGAGCCGTCGTCGCGGCTCGCCCCGGTTCCGATGTCGGGCGCGCCGCTCGAGGCCGTTCGCGCGGCCCTTCCCGACGCGCGGGAGCTCATCTCCGGCGCAGGCCACGACGCGATGGTGCTGGCGGCGGCGGGGGTTCCGACCGCGATGATCTTCGTCCGCAGCCTGAACGGCGGCGCGAGCCATTCGCCGGAGGAGCTCTCGAGCGAGCAGGACGTCGACCTCGGCGTCGAGGCGCTCACCGAGGCGCTCGGTAGGCTCGCCGGGTGAGCGAGCGTGAGGTGATGAGCTGGGACGACCTCGGCGACGGGTCGCGGGCGCTTGCGGAGCTCGTTGACGACGGCGGCTATCGCCCGGACATGGTGCTCGCGATCGCCCGCGGCGGCCTTCTCGTCGCCGGCGCGATCGCGTACGCGCTCGACGTGAAGAACACGTTCACGATGAACGTCGAGTTCTACACGGGCGTCGACGAGCGGCTCGAGCTGCCGATGATCCTGCCGCCCGTGCCGGACCTGGTGGACTTCCAGGAGACGCGGGTCCTGATCGCAGACGACGTGGCCGACACGGGCGCGACGCTCGCGCTCGTCAAGGAGTTCTGCCGGGGGAAGGTTGCCGAGGTGCGGTGCGCCGTCCTCTACGAGAAGCCGCGCTCGACGGTCCGCTGCGAGTACGTCTGGCGCCGCACGGATCGGTGGATCACGTTCCCGTGGAGCGCTCGCGACCCGGTCGGCGCGACGGTCGCGGACGCGGTCTAGCGACCGTCGGGTCCCGACCGTATAGTCGCCTCACCCCCCGAGGAGGAGAGGAATGTTCAAGAGAAAGCTCGCGTTCGGCGCGATCGCAGCCACCGTGGGCGCGGTTGCCGTCGCGCTCGTCGCCGGAGCCGCTTCAGGGCCGGCGAAACCGTCCGCGGCGTTCAAGGCGGCGTGGATTTATGTGGGTCCGCATAACGATGCGGGGTGGTCGCAGGCGCATGACGAGGGCCGGTTGGTGGCGCAGCGTCGGTTGGGGTCGGCGGTGGAGACGACGTTCAAGGAGAACGTTCCGGAGGGGCCGCAGGTGACGCAGGTGATCGACAGCCTGGTCCGGGACGGCAACAAGATCATCTTCGCGACTTCGTTCGGGTTCCAGGGGGCGATGAAGGCGGCCGCGGCGAAGTACCCGGACGTGAAGTTCGAGATGGCGACCGGGACATACACGTCGAAGAACATGGCGGAGTACTTCGGGGCCGGCGAGGACGCGATCTATCTGTCGGGGATGGCGGCGGGAGCAGCGTCGAAGAAGGGTGTGATCGGGTACGTGGTGCCGTTTGCGATTCCGGAGGTGATCCGGCACGCGAACGCGTTCGCGCTCGGGGCGCAGGCGATGAACCCGAAGGCGAAGGTGCGGCTGATCTGGACGAACTCGTGGTTCGATCCGAAGAAGGAGAAGCAGGCGGCCGAGAACCTGCACAAGGCGGGCGCCGACGTGGTCGGGCAGAACGTCGACTCGCCGGCGGCGGGGCAGTACGCCGAGGGGGCCGGGGTGCCGTGGGTCGGCTACGACTCGAACGCACGCAAGTTCGCCCCCAAGCAGTGGCTGACGGCGGCGGTCTACAACTGGGGGCCGTATTACGCACGTCGGGTGAAGGCGGCGATGAACGGCTCCTGGAAGAGCAGCTTCTACTACGGCTCGCTCAAGGACGGGCTGATCGGGCTCGCGCCGTTCGGGCCGAAGGTGTCGGCGAAGACGCGGGCGGCGATCGCGGCCAAGAAGGCGCAGTTGATCAAGGGCACCTTCTACGAGTTCACGGGGCCGCTGTACGACCAGAGCGGGAAGCTGCGCGTCAAGAAAGGCCAGCGGCTGACCGTCAAGGACCTGTACGCGATGGACTGGCTCGTCAAGGGCATCCAGGGGAGCGCCAAGGGTTGAGCAGCGCGGCGACGGCGGGGGAGCGGCCCTCCCCCGCCGTCTCGATGCGTGGGATCACGAAGGCGTTTCCCGGCGTTGTCGCGAACGACGGCGTCGAGTTCGAGGCCGCGGCGGGTGAGGTGCATGCGCTGCTCGGCGAGAACGGCGCCGGCAAGAGCACGCTCTCGAACATCCTCACGGGGCTCTACCGCCCCGACGCGGGTGAGATCGAGCTCTGGGGGCGGCCCGTGCGCTTCGCGTCGCCGCGCGAGGCGCTCGACGCGGGCATCTTCATGGTGCACCAGCACTTCCGGCTCGTCGAGCCGTTCACGGTCGCCGAGAACGTGATCCTCGGCGAGCACGGGGGCGGTGCGCGCGCGGGGCGGCTGATCCTGAGCCCGCGCGCGGTCGAGCGGCGAGTCCGCGACCTCGGCGAGCGCTACGGCATGCACGTCCACCCGCGCGCGCGCATCTGGCAGCTCTCCCTGGGCGAGCAGCAGCGCGTCGAGATCCTGAAGGCGCTCTACCGCGAGGCGCGCATCCTGATCCTCGACGAGCCGACGGCCGTGCTCACGCCGCACGAGGCCGGCACGCTCTTCGCGACGCTACGGCGGATGGCGAGCGAGGGGCGAACGGTCATCTTCATCTCGCACAAGCTCCACGAGGTGAAGGCGGTCGCCGACCGGGTGACGGTGCTGCGGGCGGGGAAGACGGTCGCGACCGTCGACGCCGCGTCGGCGACTCCCCACTCGCTCGCTGCGTTGATGGTCGGGCGAGAGGTCGACGTCGTGCGGAGGCCGGCGGGCTCCCGGCGAACCGACGGCGACGTGGTGCTGGCCTGCCGCGGCCTCGACGTCGAGGGCGACCGCGGCGAGGCTGCAGTGCGTGGCGTCGACCTGGAGCTGCGCGTCGGGGAGATCGTCGGGATCGCCGGCGTCGCCGGAAACGGCCAGCGCGAGCTCGCCGAGGCGCTGACCGGGATGCGGCGGCCGGCGGCCGGTCGCGTCGAGGTCGACGGGCGGCCCCTCCGGCCGGGCGATCCTCGCGCTGCGATCGCGGCCGGCGTCGGCCACGTCCCGGAGGACCGGCTCGGGACGGGTGTCGCCCCCAGCCTTTCGATCTCAGCGAACGTCGTGCTGAAGGCCTACCGCGACGACGAGATGTCGACCGGGCCCGTCCTTCGTCCCGCGCGCATCCGGGAGCGGGCCCGCCGGTTGATCGAGCGCTACGGCATCCGTACGTCGTCGCCGTCGCTGCCCGCGCGACAGCTCTCCGGGGGAAACCTCCAGAAGGTCGTGCTCGGCCGCGAGTTCCTGGGCCGCCCGCGCGCGATCGTCGCGGCCGCTCCCACCCGCGGGCTCGATGTCGGCGCGATCGAGACGGTGCACCGGTACCTGCTCGAGGCGGCCTGCGCCGGCGTGGCGGTGCTCCTGATCAGCGAGGACCTCGACGAGATCCTGGAGCTGGCCGATCGAATCGCGGTGATGTACGAAGGCGAGATCGTGGGCGAGGTGGACCCGGCCCACGCCACCGTCGAGGAGATCGGCCTCATGATGGCCGGCGGCCACGGCGGCGAGCCCGCTGCCGACCCTTCTGCGGAGCCGCGGCCGTGACGGTCCGGATCGAACGGCGGCTCCGTCAGCCGTGGTGGCTGCCGATCGCCGTTCCGGTCGGCTCGCTCCTCGTCGCGTTCCTCCTCTCGGCCGTTGTCCTCCTCATCACGGGGCACGACCCGATCGAGACGTACCGCCGGCTGTTCGACTCCGCGTTCCTCGCCGAGGGCGCGATGTCGGCGACGCTCGTGTCCGCGACGCCGCTCGCCTTCACCGGCCTCTGTGCCGCCGCGGCGTTCCGCATGAACCTGTTCAACATCGGCGGCGAGGGCCAGCTGTACATGGGCGCGGTCCTCGCCGCGGCCGTCGCGATCGCCACCGGCGGCTGGCCGACCGCGATCGTCGTCGTGCTGATGTGCGTCACCGGCGCGCTCGGCGGCGCGCTGTGGGCGCTGATCCCGGGCGTCCTGCGGGCGTTCTTCGCGACGAACGAGATCATCACGTCGCTGATGCTCAATTACGTCGCGGCGCTGATCCTCACGTACCTGATCTTCGACAGCGAGTCGTACTGGCGTGACACGTCGACCTTCGAGGCGCGGACGTTCCCGCAGGGGAAGACGTTCCCCGATTCGGCGAGCTGGCCGACGTTCGGCGTCGGCGGGCTGATCGTTCCCCTCGGCTTCGCGCTCGCCGTCGTGGCGGCGATCGTGCTCGCGTTCCTGTACGCGCGGACGCGGTTCGGCTTCGAGGCCGCCGTGATCGGCGACTCGCCGCGGGCCGCCCGGTACGCGGGCATGCGGACGCGCCGCAAGATCCTGTCGGTCATGGCGCTCTCGGGCGCGCTCGCCGGGATCGGCGGCGCGAGCCAGGACGGCGACTTCCGCCACCTGCTGGACCCGCGCGGCCTTACGCAGGCGAACTACGGCTACGCCGGGATCGTGATCGCGGCGCTCGCGCGCTACAACCCGTTCGCGACGGTGCTCGTCGCGGTCCTGCTCGGCGGCCTCCAGAACGCGGGTTACACCCTGCAGGGCGCCGACTTTCCCGCCGGCCTCGTCGGGATGATGCAGGGAATGATCCTGTTCTGCGCGCTCGGCGGCGAGCTGCTCGTGCGCTACCGGATCCGGATCTCTCGTCGGCGGGCCGCCCCGGCAGAGGCGGCGACCGCGTGAACAACTCGCTGCTCGTCGTCGTCGCCGCATCGGCCGTCGCCTACGGCACGCCGCTCCTCTACGCGGCGCTCGGCGAGCTGCTCGCCGAGCGTTCGGGAGTCCTGAACCTCGGTGTCGAGGGGATGATGCTGATCGGGGCGGTGATGGGCTTCTGGACCGTCCAGCACGTCGGTGGAAGCGGCCCCGCGGTGCTCGCGCTCGCGATCCTCGTCTCGATGGTCGCCGGGGCGGCGACGGCGGCGATCCACGCGTTCCTCGTGATCACGCTGCGCGCCTCGCAGATCGTCTCCGGCCTCGCCCTCACGATCTTCGCGGGCGCGGCGGGGCTCTCGTCGTACCTCGGGAACGACCTCGAGCTCGCGGACGCGCCGGCGCGTCACGCTTTCACGACTCCGCTGCCGGACGGCCTGACGACGCTCCCGATCCTCGGGCCGATCCTCTTCGACCACTCGGTGCTCGTCTACGCGTCCTGGCTCCTCGTACTGCTCATCGGGCTGTACCTGTCGCGGACGCGGATCGGCCTGAACGTCCGCGCCGTCGGCGAGTCGCCGGCGGCGGCCGATGCGATGGGCATCAACGTCGCGGCGTACCGGTATGCGCACACGATCGCCGGCGGCGCGCTCGCCGGAGTCGGCGGTGCCTGCTTCTCGCTCGCGATCACCCCGCAGTGGGTCGACGGCCTGACGCAGGGCGCGGGCTGGATCGCGATCGCGCTCGTTATCTTCGCGTTCTGGCGGCCCGACCTGTGCCTCGTCGGGGCCTACTTCTTCGGCGCGTTCTCGGCGCTGCCGTTCACGCTGCAGGCGCGGGGCGTGACGATCGCGCCAGAGCTCTTCCAGGCGCTGCCGTACGTCATGACGGTCGTGGTGCTCGTGATCGTGTCGACGGGCCTGCAGAAGCGTCGGCTCGGGGCGCCGGCGGCGCTGGGCCGGCCGTACGTGCGCGAGGAGCGGTAGGACGACGGTGTCGCGGCGGCGCGTCGGCGCGCGAAATGCGCGTCGCGCCGCCCGGGCGTGCCGCGGGCGGAGCGGGTGTGGACGAGAAAGCACGAACTTCTGACGCGGCGGACCTTGCGCATCGGGCCGGCCGGCGCGCACGATGTCAGCGGGTGGCGGGTGGTGCTCCCCACCCTGGGTGGGGAGACAAGGTGACGGCGACGCTCCCGACACGTCTCGTTCGGGCAGGTGCGGGGCGCCGCCGCGCCTCCCGCCGAGAGGCGCTAGAGCTCGCGGAACGAGATCGGCTGCGCGCCCTGCCAGAGCGTGAGCCGCCCGAGCTCCTTCAGCTGCTCCGCCCCCTCGACGATGGTCGCGAAGTGGTTCGCCCACAGATGGCCCGCCTTCGACGCGAACGAGCAGTAGCCGTACGGGAAGAGCAGCTCCGTCTCGCTCTGGCCGCCCGGATACAGCGCGAGCTCGCCCGGATGGGGGTACGACGTCGCGTTCTCCGGCCCGATCCCGAGGTCGCGGTCGCCCCACGGGATCCAGTTCGACTCGCCGCTCCACCGGCAATGGATGATGCGGTCGTCGAGCGGCAGCATCGCCCGGAAAGCGGCCGTTGTCCTGGGCGCGAGCTCATCCTCGAAACGCGCGACGAACCGCATCCCGCCGGCGATGATCTCGAGCATCCCGGGAACCTACCGCGGGTCGGAGGCGAGCCGCAGTCCGAGCGCGACGAGGACGACGCCGGTCACCGCCGCCACCGCGCGCCGGAACGGCGCGAGCGCGCGTCCGAGCTGGGCGACGGCCGAGAGCCACGCGAGCGTCAGCGCCACGAACACCGCCCCGTGCGCGAGCAACGAGGAAAGCGACTCGCCGAACTGCGGAAGGAGGCTCGTGAAGAAGACGGCCATCTTCGGGTTCCCGAGGTTGCTCAGCACGCCCTGCCGGAAGGACGTTGTCGAAAGCCGCGACACACCGCGCCGCACGCGCGGCACCCGCGGCGTCGGATCGTCGGACGGCGACCGGCGCCGACGCTGCGATCAGCGACCGGGCACCGAGCCAGATCAGGTACGCGGCGCCGACGACGCGCAGCGCCACGAACGCCGGCTCGGACGCGACGACGATCGCGGCCAGCCCGGCCGCTGTCGCAAGAGCCCACGTCGCCTGACCCACGGCCACGCCGACCGCCGTTGCCACCCCCTCGCCGCGACCACCGACGAGCGAGTTGCGGAGCGTGAGCGCCGTGTCCTGCCCCGGCGTCACGATCACGACCAGCGCGAGGAGCAGGAACGTCATCGCGAAGCCGCCCAGCGGGCGAGGGTGTCGCGCTCGTCCTGTGTCATCCTCGTCGCGTTTCCGAGCGGCATCGCTTTCGTCACCACGGCCTGCTCGTCGATCTGCGCCGCGCGCGCGCGGATCTGCGCCGCCGTCTCGAGACGAACTCCCTGCGGCGCCGACACGCCCGAGTGGCAGGTGACGCATCGCCGCTGGACGATCGACCGGACTTCCGAGAACGCGGGTGCCGCGCCCGTACCGGCCTGCGACAGCGTGTCGTCGGGCCGGATCACGAGCGCGAGCACGATCAGCGCGAGTGCGGACGTCGCCGGTATGAGCCAGATGTCGCGGCCGCGATGGCGCAGGTTGAAGTAATGGCGAATCCACGCCCCGATCGCCATCAGCGCGACGAGCACGATCCAGCCGCGCTCGTGCCCGTACGTGAACGGGAAGTGGTTCGACAGCATCGCGAAGACGACCGGCAGCGTCAGGTAGTTGTTGTGAACCGACCGCAGCTTCCCGCGCTCGTTCGCGGCGGGGTCGGGCTCGCGGCCAGCCTCCTTCGCCCGGACGAGCTCCCAGTGCGCGGGGATGATCACGAAGAAGACGTTGCCGACCATCATCGTCCCCACCATCGCCCCCACCTGTACGTACGCGGCGCGTCCCGCGAAGAGCTCCGAGGCCGCCCACGCGGACACCGCGACGAACGCGAACACGGAAGCCGCGAGCACGAGCGGCCGCCGGGCCAGCACGCGGCAGAGCCCGTCGTAGACGAGCCACGCGAGCGCGAGCCCGGCAATCGAGATCGCGACGGCCTCTCCCCCTGAGAGGTCGCGGACGCCGGGGTCGACGAGGTAGGTGTCGGCGCGGACGTAGAAGACGACGACCAGGAGCGCGAACCCGGACAGCCACGTCGTGTACGCCTCCCACTTGAACCAGTGGAGTGGCTCGGGGAGCGTCTCGGGCGCCAAGCGGAATTTCTCGATCCGGTAGAAGCCGCCGCCGTGGATCTCCCACGATTCGCCGCCGACCCCGCGCTCGGAGTCTCGTCGGTCGGCGGGCGGCCGGAGGTGGTTGTCGAGCGCGATGAAGTAGAAGGAAGAGCCGACCCACGCGATCGCGGCGACCACGTGCAGCCAGCGGAAGACGAGGTTGCCCCAGTCCCACCAGTAGTCGGAGATCGCTACGACCGCTGCCATCGATCGATCGCGATCGAGACCAGCTCGTCCAGCGCGGTGTCGAGCTCCTCCTCGCGGGTGCCCTCGAGGCGCTCGCGAAGGATCGGGACGAGCGCCGCCTTCGAGCGCCTGTTCACGAAGATGACGAACCGGAACCCGAACCGTTCTTCGTAGCGTCGGTTGAGCTCTGCGAGCTCGGGCGCCTCGTCCGTCCCCTGCTCGGCCGCCGAACGCGCCGAGAGCGTTGACGGCGGCGCGCCGATCGGCGGGTGCGCGTCGAGGACCTCCCTCTTCTCGTCGTCGGGGAGCGCGCGGGCGACCTCGCGGGCACGCTCCAGCGGGTCGTCCAGCGCCGCCAGCCGCTCGACGAACCGCGTCCGGCCCTCGAAGAGCGACGCGAGCTCGTCGACCGTCAGCTTCCGCGGTAGCTCGCGCACCCGTACGGCGAGATCAGCAGGGGGACGTGGTAATGGCCCTCGCCCAGCTCGACCACGAGCTCGACGCGGACGAAGAACGGCGACGGCGGGTGGAAGACGATCCGGTACGCGCCGGCCTCGCCCGCGCCGAGCGCGCCGATCCGGCCGTCGTCGTCGGTCACGCCCTCGCCGACGAGGCCGCCGTCGGGGGCGAACAGCTCGACGCGAACTCCCGCGGCCGGCCGTCCTGCTGCCGTGTCGAGAACATGGGTCGAGACCGTCACGACGCCCACAGCCTTGCCGCCTGGGCCCGGTGCTCGCGGGCGATCTCGTCCTCGTCGGCGCGCACCAGTCGGCCGTCGCGCACGGCGTCGCGGCCACCGACGACGAGCCGCTCGACACGATGCGGCGCCGAGAGGACGAGGTTCGCGACGGGATCGTCCGCACCGCCGAAGGAGAGCCCGTCTGCGTTCCATACGGCGAAGTCGGCACGCTTCCCCGGCTCCAGCGAGCCGAGGTCGCTCCGGCCGAGGACGTCGGCTCCGCCACGCGTCGCGAGCCGCAGCGCCTCGCGCGCGGTCATCGCACCCGGACCGCCGCGACCGCGCGCGACCAGCAGTGCGTTCTTCACCTCGAGCACGAGGTCGCCGCGCTCGTTGGAAGCCGTTCCGTCGACGCCGAGGCCGACGCGCACTCGCGCGTCGACGAGCTCGCGAACGGGCGCGACGCCGGCGCCGAGGCGGAGGTTGGACGTCGGACAATGTGCCACCCCGACGCCGGCGCGCGCGAACGTCGCCACGTCGTCGTCGGAGAGGTGGACGCAGTGCGCACACCAGACGTCGCCGTCGAGCCACCCCACCCGGTCGAGGTACTCGACCGGCGAGCAGCCGAAGAGCTCGCGGCAGTAGGCGTCCTCCTCGGCGGTCTCGGCGAGGTGCGTATGCAGGCGGAGACCGAGTCGCCGTGCGAGCTCCGCCGACTCTTCCATCAGCCGCGTCGTGACCGAGAACGGAGAGCACGGGGCGACGGCGATTTGCACCCAGTCGCCGTCGGCGAGCGCCGCGAGCCGCTCGGTGTCGGCGAGCACCGCGTCGACGTCCTCCACGAGGGAGTCCGGCGGAAGCCCGCCGTCCGACTCGCCGAGATCCATGGAGCCGCGCGAGGCGACGATGCGGAGGCCCAGCTCCCGCGCCGCGCGAATCTCCGCCTCGACGAGCCCCTCGACGCCGCGCGGGAAGACGTAGTGGTGATCGAAGACGGTCGAGCATCCGGAGAGCGCCAGCTCCGCGAGCCCGCAGCGGGCGGCGGCGTACTCCATCTCCGCGTCGATCCCCGCCCAGGTCGGGTACAGCTCCCGGAGCCACTCGAAGAGAGTCGCCTCCTGCGCGCGTGCGCGGGTCAGCGTCTGGTAGAGGTGGTGATGCGTGTTGACGAGCCCCGGCGTGACGACGGCGCCACGGAGATCGTCGCCGGCCTCCGGGGGCTCGCCCGCACCGACCTCCGCGATCGCTCCGTCCGCGACCCGCAGCCACCCGCGCTCGTGCTCCGTCTGCGCGTCGTCCATCGTGACGATCCACGCGTTCGAGTAGATCACGCAACCTCCAGCGGCACGATCTCGAACCGGTCGACGTCGACGAGGCCGCGGTCGGTGATCTTGAGGCTGGGGATGACGCTGAGCGCGAGGAACGCGAGCAGCTGGAACGGGGCCTCGATCGCGCAGCCGAGGGTCTCCGCGGCGGCGACGATCGCATGCGAGCGCGCGACCACCTCTTCGAGCGGCGCATCGCTGAGGATCCCTGCGACGGGCAGCGGCAGCTCCGCGGCGACCTCGGCTCCGTCGACGACGACGATGCCGCCGCCGATGTTGGCGAGCCGCCGGACCGCGAACGCCATCGAGGAATCGCTCACCCCGACGACGACGACGTTGTGCGCGTCGTGCGAGAGCGACGTCGCCAGCGCGCCGCGCCGTAGGCCGAACCCGCGGACGAAGCCCCTGCCGATCCGCCCCGTCCCGAGGTGGCGCTCGATGACCGCGATCTTCGCGAGGTCCCGCGCGGGGTCGGCGAGCGCCTCGCCGCCGCGGACGAGCGGCTGGTCGACGAGCGACTCCGTGACGATCTGGCCGGGCACGAGGCCGATCACCCGCGCTCGGCGACCGTCGCGCCACGGGATCCGGAACACCTCGGGCCCGAGCGCGCCGACGCGGATCGTGTGCTTCACCCACTCCGGCACCTCGGGACGCTCGATCTCGCCGACCGGCCGGCCGCGCTTCAGGACGACCTCGGGGACGAAGCGCTCGAGGTCGGGGAGCACGAGGATGTCCGCCTGGCGTCCCGGCGCGACTGCTCCGAGGTGGTCGAGCCGGTGGTACGTCGCGGCGTTGTGGGAGGCGAGGACGAGCGCGTCGATCGGGTCGATGCCGTAGGCGACGGCGTCGCGGACGATCGCGTTCACGTGCCCGTCGACGGCGATGTGCTCGGGCTCGCGATCGTCCGTGCAGAACGCCATCCGGTACGGCCCGAACTCCTCGACCAGCGGGAGGAGCGCCTGGAGGTTCCGCGCCGCAGACGCCTCGCGGATCAGGACCCACATTCCGGCCCGGAGCCGCTGTCGTCCTTCCTCCGCCGTGTACGCCTCGTGATCCGACCGTATCCCGGCCGCCGCGTATGCCTGGAGGCTCGGCCCGAGCACGCCGGGCGCGTGTCCGTCGACGTGCGTCGCGAGCGCCAGCTTCGCAAGCTCGCGCTCGTCCCCGGCCACGACGCCGGGGAAGTTCATCATCTCGGCGAGCCCGATCACGCGCCGCCGCCGGAGCAGGGCGTCGAGGTCGCCGACGGAGAGCGCCCGCCGCGGCGACTCGTACCCGGAGGCGGGGACGCACGACGACGCCATGAAGTAGAGGTCGAGCGGCAGGTCCGCCGACGCGTCGAGGAGCCAGTGGACACCGTCGGTCCCGAGGACGTTCGCGATCTCGTGGGGGTCGGCGACGACCGCCGTCGTCCCGAGCGGGAGCACGAGCCGCGCGAACTCGTCGACGAGCGTCTTCGACGACTCGACGTGCACGTGCGCATCGATGAAGCCGGGGACGACCCACCTCCCGTCGGCGTCCAACGTCTCGACGCCCTCGTAGTCGCCGACGCCCGCGATCCACCCGTCCGCGAGCGCCACGTCGGCGTCGAGCCACTCGCGCGTGAAGACCGAGAGCACCTTGCCTCCCCTGATGACGAGGTCTGCGGGCTCGTCCCCGCGCGCGACGGCGAGGCGCCGTGACAGGGCTGACTCCACTGACGAAGAACCGTACAGTTCGTGCCGTGGAGGTTCTAACGCCACACAGCCTCGACGAGGCGCTGCGGATGAAGGCGGAGGTGCCCGAGGCGTGGCCGATCCAGGGCGGGACTGACGTGATGGTCGCGCTCAACTTCGACCACGGCCGCCCGCCGGCGCTTCTCAACCTCAACGAGGTGCGCGAGCTGCGCGGGTGGTCGCGGGACGACGGCGCGCTGCGCCTTGCGTCGGGCCTGACCTACATGGAGATCGAGCGGGGCGACCTGCGGGAGATCCTGCCCGCGCTCGCCGAAGCGTCGCGCACCGTCGGCTCGCCTCAGATCCGCAACCGGGGCACGATCGGCGGCAACCTCGGAACCGCGTCTCCGGCCGGCGACGCGCTGCCACCGCTCCTCGTCGAGGGGGCGGACGTCGAGTGCGCGTCGATCCGCGGCGTCCGACGGATCGCGCTCGCGCAGTTCGTGACCGGCGTCAAGCGGACCGCCCTCGACCCCGACGAGCTGATCACCGCCGTGCTGGTGAGACCGTCGCGGGCGCCGCAGACGTTCATGAAGGTCGGGCCACGCAACGCGATGGTGATCGCGGTCGTCTCGCTTGCGGTCTCGGCAGGCGACGAGCTGCGCGCGTCCTTTGGCTCGGCGGCGCCGCGGCCAGTCCTCGTGACCGCGCCGCGCGAGGAAGCCGAGTCGTTTCCGGATCGCGTCGCCGAGGCCGCCGCTCCGATCGACGACGTTCGCGGTACCGCGCGCTACCGCCGGCACGCGCTGCGCGTTCTGACCCGGCGGGCGCTCGAGAGAACGATGGCCGCATGAGGATTCGCGTTCGTGTGAACGGCGTCGAGCACGAGGCCGACTGCTGGGAGGGCGAGTCGCTGCTCTTCGCGCTGCGCGAGAAGCTCGGTTACCCCGGCGCGAAGAACGCGTGCGAGCAGGGCGAGTGCGGCTCGTGCTCGGTGCTCCTCGACGGCACGCTCGTCTGCGCCTGCCTCGTCCTCGCCGCACAGGCGGACGGGCACGAGGTGACGACGGTGGAGGGCCTGGCGCGCGACGGCGAGCTTCATCGCGTCCAGCAGGCGTTCGTCGACGCCGGCGCCGTGCAGTGCGGCTTCTGCACGCCGGGCCTCGTCGTCGCCACGGCCGACCTGCTCGCGCGCGTGTCCGGGCCGAGCGACGACGAGATCCGTGAGGCGCTCTCCGGCAACCTGTGCCGGTGCACCGGCTACGCGAAGATCTTCGACGCGGTGCGCCTGGCCGCAGAGGACGGCGCTGGATGAATCGGCGCAGACTTTTCACGAAGGACAGCTTGCGCTTGGGGCACCCGCGGCGGACGATGAGCGTGGGTGGCGGGTGGCTCACACCCCACCCTGGGTGGGGCTGTACACGGAGTCCGCGCGGCGGTCGCAGCCGCGGGACGGGCCACTCCCCGTGCACTTGGCGGCCGACGGTTTGCGAGGCGGCGATCGCGTTCGAGCCCCTCACGCGCCTGGAGGCGGCCGCATGACGGTTGCCCGGCCGGTCGCGCCGACCCGCCCGCTCGAGCGCGGGCGCGTCGGTGAGCGCGTGGCGCGGCTCGACGCGCCGCCGAAGGTCAAGGGCGAGTTCGCCTACTCCTCCGACCTTGCCGCGCCCGGGATGCTGTGGGGACACACGCTGCGGAGCCCGCACGCTCACGCGCGCATCGTCTCGATCGACATCACCGACGCGGTGACAATGCCTGGAGTCCACGCGGTTCTCACCCACGACGACGTCCCGGGCCAGAAGACCTACGGCCTCGAGTTCCCCGACCAGCCGGTGCTCGCGATCGACCGCGTTCGCTACTTCGGCGAGCCGGTCGCGATCGTCGCCGCCGAGCATCCAGAGCAGGCGCGTCGCGCAGCCGAGCGGATCCGTGTCGAGTACGCGCCGCTCGAGCCGGTCACCGACATGGAGCGGGCGACGGAGCAGCCGCCCCTCCACGACGAGAGCCCCACCCGCGGGCACGGCTACTTCGACGACCCGCGCCCGAACGTCGTCCGCCACATGGTGATCCGCCACGGTGATCCCGACGCCGAGGGCGACGCGTCCGTCAGCGGCTACTACGAGGTCGGCATCCAGGACCAGGCGTTCCTCGGCCCCGAGTCCGGGCTCGCGGTCCCCGACGGGGAAGGCGGTGTCGACATCTACGTCGCGACCCAGTGGCTGCACGTCGATCGCCAGCAGGTCGCGCCGTGCCTCGACCTTCCGCTCGACCAGGTGCGGATCCATCTCGCGGGTGTCGGCGGCGCGTTCGGCGGTCGCGAGGATCTGTCGATGCAGATCCACGGCGCCCTGCTCGCGCTGCACACGAGCCGGCCGGTCAAGATCGTGTACGACCGGGAGGAGTCGTTCACGGGCCACGTCCACCGGCACCCGGCGCGCATGTGGGTCGAGCACCGCGCGACGCGGGAGGGCAGGCTCGTGAACATCCGCTTCCGCATCCTGCTCGACGGCGGGGCCTACGCCTCCTCGTCGACCGCCGTCTGCTCGAACGCGGCATCGTTCGCCTGCGGGCCCTACGAGGTCCCGAACGCGCTGATCGAGTCGACGGCCGTGTACACGAACAACCCGCCGTGCGGCGCGATGCGCGGGTTCGGCGCGGTGCAGACCTGCTTCGCCGCCGAGGCGCAGATGGACAAGCTCGCGGCGGCGCTCGACATCGATCCGATCGAGCTCCGGCTCCTGAACGCGCTGAAGCCGGGCGACGTGCTCCCGACCGGCCAGCAGATCGACGGCTCGCTCCCGGTCGTCGAGACGATTCGTGCGGCCGCGGCGCTCGAGCCGCCGCCGCCGGAGGAGCTGCCGCGGGATCCGCTGCGGCTCCCGGGCGGGGCAGGCAACACGACGCGCGGCGAGGGCGTCCACCGTGGCACGGGCTTCGCCCTCGGCTTCAAGAACATCTGCTACTCCGAGGGCTTCGACGACTACACGGCCGCGCGCGTGCGGCTGCTCGAGGACGGGACGGCGGAGGTGCACTGCGCGGCCGCCGAGGTCGGCCAGGGGGTGACCGGCGTGATCCTCCAGGTCGCGCGCACGGAGCTCGGGATCGACGACGTCCGGCTCGCGCCGCACACGACTGCGAGCGTCGACTCCGCCGGATCGGCTTCCGCATCGCGGATGACGTGGATGGCCGCGGGCGCGGTTCGCGACGCGTGCCTCGCCGCGCTCGAGGAGCGGAAGCGCCGCGGCGACGCGAGCGAGGTCGACGTCGAGCGGATCTACCGCCACCCCCGCACGACGCCGCTCGACCCGCTGACCGGGCAGCTCACGGGGGACCGTGCGCACGTCGCCTTCGCCTGCTGCGCGATGCGCGTCGTGGCCGAGGTCGACGTCGAGCTCGGTCTCACTCGCGTCGTCTGGATCGGCGCGGCGCAGGAGGTCGGGACGGCCGTGAACCCGCAGCAGGTCGAGGGCCAGATCGAGGGCGGGGCGGCGCAGGGGCTCGGGCTCGCGCTCATGGAGGAGATCCAGACGCGCAACGGCCTGATCACGAACGCGAGCTTCACCGACTACCTCATCCCGACGGCGCTCGACATGCCGCCGGTCGAGTCGGTGTTGATCGAGGATCCGCAGCCCGATGCGCCGTACGGCGTGAAGGGCGTCGGCGAGCCGCCGACGGTCGTGTCGTCGGCAGCGGTCGCTGCGGCCGTGCGCGCGGCGACCGGGCGCGAGCTGACGCGCATCCCGATCCGGCCCGACGACATCGTCGGGCTCCAGCTTCGCTGACTCACGTCAGGCGACGATCGTGCCGTCCTCGACGTCCCGGTCGGGACGGAGCAGGATCGGCCCGCCGCCGTGCGACCGTGCGGCGAGGACGATCGGCGCGTCGGCGGAGATCGAGACCACGACCTGTCGCCCGACGAGCTCGTCCTTCGAGTAGGAGCCCGGCTCCATCTGCGCCTCGCGGCGGCCCTGGCCGCCGAGGTCGAGCTCGAGGAGGAACGACGGCGCGCGCGCGCCCGGATGGTCGGAGACGTTCAGGACGCGGCCGACGACGAGCTCCACGCGCCGGACGCTACCGCACGCCCTCCTCGGGCTGCGTTGCGGCCGGCGGCTCCTGCCGCACGACGATCGCGACCGCGACGACGACGATCGCGGCGCCGATCACGATCTGCGTCGTCAGGTGCTCGTCGCGGAAGAGGACCCCGAGCGCGATCGCGACGACCGGGTTCACGTACGCGTACGTCGAGACGGTGCCGAGCGGCGCATGCGCGAGCAGCCAGACGTAAGCCGTGTACCCGACGACCGAGCCGAAGGTCACGAGGTAGATCCAGGCGAGGATCGACGCGGTCGACGGGTCGAGCGAGTCGACCGTCAATACGCCGAGAGGCAGCATCACGAGCCCGCCCGCGAGCATCTCGTACGCGGTCGCCGCGAACGGGTCTGGCGGCAGCGGCAGGCGTGAGGAGAAGACCGAGCCGACCGACCACATCACGGCCGACAGCACGCACAGCGCGATCCCTGCCGTGGTCGCTCCGCCCGACGGCCGCGCCAGCACCGCGACGCCCGCGAAGCCGATCCCGACTCCGACGAGCGCGAGGGTCGGGATGCGGTCGCGCAGCGCGAGTCGGAGCACGACGACCCACAGCGGCACCGACGCGATGATGAGCGACGCGAGCCCCGTCGGGACGTCGCGCTCTGCGAAGAAGAGCACCGCGTTCGCGCCCGGCAGCAGGCAGCCGATGAGGACACACGCGGCGACCTCGCGACGCCCCACGCGCATGGTCCCGCCGCGCCACAGGACGATGCCGGCCATGATCGCGCCGGCGGCGACGAACCGCGTCGAGACGGCGAAGAGCGGCGGTAGCGTGTCGCCGGTGATCGCGATCGCGAGATACGTCGAGCCCCAGATCAAGTAGACCGCCCAGAGCGCGGTCCACACCTTCGCGCGGTGGCTCAAGCGTCAGCGAACCAGCGACAGCGCCGCGCCGACGCCGAGCAGGAGAATGCCGAGCGCGCGGGGCCACGAGATCGCGTACTGCGTGACGCCGAACAGGCCGAACCGGTCGATCACCGCACCCATCACGAGCTGGCCGGCGATCAGGATCCCGATCGTCGCGGTGGCGCCGATGCGGGGCTGCGCGAACGTGATCGTGAAGACGACCGTGAGACCCATCGCCCCGCCGAGCCACATCCAGAGCGGTGACCGGAATGCGTCGCCGAGCCCACCGACGCCCGACCGCGCGACGACGAGGATCGTGGCCGCCAGCGCGAGCTGAATCGCGGTCGCGAACGTCAGTGCCTCGATGACGCCGATCCGCTCCCCGAACCGCCCCATAACCGCTACCTGCACCGAGCCTGCGAGACCCGCGACGACGGTCATCACGACCGCGGCTGTGGTCACGTAGGCTCCTGCGGTCGACGGAAGGGGACGATGGTCAGAGCGCTCGTACTGTACGACGAGGAGCCGGACCCGCAGCGGTACGACCGGCACGTGGAGCTATGCCGCAAGGTGCCCGGCGGGACGTTCCGGCACGGCAAGGTCTTCGGCGCGCCGACGGGCGAGCCGCGCTTCCGCTACTACGCCGAGTGGGAGTTCCCCGACCGCGACGCCTTCAAGAATGCGGCGCGCTCGCCCGAGTTCATGGCGACCGGGAAGGACGCGATGGAGATGGGCGGCCGCTTCGAGGTGCTCTTCGCCGAGATCGGTTAGCCGAAGCTCGGCGGCCGCCGCTCGCGCACGGCCGCGACGCCCTCGTGGACGTCGGGCCCGGTCATGTGCAGGAACTCGAGCGCGAGCGAAGCGTCGAACGTCGGGCCTGCGGCGAGAAGCCAGTTGTTGAGCGCGAGCTTCGTGTGCCGGATCGCCGGCTGCGACCCCTCGGCGAGCCGCTGCGCGATCGCGAGCGCGCGTTGCTCGAGCTCCTCGTCGGGAACGCACAGCGACACGAGCCCGATCCGCTCCGCCTCGGCGCCGTCGACCGGCTCGCAGAGGAGGAGGTGGTACTTCGCCTTCGCGAGACCGCACAGGAGCGGCCACACGATCGCCGCGTGATCGCCGGCTGCGACGCCGAGCCTCGTGTGACCGTCGACGATCCGCGCGCTCGGCGCCGCGATCGAGATGTCGGCGAGCAACGCGACCGCCAGTCCCGCGCCGACGGCGTGGCCTGCGATTGCCGACACGATCGGCTTCGGGCAGTTGACGATGTTGTATACGAGGTCGCGCGCCTCGCGGAAGACGCGGAGCCGTGTCTCGTGGTCCTGCGCGATCTCCAATACGAGGTCGAGGTCTCCGCCGGCGCTGAAGGCGCCGTCAGCGCCGCGGACGAGGACCGCCCGTGTCTCGTCGTCGTCACCCATCTCGCGCCACACCGCGGCGAGCTCGCCGTGCATCTCCGACCCGACGGCGTTCAGCCTCCCCGGCGTCCGTAGCGTGAGCCGCAGCACGTGGGGCGAGGGCCGGTCGAGTTCGAGGCTCGGAAACGCCGCGTACCGCTGCTCCATCGCGCGGACTCTAGACAGACTTCCGTGACACCCGCGTGACGCTTCTGTCACGGTGCCTGGCACCGGACGTGGCTGTTCCGTCCTGCGGCTCTGCAGGGAGGTCACGCTCCCGTCACGCCGCTCGTTGCACTTCCGTCACCGTGCCTGGCACCGGGGCACGGCACGCGCGGACACCGCCGTTCGGGACACCTGTCGGCACACCTGGGCGCGCCCTCGTGCCACGGCCGCCGCGCGCGGGCGCCGGGCGACCGCGGCGCCTACAGCTCGAGCTCGACCGGCACGAGCACGAGGCGGAGGGGGCGCCCGCCGCGTACGACCTCGAGGTCGACCGTCGCGCCGATCCGGTCGCCGACCATCAGCCGCTGCACGTCGTCGACCCCCGCGACCGGCACGCCGTCGACGGCCACGATCAGGTCCTCCGGCCGCAGGCCCGCTTCGGCCGCCGGCGACCCTGCGACGACCTCGACGACCTCGACGCCCGATCGCCGCCCGAGGTCGCGCGCGAGCCGCGGCGGAAGCGGACGCGCGTCGCCGGCGATGCCGAGGTAGGCGCGCCGGAAGCGCCCGTCGCGCATCAGCGCCCCGACGATCGCCCGCGTGGAGTCGTTGACCGGTACCGCGAGCCCCAGCCCGACGCCGGCGACGGCCGTGTTGATCCCCACGACGCGGCCGCGACCGTCGGCGAGCGCGCCGCCCGAGTTGCCGGGATTGAGCGCCGCGTCCGTCTGGATGACGTTGTCGACGATCCGGCCGGCGCGTGTCGGGAGCGACCGCCCGAGAGCCGAGACGACGCCCGCGGTGACCGACGAGTTGAACCCGTGCGGGTTGCCGATCGCGACGACGAGCTGGCCGACGCGCAAGCAGGTTGCGTCGCCGAGCTCTGCCGCCGCAGCCCGCCGCTCTCGGCGCGCAGAACGGCGAGGTCGGAGAGCGGATCGACGCCGACGACGTCGGCGCGGTGCTCGGTGCCGTCGACGAACGAGGCGCGAACCCGCCGCGTGTGCTCGACGACATGCGCGGACGTGACGATGAAGCCGTCGCCGCTGACGACGACGCCGCTGCCTCCGCCGCCGCGGCTGCGCAGGTTCGCCACCGACGGCGCGAGCCGCTCGCTGACGGCGATCACCGCCCGCGAGTATGCGTCGAGCGCCTCGCCCTCGTCGACCGCGAGAACCGTGTCCGCCATGGACCGAGGGTAGCCCTCGGGTTAGTGTCTGCGTCGTGGCCGAGGTCGACGTCTCCCGCGAGGGCGCGATTCTCACGATCACGCTCAACCGGCCCGAAGTCCTGAACGCGCTGACGCGCGCCGTGCACGCGGGGGTCCAGGCGGCCCTCGCCGAGGCGAAGGATCCTGCCGTTCGCGCCGTCGTGATCACCGGAGCGGGTCGAGGCTTCTGCGTCGGGCAGGACCTGCAGGAGTTCCGCGGCGGCGCGCACGACGTCGCGGGAAACCTGCGAGAGAACTACCACCCGACGGTGCTCGCGATCCGGGCGCTCCAGAAGCCGGTGATCGCCGCCGTGAACGGCCCCGCCGCCGGCGCAGGGCTCTCGCTCGCTCTCGCGTGCGACATCCGCATCGCGTCGGACTCGGCGACGCTCGTACCTGCGTTCATCAACATCGGCCTGGTCCCGGACTCGGGCGGCACGTGGCTCGCTCGCCGCCTGCTCGGCTCGGCGCGCGCGTTCGAATGGCTCACGACCGGACGGCGATTGTCGGCAGAGGAGGCGCGTGCCTGGGGTCTCGTGTCGGAGGTCGTCGCGGCGGACGAGCTGCACGCGCGTGCGCATGAGGTGGCGGAGCTGTTCGCCGCGATGCCGACGCGCGCGGTGTGGGAGACGAAGCGGCTGCTCGACGCCGCCGAGACCTCGACGTTCGAGGACCAGCTCGAGCGCGAGGCGGCGACGCAGGCGGAGCTGACGCGGACGCACGACTTCTTCGAGGGCACGGGCGCGTTCCTCGAGAAGCGCGAGCCGGCGTTCTCGGGCGCGCCGGTCGAGCGGGCCCACCCGGTGACGCTGCTCGTGAACGACGACCTCCGCAGGTGGCGGCTGACGGCGGCGCTTCGTGCGCTGCTCGTCCTTCCGCACGTGCTCGTCCTCCTGTTGTGGGCCGTTGTCGCGCTGTTCGTCGCGATCGTGAACTGGGTCGTCACCCTCGTGAAGGGCCAGACGCCGCCCGGGCTCCACGCGTGGAACGAGCGGTTCCTCCGCTACTGGGTGCACGTGAACGCGTACCAGTTCCTGCTCGCGGAGCCCTACCCGCGATTCCGGGGTTGGCGTGGGACCTATCCGGTCGACCTCGTCGTCGCCCCGCCCGCGCCGCAGACGCGGTGGAAGACGCTCCTGCGGCCGATCCTCGCGATCCCGCCGTACATCTTCGCGTACGTCCTGTCGGTCGTCCTTCAGGTCGTCGCGTTCCTCGGATGGTTCGTGGCCGTCGCGATCGGCCGCTTCCCGCGCGGCTTTCGCGACCTCGGCGCGTACGCAGTCCGCTACAACGCCCAGACCTACGCCTTCCTGCTCCTCCTGACGGAGCGTTGGCCGTCGCTCTCGGCAGACGTCCCGGTGCGTCCTACGCCGTCGCGCTCCGACGGCGCCTGACGAAGCGAGCCGCGACCGACGGCGTCACGCGGGCCAGTTCGTCAGCAGCTGCTCGCAGAACGTGAGGCCGAGAGAGCGCGCGAGCCGCTTGATCGTGGCGTCCTCGCGGACGGCGTCCCCCTGCGCCTCGCGCGCCTTGTCGAACGTCTTCGCGACGAGCGCGTCGTGCACCTGTGCGATCGCGGTGCGGAGACGCTGCCCGGCCGCTACGAGCTGATCGAACTGCTTCTCCTTCGCCGCCGGAGGCCGCAGCGTCTTCATCTCCGCGATCGCCGTCGACGCTGCGTCACGCGTCTTGCGCCACGGGAGCGGATCGCGGCCGAGGCTGCCGATCCGATAGATGCGCCGGTCGGAGCGGATGCATACCTGATTCGCCTGCTCGACGAGCTGCGCCTGGGTCAGCCGGGGCCGCTCCTTGGCGGCCGTCGTGCCGCCGCCTCCGTCGCCGCCGCACGATGCGGCGGAGAGCGCGAAGAGCGGGAGGAGCAGCACGCCGAGCCGGCGCAGTGGGCGACGGGTCGCCGGGCCTCCGCTCACGACGCCTCGCCGAGGGCGGCGAGGACCTCGTGAGGCTCGGGGAACCGTCCCTCCCGCTGCTTCGAGAAGACGAGGTCGCCGTCGGAGAGCACGTCGAATTGGCTCTTCTCGCCTTCCACGATCTCGGCCGAATGCCCGCTCACGTTCAACTCGGCCGCGAGACTCGCGGCCCGCCGGTCGTAGCCGCTTCAGACAGGGCAGTAGAGGATGCGGACGGTCGCCATCCGGCTGACTCTACCGACGGCGCCTCCGTGTCCTGCGGCTCGACCCACGCGGCCGCGAGAGAGGGTCGCCCCCCGCAGATCCGCAGATTCACGGACGGCGGCCGCCGAAACTCCGTGATCATTTGCGAATGCGGTTCCGGCTCTCGACCCTCGCGGCACGCAGGCTTGCCGGCGTCGCGCTCGCGATCGTCGCGGAGGCCGCCGCGCTCGTCGCGCTCGCCGTGCCGTCGAGCGCCTCCGTGGCCGGGATACCGGGTGCGGTCGCGGCTGCGATCGGCGGCACCGTCGCCGTCGTCTTCGGGCCGGTCGACGGCGTGCTGGTGGCGCTCGTCGGCGCGCTCGTCTTCGGTTTCGCCGACGGCTGGGGCGCCGGTCAGGTCGTCGCCGTCGCGGTCTGGCCGGCGGTCGTCGGCGCCGCTGGAGTCTTCGCGCGTCGGGTCGAGCGCCAGCGCGCGGCGGTGCGGGCGATGATCGAGGACCAGGAGCGCGAGCGCGAGCGGGTCGCATTCGAGCTGCACGACGAGCTCGCGCAGACGCTCACGAGCGCGCTCATGGCCCTCGGCGCGCGCGAATCGGCCGCGAACGACGACGAGGCCTCCGCGGACGCGGCGGTGCGCGAGCTGATGCGCGAGACGATCCAGAAGCTGCGCGAGCTCGCGGTCGAGCTGCGGCCGCCGGCGCTGGCGCAGTTCGGCGTCGCGGCGGCCGTCGAGCGTCTCGCCGCGACGACATCGGAGCAGACGCCCCTGCGCGTCGACCTCGAGACCTCGGGCTGGAACGGCAGGCTCGACCCGGCCGTCGAGACCGCGCTCTACCGCGTCGTGCAGGAGTCGGTGGCGTGGGCCGGTGAGCACGACGCGACGCGTGTCCGCGTTCTGCTCGAGCAGTCGGAGGGGGTCGTCGCGGCGGTCGTCGAGGAGGACGGCGCGGCGCTCGAGCCCGGTGCGGCGAGGGAGTACGTGCGCGCGGCCGATGCGCTGCGCGAGCGCGTGCGAGCCGCGGGCGGGCGGGCGCGCCACACGACCGACGGCGGCGCACCACGGTCGAGGCTCCGCGTCGAGTTTCGCGTCTAGGCGAATCCAGCGCACTGGGTCGACGCAGCCGGGCCGCGATACTTCGGGTCCGTGAAAGGGCTCCTCTTCGTGATGACGTGCGCGGCCGTGGCGCTCGCGCCGACGGCCGGCGCCGGCGCCGGCGCGCGCGCCACGTTCACGCAGTTCGTCCTGCCGTCGAGGAACATCGGCTGCGTCTACTCGTCTCCCGATCGCTTCACGAAGGGCTACGTCCTGCGCTGCGACATCGCGAGCGGCCTGAGACCGGAGCCGATGCGAGCGGCGGCCGCGTGCGAGCTCGACCTGACGGGGCTCAGCCTCTCGCCGGCGCGTCGCGCGACCGTCACGTGCGCCGGCGATACGGCGATCGATCGCCGGAGCCGCGTCGTCGCCTACGGGCGTCGCTGGCGCGGTGGCCCTTTCAGCTGCACGGCGCGTGTCACGGGGCTCACCTGCTCCAGCCGCGCGGGTCACGGCTTCTTCCTCTCGCGCGAGCGCTGGCGCGTCTGGTGAGGAGCGCCCGAACCGGGGCATTCAGCGCGACGCGACGCTGACGACGTTGCATCTCTTGTTGACGTAGAGGGTCACAGGCGTCCCGTCCGACTTCACGACGTGCGCCTCGTCCGCGGCGGCTCCTCGGCGTCGGTCTCGACGGGGCTCCGGCTGCGGGCGGTGCCATGCCGCGGCGGCGGCCGATGTGCGGCTAGCCGCACCTGCGTTGTGGGGGTGGACTCCTTCTACACGCGCCCATAGCGGCAGACACTGGAGTGCTCCCAGTGATCCACATCCCAAGGAGTCCGAAAATGATGAAGGTAAGGCGGAAGAACGGCCGTCGCCGCCCGGGGGGACGTCTCATCGCAGCTGCCGCGGTCGCAGGCGCTGCGCTATTCGCCGCAAGCCCGGCGAGCGCCGCGGTGACCGCGACGTTCAGCCCCGAGCTCGGGCGTGCTGACCGTGTTCGGCGACAGCCTGAACAACACGATCACGATCAGCCGCGACGCGGCCGGGAAGATCCTCGTCAACGGCGGCGCGGTCAGCGTCGCCGGCGGCACGGCGACCGTCGCCAACACCGCGCTGATCCAGGTCTTCGGTCAGGGCGGCAACGACACGCTCACCCTCAACGAGGCCAACGGCGCGCTGCCGCGGGCGAACCTGTTCGGCGGCGCCGACAACGACACGCTCACCGGCGGCTCCGGCGCCGACCAGCTCTTCGGCCAGGCCGGCAACGACACGCTGCTCGGCAAGGGCGGCGTCGACTTCCTGTTCGGCGGCACCGAGAACGACACGCTGACCGGCGGCGACGCCGACGACCAGGTCTTCGGCGAGAGCGGGCAACGACCGGATGATCTGGAACCCCGGCGACGACACCGACCTCAACGAGGGCGGCGCCGGCACCGACACCGTCGAGGTCAACGGCGGCAACGGCAGCCGAGCAGTTCACCGCGACCGCCAACGGCACCCGCGTCCGCTTCGACCGCCTCGACCCGGCGCCGTTCTCGATCGACATCGGCACGTCCGAGAAGCTCGTCCTCAACGCCAACGGCGGCGACGACAGCTTCTCCGCCACCGGCAACCTCGCCACGCTGATCGAGATCACCGTCGACGGCGGCACGGGCAACGACACGATCCTCGGCAGCAACGGCGCCGACATGCTGCTCGGCGGCGACGGCAACGACTTCGTCGACGGCCAGCAGGGCAACGACACGGCGTTCCTCGGCGCCGGCGACGACACCTTCCAGTGGGATCCCGGCGACGGCAGCGACACCGTCGAGGGCCAGGACGGCACCGACACGATGCTGTTCAACGGCAGCGAACATCGGCGAGATCTTCGACGCCTCCGCCAACGGCGGGCGCCTGCGCTTCACCCGCAACATCGGCAACATCGTCATGGACATGAACGACGTCGAGGTCGTCGACGTGAACGCGCTCGGCGGGGCCGACACGCTCACCGTCAACGACCTCGCCGGCACCGACGTCGTCAAGGTCGACGCGAACCTCGCCGGCACCTCGGCGGCGACGCGGGCGACGCCGCGGCCGACACCGTCATCGTCAACGGCACGAACGGCAACGACGTCGTCGACGTCGTTCGGCGCCGGGACGTCCGTCGCCGTCGTCGGGCTCGCGGCCCTGGTGAACGTCACGAACTCCGAGGGGGCGAACGACGCGCTCGTCGTCAACGCGCTCGGCGGCAACGACGGCGTGACCGCGACCACGCTGCCCGCCGGCGTCATCAAGCTGACGATCGACGGCGGCGCCGGCGACGACACGCTGCTCGGCTCGCAGGGCGCCGACGTGCTCCTCGGCGGCGACGGCGACGACTTCGTCGTCGGCGACAACGGCAACGACCTCGCGCTCGATGGGCGCCGGCGACGACGTCTTCCAGTGGAACCCGGGCGACGGCAGCGACACGCTCGAGGGCCAGGACGGCGCCGACACGATGCTGTTCTTCGGCGCCAACATCGCCGAGAAGCATCGACATCGCCGCCAACGGCGGGCGCGTCCGGTTCGTCCGCGACGTCGCCGGCGTGACGATGGACCTCGACGACGTCGAGACGCATCGACTTCCGGGCGCTCGGCGGCGCCGACAACGTCGTCGTCGGCGACCTGACCGGCACCGACGTGACGCGGACCGACCTCGACCTCCGCGGCCCGAACGGCGGCGGCGACGGCGCGGCGGACACGATCACCGTCAACGGCACGCAGGGCGCCGACGTGTTCGGCGCCGCGGGCGACGCCGGCGGCGTCAGCGTCTTCGGGCTGCACACCGCGGTCAACATCTTCTTCCAGGAGCAGGCGAACGACCGGCTGACGCTCAACGGCCTCGGCGGCGACGACACCGTCGAACGCGTCGTCGCTGGAGGCCGACGGCATCCAGCTCACGATGAACGGCGGCCTCGGCGTCGACACGCTGCTCGGCAGCGAGGGCGACGACCTCGTCAACGGCGGCGACGGCAACGACACCGCGCTGCTGGGCGCCGGCGACGACACGTTCGTCTGGAACCCGGGCGACGACAACGACACGGTCGAGGGCCAGGCCGGCTTCGACACGATGCTCTTCAACGGCGCGAACATCGCCGAGCAGATCGACGTCTCCGCGAACGGCGGGCGCGTCCGGTTCGTCCGCGACGTCGCCAGCGTCGTCGATGGACCTCGACGACGTCGAGGCGCATCGACTTCAACGCGCTCGGCGGCGCCGACACGATCACCGTCAACGACCTCAGCGGGACGGACGTGACCGAGGTCAACACCGACCTCGCGGCCGTCGGCGGCGCCGGCGACGGCGCGGCCGACAACGTGATCGTCAACGGCACGAACGGCGACGACGTCGATCCAGGTCGCCGGCGACGCGTCCGGCGTGGCCGTGCGTCGGCCTGGCCGCGCAGGTGAACATCACCGGCGCCGAGGCCGCCAACGACCGGCTGACGGTCAACGCGCTCGCCGGCGACGACGTGCGTCGAGGCGTCGGGCCTGGCGGCCGGCGCGATCCAGCTGACGGCCGACGGCGGCGACGGGCAACGACGTCCTCATCGGCGGCGACGGCAACGACGTGCTGAACGGCGGCGCCGGCGACGACGTCCTGATCGGCGGTCCCGGCATCGACATCCTCGACGGCGGCGCCGGCGACGACATCGAGATCCAGCTCGTCGCGCGCCGCCGGCGACACCGTGACCTCGGCGGCCACCGCCGGCAAGCGAGTGGCTGGCGACGCACGTTCGCATCGTCGACGGCAAGACCGTGCTCGACGTCGGCGGCAAGCAGCACACGCTTCCCCACGCGGACCTGAGCAAGCTGGTCCAGGGCGCCTCGAAGCCCTAGGTCGCTCGAGCTCCGCCCACCTGCCGGCGCCGGACCCGCATCGCGGGTCTGGCGCCGGCCTTTCTTTCAGGGCGGTAGGGGCGACCTAGGACGCGAACGCGCAGACGGCGTTCGCGCGCAGGAACCATTCGCCGTCGGTCGGGACGACCTCCCTCGCTGCCGCCAGCCAGGTGTCCTCGTCATACGGATGGCTCGCCGTGAGGGCGACACCGTCGGGGATCCAGATCATCGCGCGCCCCCAGGCGCCTGCGCCGCCGCCGACCAGCCGCTTCCCCGGCGGGCAGTCGACCACGAGCGTCCGCTCGGGGCTCGACGTGTACTCGGAGCTCGCCCCGACGATCTCGACCCCGCTCAGGCCGGGATCGCCCTTCGCGCCGGCGTCGCCCTTCGGCCCCTGCGCGCCGGCCGCTCCCGTCAGCGCCCGCCGCGCCGCCGGCGCGAGATCGGTCGCGAGCAGCGACCCGTTTCGCACCTCCGACGACGCGACTGCGCCTGCCCGGATCTGCGTGGCGCCGACGCTGTTCGCGGGCACGACGACGGCGGCGTATCCGACTCCGCCGAGGGCTATGAGGAGCGCAAGCGATGCGACGACGAGCGCCGGCGACGGCAACGGGACGCGGCGCGACGACCTGCTCCGGATGGACCTGACCATGGGATCCCCCTCTGTCGAGTTGCTTTCGTCGTTCGACGTACCGGGCGCGAGCGCGACAGCGGAGAGACCGCAAAATTCCGAGGTTCAGATCATCGCGGCGCGATCCGCTACGCGCTCATCAGATCGTCTTGAACTGCTCGAACGGCTGCCGGCAGCTCTCGCAGTACCGGATCGAGCGGCACGGGGTCGGGCCGAAGATGTTCTCCAGGCGCGTCTGCTTCGACTTGCAGTAGGGGCAGCGGTGGATCCGCGACTGGAGCTGGAGGAGCTTCGGCGGAGCCGCCTCGCGCGGCGGCGGCGGCGCGAAGCCCGCCGCCCGAAGCTTCTCGCGGCCCGCGGGGGTGATGCGGTCGGTCGACCAGGAGTCGTCGGTCACGACCTCGACCTGCGGCTCGCCGCCGAGCTCGCGCACCTTCTCCTCGAGCGTGGACCGCATGTAGGCGAGCGCGGGGCAGCCGAGGAAGGTCGGCGTGAACGCGACGTGCACCGCGTTGCCCTCGACGGCGACCTCGCGCACGACACCGAGCTCCACGAGCGAGATGACCGGGATCTCGGGGTCGGGCACCTCGTCGAGGGCCGTCCACACCTGCTCGGCCGTCACCATTGCGCCCCCGGCGCCGTCCGGCGCACGCTCGTCATCTCGTCCCACAGATCCGCGAGCTCGCCGGAGTGCGATCCGCGGACGGAGCTTTCCGGCAGCGAGTCACGAGGGAGGCCTGGCAGCGGCGCCTCGAGACGCTCGCGCAGCGGCTCGGCAAGCATGCCGAGCGCGTACGGCCACAGCCGCTCGAGCGCCTCGCGGTAGCGCGGCTCGTCGCGCAGGCGCTCGTGCCACATCTCCGCGTGCATCCGGTGGTAGACCTCCTCGCGGTCGATCTTCGTCGCGAGGCCGGCGACCGCCGCGTCCTCCGAGGACTTCAGCGCCTCGATCCGCACGCGGTCGGCCTGCTCGTACAGGTATCGGCGCGCGATCGTCGGCGCCCATTCGAGGAGGTGCAGCTCGACGATCGGCGCGCACCGGTACTCGTCCGGGCCGCGATCGAAGGCGAGGGCGTCCGCGTCGGCGCCGAGCTCCTCCGCCGCGAGCTCGTAGGCGGCGCGCGCGTGGCCGATCTCGTTCTGCGCGATCGACGAGAACGCGACGTCTTCCTCGAGCGTGGGCGCGATGCCCGTCCACTCGGACTCGCGCCAGCCGAGGATCAGCTCGTCGTCAGCCAGCTCCAGGAGCAGCCGTGCCCGCTCGCTCACGTGCCTCCTTCAGCCGCGCCTTGATCGAGTAGCCGTCCACGCGGCGGTACTTGAGGTCGAACTCGTCGGCCCAGTCGGACACCCGGTGCACCGAGTCGCGTGGGACGAGCCAGAGCGCGGTCGACTCGCCCCGGCGGCCGTACTGCTCGCGCGCCCACGCCTCCGCGAAGTCCGCCGAGGGGGCGACGACCGACCCGGCGTGGGCGAACGGCTGGCCCTTCCTTTCCTGCCGGAACACCTCCCAGACGGCCATTCCGTCCCTACGCCGCCAGCACCGCGTCGCGCACCCACTGCTCCTGCTCGAGGAACTTGCGCCGCAGCTCGAGGCGCTCGCTCGAGCGGGGGCCGTGGCCGGTCACGACGCTCGTGAGCTCGTCCCAGTCGGGCTCCGTGTACTCCCACACTCCGTCGTCGCGGCGGCGGAGCTTCGGGTCGGGCACGCTCAGGCCGAGCTCCAGGATCTGCGGCACGTACCCCTCCAGGAACTGCTGGCGCGCCTCCTCGTTGCCCTGGCTCTTGATCCGCCAGTAGACCATCGGGTCCTCGTCCGGCGGCAGCTTCGTCCCGTGGAACTGCATCAGCGGGCCCCACCACCGGTCGAGCGCCTCCTGCACCAGGTCGCGCTGCTCCGCGGTGCCGGTGACGAGCGCGAGGATCACGTCGCGGCCGTGCAGGATGTGGAACGACTCCTCCCAGCAGATCTTCTTCATGATCCGTGCGTACGGGGCGTAGGAGCACTTGAGAAGCGCCTTCTGGCTGATGATCGCGGCGGCGTCGACGAGCCAGGCGATGACGCCCACGTCCCCCCATGAGACGGTCGGATAGTGGAAGACGTTGTGGAACTTCGCCTTGCCCGAGATGAGGTCCGCGAGCGACTGCTCGCGGGGCTTCCCGAGGTCCTCGACGACCCGGTAGATGAGCTGCGCGTGGCCGACCTCGTCCTGCACCTTGGCGGTGAGGGCGAGCTTCCGCTGGAGCGTAGGCGCGCGCAGGACCCACTCGCGCTCGGGCAGCACGCCCATGAGCTCGGAGTTGCCGTGCATCTCGATGAACTTGATCAACCGCCGGCGGTACTCGTCCGGCATCCAGTCGTCGACCTCGACCTGTCCTCCCGACTGCACGTACTCGACGAACTCCTGCGTCCGCGCGTCGCTCATGATCCTCCTACCGACCGTTCGTTAGTCTCACCATTGTATGGCCGGCCGGCGCGAGGAGCTAACCCGGATCGCCGCCCGTCTCTTCGCGGAGAAGGGCTACCAGGGAACGTCGCTCGCAGACCTCGCGGAGGAGCTCGGCGTCCAGAAGCCCTCGCTCTACCACCACATCCAGTCGAAGGAGGACCTGCTCTGGGAGGTGGCGCGCGAGGGCGCCGCGGCGTTCCACGGCGCGCTCGACGGCGTGCCGGAGGGCCCGGCGGCGGAGCGGATCAGGCTCGCGCTGCGGGCTCATCTCGCGGTCGTCGGCGGGCAGCTCGACGTCGCGACCGTGTTCGTCCGCGAATGGCGGTTCCTCTCGGGCGAGCGCCGGAAGGCGTTCGCGGCGGAGCGGCGCCGGTACGAGGAACGGATCCGCGACCTCTTCCGCGAGGGCGTCGAGGCGAGCGAGCTGCGGACGGATCTCGACGTCGCGACGGCGGCCTTGCTCTTCGTCTCGGCGGCCAACTGGGCCTACACCTGGCTCCGCCCGGGCGCGGACACCGACGCCCTCGCCGACCGCGTCTACGCCGTCCTGCTCGACGGCATGCGCGGCTACGCGACGCCGTGACCCGGCGGCTGCCCGCTGCATACGCTTCGGCGGGTGCAGTGCGCGACGCTGATCGTCAACCCGTACTCGTCGGCGGTGACGCGTCGCGCGGTCGAGAGCGTCGAAGCGGCCCTGCGGGCGCGAGTCGAGCTCGTCACGCAGTTCACGCGCGGGCCGGGGCACGCGGCGGAGCTCGCCTCGGAAGCGGCGGCCGTGAGCGACGCCGTCGTCGTCCTCTCGGGCGACGGCACCTACAACGAAGCGGTCAACGGCGCGGCTGGGCGCGTGCCGATGGGGTTCCTGCCCGGCGGCGGGACGAGCGTGCTACCGCGTGCCCTCGGCCTCCCGCGGGCGGCGTCCGCCGCGGCGGTGGTGGTCGCGTCGGCGATCGCCGAAGGGCGGACGCGGCGGATCTCGCTCGGCCGGGTGAACGGACGTCGCTTCACCTTCTCGGGCGGGGTGGGGCTCGACGCCGAGGCGGTCCGCCGGATCGACGCCCGCGGCCGCACGGACGAGGGGAAGCGGCCGGGCGACCTCGCGTTCGCCGCAACCGTCGTGCGGCTGTTCGCCGAGGCGCGGCTGCGATTGGAACCGGTGCTCGAGATCGAGAGCGTGGGACGCGCCGCGTTCCTGCTGGTGGCGAACGGCTCGCCCTACACCTTCGCCGGGCCGCTGCCGCTGCGGCTCGTCGGCGGCGTCCGGTTCGAGCACGGCCTCGGCTACGTCGCACCGTCGGCGATCCGCCCGGCGGTTCTCCCGCGGCTCGTGGTGCGCGCCCTGCGCGGGCGTCTCGGCGCCGATCCGCTCGTCCATTCCGCGATCGACGTCGACCGGATCGCGATCACCTGCGACGGGCCGCTGCCGCTGCAGGCGGACGGCGAGGATCTCGGCGACGTGACCGAGGCGGTCTTCGAGGTCGAGCGAGATGCGCTGGCGGTGCTGGTCTAGCGTCGCCCTCGCGGTTGCGGTCGGGACCGCCGGCTGCGGCGGCGGCGGCGACGCAGCCGCCGTGAAGCCGCATCCGCTCCCGCCCCGGCTCGCGCGGCTGTTCGACTACGACCGCGACGCGCCGCTCGACGTGCGGGTGCAGGACCGGCTCCGCACGCCGAAGGTGCGCGTGACGGCGGTCTCGTATCGGGCGCCGGGCGGGCGCGTCCCCGCGGTCGTGATCGAGCCGCGGCGGAAGCGCGACGACCTGGCCGGCGTGATCTTCATGCACGGGTTCGGCGGCTCGCGCTACGACTTCCTCGAGGAGGGGGTCGGAGTGGCGCTGCAAGGAGCGGTCGCCGTGGCGATCACGTCGCCGTTCGCCGGCTCGCCGAGGGCGTCGCACCGCACGCTGATGATCCGGAACGTGATCGACCTCCGGCGCGCGATCGACCTGCTGGTCGCGCGCGACGACGTCGATCCGCATCGGATCGCACTCGTCGGCTACAGCCTCGGCGGCGAGGCGGCCGCGATCACCGCCGGTGTCGAGAATCGCCTGCGCGCCGTCGTCCTCCAGGCCGCGCCGGCGCACGCGGACGGTGCCCCCGAGCTCGATCCGGTGCGGTACGTCCCGCACGCGGCGCCCGCGCGCCTGTATCTCCAGGGCGCGACGTACGACCAGGGCGTGCCCCCGCGAGACGTGCAGGCGCTGATCGCCGCAGCGCCGAAACCGGCCTACTACAAGTGGTACCCGACGACGCACACGTTCGAGCCGCGCACGTTCCTCGACCAGGTTGCGTGGCTGCGGGACACCCTTCCGCTCGGGGGCGATCGGCAGTAGGTGTCGTCGAATCCCGCCTCTTGACGGAGTCGGCCTCAGTCGTGTAATAGTCCATCATGGACTATAGAACGCGCATCGCCGCAGCCGCGGCCGTCGTTGTCGCGGCCGTCGCGGCTGCTCCCGCCGGCGGCCGCGGGAACGGCCTCTCGACGTGGAGCGGTACGTTCCGCCTCCCGCAGTCGGCGTCGCCCGTGCGGCTCGGCGTCGCTCCGGGACGCGGCCTCGTCGTCCTCGGGGCGGGTCACGCGCCCGAGGTCAGCGCCGCCACTAGCCTCGGTGGAGGCCGCCTGCGGTTCCGCGTCCCCGGCAGGCCCTCGCCGCTCCTCTTCGACGGTCGCGTCAGGGGTAAGCGGATCGCGGGAACCGTCCGGCAGGGAGCTCTCCGCGGCAGCTTCGCGCTGACTCGCGCGCCGCTGCCGGCGGATCGCGCCCTCGGCGCCTATCGCCTCGCCGGCGGCGGCACGCTCGGCGTCTTCGGCGCCGACGGCCCGCGCGTCGGCGTCGAGTACGAGTCCGGCGCCGTCCACGGCCTCTTCGGCTCCCCGTCCGCGTTCACGGTCGGTTCGGGGATCCTCACGCGCGGGACGCCGGTCGGGACAGCGCGCTTCGGCGACGCCTCCGCCTGGCTCGGCGACGCCGCAGCGCGCCTGCCCGTCCGCTATGCGGAGGTCCGCATCGGAGCGCTCGCGGGGACGTTGTGGCTCCCCGCGGGGTCGGGGCGCCGTCCGGCGGTCGCGCTCGCCCATGGCTCGGGCGCTACAGATCGCGCGACCGCAGGCGCGCTCGCCCCGTACTTCGCATCGCGCGGCCTCGTCGTGCTCGCCTACGACAAGCGCGGCGTCGGCCAGTCGGGCGGCGCGTTCCCGGGCGAGCCGGCGACGCCGCGGAACGTCGACCTCTACGCGCGCGACGCCGCGGCCGCGGCGCGTTTCCTCGCCGCGCAGCCGGAGGTCGACCGCGCCCGCGTCGGCCTCGCCGGGCAGAGCCAGGCCGGTTGGGTGATGGCTCTCGCCGCGGCGCGCGAGCCGGCGGTGCGGTGGGTCGTCTCGTACTCCGGCCCGTCCGTGTCGGTCGGCGAGTCCGATCTGTGGGGGCACCTCGCGGGGCAGGGGCGGGAGCCGGTCGAGCCGCTGGACCAGGCCGAGCAGGAGGTGCGCCGGCTGGGGCCGACGGGGTTCGACCCGATGCCGTCGCTGCGGAGGCTCCGGATCCCGCTGCTCTACCTCTACGGCGGCAACGACCGACACGTTCCGACGAGGCTGTCCGCGGAGCGGCTCCAGCCCCTCGCCGACGATCCCGCGCGGGACGTCGCGGTGGCGCTCCTTCCGCGCGGCGACCATTTCCTGCTCGACACGCCGCACGGGCTCGCCGCCGAGACTGCAGCCTCCGCGCGCTACGCCGCCGGCCTGTGGAGCACGATCGACCGCTGGCTCGCCGCGCACGAACTGCGACGATAGGCGGGTGCCGGCACGGGTCGACCTGACGCTGACCGAGGCGGCGGCACTCGGTCTGCTCGCCCTCGAGGGCGAGCGCTCGGGCTACGACCTGCTGCGCCTCGTCCAGCGGAGCATCGCGCACGTCTGGTCGCCGGCGAAGAGCCAGCTCTACGCGACCCTCCGGCGGTTGACGGCCGCCGGCCTCGTCGACGTGACGGTCGTGGCGCAGGCCGGTCGGCCGGACAAGCACGTCTTCCGGATCTCGGCCGACGGCTGGGAACGGCTCTCGCGCTGGCTGCGCGAGGTCGTTCCGAACGCGCCCCACGAGCAGGTGCTGAAGATCTTTCTCGGCGGGCTCATGGAGCTCGACGTCCTCGTTGCGCACGTCGAGCAGTTCCGCGCCGACACGCGCGCGCGCCGCGCCGTCTTCGCCGAGATCGATCGCGAGAACACCTCGCGCGGCCACGACTGGTTCCATCGGCGCGTGCTCGAGCTCGGCGTGGCGGAGGCCGAGGCGCAGCTCGCGTGGGCCGAGGATGCCCTCGCCGCGCTGCGGTCGCCGGCGGCCCGACGTGCGCGGCGCGCAGCGGTCGCGCGCATACACTTCGCGCCCGATGGCGCAGGTAATGCCCCGTTTGCGGCGCGTCCTCGACGGCGACTCGATCCCTGACGGCCTCGGCGAGAGCGACCTGCTCGAGCTCTACCGCCGAATGGTCCTGCTGCGGACCTACGACGAGCGTTCGGTCGTCTTCCATCGCCAGGGCCGGATCGGGACGTACGCGATCTTCTGGAACCACGAGGCGATCCAGGTCGGCGCGACCTACGCTCTCTCCGACGACGACTGGATCTTCCCGAGCTACCGAGAGTCCGCGATCGGCCTCGTGCGGGACATGCCGGTCGAGACCGTGCTGCAGTGGTGGCGCGGGCATCCCTCGGGCTGGTGGAACCCCGCGGACTGGAACGTCGCGTCGATCTGCGTGCCGATCGCGACGCACGTCCCGCACGCGGCCGGGCTCGCGTGGGGGAAGAAGCTCAAGGGCGAGGACGTCGTCGCGATGGCGTTCTTCGGCGACGGCGCCACCTCCGAGGGCTCGTTCCACGAAGGGATCAACTTCGCCGCCGTCATGGGCGCGCCCGCCGTCTTCGTGTGCAACAACAACCAGTGGGCGATCTCGACGCCGGTCGAGGCGCAGACGCGGGCCGAGACGCTCGCCGACAAGGCGATCGGCTACGGCATGCCCGGCGTCCGCGTCGATGGGCTCGACGTCCTCGCGGTTTGGGAGGCCGCGGCCGAGGCGGTCGAGCGCGCCCGCGCCGGCGGCGGCCCGACGCTGATCGAGGCCGTCCATTACCGCGTCGCGCCTCACGCGACCGCCGACGATCCGAGCCCGTACATCGACCCCGTGCGCGTCGAGGAGGAGCGGTCGCGCGAGTGCCTCGCGCAGTACGCCGCGTACCTTCGCCGGCTCGGCGTGCTCACGGAAGCGATCGAAGACGAGACGCGCGCCGCCGCGGAGGCCGCGCTGAGGGCGGGGATCGCGGCTGCCGAGGCCGAGCGGCCGCCGAGCGAGGAGCTCGTCTTCTCCAACGTCTACGCGAGCCCCCCGCCGAACATGCGCCGTGGCTGAGCTGACTCTCGTCGAGGCGGTGAACGACGCGCTCCACACGGAGCTCGGGCGCGACGACTCGGTGCTCGTGATGGGGGAGGACGTCGGCCGCGCCGGGGGCGTCTTCCGCGCGACGGCCGGTTTGCGCGACCGGTTCGGCGAGGCGCGGTGCGTCGACACCCCGCTCGCCGAGGCGGGCATCCTCGGCACCGCCGTCGGCCTCGCGATGGCCGGCTGGCGGCCCGTCTGCGAGATGCAGTACGACGCGTTCTCGTATCCGTGCCTCGACCAGCTGATCACGCACGTCGGCCGCTACCGGTGGCGGACGGGCGGCCGGATGGAGTTTCCGATCACGATCCGCATGCCCTACGGCGGCGGCGTTCGCGCGCCCGAGCTCCACGACGACTCGCCGGAGGCGTACTACGTGCACACGCCCGGGATCAAGGTCGCGATCCCGTCGACGCCGGCCGACGCGAAGGGTCTCCTCGCCGCCGCGATCCGCGACCCGGACCCGGTCGTCGTCTTCGAGCCGAAGCTCGTCTACCGGACCGCGCGCGGAGAGGTGCCGGCGGGCGAGCACGTCGTGCCGCTCGGAAGCGCGCGGATCGCGCGCGCGGGCGACGACGTCACGCTGCTGGCGTACGGCGCGATGGTCCCGGTCTGCGAGCGGGCGGCCGACACACTCGAGGCCGAGGCGTCCTGCGAGGTGGTGGACATCCGCTCGCTGCGGCCGCTCGACGAGGACGCGATCCTCGCATCGGTCGCGAAGACCGGGCGCGTCGTGATCGTCCACGAGGCCCCGCGCACCGCCGGCTTCGGCGCGGAGCTCGCGGCCCTCGTCGCCGAGCGCGCGATCTACGACCTCCAGGGCCCCGTCCTGCGCGTGACCGGGTACGACGTGCCCTACCCATACTGGACGCTCGAGGACTCGTACATCCCGTCGGCCGAGCGCGTCGCGGCGGCGGTGCGGTCGCTCCTCGCGTAGTGGCCGTTTACGAGCTCCCGCTCGAGCGGCGATCGCTGCACGGCCACTTCTCGCGCGACCTCCCGCCGGTCGTGACGATCGATCCGGGCGACTCCGTGCGGATCTCGACGCCGAACTCCGGCTGGTGGCTCGATCGCAACACGCGGTTCGAGCCGCGCACGTCACCCGCCGACGACGGGCACGCGCTTGCCGGCCCGATCGAGGTGCGCGGGGCACGCGCCGGGCACACGCTCGTGGTCGGGATCGACGAGGTGGAGCCCGGCGCGTGGGGCGTCACGTTCGGTGACGACGAAGAGGCTCGCGTCGACTGGGAGCTCGGCGACGGCGTCGGCCGCGCGTCGACGGGGCACGCCGTCACGCTCGGCGCGTTCCTCGGCGTGATGGGGATGCCGCCGGTCGGGCGCGGCGTTCACTCGACGAGGCCGCCGCGCCCGCAGGGCGGCAACATCGACTGCAAGGAGCTCGTCGCCGGCTCGACGCTCTACCTCCCGATCCCGGTCGATCGCGCACTCTTCTCCGCGGGCGACGGCCACGCCGCGCAGGGCGACGGCGAGGTCAGCGGAACGGCGATCGAGTGCCCGTCGAGCGCCCGGCTCACGCTCGACGTGAGAGACGACCTTCCGCTCGCGTGGCCGTGCGCGCGCATCGGCGGCGCGTGGCTGACGTTCGGGTTCGACGAGAACCTCGGGCTTGCGGCCAGGAAGGCCGTCGACGGAATGCTCGCGCTGATGACGCGCCTGCACGGTCTCCCGCCCGGGGAGGCGCTCGCGCTCGCAAGCGTCGTGGTCGACCTGCGCGTCACGCAGGTCGTGAACGTGCAGCTCGGCGTCCACGCCGTGCTGCGCGACGACGCGTTGCGGTGAACGACCGCCTTCGGCTCTGGCTCGAGCGCTCGCACGACAACCGCGGCTTCCACCTGCGCGACGCAGGCACGGGAGAGCCGGTGCGCTGGGAGGACCCGCGGATCCGGGTCGTCGCTGTCGCCGGTGTCTCGTTTCGGCCGGGCGCGGTCGAGGACCCGTCGTTCGACCCCGGTCGGGCCGTCGCGCTCGTCCCGGAGCCAGAGAATGAGCACGATCCGCATGCGATCGGGATCTGGAACGCAGACCGGACGGTTCAGGCCGGATACGTGCCGCGCGAGGTCGCGCCGGCTCTCGCCGGCGACGAGCAGGCGGTCTCGCTGTGGCGCGTCGAGGGCGGCCTGCGCGTGCTGATCGCGCCGCGCGAGGCCTGGATCGCGCGACCGCGGTAGGGTCCGCCGCCGATGGCGTACGCGTTCAGGCTTCCGGACCTCGGCGAGGGCCTGACCGAGGGGGAGGTCGCGCGCTGGCTCGTCTCGGAGGGGGACACGATCGCCGAGGACGACCCGCTCGTCGAGATCCAGACCGACAAGACGACCGTCGAGATCCCGTCACCCGCTTCCGGGCGCGTCTCGAAGATCCACGTCGGCGAGGGCGAGGTCGTGCCCGTGGGGACGATCCTCGTCGAGATCGGCGAGCGCGCGGCGGCGACGATCGAGCCGGAGGGGCCCCGCGCCGAGGAGGCGCCGCAGCAGGACGCGGCGCGACGGGACGGCGGCGCTGCCCCGCCGGTGCGGGTCCAGGCGACGCCGCTCGTGCGGCGCGTTGCGCAGGAGCTCGGAGTCGACCTCGCCCTTGTCTCCGCGACCGGCCCCGGCGGGAGAATCGTCGAGGCCGACGTCCGCGCCGCCGCCGCCGGGTCCCCGACGCAGACGACGGACGGCCGGCGCGAGAAGCTGCGCGGCGTCCGCCGCCGCATCGTCGAGCACCTCACCGTCGCGCATCGCGAGATCCCGGCCGTCACGTACGTGGAGGAGTGCGACTTCTCGTCGGTCGACATGAAGCTCCTTCTCCCGACGGTGCTGCGCGCGACCGCGCTGTCGCTACGCGAGTTTCCGGAGCTGAACGCGCGCCTCGAGGGCGAGGAGATCGTGTACCTCGACCGCTACGACCTCGGCGTCGCGGTCCAGACGGACGAGGGTCTCGTCGTTCCCGTCGTCCGCGGCTGCGACACGCGCGGCGTCGAGGACCTTCGTGCCGATGTCGACTCGCTCGCAGAGCGCGCGCGCGCGGGCCGGCTTGCGCCGGAGGAGCTCCGCGGCTCGACGTTCACGGTGACGAGCGCCGGCAAGCTCGCGGGAATCCTCGTGACGCCGCTCGTGAACCACCCCGAGGTCGCGATCCTCGGCGTCCACCGCATCGCCGACCGCCCCGTCGTGCGAGACGGTGAGCTCGCGATCCGCCGGATGGGCAATCTCAGCGTCACCTTCGATCACCGCGTCGTCGACGGCGCCCGCGCCGCCGAGTTCGCGCTTTCCGTCATCCGCCGTCTGGAGAATCCGATCGCCCTCTGACGCCGTATGTTGTCGTCGACAGGTGTCGTTCGGGGGGGAAATGGAGGGAGCATGCGCAAGCGCTGGTTGGTTCTGGCTGCGATCAGCTTGGTCGCGGCCGCGACGGCGGCGATCGGGATTGCCGCGAACGACTCGAACTTCGGGACGCATCTCAAGGGAAAGTACGAGGTACCGCTGCGGGCAACGGACGCGCAGGGCCAGGCGACGTTCCGCGTCGCCGACGACGGCCAGTCGATCGACTACAAGCTGATCGCGTCGAACATCGACAACGCGTTCATGGCCCACATCCACCTGGTTACGGCGCCGGGCGACCCGACGACGCAGAACGGCGGGATCGTGGCTTGGCTCTATCCGGGCACCGCGCCCGTGCCAGGGCCGCTCGGGAGCGGGCGTCACGACGGCGTGCTCGCGGAGGGGACGATCACCGCCGCGAACCTCGTGGGCGCGCTCGCCGGCCACCCGCTCAGCGACCTGCTGGCGGCGATCGCGGACGGCCGGACGTACGTGAACGTGCACACGAACGACGGCGTCGACGGGACCAACACAGGCCCCGGCGACTTCCCCGGCGGCGAGATCCGCGGGCAGCTCGACAACTGACGCGACGCGTGCGGGCGGCGCTGCGGCGCCGCCCGCGCCGCGGTCAGACTTCGACCGGCTCCGGCAGGTGCGCGGCGAGCATCGCCTCGATCTGCGGCGCGCTCGTCCGACCCTCGAGCCGGGCGACGGCGCGCCGTCCGCGCACGAGGACGAGCGTCGGCGCGTGCTCGACCTGGAGGCGCTGCGCGAGATCGCGGCGCCCGTCGAGCTCGACCTGCACGACGCGGAGGCGATGGCGCTCCTTGCGCGCGATGTGTGCGAGCAGGCTCTCCATCCGCCGCGAGGGGCCGGAGCGTGATGAAGAGAAGAAGACGAGCAGGGTCCGGGCGTCGTCGGTCATGATCCTCCGCAGTCGGGGTTCGCGACACAGTTGCCACCGGACGATGCGCGTAAACCACCCGGGCTCCACAACTGGGCCAGCCTCTACACTGGGCCGCCGTGGGAGCGTGGTACTGGATCGGCGTCCTCGTCGGGATCGGCGTCGCGGTCGGCGTCCTTGCGGCCGCCGTCGTGCCCCGGCTCGTGGTCGCTGCGGTCGCCGCAGCCGCCGTCGCGGGCATCGCCGCGGCGCTCCTCGTCGGCTGGCCGGAAGGGATCGGCGCCGCCGTGGGCGGGGTCGCAGGCGCGGGCGGTGCGACGCCCGTCGTCGCGGGCGCGCTTCGCCGCGGCGGGACGCGCGGCGGCCTTGCGCTGATCGTCGGTGCGGTCGCGCTCGGTCTCGCCGTGCTCGCGTTCGTCCCGGTGCTGGGCTACCTCGAGGCCGTCGCCGTACCGGCGCTCGGCCTGCGGCTCAGGGCGCGCGCGCCCGAGCGACACGCAGGGCTCCGCACGCTCGCCCGGGACTGATCCCGTGGCCCCGTCGCCGAAGCCCGTCGTCCTCGTGGTGATCGACGGCCTGACGCCGGCGACGCTCGAGGCGGCGGACACTCCCGCGCTGCGGTTCCTCCTCGAGCACGGGACGTACCGGCGCGCGACCTCCACCTTCCCCTCGCTGACGCCGGTCTGCCTCGCCTCGATCGCGACGGGGGCGCACGGAGACGTCCACGAGATCCCGCACCTCGTCTGGTGGCACCGCGGGGAGGGCCGCCTCGTGGAATACGGGTCGTCGTTCGCCGCGATGCGCGCGGCGGGGCTCACCCAGGGCCTTCGCGACACGATCATCAACCTGAACGAGCGCCATCTCGGCCGGCGCGCCGAGACCGTGTACGAGGCTCTCGAGGGCACGGGGCTGACGACGGCCGCGATCAACATCACGTGCTACCGCGGGCGGCACCGCCACCTCGCGACGCTGCCGGGCGTGCCCGCCGTCAACGGGCCGAAGCGGTTCTTCTTCTACAGCCTCTACGAGTCCGACCGCACGGGCGCCCCGATCGCGGTGCGGAACCGCGCGCTGGGATCGATCGACGCGTACGCCGCGTCCGTCGGGCGGTGGCTCGTCACGCGTGCCGGCTTCGACCTGCTCGTCTACTACCTCCCGGACTACGATTTCGCGTCCCACGCCAACGGGCCGGATGGAAGTCAGGAGGCGCTCGAGCGGAGCGATGCCGCTGTCGGCGCGCTCTTCGACGCGGCTGGCGGCCCCGACGCGTTCCTCGACCGTTACGCGGTGGTGCTCTGCTCGGACCACGGTCAGTCGCACGTGCGCGACGTCGCGCGCATCGAGGTCGACGGCGCCCGCGTCACGGCGTCGAACCGCGCCGCGATGATCTACGGCGACGACCCGCGCTCGCTCGCGGCCCGCCTCGACCGCGAGCCGTCGGTCGGTCTGACCCTCTTCCTCGAGGACGGCAGCGTCGTCGCGCGTCGAGGCGGCGAGGAAGATCCGTCGCTCCTCGATGCGTACCCGGACGGAGCGCGCCGCGCCGAGGCCGCCCTTCGCAACCCGAACTCCGGAGAGGTTCTCGTCTCCGCGGCGCCGGGATGGGAGTTCGTCGACCTCGCCGGTCGCCACCATCTCGGCGGCGGCAGCCATGGGTCGCTCGACGTCGCCGATTCCGAGGTGCCGATGCTGACGGTCGGGCTGGGCGAGCCGCCGCGGTCGATCACGGAGGTCAAGGCTGCCGTGCTCGCCCATTTCGGCGTCGCCGTCGCGCGTGCGGCGTAGCGGCCGCACCTGGATCGACAGGCAGCTCCGCGACCGCGGTATCGAGGACGAGCGCGTGCTCGCCGCGATGGCGCAGGTACCGCGCCAGCTGTTCGTCCCGGACGACGTGCGCGCCCACGCCTACGAGGACGCCGCGCTCCCCCTCGGCTGTGGCCAGACGATCTCGCAGCCGTACATCGTCGCGCTGATCTGCCAGGCGTGGCCGGGATCGCCCTGCCCGAGCTGACGCTGCCCGGCGCCGGCCCTGCGGGACAAGCTGGAGCCCGGCCTGACCGCGAGCGACCCGGACCGCGTCCTGGACGCCATCGACGGACTGTGGCTCCTCGCCGGCGGGCCGCCGGACCTCTGGCGCATCTGGTGGCCGCCGGCGGACCTGCCCACCACCCGCGACGACGCCGTCGTCCCCCCGCCCGGGGTCGACCCCGCCGCCGGTGGGCCGGACGCCACCTGGCGCTACTTCGAGCAGACCGGCCACGTCGTGCAGGGGCCCTTCCTCGCCTTCTTCACCGCCGCGCCTGGCGGTGTCGAGACGCTCGGCTTCCCCCGCACCGGCGAGCTCCAGGAGGACGGGCGCACCGTGCAGTACTTCCAGCGGGGCCGCCTGGAGACGCCCCCCGCCGGCGGCGCCGTTCCCCGACCGCCCTCGGCCAGCGCAGCGCCCAGGCCGGGGGCGTCCTCGCCCGCCCCGAAGCCACCCGCCTGCCCCCGGGCGCGGCCGAGGACGGGGTCACCTACGTCCCCGAGTTCGGCCACCGCCTCAGCGGCGGCTTCCGCGACTTCTACCTCCGCGCCTGGGGCCTGGCCGTGCTCGGCCCGCCCCTGACCGAGGAGCTGGTGGAGGACGGCGTCACCGTGCAGTACTTCGAGCGCGCCGTGCTGGAGTACGTCCCCGGCAGCGGTGCGCCCCACCCTGCTCGGCGATCAGCTGCTGCGGGAGAAGGGCTGGCTCAAGTAGAGGTCGCCGGTCCCGAGTTGGGGGTGATGTCGGAGTGGTATCGACGCCAAGTACTTTGCGTTATAGAGTGCGTCCACCCGTCGCCGGACTTACCACCTCGCAGCTGGGACGTTGACTATGGGACTTGCGGCCTCGCACCTCTCCCCCGGGACCTCGGACCTGCGACCCCGGGCGTCGAACCCCGGATCGTCTGCGCCCCGCCGCCCGCGTGCTGCCCGTGGCCCTGCTGCTCGGCTGGGGCGCAGACGTCCTCTTCTGGGGCCACCGCCCGGGCCTGAACGCCCCCCTGTTCACCGCCCTGATCCTGGTCGCCCTGTTCTTCCTGGCCCGCCTGGAGGGCGTCCGGCCGGCCTGGCGCAATCTCTGGGTCCTGGCCCCCCTGCTCTTCTTCGCCACCATGGTCGCCGTGCGCGCCAACGTGCTGCTGACGGCGCTCAATCTGCTGGCCGTGGTGGTGCTGCTCACCCTGGTGGCCGTACGCCCTCGCCGGGCGGTCGGCACCGCCTGGGCGTGATCGGCTACCCCCTGGTGACGCTGCGGGTGGCCCTGGAGGCCACCCGCCGCCCCGCCCCGGCGGCGCCGTTGTCCGGAGGGGACGCGCCGGCGCCCCGTTCCGTCGCGTGCCCTGCGCCGGGTGATGCCCCTGCTGCGGGGCGTCCTCCTGGGCGCCCTGCTGCTGATCTTCACCGCCCTGCTCTCCGCTGCGGACAGCATCTTCTCCGGGTACGTCGAGGACGGCCTGGCCCTCCTGCTGCCGGACGGCCGGCCCGACCTCGCCGAGCCCCTCGGACACCTGACCCTGATCCTGGGCATGGCCTGGCTGATGGCCGGCGTGCTGCTCTACGCCCTGCGCCGGGGGGCCTCCGGCGCGACGCCGGCGACGCAACCGGACGCCTGGCGGCGCCCTGTCGCCCCGCCGCTGCGCATCGGCTTCGTCGAGGGGGCCACCGTGCTCGCCCTGGTCGACGCCCTCGTCGCCCTGTTCGTCTGGGTGCAGTTCGCCTACCTCTTCAGCGGCCAGGCGGCGGTGGCGATGCACTTCGAGGCGTACCGCGACTACGCCCGGAGGGGCTTCTTCGGCTCGCCGGCGGTGACCGTGCTCTGCCTGGGGATGATCCTGGGGCTGCGCTGGCTCACCGCCCCGCGCACCCCCCGCCAGGTCTACGCCCTCAACGCCCTGGGCAGCCTGACGGTCGTCCTCGCCCTGGTCATGCTCGCCTCCGCCCTGCAGCGCCTGATGGTCTGGGAGAGCGTGCAGTACTACATCAGCTTCCCCCACCCGGCTCTACGTGCGCACCTTCATCGTCTGGCTGGCCATGACCTACGGCTGGCTGCTGCTCACCCTCTGGCTGCGTCACGACCGCTTCGCCGTCGGCGCCTGCGTCGCCGCCCGGCTTCCTGGTGACGCTCAACCTGCTCAACCCGGACGCGGACACGGCGCGGGCCAACCTGGTGCGGAGGCGACCTGGCGACCCGCTACGCCGCGCCGCTCTCGGACGACGCCGTGCCCGTGCTCGCCGCCGGCCTGGATTCCGTCGACGGCGACGCCCAGCCGTCCTGCGCGCCGACCTCGCGGAGCGCCTGGACGACCTCCAACGGCTGGGCCGGAGGACTGGCGCGCACCTCGCCCGCTGGCGGGCGCGGGAGATCCTGCTCACCCTGCGCGCCACCGGGAAGATCGACTGACGGAGCGAGCGGGAGCGAGCGGGAGCGAGCGGAAGAAGAGGCAGAGAGGCCGGAGCAGAGGGAGCGGACCCGACGCGCAGCCGGAGAGCACGCTGTTGCGCGTGATCCCAAGCCGGGGCGGCGTCCGGAGAGCACGGTTCTGCGCGGGCAGGTCCGTAGCGGCCGGCTGTGTCGCCTCGCACCGGCATCGCACACGATCTCTGCGCGTCCCGCCCCACGGCCCGACTTGCCGAAGGCGACAATCCGCCGCAGATCTGCGGCCCGGCAGACGATCGCCTTCACCGGCCGGGGCGGACCGGCGGTGCCCCATGCCTCCCTGGCGTGGGAGCCGATGCCGTGCGCGGTGAGGTGCCTGCCCGCTTCGGACCTGCCCGCGCAACAGCGTGCTCTCCGGCTGCTACCCGGTCCGGCCCCGACGCATATTCGGGCTCTCCGGACGCTTACGCTTATTGCGCTGGTGGGGCCAGGCGCTTGGACGCCCGGCCTCCGCTCCAGCTGGTCCGTCTCCACCGGCGAGGGCGCGCCCATCATCAGGTCGGCCGCCTGGTCTGGTTCTTCGGGAAGGCGATGGCGTCGCGGATCGAATTGGCCGAGGCCATGATGGCGATCAGCCGGTCGAGCCCGGTGGCGATCCCCCCGTGGGCGGGGCGCCGTACTCCAGGGCCTCCAGGATGGTGCCGAACTGCTCCTCGATCTGGGCGTCCGTGTAGCCCATCAGGCCG
>CAVUKP010000011.1:0-17225 GCA_963742135.1 uncultured Thermoleophilia bacterium | reverse complement strand
ACCTGCGGTTGCGAGCAGGAGAAAAGCCGGGACGACCGGCACCGAGTACTCCGCCACCGCGTACACCGCGAGCGACGTGACCACCATCGAGGACGACCGCGGCGCACGAGAGTAGGAGTGCGAGCCCGGCACTCGCCGGGCGTCGCCAGGCGACGGCCGCGAGACCGAGAAGAAGCCACAGGAAGGGACGCGGATACCAGCGCGAGGCACTGTCGAGCAGGCGCACGAGCCCGTCCCTGGCTGGCGGTCCGGGAAGCCGGCCAGCAGCTGGTCGACGCCGGCCGTCGAGCGGCCGCCCGCACCGCGTCGCGCGGGTCGTCGAAGACAATATGGTGTGCGTCGGCGAGGTCCACACCTCACGAATTCGCCCGTCCGGCGTCGAGATCCAGGCGCCTTGCGCGAGGACGGGATCGGCTGCCCTTCGGTGGGAATCGGCAGCGCGTCACCAGCGGGATACGGGCGACGGCGCTGTCGGAGTCCTGCCGGCCCGCCCGCCGACGGCATGGGGGTAGATCGGCCACACGAGCAGCCGCCAGACGTCTCGGCCGACCCCGCGCGAGGTAGTGGGTGCGCGAGCACCGCCTCGCGTCCGACCCGCGCGAGGTGCCGGTAGTCGTCGTCCCAACCCCACGTGCGATCAGACAGGACGACGAGGTCGTCGTGCATCCGCGCTCCCCGAGGCGAAGAACCTGTCGAGGTCGACGCCGTAGACGAGCGGTACGGCTCGTAGGGGAGCAGATCGCGAGCGACGACGCGCGGGCGAGCTCCGGGACGCAGGGCCGTTGTCGGGCTGACGATCGATCGGTGACGAACGGCCCGAAACAGCGGCAGGGACGTCCCCGCCGCCCCGCAGACACCGGTGAAGTCGTCGAGCCGCGCCTGGTTGTGGAGCGACCAACCGAGCAGCGGGTACGGCCGCCGCCGAGCGCAAAGGCGGCACGCCGCGCGCCGCACACGGCCCCCGATCGCGGCGGCGAGCGGGACGACCGCGAGCAGGAGGAGAACCTGGGCGACCGGGCGGACGAGCACGAGAAGCGCGACCGTCCCGCCGAGCAGGGCACACCGTGCGGCGTCGGCTGCTCGAGCGTCCGCGCACATACCGCACCGCAAAGCAGCGCGAACGCTGCCGCGAAGAGCGAATCGCTCGCCAGTTCGTGGAAGAGGAGCACGTACCCGGGGTAGAGAAGGAGCGCGGCGGCCGTCGCCAGCCCCGCCGCCGGGCCCAACCGGCGCGCCACCGAGCACCAGCGACGAACGGAAAGAGCGTACAGCAGCGCCTGCCCGAGCTCCGCCACGATCGGCCCGCATCGAGCAGCGCGCCGGCGACCACGGCGGGACCGGCGTGCGGGTCAGGCCACCACGAACGGTAGACGACGTGCGCGTCGAAGAGCTCGCGCGTAGACGAGCAGGTAGCGCGGCAGGTCGCGGCCTGCGGCGAGGGGGAGCGCGACCGAGACGAGCGCGTAGACGGCAGAGCGGCTGCGGCGACCGCGACCCGCGCACGACCCGTGGGCTCCGCAGCGATGCGCCCGAAGGAGCGTGACCGACGCGAGAGGCCCTAACGCCGCGTGGACGTCACCGCGCCAGCCTAGCCCTGGCGCCGGCGACGGACCGACGGTACGCACATGCTACCTTCGACGCGCCGAACGCGATGTCTGCCTCCGCGCCCGAGATAACTGTCGTCATCCCCTGCCTGAACGAGGAAGAGGCGGTCGGGAAGGTCGTCGACCAGGCCCTCGAGGGGATCCGCCGCGCGCGGTGGCGCACGGGCGAGGTGATCGTCGTCGACAACGGCTCGACCGACCGCTCCGCAGAGATCGCCGCGGAGCACGGCGCGACCGTCGTCCGAGAGGAGCGGCCGCGGCTACGGCAGCGCGTACCTCGCCGGGCTCGCCGACGCGGACGGCGACTTCATCGTCATGGGCGACGCCGACGAGACCTATCCGATGCAGGACCTCGCGCCGTTCGTCGATCGCCTCGCGGAGGGTGACGACCTCGTCATGGGCTCCCGCTTCGAAGGGACGATCCACGGCGACGCGATGCCGTTGCTCAACCGGTTTGTCGGGAACCCGATCCTGACGGGGATGCTCAACATCCTCTTCGGCGTCAAGATCTCCGACGCGCACTGCGGGATGCGCGCGATCACAAGACGCGCCCCGACCCTCGACCTGCACTCCACGGGAATGGAGTTCGCGTCGGAGATGGTGTTCAAGGCGTACCGGCGGAGCCTGGCCGTGAGCGAGATCCCGATCGACTACTACCCGCGAGTCGGCGAGTCGAAGCTGAACCGCGTCGGCGACGCGTGGCGGCACGTGCAGTTCATGCTCCTCTACAGCCCGAGCTGGCTCTACCTCGTGCCCGGAGCGACCCTCCTCGTCCTCGGCTTCCTCGGCGTGCTCCTACTCGCGGCGGGCCCGGTCGACGTGCTCGGGCGCACCTGGCAGATCCACACGATCTGCCTCGCATGTGCGCGACCCTGATCGGCACGCAGGTCGTGCAGCTCGGCGTGTTCGCGCGTGCCTTCGCCGCGTCCACCTCGGCGAACAGACCCCTTCGTCGAGCGCGTCCCCGACCGCCTGCGGCTCGAGCACGGTCCTCGTCGGGGGTGGGCTCGTGCTGCTCGCAGGCGTCGTGACGCCGGTCGCGATCTTCGGCAGTTGGGCGTCGGAGGGCTTCGGGAGCGCTCGGACGAATACGAGACGGCGATCGGGTTCACACGCGACGAGCTCGGCGTGCGGGTCGTCGTCGGTGCCTTCTTCCTGGCCTCCTGACGATGCGTACCACCGACCCCTCGCAGACGACGAGCGTCGAGCGCGACCCCGTCCGATGAGCGCTACGTGCCGCTCAACGAGCGCCCCCACGGGGGTCACGCCCGGCTGCTCGAGATGACCCTCGTGGACGGGCGGGCGCGCGTGCTCGACGTCGGCTGCTCGACCGGCTACCTCGCGGCGCCCCTCGTCGCGGCGGGCGCACGCGTCGTCGGGATCGAGCTCGACCCCGACGCGGCCGAGGCGCCCGCCCGTGTGCGCCGAGGTGCTCGTCGGCGACGTCGAGACGATGGAGCTCCCCTTCGAGCCCGAGTCCTTCGACGCGATCGTCTGCGGCGACCTCGTCGAGCACCTGCGCGACCCGGGAGCGGCCCTCGCGCGACTGCGCCCGCTGCTGCGGCCCGGCGGCCGCTCGCCTGACACGCCGAACGTCGCCAACTGGGCGATCCGGCTTCGCTCCTCGTCGGCCGGTGGCGCTACACCGACCGCGGCATCCTCGACCGCACGCACGCCACCTCTTCACGAGAACCACGCTCGTCGAGACGGTCGACCGCGCCGGCTATCGCGTCGTCGAGCTCGATCACACCGCGCCGGTGCCGAGCGTCGGCTCGCCGGCTGTCGAGCGCGCGCGCGCACGCGATCGGCCGCGCTGCGCCCGCCGCTTTTCGCGTACCAGTTCGTCCTCCAGCACGCCCTCGTGATCTCGGTCGTCATCCCGGTCAAGGACGGCGGCGCCGACCTCGCCCGCTGCCTCGAGGCGATCGCCGCGGCAGCAGGTCGGCGACGAGGTCGAGGTCGTGGTCGTCGACTCCGGCTCCTAGGATGGAAGCCCCGACCGCGCGCGCCGCCGGCGCGCGCGTGCACGAGATCCCGCCGCAGGAGTTCAACCACGGCGCGACGCGCGCAACCTCGGCGCCGGCCTCGCGCGCGGCGAGACGCTCGTCTTCACGAGCAGGACGCCGTACGCCGAGGACGAGCGGTGGCTCGCCCGGCTCGTCGCGCCGCTCGCCGACGAGAGCGTCGCAGGCGTCTACGGCCGACAGCTCCCGCACGTCGGGACGCGACCCCGCGGAGCGCTACTTCCTCGACTTCCTCTACGGGCCCGGCCGGCGGCAGCGGCTTGCAGACCGGTCCACGAGCTTCGATCGACGCTGTTCTCGAACGTAAACGCGGCCATGCGACGCGCTGTGTCGAGCGGTTCCCGTTCGCAGACGACGTCATCATGAGCGAGGACCAGGAATGGTCGCGGCGCGTCCTCCTCGCCGGGCTCGAGATCGTCTACGAGCCGGGCGCCGTCGTGCGCCACTCGCACGTCTACACCCTCGCGGCCGCATTCCGGCGCTTCTTCGATCCGGCGTCCGCCGAGCGCGCCTATGTGAGCGAGGCGCGAGAGTCACGCGCCGCGCTCCGGCGCACGGCGCTCGCTATGCGCCGGCGAGGTCGCATGGCTGTGGCGCACGGGCCAGCGACGCTGGCTCCCGTACGCGGCGGTCTACGAGCTCGCCGAAGTTCGCCGGGCTCCAGCTCGGGCGCGCCACGGGCAGCTCCCGGTCGCGCTGAAGCGGAGGATGAGCGCGCTGCCCGCGGTGTGGAAGGACCGCAGCGGGCTACCCGCCGGCGGCGGACGGGCGGGAGCTCCGGGCTCCGCGTGTGCCTGATCTACGACCACCTCTTCCCGGAGACGGTCGGCGGGGCCGAGCGATGGATGCGCGACCTCGGGCTCCACCTTGCAGGGGCGGGCAACGACGTGACCCACGTGACGATGCGGCACTGGCTCCCCGACAGCCCGCCCGACTCCACCCACGTGCGGGTCATCGGCGTCACGGCGGCGGGCCGCGTGTACGGCGACGAGCGCCGCACGCTCCTACCGCCCGTCCGGTTCGGTGCGGCGGTTGCACGCCACCTCTGGCGGCACGGCTCCGAGTACGACGTCGTGCACGTCGCGTCGTTTCCGTACTCCTCCTCGCCGCCAGCGCACTGCGGAGGCGCCGCGGCTACCGCCTCGTCGTGAACTGGATCGAGGTGTGGACGAAGGGCTATTGGCGGCACTACGGCGGCCTCGCGATCGGCACCATCGGGTGGCTCGTCCAGCGTGCGTGCGTGCGGATCCCTCACGACGCGTACTGCATCTCACAGATGCACGCCGACCGACTCGTGGCCGAGGGCTACCGCGGGACGCCGGTCGTGCTGCCGGGGCTCTACGCGGGCACGGCGGAGCCGAAGCCGCCGACGGAAGTGGACGCGACGCTCGTCGTGTACGCGGGACGGCACGTGCGCGAGAAACGTGTCGACCTCCTCGTGCGGGCGTTCGCCGTCGCCCGGGTCGAGCTGCCCGAGCTGCGGCTCGAGCTGTACGGCGACGGGCCTGAGCACGGTCGCATCGCCCGCGTCGTCGAGGGAGCCCGCGTCGGCGACGCCGTGCTTCTGGCGGGCAAGCGGCCCGAGGCCGAGGTCGACGCCGCGATCGCGCGCGCCGCGTGCGTTGCGACCGCTTCAGAGCGCGAGGGCTACGGTCTCGTCATCGTCGAGGCCGCCGCGCACGGAACGCCGAGCGTCATCGTGGCGGGGCCTGAGAACGCGTCGGTCGAGCTGCGTCGAGGACGGCGTCAACGGGGTCGTGGCCCCCAACGCCTCGCCGGAGAGCCTCGCGGCCGCACTCGTGGCAGCGGTGCGAGCGGGACCGTCGCTCCGCGAGTCGACAAGCCGGTGGTTCGAGGCGAACGCATCGAGGTTGCGGATCGAGGCGTCGCTCGATCTGGTCGCGGCGGCGTACCGGAAGGTCGGGCGTCGGCCGACCGCTCAGCTCGGTAGCCGCAGAACCAGAACGTCGCTGCTGCGGACGACCGTGCGCCCCGCGAGCCCCGGCGCCGGTGTAGGCGTGCAGCGGGGATCCGCGACGACGTAGCCGACGTGCAAGTCCGCGGCCACTCGCCGGCCAGCGGACCCACCTTCGATCACGCTCCTCGCCTTGCGTGCCGCGGGCACACGATCCCGGTACGCGACCTGCCAGTCCTCGAACGCCGCGATGGTCGGGCGCTCGAGCAGGTACGGCACGACGAAATGGAGGCAGCGGTCGGCGACCACAAGTCGCGCGTCCGGAAGGTCGCCCCGCTCGATCCGGCCGCGGAGAGCGTCGAGTGCGGCAGGCGCCGTCGACGTCGTGACCCGGCCGGAGAGCAGGCGTTGGGGAAGCCGAAAACCCACCGACTCGTGTGCGAGGAACGCGCACGCGAGGAGGCCGACCGGCGCGACGATCGTCCAGCGCCCGATCCGCGCGGCGGCCGCGCCGACGAGCAGGGTGAGCGCGAGCCCGAAGGGGTATACGACCCGCCGGTACTCGTAGGCGATCCCGAGCCGCCAGAGCTGACTGACTGCGACGCAGCCGAGGACGAGCGATGCCACCGCGAGGAGCGCCGCGTCCCCGGACGAGCGGCGCCAGACGAGGATGAGCAGGGCGACCGCGGCGAGTGCCAGGAACCCGGTCGAGAGGTACTCGTCGAGCGCGCGCCAGCTGAGCCAATCCGGCTCGAAGAACCGATAGTCGACCGGATCGCCGAGTCTCTCCGCCTGACGCAGCACGTGCGCTCCGACGCCGGCCCCGAGGACCGCCGCTCCCGCGACGGCCAAGGCCACGGGAGCCACGATCCCGTGACGCCACCAGCGGGCGGGAAATCCCTCACCGGCCTCGGTGCGAGAGATTGCCGCGCGCATCCCGTCGAGCAGGACCGCCGTCGCCACCGCTGCCGCGACGACGACTGCCGTCGTGCTGTGCGCTGCGATGACGCCAACGAGGCCGAAGGCGAGGAGACCGATCGTCCGCGGATCGCGACGTCCTGCGAACATGAGCCCGAGAGCGAGAACGACGAGCGGAACGAAGACGAGCGCGAGAGCCGTCGCGAGCCCGTGCCAGTACATCGGGTCCATTCGGATCGGAGCGACTGCGTACAGCGCACCCGCCGCCAGGCCGGCTCCGATGCCCCACAGCCCGCCTGCCGCCGCGACGACCGACGTCGTCGAGAAGGCAGACGCGACCGCGGCTCCTGCACCGAGCGAGCGAGACGAGACCCCGTCGAGAACCAGCACGCTGCCGTAGAGCGCGCCTACCATCACCGGATCGGCGAAGACCTGGCTATGCGGGCCTGCGAGCGGGTCGTCGATCAGCAGCGACTGCTGCCGCTCGACCTCGTCCGCGTAGAGGAAGTAGTGGCCCCAGTCGGTGCCGCGCGGCGGGAACGGGCCGACGACGTCCCAGGCCGACGCGAGGGAGAACGCGGCAAGCGCCAGCACTGCCGCTACTGCGGCCGCCTCACGGTTCCCTGACGGTCGCCCGAGGCTGTCGGGTCGCCGGAGGACGGCGCCGGCGACCGCGAGCGAGACCACGAAGACGGCTACCGCCGCGCGGATGCTGATCTCCGTCAGCGGGATCCCAAGCGTCGAGACGGTGGTGACCAGGATCGTGAACGACCCGACCGCGAGCGCGGGAGCCGCGGCGAGGCGCAGCGAGATCCGCGCGAGCTCGACGGGCAGGAGCGGAAGCAGCACCGTTGCGCATGCCGCCAGCAGCAGCGCCGTCGCTCCGCGGTACGGACCGCCCGAGACGAGGCGAAGAAGCAGGTCGACGACGAGAAGGGCGAGCGCCGCGATGGCGGTTCGACGCCGTCCGAGGGACGCGAGGGTCACCGCGACCGGGCGTGCTCGCGAAGCACATCCTCGCGGACGTCGCAGCCCCAGCCGGGGCCTGAGGGCACGACGAGCTCGCCGTCTCGCACGTCGGGCGCCGCGGTCGTGAGCTCCTCACGCCAGGGAACGTCGTCCACGTCGACCTCGAGCATGCGCACGTTCGGGATCGCGGCGCACCACTGGGCGGCGATGAACGTCGCGAGGTGGCTGTAGTAGTTGTGCGGCGCGCAGGCGACCTCGTGCGTCTCGGCGAGCGCGGCGATCTTGAGAGACTGCGCGAAGCCGTTCCAGATCACGTCGACGGACGCGATGTCCATCGCCCCCGCTTCGAGGTAGGGCCGGAAGCCGCGGAGCGTGTAGAGATTCTCACCGGAGCAGAGCGGGATCGGCGACCGTCGCCTCGCGTGGGCGAGCGCGGCGGCGTCGTACGAGTCGACCTCGAGCCACGCGAGGTCGAACGGCTCGAGCGCCCGCGCGACGCGGACGATTCCCTCCGTCGTCAGGTTGAAGTTGAGGTCGACGATCGGCTGCGCCTTGCCTCCCGTCCCAACGCGGAAGGCTTCGAGCAGCCGCGTGAGCGCGTCGAGCAGCTCCGGTGTCGGGTTCCGGTCGATGCCTCCGTCGCGCCCGAAGCCGGGCATCAGGACGCGCGGCTCGTCGCCGGGCACGACGATGTTCGTCTTGAAGGCCCGGTATCCGTTCTCGACGACCTCGCGGCCGAGCGCAGTGACCGCGTCGTAGGAGTCGAGCTTCGACGTGCCGGTCACCTCCCACGCGCGTGCCCGCGTGGTCCCGCAATGTGACCAGTAGAGAGGGATGGTCTCGCGCGTCGGCCCTCCGAAGAGCTCCGCGACCGACACGCCGAGTGCCTTCCCCTTGAGGTCGAGCAGCGCGTTCTCGATCCCGCCGATCGCTTTCTGGACGATCGAGCCGGGGCTCTGGCGCGTGCGGCGGTAGAGATCCCAGTGGATCGCCTCGAACGCCCGTGGATCGCGGCCCACGACGAGCGGTGCGAGATCGGAGACGACGCCCGCGAGGCCCGTCGGCGACCCGTGAGAATCGGTCACCTCCGACCAGCCGACGAGCCCGTCGTCCGTCATCGCCTTGACGAAGAGCCACGGCCGCCAGCCGGCGTCGCAGGACAGCGTCTCGAGGGAGGCGAGCTTCACGGCTCGCCAGGATACGGCTCGCGCGGGACGTCCACTAGGCGCGCGCGACCGTCTGCGACGAGCTGCTCGGCGCGCGCGAAGTCGTCCTCCTCGTCGATGTTGAGGCCCTCGTAGCCCTCGGTGAAGAACGGCGCGAGCACCCGTCCCTCGCGCGTGCCCGTCGCCTCGACGACGCGCGTCCACGCGATCTCGAGCGCGCTGTTCTGGACGTAGACGGGCGGGAGCGCCTGGTACTGGCCGGCGTGCCACGCCACGTCGAGATGCGATTGGTCGAGCAGCGGCCGCATCAGGCGGTCGACCTCGTCGACGACCCACATCTTCCCCGGATGCTGCTTGACCCGCTCGACCGCGCGGATCGAGTCGGCCTCGGGCGTCGCGAGCAGCTGCTCGAGTCCCCGTCGGATGACGTCCGGCCCCCGGAACGGGTTCGTCGCGCGCACGATCGCGAACAGGTCGTAGCGCTCCTCGAGCTGCGGCAGCGTCCACGCGATCCACTCGATGTCCGGCGACGTCGACGTCGAGTACTCGTCCGGCCGGAGGAACGGGACGTCGGCGCCGTACCACCGGGCGACCTGCGCGACCCGCTCACTGTCGGTCGACACGACGATGCGGTCGAAGACCTCCGACTGCCGTGCCGTCTCGATCGCGTACGCGAGCAGCGGGTGTCCCGCGAGGCGGCGGACGTTCTTCCCGGGCACGCGCTCGGAGCCTGCGCGTGCGCCGATCAGCGCTATCGCGGTCAGCATCCCGCCTCCTCGAGGAGCGATGCGAGCGTCGGCGTCGGCACGCCGAGCCTCGCGCCCGCGCGGACGACGGACCCCGTGATCGCGTCGAGCTCCGTCGCGCCACCCGACGCGGCGTCGCGCGCTGCGGACGTGGTGAGGTCGTCGGGCATGGCCTCGATGATCGCCCATTGGGCGGCCGCGTCGAGCGTGACGCCGTCGGCGGCCGCGACCGCGCAGGCCTCGCCGAGCGCCTCCACGAGGCGAGCGCGCCATGTCTCATTGCCACGAAGCGGCCCCACAGCGAGGCCGCTCGCCACCGTCGCAGCCGCCAGCACCGCGAGCCGGGCCGCCTTCTCCCAGAGGATGGCACGCTCGTCGTCGCCGAGGACGACGTCGATCCCGGGGACGCGGAGCGGCTCGAGCGCCGCGTCGAGCGCCGGTTGGTCGAGCTCGCGCGACGCGGCGTTGACGACGGCGTTCCCGGACGAGCGCTGGACGACGACTCCCGGCTCGGACGAGAAGGCCTCCAGCCGGCCGATGCTCCCGGCGAGGACGGCAGGACGAGATTCTGGTGAATCACCACGAGCTTCGAACCGCGCCCGGATCGCCTCGACGTGGTCGAGACCGTTCAGCAGCGGGAGCACGACGGCTCCGGCGAGCGCGTCCGGCGCGATCCGGTCGAGGGCGTCGTCGAGGTCGTGGGCCTTGACGGCCACCACGAGCAGCCCGACGGGCGTCTCGAGCCGCTCGACGGCCTCGGGGTGTGCCACCGTCGTCGTCTCACCGTGAACGAGCGTGAGACCCGAGCCGCGGATCGCTGCGACGGTCCGCTCCGTTCCCACACAGAGGGCGCCCGTGCGTACGGCCAGCATGCCGCCGACGCCACCGATGCCGAGCACGGCGACCGGCCGCGTCACGTGCGCGTGGGGTCGACGACCAGGTTCACGTACCGCGTCTCCGAGTACACGTCGAGCGACTCGAGGCCGGCCTCCTTCCACCCTGTCCCCGACTGCTTGACACCGCCGAAGCCCATGTGCGACTCGCTGCCGTGCGTCCCGGCGTTGACGACGACGACGCCGGCGGCGACCCGCTCGGCGAACCGCATCGCGCGGTGGACGCTCGCGGTATGGATCGCCGCGGTGAGGCCGTAGGGCGAGTCGTTGGCGAGCGCGACCGCCTCGTCGAACGCCGCGACCCGGTAGAGCGCTGCGACGGGTCCGAACAGCTCCTCGCAGGAGAGCGGCGCGTCCGGCGCGACACCCTCGACGAGCGTGGGCGCCACGTGAAAGCCTTGCTCACCGACTCGCATGCCGCCCGCGAGCACGACCGCGCCGCCGGCGCACGCCGCTTCGACCGCAGCCAGGATCCTGTCCATGGCAGCCTCGGAGATGACGGGCCCGATGTCGCCGAGCGCCCACGTCGCGCGCGCGAGGCGCTCGCGGAAGTCGTCGTAGACGGCGTCGAACACGACGATCCGGCTCGCCGCCGCGCACCGCTGGCCGGCGTTCGAGAAGGCCGACGCGAGCGTCCACTCGACGGCGCGGTCGAGGTCGGCGTCGTCGCAGACGACGAGCGCGTTCTTCCCACCCAGCTCCATCACGGTCTTCGCGAGACGGCGTCCGGCTGCCTCGGCGATCCGCCGGCCGGTGGCGGCCGAGCCGGTGAACGAGACGAGATCGACGCGCGGGTCCTCGACGAGCGGCATCCCCGCCTCCGGCCCGAGCCCCTGGACGACGTTCAGCACGCCCGGTGGCAGTCCGGCCTCGAGGCAGAGCCGACCGAGCCACCATGCCGACACGGGCGTGTGCTCCGAGGGCTTCAGCACCGAGCCGTTGCCGCAGAAGATCGACGGGAACGCCTTCCAGGCGACGTTCGGCAGCGGCGTGTTGAACGAGATCAGGAGGGCCGCGACGCCGACCGGCCGTCGCAGGGTCAGCACGGTTCGATGCGGCATCGACGCCGTCGTCGTCCGCCCGTACGACCGCCGGCCCTCGCCCGCGACGAAGAAGCCCATCTCGACGGCCGCATCGGTCTCGCCGCGGGCCAGCTCGATCTCCTTCCCCGTCTCGGCTGCGACGAGCTCACTCGCCTCCTCGCGCCGCTCGCGCAGCAGCTCGGCGATCGCCCGTACGACGTCACCGCGCTCGACGGCCGTGCGCTCGCCCCACTCCACCTGCGCTTCGCGAGCGGCGGCCACCGCAGCGTCCGCGTCGGCCGACCCGGAGCGCGCGACGCGGCACAGCTCGGCGCCGTCCGCGGGGCGCGTCTTGTCGATCCAGGCTCCGCTCGCGGGCGGCCGCTCCTCGCCGGCGACGAGGTTCGGCACCTCCGCCGGGATCACCAGGCCGACCAGCCGCCGTCGACCACGAGGTTCGCCCCGGTGACGTAGGACGACGCGTCCGAGGCGAGAAACACGACGGCGCCGACCGCCTCGGAGACGTCCATCAGGCGGCCGAGCGGCGAGCGCGCCGCGAACGCCTCGACGAAGGGCGCGGGCTGCCCGTTCTCGATCCCGTGCGGCGTGAGCGTATTGACCCGCACGCCGCGCCGCCCCCAGTAGGTGGCGAGGTAGCGCGTGAGGTTGACGAGCGCCGACTTCGAGACCGAGTACGCGACCGGCTTGTAGAACGCCTCGCCCGCCTCCCGGCGGAAGTCGTACAGGCCCTGGTCGGGGGAAAGGAGCCCGTAGACCGACCCGACGTTGACGATCGAGCCCCGGCCGGCCCGCGCCATCGCTCCGCCGATCACCTGGCACGGGACGACGACCCCGAGCACGTTCACGTGGACGACCCGCTCGAGCGACTCGACCGGAACGTCCTCGAACGGGCCGACCTCCGCCGCCGGCGCGTCGGGCGGCGCGTCGATCGCGGCGGCGTTGACCAGCAGGTCGGGAACGGCCCAGTCGCCCTCCGACCAGCGCGAGCGCGGCCTCGATGTTGGCCCGGTCGGTCACGTCGCACGCGTGCGCCCGAACCGTGCCTTCCTCAAGCGCAGTCGCCAGGCCCGGCGTCCCTCCGCGAGGCGCGGTCTCGAGGTCGAGAATCGCCACCCGCATTCCCCTCGACGCGAGCGACACGGACAGCTCTGCGCCGAGCTGCCCGATGCCGCCGGTCACCACGGCGACCCTGCCGACGAGGTCGAAGAGCGGGTCGCTCACGTCGCCGTCGACGACGCCTCCGCAAGGGCATCCACGGTCGCGACGTCGGTCGTGAGCACCGGCTCGTCCTCGCGGAGAGCACGCCGGAGCCTCGTGCCGAGGAGGTCGTCGAGCCGGTACGGCGGCAGGCCGCCTTCCGCCGGCGACTTTGCGACGAGATCGCCCTCGGCGAGCACGTGACCCGACGGGAAGCGGACGCGCCGCGACGAGCTGCTTTCCCATCTTCCGGAGCGGCGCCTCCTCGCTGGGGAGCGGCCGCTTGACGCCGTCCCCGATCGCGGCGGGGACACGGTGGAGATCGCGGACGAGCTTCCGCATCCCCTCCGGCATGAGGGAGAACGCGTGATCGGTGCCCTTCGCCGCGTGGCTCGCCGTGAAGTGCTTCTCGATCACGCGTGCGCCGAGCATGTACGCGACGGGTGCCATCGCGATGCCGTCCTGGTGGTCGGACAGACCAACCACGAGCTCCGGGTAGCGCTCGCGGTACGTGGCGATGACGCCGAGCTCGAGCTCTTCGACGGGGGCCGGGTAGGAGGCGGTGCATTGCAGCAGGCAGAGGTGCGGGTTGATGGCCGTCACGGTCTCCACCGCGCGATCGACGTCCTCGATCGTCGCGCCGCCGGTGGAGACGATCAGCGGCTTGCCGATCGCGGCGACACGGCGCAGGAGCGGCGTGTTGCGGAGGTCGCCGGACGCGATCTTGTAGGCGGGAACGTCGAGCTCGGAGAGAAGGTCGGCGCTCGCCTCGTCGAAGGCCGTCGCGAAGAACACGAGGCCGAGCTCGCGGGCGCACGCCTGCAGCTCGACAAACGCGCCGCCATCGAGCTCGAGCGCCTCGCGGTGGGCGCCGTATGTCGGGCCGAAGCTGTTCTCGTTGTCGTAGGCGCTGTCGTAGAGCGCGCGGGTGAACAGGCGCCGGTTGTCCCGCTTCTGGAGCTTGACCGCGTCCACGCCTGCCTGCTTCGCGAGCACGAACAGCTCCTGCGCCTTCTCGACCGAGCCCTGGTGGTTGTGGCCGATCTCGGCGATGACGAAGCAGGGCGTGTCGTCGGCGATCCTGCGGCCGTCGATCTCGAGCTCGCGCACCGCGCGATCGTACCCCTCAGGTTCGCGGGCGCACGTGCCGACACAGAGCGGGTGCGTTCCGAGACCGCGGATAGGGTGGCGCCGGTGGCGTCGTCGCTCTCGATCCTGATGCCCGTCTACAACGAGCTCGCGACGGTCGAGCGCGCGGTCGACGACGCGCTGACGGCCGAGCTGCCGGTGGCGTCGCGCCAGCTCGTGCTCGTCGACGACGGCTCGAGGGACGGGACGCGCGAGCTGCTCCAGGCTCGCGAGCTGCCGGAGAACGTGACGCTCGTCCTGCACGAGCGGAACCGGGGAAAGGGCGCCGCGCTGCAGACCGCCCTCCAGCACGCGACCGGCACCTGGGCCGCCGTCCTCGATGCCGACCTCGAGTACCGCGCGTCGGACCTCGGCCCGCTGCTCGAGCCGCTCCTCTCCGGCGATGCCAACGTCGTCTTCGGCACGCGCTCCTGGTCAAGCCACTCCGCGTACAGCTTCTGGTACGTGATGGGGAACAAGGGCGTGACGTTCGCGACAAATGTGATCTACAACTGCTGGATCTCCGATGTAATGACGTGCCACAAGGCCATGTCGACCGAGCTCTTCCGCTCGCTGCGCCTCCGGGAGCGGGGTTTCTCGATCGAGCCGGAGATCGCCGCCCGGGTGCTCCGCTCGGGGGAGCGAATCTACGAAGTCCCGATCTCGTACGCCGCGCGCTCACGCGAGGAGGGCAAGAAGCTCACGTCCCTCGACGGGCTGCGCGTGCTACGCACGCTCCTCCGCTGCAGGGCCGACTGAGCTCGCGCTATACGCCTCGAGGAGCCGCTCCGCCGCCGTCGTCGGCGACGCGGTCCTGACGACGCGCTCGCGCGCAGCCGCCCCAGCGAGCGGCGCAGCGCCGCGTTGCCGAGGAGGCACTCGAGCGCGGCGCGGAGCGCGGCCGAGTCGCGCGGAGGCACGAGCAGGCCGGTCACGCCGTCCTCCACCGCGTCGAGCAGACCGCCGACTCCCGTCGCTACGACCGGACGGCCGTGGGCCATCGCCTCGCGGGCGACCATGCCGTAACCCTCGCGCCGCGACGGGACGACGACGATCGACGCCCGCTGGTAGTAGGCGCCGACCTCGGTCGGGGGAAGGAAGCCGGTCGCCTGCGGAAGCAGCGGGCGGAGCGGCCCTTCGCCCACGACGACGAGGGGCAGCCCCTCGGCCGCCTCGGCGAGCTCCCGCACGCCCTTCTCCTCGGACAGGCGGCCGACGTAGAGGATGTGGGGCGGCTCGTCGGCCTCGCGCACGGAGTCCGGAGTCCTCACGCCCTGCGGGATGACGCGGACGTCCCGCGCCCCGAGCGCGCGTGCATCGTCCGCGAGCGCCGTCGAGGCGCAGATCACGACTCGCGCGCGGCGGACGAGCCATCGCGCGAAGGGTCGGGCGCGCGTCGCAAGCGCCGCATCGGACCCCCAGAGCTGGAGCACGACCGGCTTCCCCGTCGCCATCGCGGGAACCACGCTCGGAAGCCAGTGCGCGTGGACGACGTCCGCGCCGCGCGCAGCCCTCCGCGCCGCACGCGCGAACGAGAGGAGGAAGAGCGGCAGCCCGAGCGTCTTCCACGGCGCGGCTCGCAGGTTGTTGAGGATGCCGTCCCCGTAGGCGATCCCGAAGTGACGGAAGCTCGCAGGCGAGACGACGCGCACCTCGGCCCCGGCTGCCCGTAGCGCCTCCACGCCGTCGCGCACGAACGTCCCGGCGACGTCGTCCGCGTCTCGCGGGTACGACGTCGTCAGGACGCAGACCTTCACGTCCTGTCGAGGCGCCGTGCGAACACGGCGGGCGCCGCGATCGCGAGCAGGGCGATGACGTAGAAGTAGTAGAAGGACATCGTCAGGTAGAAGACGTTCGAGGCCATCGTGGAGACGAGCGCCGCGGTGAGGCCCCATCCGAGCGGCCAGACGTGCGCCGAGAGCGGATCGCGGATCGCCGCGAGCGCGCGACCGATGTGCCGCGTCGCGCCGGCCCGGCGAAACAGGTAGACGAGGAACGCCGCGAACACGAGCGTCCCGACGAGGCCCGTCTCGACGAACGAGGCGACGTAGAACGAGTGCGGCCCGAAGTTCGTCTTCCCCGTCTGGAACCGTAGTACACGGAGAACGTGTTGACTCCGAGCCCGAACAGCGGGTGCTGCGCGAGCACGTCGGGGATGAAGTCGTAGACGAGGAAATGCGTCGACGAGCCGCGCCCCTCCGTCGACAGTCGCGAGGTGATGACCTGCTCGAAGAACGCGGCTCTCCGCGCGAGGAAGACGACGAGACCCGCCATGACGACCCCGAGCGGCACGAGGAACCGTGCCGTCAGGAAGTGCCTGCGATAAGGGATCAGCAGCACGAGGAAGCCGCAGCCGAGGCCGAGCATCCCGCTGCGGGAGAGGGTCGCGAGCTCGACCACGAAGAGAAAGCCGAGGAGCAAGGCGAGTGGGGTCCGGTAGCGATGTCCTCGCTCGAGCCGCAGGTAGATCGGCAGCATCAGCACGAGCACCGCCGCGAGCTCGATCCCGAGATGGTTCGGGTCGCCCGTGAGGGCGTTGATGCGGAAGACGTTCTGGCCCTCGATCGCGCCGTAGATGTTGATCTTGCTCGCACCGCCGGTGAGCGGCTGGAGCCAGCCGGCGTCGAGGTTTCGGCCCGTGCCCTCCGCGACGGCGAGCTGGGCGACGCCGTACGCGGCGTTGGCCGCCACTCCGCCGACGAACGCGCCGAGCGTGAGCCAGTAGAACTGCACGCCGCGGCGCGCGATCAGCGAGATGCCGGCGACGAGGAACAGGAAGTGCAGGAGGAACTTCACCATCCCCTTCGCCCACTGCGCGAGCGACTGCGCCGTCTCGAGGTTGAACCACCCGATCAGGTAGACGAGCAGGAACGCGACGAAGAACGCGAGGGTGATGACCGCCGCACGCTCGAGGCGGGCGTCGAAGCGCTCGACGCGGTAGACGAGGAACGCGAGCAGGAAGAGCCCGGTCACGACGTCCGAGAGCGACAGCGTCCCGGCGACCTCCCACTGGAGCTTCGCGAACGTGACCGAGAAGACCGTCGCGAGGAAAAGGCTCTCGAGGAAGGGCGCGCGCTCCGCGACGGCGCGCGGACGGTCGAGGGCGATCGTCGCCATGCCGCGGCATCGTAGGCGTCAGCCGGGCGGTTGGATTTCGACCTCCGCCTCCAACCCGGCGCCGCGAGCCTCGTCGCGCGAGCTTGCACCCTGGCCGTACGAGGTGATCCCGTCGTAGAGCACCCTCCAGCGGCCGCACGCGTCGGGACGCACCTCGGCGTCGACGTACCCCACCCCACGAACCCTCGCGAGCAGGGCATCCGCAGCGGCAGGCGTGTCGAAGCGGCCGAACACCAGGTCGAGTGGCTCGGTCGTGTCCTCCGGCGCGACTCGGACGCAATCCTCGATGGACGGGAACGGTGCGCCGTCTGCGCCGACGACGACGGGATAGGCGAAGAGCGGAACGGCGACGATCGCAACCGCCGCGATACGAAGGTGGGCGGGGCTCACGGTTCCGCTCGGCGGCACCAGACCGAGGTGAGCAACAGCGGGGTCGCAACGGCGGCAAGAAGGACGATCGAGCCCGTGAGGCGCACGATCGGGTTGCCCGACTCGTCGGCCGACA